>WTJI01000063.1 GCA_011524905.1 Flavobacteriales bacterium
AGTTTGATTCTAATTTTTTGACTCATAAGGATGCGTATTAAGCGTTTTTACCTTGAATTTCTGCAATTACATTATCTGAAATATTAGAAGGGGTTTCGGCATAGTGCGAAAACTCCATGGTTGAAGTAGCTCGCCCCGAAGATAACGTACGGAGAGAAGTCACATAACCAAACATTTCTGACAGTGGTACCTCGGCTTTAACCACCTTAGAACCTGCACGGTCATCCATTGAATTGACTTGGCCACGGCGGCGGTTCAAGTCTCCTACAATATCTCCCATGTTTTCTTCAGGGGTCAAAACTTCTAATTTCATAATTGGTTCCATGATAACTGCTCGTGCTGCTTTGGCCGACTCTTTAAATCCAAGTTTAGCTGCCAATTCAAATGACAACGAATCTGAATCCACAGGGTGAAAAGATCCGTCTTTAAGCGTGACTTTCATGGCATCGACTTCAAATCCTGCCAGCGGTCCATTTTTCATGGATTCTTTAAAACCTTTTTCTACAGAAGGGATGTATTCTTTTGGAATATTACCCCCCTTGATTTCGTTGACGAACTCAAGACCAGCTTTCCCTTCTTCTCCAGGCTCGATGGTAAAGACAATATCAGCAAATTTACCACGACCCCCTGTTTGTTTTTTGTATACTTCACGGTGGTCTGCTGAAGCTGTGAGGGCTTCTTTGTATTCAACTTGCGGCTGCCCTTGGCTGACTTCAACTTTGAATTCTCGTTTCAAACGATCAACGATAATATCCAAGTGTAGCTCACCCATTCCCGAGATGACCGTTTGGCCTGAAGCCTCATCGGTTTTTACTTGGAAGGTAGGATCTTCTTCAGCCAACTTAGCTAAAGCCATTCCCAATTTGTCGACATCTGCTTTTGTTTTGGGCTCAACGGCAATACCGATTACGGGATCTGGGAAGTCCATACTTTCCAAAATAATCGGCGATTTTTCGGCTGAGAGGGTGTCTCCTGTTTTGATATCTTTAAAACCGACGGCTGCACCAATATCTCCCGCTTCGATGTACTCGATAGCGTTCTGTTTGTTGGAGTGCATTTGGTAAATACGAGATATACGCTCTTTATTCCCCGAACGGTTGTTCAGCACATAAGATCCAGCATCCAAACGACCCGAATAAGCTCTAAAGAAAGCTAAACGCCCAACGTAGGGGTCAGTAGCTATTTTAAACGCCAAAGCTGAAAAAGGTTCATTTACTGTGGGCTTACGCGCAATTTCTTCATCTGTTTTAGGGTCAGTACCTACAATCGCATCTTTATCTTCTGGAGAAGGTAAGTAGCGACAAACAGCATCCAATAAAAACTGAACACCTTTGTTTTTAAAAGAGGATCCGCAAATCATTGGGATGATGCTCATATCTTGTGTAGCTGCACGAAGCGCATTGTGTACCTCGTCTTCTGAAATGGATTCAGGATCTTCGAAATATTTTTCGAGTAAATTCTCGTCGTATTCTGCGACGGCTTCGATCAACTGTCCACGCAATGTTTCGGCTTCTTCTTTGAGGTCATCTGGAATATCAATCACATCGAAGGTAGAACCAAAGTTCTCATCATGCCATACAATAGCTCGGTTTTTTACTAAGTCAACGATACCTCGGAAGTCTTCTTCATCACCAATATTTAATACAATGGGTACTGCATTGGATTTAAGCATATCGCGTACTTGCTGGCAAACACCCAAGAAATTAGACCCTTGACGGTCCATCTTATTCACGAAACCGATTCGTGGAACTTTGTAGTTGTCTGCTAGACGCCAGTTGGTTTCTGACTGTGGTTCAACACCATCGACCGCTGAAAACAAAAAAACCAATCCATCGAGAACGCGAAGTGATCGGTTTACTTCCACGGTAAAGTCAACGTGACCGGGTGTGTCGATAATATTAAAGTGATAGCCTTTGGCATCTGCAGTAGGCTTACCCTGTTCTGTTGGGAAGTTCCATGTACAAGTAGTGGCAGCCGAGGTGATAGTAATACCACGCTCTTGTTCTTGCTCCATCCAGTCCATGGTGGCAGCACCGTCGTGAACTTCACCTATTTTATGGCTTACCCCTGTATAGAAGAGGATACGTTCTGTTGTTGTGGTTTTCCCCGCATCAATGTGGGCGGCGATTCCAATGTTTCTAGTATATTTTAAGTCTCTGGCCATGACGCTCTAAAAGAGATAATAGTTAATGAATTCCGTATTAAAATCTAAAATGTGAGAAGGCCTTGTTGGCTTCCGCCATTTTGTGGGTATCAACCCTTTTCTTGACGGCCGCACCTTCTTCTTTGGCAGCAGCTAGGCATTCTTGGGCCAGTCGCAGCGCCATGGACTTTTCATTGCGTTTGCGTGAAAATCCAATCAACCATTTCATGGCGAGGGATACTTTCCGGTCGGGACGAATCTGCATCGGTATCTGGAAGGTCGCTCCTCCTACTCGGCGACTACGTACCTCAACATGCGGCATAACGTTGGAAAGTGCCTCTTTCCAGATTTCTAATCCAGTTTTTTCTTCGTCAGTCTTACGCTCTTCGATAATGTCGATGGCGTTGTAAAAAATATCAAAGGCAACGGATTTTTTTCCATCCCACATCAACATATTGACAAATCGGGTTACCAAAGTGTCGTTGAATTTAGGATCGGGAAGAATCTGTCGCTTTTTGGCTTGTCTTTTTCTCATGGGTGAATGTCTTTAAAAGTCTATTCCTTATTTTTTGGGTCTTTTGGCTCCGTATTTGGAACGACGTTGTAAACGACCTTCTACCCCAGCGGTATCTAATGCGCCTCGGACGATATGGTATCGGACTCCGGGTAGATCTTTAACTCTTCCGCCACGAACCAATACTATCGAGTGCTCTTGGAGGTTGTGTCCTTCTCCCGGAATGTAAGCATTGACCTCTTTACCATTGGTCAAACGAACTCGCGCGACTTTTCGCATGGCCGAGTTCGGCTTTTTCGGCGTTGTCGTATATACTCGTGTACATACGCCACGTCGTTGAGGACACGAATCCAAAGCAGCCGATTTACTCTTCTTGGTAATCGTAGCTCTTCCTTTTCGTACTAATTGTGCAATAGTTGGCATATATTCTTATCAAAAATTGTTTTCCCATAGTTTTATGGGCGTGCAAATGTAGGTGTTTTTTTGTGGTTTTCAAACACCTGTTCTTGTTTTTTTGATATTTCTTTTTATAAATTTTTAAACTCGCCAGAGATGCTACTTCTTAGCATTCATTTTAACAGGATTCAAAATAATTATTGCTGATTTTTTGGGAATGGGAACACACAAAATTTAGGCAAATCAATATAGTAAGCCATTTTTAACAATTTTTTGGGAAAATGAGCATTTCCTGGGGGATTAGGCGAAAAAAACTCGCTTTTGTTTTGTCCACTTTGACAGCATTCATGACATTAGCAGACGAACAAATCTTTTTAATTAACCTATTTATGAAACAGTACATACGTATGATCGCATGCCTGCTATGGCTATGCGCGATGGTCGTGGGCTTGGCCCAAACCCAAAGTATTAGTGGTGTGGTCACCGATGAATAGGGCGTCCCCCTGCCTGGTGCTACTATTCTTGAGCAAGGCACTACCATTGTTGTCACAACTGATTTGATGGAAACTTTGCCATTGATGTTAGCCAGGGGGCTAACTTAGAAGTCAGCTTTGTAGGCTATACAACCCAAACCCTCCAGGTTGTAGCCGAGACTTAATTATACCATTTATATGATTTTACCTGTCACGCTATCGATATCCTGCGGACCTTTCATGTAATCAGTTAACAAAGATGAACGCTGAACCTAAAATTACTAGCAATTAATTGTTAGTAGATTGCTTGATTACTTCTGTGTGTTGCGTATTTTAAGTAGATTTGGCAAAAATTTAATAATGAAATATTACAGCCTGTTGTTATTTTTTATTGGGAGCCAGATCCTTTTTGCACAACCCTTTGAAGGTGCCATTGACAACACCCCACGAACCTCAGACAGTCGTCTATTTGACGCTTTTTCGGATTTAAGAAATAGAAAATCCAAACGTTCGGCGCCCCCCAAAAACATCAAAGGAACTTATTATTTCGAATCCCGTTTTTTGCCCAGTGAGGTGACTTATTTTGGAGAAAAACTAAAAGGTAACGTTTTGTTACGCTACAATGCTTATAATGATGAGTTGGAGATTGGGAAAACAACCGATCAAAAAGACACCGAAGAAATCTTGTTAAAAAGCGCAAAGGTAGAAGCTAATATCAACGGAGAGCACTATCGTTTAGTTTCCTATCGCCCAAAAGAAGATGCATTTCCCCAAGTGGGCTATTTGGTTGTGTTGTCTGACGGGGACACCTATAAATTATACTTACAGCGCAAGAAAGTATTTATGGATGCCGTTGAAGCAAGAACAGGGCTTGAACGATCTTTTCCTGCCCGGTTTGTAGATGAGGAACACTACTTTTATCAGATAGGTGATGAAACACCTCTTCCCTTAAAAAAGTCAAAGACAGCATTGAAAAAAGTCTTTCAAACAAAAGGTGGACGTTTGAAGGAAATTTTAAAAGACAATAAGCTGAAAACCAATAATTCTACCGACTTGCGTGCAATTTTTGAAGCAATGAACGCTTCAAAATAGCCTTTTTTTTAAAAATTATTGTAT
>WTJI01000054.1 GCA_011524905.1 Flavobacteriales bacterium
AAATAGTCTAATATCTTACCATTAATACCTTTTCCCCGCCACTCTGGCACCACATACATAAATCCCAAATAGATATACTTTTCTGGAACTTTATAGTGGGGGTTATCACGTATCAAAGCATAGCCCGACCCCACCAATTCGGCATCTATTTCTGCCACAACAACTTTAATGTCGGGATCGGCGATATATGCTCCTAGGTCATAGTAGTGAAAATGATCTTTTCTCAGATTGGGCGCATAGGGCTGTTCGAAGGCAATCAAGGCCTGTTCAAATTCCAATAGGGTAGGGAGGTCAGCGGCTTGGGCTGGTCTTAATTGTATGAGACTTTCTTTCATTTTTAACTTTTTTTCTGACCGTACATCCGAATGACCTTAGTGCGACCTTGGTGGTACAGGCCTTCGTTAAGCTCTATTTCTACTTCTTCTAAAATGGGAAATTTAAATCCAACAAAGTCATTTTGAATTTTTTCTACACTGTAGAGTTGTTCGGGCATTTTTGGCCCCCCTACACTTGGGTTTAGCTTTTGATATTGTGGGTGCTGGGTACTAAACCCTTCTAAAATAACCTGCCCTCCCGGTTTGAGAAAAGCAGTAAGTTGCCTGTGATTTTGGGTGCGCATGCTATCTGGAAAATGAACATAAATCAATCCGATAGCGTCAAAATGGGCTAAAGGAAAATCTAAATCAGCCAAAGAACAAATCTGATAGTCAATCGACACCAGTTTCTCTTCTGCTAAAGCCATCGCTTTGGTAAAAGCCGCTTCACTAAAATCATAAGCATAGACATCCCATCCTAGTTGAGCGGCATAGACTGCATTGCGTCCTTCTCCTTCTGCGGCCATCAGAATCTTACCAGGTTTAAGACGCTCTATTTGTTTTTTAAAAAAAACATTGGGGGTTTTGCCATAGGCATAGACGGAATCCCCATATCTACTGTTCCAAAATTCTTTCATACCAATGCTTTGAATTTTATTTTTATTTGATAATACGTAAATTAGACTTATTAACCATAAACACAATTATATGAAGAATCTTTTTTTGGCACTGTTGTGCTTGCCCTTATTTGTTTGGGCTCAGAAAAATGTTAGCGGAAAAATTTATGACAAACACCCAACAATCGATATTGTTGATGCCTTCCACGATGCATACGTGTCTGGTGATGTAGAGACTTTACAATCTTTAGTTTCAGATGATTTTATGATGTGGGATAGTATGTCAAATGATCCCAATAAAAAACCAATGAATTTTGATGATTTAGCGGGGCGTGTAAATTATATGAAAGATAATTTTGAACATATTTCGATCAAAGACAGAGGAAGTGCCTATTCTGATGCTCTACAATTCAAGGATTCTGGTATATATGTCATGACATATAAAATGTTTACTGCATGGGATAAGAACAATGGATTTAAAATAAAAACACCTTTGAACGCTACATATATATTTGATAAAAGTGGTAAAAAAATTAGAAGAATGCTCTATGCAGACAATAAAGCTGCTTGGAAAAAATGGAGCCTTTCGAATCAAACGATTACCAATGGTACAATTTTTAAGGACCACGAAAACATCAGAACGGTTAGGAAGGTTTATTTCCATCTTGAAAAAGGTGACTTGGAGGGTACTTTTAAAGATTTTACAACCTATGCCCGAATATATGATAGTAATTTGATCGACAAAGCATACAACAGCCTGGAAGATCACAAGGCCAATGCAGCCAATGTATTCAGTAAGTTTAAAATTTTAAGTATTGATGAAGTAGGATATCCAGATTATTTGGATTATGAGGGTAATGGTGGTGTCGTTATGTCTTGGAGTAAGTTTACTTTAAAAAATAATGCTACTGGTAAAATTGTAAATATGCCTGTCCATAGTCAAATGTGGTTTAATGAGACTGGAAAAATTGTTAGAGAGGACTTATACTACAATGCGAATCTATTGAACTAATGTGACCAAATAGCACTGAAGTAACATGAAACCAGAAAGCCTCCAATTGAATGGAGGCTTTTTTATTGTTACCTGATAAGATTTAAACATTTCCATTCACTTTCATCTGACTTTATTTAATATATTCAGGGTAGGAATTCTTATCAGATACTGATATTCTAAAATTCATATATCCATGGGAAAAAATAAAAAACAAACTAGACGCGATTTTAATAAGAAAATAGTAATGGCTTCATCACTATTCATAGTCCCCAGGCATGTCTTGGGTGGAAAAGGCTATATATCTCCAAGTGATCAACTGAATATTGCTGCCATAGGTGCTGGAGGGAAAGGTGCCAGCGATATCAATAATGCTTCTGTTCAGGGTAGAGAACGCGTGGTGGCTTTGTGTGATGTTGATTTTTCAGGGAGCGCAGCTGCTACTGTAAAAATGTTTCCCAAGGCCAATTTATATGCAGATTATCGCATTATGTTGGACAAAGAAAAAGATATTGATGCTGTTACTATATCTACACCAGATCACGTTCATGGTCCAGCGGCTTCGTTTGCAATGAAAAGGGGAAAACACGTTTATGTGCAAAAGCCCATGACCCATAATATTAGGGAAGCTCGACTACTCACCGAAATGGCCCGTGACAAAAAAATTGTATCACAAATGGGGAATCAAGGGGGGTCGAATCCACTTTTGAATATGGTTCACCATTGGATAGATTCAAATGAACTCGGTGCGATTTCGGAAGTAAATGTTTGGACCAATCGCCCAGTATGGCCCCAAGGGATTATGATGCCCCAACCCGATCCAAACCAAAAACCCGAAGCACTCAACTGGGATTTATGGCTCGGTCCAGCGGATAAAAAACCCTACACCCCCAATATGCACCCTTTTAATTGGAGAGGCTGGTGGGATTATGGTACGGGTGCACTTGGCGATGTAGGATGTCATTTGATTGATATTCCATTTAGAACCCTCGGTCTTAAATATCCAAAATCAGCTGAGTGTAGCGTTGGTACTATTTTCTCTCAAATGTGGACGCCTGATTATTACCCCGAAGGCTGTCCAGCTTCGTCATTCATCACTTTACAATTTGACGCAACAAATAAAACAAAATCACCCATCAAAATGACTTGGAGTGATGGCGGTATCAGACCATCTCACCCTGATATAATACCAGCAAATGCTGATATTGGCGGCAGAAATAGCGCGAATGGTGTATTAATTATTGGCGAAAAAGGCATCATATCAACCAATATTAATGATAGCTCTCCTTTGATGCCTAAATTATACAGATATGACGGTTCTACAGAATTTGGACCGGAAGTTGAAGAGATGACCGAACCAGAATATGGACACCAGCGTAAATGGGTGGATGCTTGTAAAGCTGGTTTTGGGAGCAAAGAACACTTGGAATTGACTTCCTCTTTTGACTATGCTGGTCCAATGACTGAGACAGTGCTTATGGGGAATCTTGCGATTAGAAGTTATATGTTACGTAAGAAAAATGAACAAGGCAAGATGGAATTTTACGGGCGCAAAAAATTACTATGGGATGGTGAGAATATGAAAATCACCAATTTTGAAGATGCCAATCAGTTTGTAACTAGAACGTATAGGGCTGGCTTTGAACTTTAAGATCATTCTTTAATGGTCTAAAGTCATTATTAAATTTCCCCTGAAAGGTCAAACCCAGCTGCTTTTTTGGAAATTGAAAAGGAGCTAGCCGCTTTGATTTTTGTCAGATTAGAATGAGGCTATTGAGAAACAATGGGAAGTTTGATATGAGAAGGATATTCTTTGGAATGATGAATCCGATTTTGAGCAACAATGCCTTTCGTTTCATCAAAGTTATTTCCACCTGTATTTAGGTTTCTCGAGAATCTAGGAAAGTTACTACTTGAAACCTCTATGCGTATCCGATGCCCTTTTTTGAAATAATTACTGGTTGACATGGGCGTTAACTCAATTTTGTACACTTCTCCTTGCGTCATAAATACTTCTTTGTCATATCCCTCACGATATCTAATTCTTTGAATTGTTTCATCTAGATTATAGGCAGTTCCATCAGGAAGCACGTCAATGAGTTTTATGGTCAAGTCTGTATCCTTAACATCTGAAGACAGGTAAAGAACACTTTCAATAAATCCGCTAACCTCAATACCCTCTTTTAAGGGTGCAGAGGTATATACCAATATGTCTTCTCTTTCTTCCATCTCACGTTGATCAAACGCTCCGCCTTGAACGGCATTTCCTGTACAACAAACCCCACCTCCATAGGAATTTACAGGATGCATAGGATCGTAGTAAAACGAATCTGAATTATTTACAATTGAATTTTCCGTTTCTGTAAGCGTTCCATCTCCAAAACGTGAATTAGCATTTCCTTCGCTACTTAGATAAAAAGTTTTTAGTTTGGAGTTTTCGGGTGGCCATGTATTTGATGCTTGCCAAACATTTTTTCCCATGGTGAAGTATTGTACTCTTGGCGTTTCTTTTCTAAAGTTATTTTTTTCACCTTTTAAATGTAAATCAAACCAATTGTATATCTGTTCCTCGTAATTTAAT
>WTJI01000002.1 GCA_011524905.1 Flavobacteriales bacterium
AACGTGGAAGAAACGATCTTTGAGCAAAATATTGTAGTACCGCTTAACAAAGACCTCTACATTATCGATGGCCCATATGTTGACGAAGACCTTTGTAAGCAGTTGCCAGGAAGAATAGTTGTTGACGTCTTTGATAACCTCCAGGGTGATCTGACCTTCTATTACAATAATATTCTTGTTGATACAGAAGTAAACCGTATTAGTGATCGAACATTTACGTTATTGATTCCGCAACCTGTTCCCGATGCTGAGTTAAGAATAGTAAATGAAGAAGGGTGTTCTATCACTTCAGATATCATACTTGGTGTGGGTGATCCAAACTTCGAATACACTTCTGTAAACTTTGAAGCTTCCGGCAGTGTACTGGCAAGAGAACAGGTCACTTTTGAAAATACATCAACCGATCCGTTTAGCGTATCAGAGTGGGTATGGGGTGATAATACACCTTCTGAATTTGTCTACGTCAGATCAGAGTCCGTCTCACCAACTCGCCATGAATTTGGAATTTCGGGAACTTACTTTACAACCCTAAGAATCTACAATGATATAGGTTGTTCCGAAGAAATTACGAAGCCAATTGTAGTCGGAAAAGGATATAACATTCTTGTGCCAAACGTATTCTCACCTAACGGAGATTTGGTCAATGACAATTTCAAACCATTGTTCAGTGGATTCAGTCTTGTTGAATTTACCATCTATGACAACAGAGGTAATAAAGTTTATTATGAAATAACGCCTGGTGATGGAATACCAATCGAACCAGAAAACTATACCGTGCCTCTCGAGCTGAACGGATGGGATGGATCCAACTCCGGTAATTCTCCCTACTACATTTATACTGTAAGAGGAATTACATTGTTTGGTGAGAAAGAAATAGAAAGAAGTGGAACCTTTATCATCTTGAGATAATGAGAAAACAGATTAAATTACTTTTGATAGTTTTCTTGGCAACAGTTGGATCAACTTTTGCTCAAGATGAATATGTTGTCAATCAAACCAAGTATACTCAAAAAATAAATACGAGTTATTTTGGTATGAATGAGTTGAATAGAGTAGGAGTGCTCTACAATTCTCTAAAAGTCAACAACGCCACTACCATGGATAATAAATATCTATTTGGTTCCATGGCTTTTCCAGATCTAAATTTTACCATTGGACTGGATCTGAATTCCTTTAAAATGCCCACAACTAATTTGACCCTGAATATGGCTAAATTAGCTTATGTATATACCATACAATTGGGTAACGAAACCTTTTTACTCCCATCCTTGTATGTAGGTTTTGGTGGAACCAGTATCAATATTGAAAATCTTGTTTTTGAAGACCAGTTAGATACCGCAACTGGGTTTATCAATACAGAATCAATCGATCCTTTAGCTCAAATTATAGCCAATACCTCATATTTTGACATGGGAGCTTCCTTTATTTTACATTCAGAGGATTATTTGGTCGGACTTAGTCTAAAACACTTAAATCGCCCTAACACTTCCTTTAATCGAGAAATACCCTACGAAAAACCCATCCAAATATCCCTTCAGGGTGGATATGAATTCAATATAAACCCCTATGAATTTCGTTATTTACCAAGGTTTTCTTACTTATATACCTATGCGTCAGTTACTAAATTTGGCGATGCGTATTTCATGAGTTTTTCTCAAGATTTTCAATTAGGTGAGTTTTCATTAGGATTTGTTGAACAGGCATCTTTTATCAGTTTTTCAGATAATTCTCAGCAACAACAAATTGCCCAACAAGCAGCCTTGAATAACGTGGGATTAACGATAGGCTTGGCATTGGAGAATTTCGACTTTGGAGTTCATTATAATTTCCCCATTCGTAAGACTGGTACAGTATTCTCTCCTAGTATGTTCGAGTTATCAGTAATATTTGATTTTAGTATATATCGAAGAAACAATCGCGGTTTGTATAAACGTCTCCAAATTGATAACTACTACTAATCTCTAAACACTGCGTTAGGGAATACGACTTCACTTTCAAACCCATTTTTACCCACCGTACTGATTCCGAACAAAAAATTGTCTATGACAATACCATCGAGTGTATAGGAATCAACATCACCCACAAAACGACTAAACTGCCAATGCGGATGAGAAGTATCGCGCCAGTGAATCTTGTATCCTGCAATGTCTCCTCTTACTTTTTCCCATTTAAATTTTGCCGCTGGCTGAACGACCCCGCCGATACTTAATTTAGAGACTGCTGGCGGTGCCCATGCTAATTGGGCCAGTACAATCGCATTGACAGCTGTCAATTTTTTGGCATACTCAAAATTGACCCCCTCAAGAACATCTCCGTAGGCTATTCCATTTTCTAGGCGTATGTCTTGATGTTGTCTGTTATAATTTTCATGGGCCTCCATTATGCGTATCCCAGCATAACCATAATCATTGAAAGGGCGGTGGTGCCCCCCACGCCCAAAACGGTCCAATCGATAAATTAACAAAGGATTCATTTCAGGCATATACGTTTTTGTAGCCGCATAAACATAGCGCGCCAATTGCCTTGATATACCATCCACCTCTCCGCCGTAGAAACGTCTTGCACGCCGCTCTTTTTCAGTTTCTGTTACTGGGACAGGTTCTGAAAATATTCTAAAACTGCGGTTGTCTATGACCCCATCGACACCTTCAATATTTCCAATCATGTCGTTATTTAGTATACCGATAATCTCCCAATTTTCTTCTTTTGCTTTTTGAGCCATCCCTTTCCCCCCAAAAAGACCTTGTTCTTCACCGGCTAAGCCCAAATAAACAATGCTATTTTCAAATTTATATTGGGATAATACTCTTGCTGCTTCAATGGTTCCAGCCATCCCAGATGCATTATCGTTTGCTCCTGGTGAGTCATCTGTATAATTCTTAGGGTCCGAGATTCGAGAATCGATATCACCGCTCATGATAATATACCGATTTGGATATTTTGTTCCCCGTTGGATAGCCACGACATTATTTATCCATACGGGTTTAACAATTCGATCGCCGTCTTCAGGTACGTGATAGTTTTTTTGATAGCCTACCTCGAGACAATTATTACAGTTAACGGATATAGCTTCAAATTCTTTTTTGATCCAACGACGAGCAGCTCCAATCCCTCTCTTTTGTGACAGGGTATCACTGAGTGTATGCCGGGTACCGAAAGAAGCTAGCATTTCTATATCTGATGCTATTCGATCTGCCGATACACTTGCAATAATATCATAAATATCTTGCTTAGATTGGCTCCAACCAAAGGTGCAAGCTAGGAGAAAGGAGGTGAATGTAAATGTTTTCATATTCATTTTATTGATGTATCGCATTTTAAGTATTACTATTTGTATGCAATATCTTTAAATCTGAGTTTTGTACTAAAATAAAAAAACCCGGACAAAGAGCCGGGTTTTTTGGCAATACATAAACCAATTAAAAGCAATAAGAGCTTTTGTCAATTATCTCAGAAGCAATCGTACGTTTCAGTTGTATGACATTGGGAAGCGGCTGTGCATTTGTTAAATGAGCAATCGCATGCAACATTTGTTGTTGTGTTTTACCTGTTGACATTGATACAATGGCCTCACGGGCTTTTCTAACGCAAAGCTCTACTGCCTCATAGAGGTAAACTTGACTCATTGCTATTTGATGCTGTTGGGCTGTTTCACCCTCGCGCTCAATATTTTTCACCGTTCTTAGAATGGATGATTCTGCCATGTAAGTCTCAATTAAAATATCAGACAAAGCCATCAATAGTTCTTGATTTTTATCTAATTCGGTGGCATATTTCTGAACTGCGGCGCCAGCCACTAACAAGAAGATATTTTTTAAGTTTTGAACCATATTTAGTTCATCTGCCATCGGTCCAGTGTGGGAAGGAGCAGGTATATTTTCAGGATTGGCTAATTGTGATCCAATTGACATGACTGGTCCCATCAAATCAAGTTGACCTTTCATCGCTTTTTTCAGAAGCATCCCCACTGATAACATTCTATTGATTTCGTTGGTACCTTCATAAATTCGGCCAATTCGCGCATCACGCCATGCTGCTTCCATAGGAGCATCTGCCGAAAAGCCCATACCACCAAAAATCTGCAATCCTTCATCGGCACATTGCTGAACATCCTCCGAAAGTGCTACTTTCAATAAGGAACATTCAATAGCAAATTCTTCAACGCCTCTTAATTCCGCTTCTTGGTGACTTTTACCCGCCTCTTGTAAAGATTCAATTCGTGCTTGAATATCATGCGCAGCTCTATAACTTGCGGACTCTCCCACATACGTATTCGTTGCCATGCGGGCTAATTTGTCTTGAATGGCACCAAATTGGGCAATGGACGTTTTAAATTGTACACGCTCATTGGCGTACTGTACACCAATGGTAGTAGCACGACGTTGGGCGTCTAAACAGGCAGCTGCTAACTTGATGCGCCCAACATTTAACGCATTCATTGCGATCTTAAACCCTTCTCCACGACCAGCTAGCATGTTTTCAACAGGAACCTTAGTCTCATTAAAAAATACTTGACGTGTTGAAGAGGAGTGGATTCCTAATTTGTGTTCTTCATCACCTAGTGTAATTCCGTTCTCCAAGTCTTTTGGGACAATGAACCCTGTAATATTTTTATCATCTTCTATACGAGCGAAAACAATAAACAAATCAGCAAATCCAGCATTTGATATCCACATTTTTTGTCCTGTAATTTTGTAGTGGGTACCATCGTCGGATAAAACAGCTTTTGTACGTCCTGAGTTGGCATCTGATCCAGCTCCTGGTTCAGTCAAACAATAAGCTCCAAACCACTCCCCTGAGGCCAATTTGGGGATGTATGTTTTTTTCTGTGCTTCCGTACCATAAAGTGTGATCGGAAGGGTGCCGATTCCTGTATGTGCCCCAAATGCCGTTGAAAATGATCCTGTAGCACCTGATATATAGTCACATACAAGCATGGTTGATACAAAATCCATACCCAAACCACCATAAGCCTCAGGCACAGCAACACTCAAAAATCCAAGCTCACCTGCTTTTGCCATCAATCGCTGTGTTAGTGCGTAGTCTTTCTTTTCGAATTGTGCTCTGTTGGGGATAACTTCTCGATCAATAAATTCCTGAACAGCTTCTTTCATCATCATTTGCTCCTCTGAAAAATCTTCGGGTGTAAATATTTCTTGTGCATCAAAGGACTTGATGATAAATTCTCCTCCTTTTGTCTTTGAGATTTGTGTCGTTTCCATAGGATTAGTTTACATTTAAAGGGTGGTTTTGTTCTTGAGATTGGGAACAATAGTTGGTAATACAATCGATCACTTCATAAAAGTGGTCAATCTTTTCTGTTGTTAATTCTTTAGAAATAGCTTCATTAAACTGAAGTACGGTTTGTTTTGAAAATTCTCTTTTTTCACGCCCAAAAGCTGTGAGATATATCAATACACCCCGACCATCCGAAGGATCAGGCTTTCTTTCAATCAAACCTCTTTCTTCCATTGATTTTAGTAGGCGAGAGATGCTTGTACCCTCCATTCCCATTTTTGGTCCTAAAGCAGTCGATGGTGTTCCTTCTGCATCAATATTTAATAAGGCAAATCCGGTGGCCATGGTAGAATCAAATTTTGCCGCCGTGCGATTGTACATTTTACTTACAGCACCCCACGTGGCTCGAAGGGCATAATCAAACGTTTTTGTTTTCATATCAAAATTATGCATCAAATATATGAAATAAAATTATGCATGCATAATAATGCACGCATAATTATGTATGCATAGTATAATGCCATGAAAAAAGCCCCGCAATAGGGGCCTTTAGAATTAGCTATAAATTCCGTCTACGAGCTCTTTGTAAATGGCATTGACAGCTTTCCTTTTGAGTTTCATTGTAGGGGTTAAGTGCCCTGCATCGATAGACCACACTTCTGGTGTGAGTTCAAATTTTTTGATTTGTTCCCACTGACCAAAGTTCTGATTGTGTTGATCCACATCTGCTTGGATAGCTGCAAGCAATTCAGCATTTTGGCAAACAGCACTTAAGTCATCCAAATTGCAATCAATGTTTTGTTCTTGGCACCATTCAGCGACATAATCGAAATTAGGTTGAATCAAGGCGGCAGGCATTTTCTGTCCTTCCCCAATGACCATGATTTGCTCGATAAAGAGGGATTGTTTCATCTGACCTTCAATCAGGGCAGGAGCTATGTATTTTCCACCAGAGGTCTTAAACATTTCTTTTTTTCGATCAGTAATTTTCAAAAAGCCGTCAGCATCCAGCTCCCCAATATCACCTGTATGAAAATAATCACCTGTCATAACTTCTGCTGTTTTGGTCTCGTCTTTATAGTAACCCATCATAACATTAGGTCCTTTACAAAGAATTTCCCCATCATCTGCAATTTTGACTTCTACACCATCCATCACTTTTCCAACAGTACCAATACGAAAACCACCATTAGCCATTTCGTTTACTGATATTACAGGAGAAGTTTCTGTTAATCCATAGCCTTCACAGATGGTTATTCCAGCCGCAGTAAATACTTGCGCTAAGCGAGGTTGTAAGGGGGCGCTACCTGACGCAATCAGCTTCAAATTACCACCCAGGGCCTCTTGCCATTTTGAGAAAATAAGTTTGCGTGCTATTTTGAGTTTAAACTCATACCAACTCCCATTTTTACCATAGGGTTGGTATTGTAAGCCCAAATCAACGGCCCAATAAAATAGCTTTTGCTTGATTCCATCCAATTCGGCACCCCGCGCATAGATTTTGTCATAAACTTTCTCAAGTAATCGCGGTACAGCAGTCATCATATCTGGCTGCGTTTCTTTGAGGTTATCACTGATCGTTTCTAAGGATTCTGCAAAATAGATACGCACTCCATTGAAATAGTATAGATACAAAATAGCCCGCTCAAAAATATGGCAGACGGGTAAAAAGCTCAAGGCTGTTGAACTCCCAGGGTCAATAGGTAGTCTATTTGAGGATTGTATGCTATTGAATACTATATTGCTGTGGGTTAGCATCACTCCTTTTGGAACTCCTGTCGTACCAGATGTATAAATGATGGTAGCCAAGTCTTCTGTTTTTACAGCTGCTTTTAAATTTTCTACTTCAACTTGGTTGTCAGCTTTTTGCCCCTCATCTAGTAAACTGCTCCAGTGTGTGCATCCTTTGATTTCATCAAAACAAAAAATACCTTTTAAGCCTTTTACATTCTTTTGAACAGAAACCAATTTGTCGTAAACATCTTTGTCCGACACAAAGCAATATTGTGATTCAGAATGGTTGAGAATATATTCATAGTCTGAAGCTGCTATGGTTGGATAAATCGGCACGTTGATTGCTCCCAACTGAAGAATACCCATATCTACGATACACCATTCTGTTCGGTTGTTTGTTGATATCATTCCGATTTTATCTCCGGGTTGGACGCCCATTGCCAGTAAAGCTCCGCTAATCTGTTGTGCTTGTTGATAAAATTCTTCTGAAGAGGTAGCGATCCACGCTCCGTTCATCTTAGTGTTGAGTGCATCAGGTCGTGGAAAATGCTCCCGCTGGTAACTCAAAAAATCAAATAGTCTAGTAATTTCCATGCCATTAAATTACAGAAATTACGCTTTTATCAAAAAACTTTATTGTTTTTTGTCAACCAACCAATTGTATGCATTGTAGAATGCTTGTACCCAAGGACTTACTTCATCTTTTCGATTTACTGGATAGAAGGGCCAATTCCAGGGAAAGGTAGATCTTTCCAAGTGGGGCATCATTACCAAATGGCGTCCATCATCGCTACACAACATTGCCGCATTGTAATCTGAGCCGTTGGGGTTGCCTGGGTAAGCATCATACAGATAGGTAGCTGGGATTTCGTATTGTTTTTTTGGAAGCGGTAGATTGAATTTTCCTTCACCATGAGCTGACCAAATCCCTAGCTTACTTCCTTCCATTCCCTTGAGCATAACTGATGATGAAGGGTGAATGGTGACTGCCGAAAAAATGCACTCAAATTTCATAGAAGAATTATGCAACATTTTGGGCTTTTCCTCATGTGTTGGTGTCAATAATCCCAACTCAACAAATAACTGACAACCGTTACAAACTCCAAGTGAAAGGGTATTTGGGCGGTCAAAGAAATCCTGTATAGCCTTTTGGGCTTTTGGATTGTATTTAATGCTACCAGCCCAACCTTTGGCAGAACCTAATACATCTGAATTTGAAAATCCACCCACAGCAACCAAAAACTGAATGTCACTTAAAGTTTCTCGACCTGATATTAGGTCTGACATATGTACATCACGGACCTCAAATCCACACATATCCATAACATAAGCCATTTCCCGTTCTGAGTTACTTCCTTTCTCACGAAGTACAGCTGCTTTAATACGCTCAGTTTTGATGGCTGGTTTACGACCATCAAATGATTTAGGAAATTTATATGCTAAGGGCTGGTTCACAATATTATTTGAACGAATTGCAGCCAATTTTGGTTCGGTTTGTTGTTGTTCTAAAGCACTACTGGTTTCCATCCAATGCTGGCGCATCTCAGCTACAGAAATATTCAGCCCATTGATATTCACAGTTGCTGAATTATTAACCGATCCGATGTGTCTAACGCTAAAACCTTTATTGGCATAAAGATTGACTAGGTCATGCTGAGACTGTACCACTACGGCTACTTTTTCTGAAAATAAACATCGAACCGTATCAGCCTCTTCCAGAACAGATAAATCCAAAGCCATGCCTACATTTTGTGAAGGAAAACACATCTCTAGAAGTGTGGTAATCAAGCCGCCCGATCCAATATCATGTCCAGCCGTGATTATCCCCTCTTTGATGGAGGCTTGCAGGCAATTAAAGGCTGATCTAAATTGTTCTGCATCAGTCACCCCTGGTGTTGTTTTTCCAATGGCTTGCCGACTTTGCGCAAATGAAGAACCACCCAATTCAAAGGTATCACCTGAGAAATCAATGTAATATAAATCGCCACCTTCCAATTGTGCTACAGGTGTTACGATGGTATTGATATCTGAACATTCTCCAACGGTAGAAATAATTACTGTGCCTGGCGCTAGGACATCTCCGTCTGCATACTTTTGTTTCATTGATAGCGAATCTTTACCTGTTGGAATGTTAATGCCTAGGGCTATGGCAAATTCAGAACAAGATTCCACAGCTTCATACAAACGTGCATCTTCGCCAGGATTGTTACAAGGCCACATCCAGTTGGCCGATAAGGACACACTATCAAGACCATTTTCCAGAGGTGCCCAAACCAAGTTGGTCAAAGCTTCGGCAATAGCGTTGACACTTCCTTTTCGGGGATCAATTAGAGCACTTATGGGAGCGTGACCAATTGAAGTGGCCACTCCTTTTTTTCCCGTGTAGTCTAAAGCCATCACGCCACAATTACTCAAGGGTAATTGAAGTTCGCCAACACACTGTTGTTGTGCTACTCGTCCTGTGACGCAGCGGTCTACTTTATTCGTCAACCAATCTTTACATGCCACTGCTTCTAACTGCAAAACTGCTTTGATATAAGACAGTAAATCCGAGTTCTGGTAGGGTATTTCCTTAAATTGTATTTCTACCGTTTGGTCGGTCATCGTCGTTTGTGGTGAACTGCCAAACAAGGCCGATAAATCCAAATCAATTGGAGTCTCTTTTTTCTTTTCAGAATGAAACGAAAAACGCATATCACTAGTTACTTCACCGACGACGTAAAAAGGCGCTCGTTCTCTTTCAGCAATACGTTCTAGAAGTGTTGTATCATTGGGGGATAGAATTAAGCCCATACGCTCTTGGGACTCATTACCAATGATTTCTTTAGCAGATAATGTCGGATCACCAATTGGAAGTGCATCGATAGCAATACGCCCACCTGTATCTTCTACCAATTCAGAAAGGCAATTCAAGTGCCCCCCTGCACCGTGGTCATGAATCGAAACTATGGGATTTTCATTCAATTCGACGAGAGCTCTGATCGCGTTGGCGACTCTTTTTTGCATCTCAGGGTTCGAGCGTTGGATCGCATTGAGTTCGATAGTACTGCCAAATGCACCTGTATCTGCTGAAGAAACAGCTGCACCACCCATTCCAATGCGGTAGTTATCACCTCCCAAAATAATTATTTTATCTCCTTTTTTGGGTTTGTGTTTTAGGGCTTGTTCTTTTTTTCCCATCCCGATTCCACCAGCCAACATGATGACCTTATCATAACCCAATCGATGCGTTCCTTCTTGATGCTCGAAGGTCAGAACAGACCCTGCAATAAGTGGTTGCCCAAACTTATTGCCAAAATCCGAGGCCCCATTGGAGGCTTTGATGAGAATATCGAGTGGCGTCTGATAGAGCCATTTGCGTTCTGGAAATTGGTCAAACGATAAGGCTTCTTGAACCCGAGCATAAGGAGTCATATAAACGGCTGTACCTGCTAATGGCAGAGATCCTTGTCCCCCAGCCAAACGATCCCGAATTTCACCTCCAGAGCCTGTGGCAGCGCCATTAAAGGGCTCCACTGTTGTTGGGAAGTTGTGGGTTTCAGCTTTGAGTGATAGAACACTAGAAACCATTTGTTTCTGATAGATGCTCGGTTGATCCCCTTTTTCTGGTGCGAATTGTTCTACTTTTGGACCCTGGACAAAGGCAACATTATCTTTATAAGCCGATACTAGGTTTTCTGGATGTGCCTGTGAGGTTTTTTTTATTAACTCAAATAGACTATTGTCTTTTTCTTCTCCATTGATTACAAATTGACCGTTAAATATTTTATGTCGGCAATGTTCGGAGTTGACTTGCGAAAACCCAAACACTTCTGAATCGGTTAGGGGACGGCCTAGATTCCTGGCGAGTTGTTCCAAGTAGTCAATTTCTTCAATACTCAGCGACAATCCCTCCTGAATATTATATTGGCTGATATCTTTTACATGTTGAACTGGATCTGGTGTGACATCAACATCAAACAGTTTCTGATCCAATCCTTCATAACGGGTTACCAACATGGGGTCGATATCTTTGACAATATGCTCGGATAGATAGGTTTCAATCCGATCAATTCCTGATATACCCATATTTTGAGTGATCTCAACAGCATTGGTACTCCACGGCGTAACCATGGAAGCCCGTGGTCCATAAAACCCCCCCGATAGTTGGGTGTCCATTAGATGTGATGCTTCTCCAAACAACCAATGAAGTTTTTTAAATGTCTCAGCTGACAGGGGTTGAGAGGTAGCTAGTGCAATGATTTTTACATCTTGTACACCAAAAAAATGAATCATAACCAAGGCTTGTTAAAGCACAAAAATAATTCTTTTGTCCTTCTTTTTTGCTTAGCCTTGGCCTAGTTTGTGTTTACTTTATGGTGAGTTATTCACATTTCAACTTTTTTCCGCAGTCGTGCCATATAAAAACCATCAAAAGCGCTTTGGTGGGCGTAATATGTCACATCTGATTCTAGTTTAAATTCGGGATGCGTATTTAAAAAGGATTGAACTTGTAACCGATTTTCTGAAGGTAAGATTGAGCAAGTAGCATATGTTATAACGCCGTTGGGTTTGACCCACCCTGCGGCTTGCTGCAACAGATTTTTTTGAATGGAAACTAATTTACTGAGTTGTTCATGTGTTAATCGCCACTTGATTTCGGGATTTCGCTTAAGGGTACCTAAACCGGAACAGGGGGCGTCAATCAAAACAACATTGGCCCAGTTTTTCAATCCTAAAATATCATTTTCACTAGTGATGCATTTGACTTGAATGATTTTGGCTCCAGCTCGTTTGGCTCTTTTATTGAGTTCTTTGAGTTTGTTTGCCTCAATGTCGAAAGCTTTGATTAGCCCTTGATTACGCATCAAAGCAGCCAAATGTAAAGTTTTCCCTCCAGCACCTGCACATAGATCAATAACCTGATCATTGGGTTGCACTTTTGTAAATGGCGCAATTTGTTGAGAATGGATGTCTTGAATTTCAAATATACCCTTTTTAAACAATGGATTTGTATCCCATTTTCGCCCTTGCGAAAGTAGTAATGCGTCGGGATAGGCTGGATCCCATTCACTTTTTATTTGAAATTGCTGTACCAATTGCGATTGTACTTTCTTTGGAGAAGATTTTAATCGATTGACTCGTAGTGAAACAGCCGCTTGCTCGTTGAGGGCTCGGTATTCTTTTTTCCAAATGGAGCCTAATTCTGCTGCGCCAAGCGTAAATAGCCAATCAGGGAAAGAAGCTGTTATGGCAGGCGGAGCCGAGTCTGGATTGGGGGGGGTAATAAGTTTGACTTCATTTAGAATTTCGCTCGTGTACTCGTTCAGTTTACACCAGCATGCCAATAGGGCATCTACCGTATTGTTATTATTGCTGTCCTGCAATAAAAATGCATAGTAACGCTTCCAGCGTAATACGTCATAAACCAAAGTGTAGAGGAGTTTTCGGTCTCTTGCGCCCCATTTTGGATGGCAAACAATGGTTTGACTCAATATCCTCGATGCTCTTTTTTGTTCATTGAGGACTGATTTCAGTACAGTTAATCCCGCAATGGCTAGGTTGTTATGAAGTTTTGGCATCAGAGTTGTTGCAATTGAACCAGTTTATGGTAGACCCCTTTTTGCCTTAATAATTCTTGGTGTGTACCCATTTCGGCGATTTTACCTTCTTGCAAGACAACGATCTTATCTGCCTTTTGGATAGTAGAGAGTCTGTGTGCTATAACAAGTGAAGTGCGGCCATTCATTAACTGATCCAGTGCTTGTTGAACCCATTTTTCAGATGCTGTATCCAAAGCAGAGGTGGCTTCGTCTAAAATCAATATATCAGGGTTTTTTACCACTGCTCTTGCAATAGATAGTCGCTGTTTTTGTCCCCCCGATAATTTGTTGCCGCCTTCTCCAATGACACTATCATAGCCTGCTTCCATTTGCATGATAAAATCATGAGCATTTGCTATTTGAGCTGCGGCGATCAATTCTTTTTCTGTAACATTTTGTTTGGCAATGCGAAGATTATTGGCCACCGTATCATTAAATAAGATTGCTTCTTGGGTAACAATTCCCATCATTTCATACAAGGATTCAAAACTAATCTGATCTATGGATTGTCCATCAATAGTGAGTTTTCCTGCATAGATATCATAGAAACGAGTCAAAAGGTTAGCTAGGGTTGTTTTTCCACTTCCTGATTGTCCGACCAAAGCCACCATTTCTCCTTTTTTGATGGTTAAATCAAAGTCCTTAAGGACTTCATTGTCACCATAACGAAAACTTACCTTATTGAATCGAATTTCTGATTCAAAACCAGTCATATTGATGGGTTGGTCGACTTCTTGAACCTGAGCAGGTGCTTCTAATAATTCGATCAAACGAGCTGCTGCGGCATCACCTTTACGTAAACTAAAAAGTGATTTACTGATTCCTTTAGCAGGCGTCAATATATTGTAAGCCAATCCCATGTAAGCGAAAAAAGTAGTGCCTTTTAGACTGCCGTCAACTAAAACCATATTTCCGCCATACCATAGCAATACCCCAATGATAGCAATACCCATAAACTCACTCAATGGTGAGGCCATATTATTTCTGTGCAGCAGGGCGTTGGAAAAATGATAAAAACGCTGGGTTGCTTCTTGAAAACGTTGGTTGAAAAATGGTTTAGCATTAAAGGTCTTGATAATTTTTTGCCCGTTTAGGGTCTCATCAATTAACGCCATAAAGTAGCCTTGTTCCTTTTGAACCGAATCTGATTTTTTTCGCAACTGTTTCCCTATTGTGGAAATGATAAAACCAGATATTGGTATAAAAACAAGAACAAAAAGGGTGAGTTGGGTGCTCATTTGGAACATTAGCCAAAGGGTAATAACTATGGTAAGGGGTTCTCGAATCAAAAGCTCTAAAACAGAAAGAAAAGAAACCTGGACTTCCATTACGTCGGAGGACATGCGGGCCATTAAATCTCCTTTTCTTTTTTCTGTAAAGTAGTCCAAGGATAAGTTTAGTGTTTTGAGATAAAGGGCATTGCGTAAATCTCTCAAAACCCCATTGCGGAGAAAACTAATGAAATAGAGTGCCAGATAATTAAAAATATTCTTCAGAAGAAATAATGTAATAATTAATCCAATTACCAAAATCAAGGCTTGTCCAGGGTCTTCAGCTGTGCGTTGCGTCAATTCATAATTCATTGTCCCGAGAACATATTCTTTTAAACCGCCCAAACCTTGATAGGTTGGTGGTTGGGTCAATTTTTCAGTTTGATTAAATAATATGTCCAGCATGGGAATAAAAGACAGCAAGGCTAGGGCACTAAAAAGCGCATATAGAATGTAGCAAAACACATTCATTGCAGCATAGATCCAGTAGGGGCGAGCAAAGCGAATGATTTTTTGAAAATACTGCATCATAATCCCAAATCTGTTTCTATTTGGTCAAGTAGTTTATCGAGTTGGGCTTGGTTGGATTCCCAAGACAGCTCTGACTGGTAGTTGCCGTTTACGCTGAGGTAAAATTTGATTTTGGGTTCCGTGCCGCTAGGTCGCATGGATATGATACTTCCATTTTCGCATGTAAATTGTATGACATTGGAATGTGGCAAATTCAAAGGCTTCTCAATGCCAGTTTTAAGATTTATTTCTTTACCCATTTTGTAATCAGCTAACGTAACAAGGGGGCTATTGCCTAGCGATTTTGGAGGCTTTTGGCGGAATTGTTGCATCCATTTTTGGATGGCTTTGACCCCTGCTGCCCCTTCTTTTTGAATGGCAATTAATCGCTGCTTGCTGAATCCATAGGTTTGATAACAATAAATCAGTTGATCGAGAAGGGTTTTCTCTTTTTGTTTTAAACTTTCAGTCATTTCAGCACACAACAGAGCAGCAGAAACGGCATCTTTATCTCTTACAGCATCACCAATCAAAAAACCATAACTTTCCTCCCCACCGCAAATAAATGTTTGATCAGGATTTTTGGCGATGGCTTCTGCGATCCATTTAAATCCCGTGAGTGTAGTAATACACTTCACATTATAAAAAGCAGCAATTTTTTGCATCAATGGGGAAGAAACAATCGTGGTAGCAATAAAATATTTATCGCCCAAAGTATTATCACGCGATAGCGTACGCAACACATAATCTGTGAGTAAAATCATCAGTTGATTGCCGTCCAAAAAAATATAATCTCCAATTTTGTTGCTGCGAAAAACTACGCCCAATCGGTCACAGTCTGGATCCGTACCAATTACCAGATCTGCATTTTCTTTTTTAGCTTGAAGCAGGGCTAACTCTAGTGCTGCTGGATCTTCAGGGTTGGGTGATTTCACTGTTGGGAAATCACCATCAGGATGCATCTGTGATTTAACGATACTTAGGTTTTTGAAGCCTGCTAATGCCATTACTTTTGGAATGGCTGTAATAGCTGTGCCGTGCAGAGAAGTGAATACGATTTTTAGGTCTTTTGTAGCCGTATCTTCTTCCGGCATAAGATTTAGAACTGTATTCCAATAGGCCGCATCAACTTCTTGATCCACTGCATGAATTTTTGCTTGTGGTGGGCCAAATTGAATAGCATCATAGCTTACATTTTGAATGAAATTCATGATGGATTGGTCCATTGGTGGTACAATTTGGCCTCCGTCAGGTCCATACACTTTATAACCATTGTATTCTGGTGGATTGTGTGAGGCCGTTAGTACGATACCAGCTTGTGCCCGAAAGTATCGAACGGCAAATGATAATTCAGGTGTGGTACGCAAGTCTGTAAAAAGATAAACCTTTATATTATTGGCTGACAAAACGGCTGCAACCTCTTGCGCAAGGCTTTGGCTTTGGTGACGTGAGTCATAGGCAACCACCACGCTGGCTTTACTATTTTTTTCATTGAGAAAATTGGCCAGGCCTTGGGTGCATCGCCCTAGTGTGTATTTGTTGATCCGGTTCGTACCAACACCCATTATTCCTCGCATTCCACCTGTACCAAAACGCAATTCAGTATAGAAGGCATCGTGTAATGCAGCTGGTTTTTGTTTGAGATTATGGACTTCTTTTTGGGTTTGGGCATCAAAAATAGAACTGCTCCATAGGGCAATTTTTTGATCAATGGTCATGGGGTGCAATTGTATTTTTTATAATGTATCTTTCTTTATTAGGTTGCCCCTTGAGAATCAATTCGGCCAAGAACCCTGCAATAAAAAATTGAGACCCTAAAATCATGGTAGTCAGTGCAATATAAAATTCGGGTCGCTCACTTATCAGTCGACTGGTTTGGTTGATAAATAATTTATCGATACCCAAATAGAGGGTAAAACCAAAGCCAAGTAAAAGCATTAGCGTGCCCAGTAAGCCAAAAAAATGCATAGGATATTTTCCAAATCGATGTAAAAACCAAAGGGTAATCAAATCGAGAAATCCTCTAATAAAACGTTCCATACCAAATTTTGATACACCATGTTTTCGGGCTTGGTGCCGAACGACTTTTTCGCCAATTCGGTTAAAGCCTGCTTGTGCTGCCAATACCGGAATGTATCGATGCATTTCACCATAGACTTCTATTTCTTTGATAACGTCTTTACGATAAACTTTTATCCCACAATTAAAGTCGTGCAACTGAATACCTGATACTCGGCGTGCTGCCCAGTTGAATAGCCGCGAAGGGAGATTTTTGAAAAGTATCGAATCATATCTTTTCTTTTTCCATCCAGAGATAAGATCCCATTTATTTTCTTCTAAAAGTGTTATCATGGAAATGATTTCCGCAGGAGAATCTTGCAAATCTGCATCCAATGTTACTACGTAATCTCCTTTAGCTTGTAGGAAACCGGCATGTAAGGCTTGAGATTTTCCAAAATTCCTACTGAATTGAATCCCTTTAACTTTACCTGTCTGAGCGGATAGGAGACTAATCGTTCTCCAAGAATGATCGGTGCTACCATCATCAACAAAGATGAGTTCATAGTCGATGCCTTCCAAGGATTGATCGATCCAGCGGTAAAGTTCAGGAAGGGAATCAGCCTCGTTTAGTAAAGGGACTACCAAGGAAAGCTCCATTGTTGTAGGAATTTTCAACAAAGGTACAAAACCCCTTATTATTCAGGGCGGGCGCGTTTAAGAATTAATCCCGACACCAAAGAGGTGACAAAACCGAAAAACAGACTGAATATTAAAATTACTACTGTAATGGTTCCCATACCTGAGAATTTCTCCATCATTTCAATACTCATATTAATTTGTTCTTGTGTCATTTCTGGGTTTTCATCAATCATTTTCGTTTTGGCCATTTCGAGGGATTTGACCATAAAATCAGGTTCTAATACGTAAAATAAAAGCGCCGTATAAAGAATGGATATCACAGCTGAAACTAATGAGATACCAAGACCGAGCTTGAGAGATTCACCAAGGTTAATGTAGCCATCGTTTTCTTTTCTATAATTATAAAGTCCCAGTACAATAACGGTAATGGTTATGGCGTAGTTGATATAATTGACTGCGGGCTCTTGTCCATAATGCATATCCAGGAAGAAAAGCATTAGCGCAAAAATCACGGAGATGCCACCCAATAGACCTCCAAATTTGAGCATGTAGGGTTGTAATGATAAAGATTGATTTTCCATGTTTTTGTATGATTCAAATTCAAGAACAATATAATGTTTTTTGACTTATAAAAAATCTCTTTTACTTTAGGTAGTTTTTATAAATACTCTTACATTTGCGCTCCTAATGTAAAAGTATGAAAACAGATATTCATCCAGAGAATTATAGACTTGTAGCCTTTAAGGATATGTCTAACGAAGATGTTTTTATTACCAAGTCCACGGCAAATAGCAAAGAAACAATCGAGGTCGAAGGTGTTGAGTACCCTTTGATTAAGCTTGAAATTTCACGAACTTCTCACCCATATTACACAGGGAAATCTAAACTGGTTGATACTGCAGGACGTATCGATAAGTTCAAAAATAAATACGCAAAGTTTAAAAAATAACCCTTAGACTTTCCATCTTATACAAACCGTCCTTGAGGCGGTTTTTTTACGGCCTGACTCAAGCTTATTTTGTTTTCTTTACTGTTTTAAGGCTAAGGATATTGATAGGATTCATCGTTAATCCCGACACATTTTTTTGAACAAACCGTATGGCTTTGTCATAATATAGGGGTATTACAGGATAATCTGTCAACATCAAGCTATCCATTTTTCGATACCATTTTTCTCTTTCGTTTATGTCTTTTAATAGGTAGGACTTTTCAAACCATTGATCAAATAATGGGTTTTGATAATGGGTGTAATTTGGCCCTTGTGGTGAGAAATTTTTGGAATAGAACAAACCGAGATAATTTTCAGCATCGGGGTAATCTGCAATCCAACTTGCTCGAAATAAGTCCAGCTTTCCAGAAGATTTGGCTTGTCTCAAACTAGCCGTTGGCATGAGGTCAATCTGAATTTTGATTCCTATTTTTTCTACCTCTCTTTGGATATATTGACATAAATCTAAATAATTGGCGTCAGTGGCCAATCGCAATTCAGGAATTTTCCCAGTACTTTGGCGATATTGTTGCACCAATTTACGGGCTCGCTGCGGATTAAACCTTGTTTTGATTGATGGATTGTGACCCCGTAGACCAATCGGAATAAACCCATTATTTGCTTCAAAACCAATGTTGTTTCTTAAAAACAAGACCATTTTTTTTCTGTCAAACCCTATAGCTAAGGCTTCCCTAACGGCAATGGACTGTACAGCAGGGTTGTCAGCATCCTGGTATATTCCAATATATTCTGTATTCAAATAAGGGCCCAGCTGCATTTGGATCTGGTCTTGATATTTATTCTGCAAACGACCTTCTGGTGTGAGGAGTTCGTCTTTATAAGAACTGTCAAGTGAATTGAGAAAATCAAGTTTTCCTTGTAAAAAAAGCATGAATTCACTCTGAATGTCTGGAATAAATTGAACAGAGATGGCTTCTAAATAGGGGAGTACATTGCCATGTTTGTCAGTTTCAAAATAATGTGGATTCTTTCGGAGTACCAATTTCACATCTTCTTCCCACAATTGAAATTGGAAAGGTCCTGTTCCAACAGGCTGACTTCTGAAATTTGATCCATATTCCGTAATGGCCTCTTTGGGGACCACCGAACAATAACGCATGCTAAGTAAACCTAAAAAGGCAGGGAAGGGTCTTTTCAAGCGGATGGATAGTAAATGCGTGTCAAGGGCTTCAATGGTTTCGACATGTTGCATCACCCACCCTCCTGGAGAAGCCAGTTGGGAATCGGTTAATCTTTTCAGACTGAAAACAAAATCAGCTGCCGTAACTGCACGGGTTTGTGTTGCCCCAAAGACCGGAGAACGATGGAAGTATACATCTGGGCGTAACTTGAATGTATAAACCAATCCATCTTCACTAATTTCCCAATCAGTGGCAATTTCTGGGCGAATATTTAGTTTTTCATCCAACTGGATCAACCCATTAAAAAGTTGATTGACAGGCCAAATATTCTGTGGGTTACGAGCAAAAGCTGGATCCAAACTGGTAACGTTCCGATACTCATTGTATCGAAATACGTCCTTGTCAGTAAAATTATGGGTCGGTTGACTACAATGATACAAGCTGCAAAACAAAAGCAGAAATGAGAAATGTCGAAAAGATGAACCAAAGCATAGCAAACGCCCCATAGTTACTATATTTGTGCCGAAATATAAGGATAAACTGTTAGCAGGAAAATGAAAATGCAAACACTTGCTGTGCCAAATAGAAAAAAAGTGGCCTTTTACACTTTGGGTTGTAAGTTGAATTTTTCTGAGACCTCCACGATTGCTCGTGATTTTAATGAAGAAAATTTTGAACGGGTAGATTTTGACCAACCAGCCGATATATACGTAATCAATACCTGCTCGGTTACGGACAATGCAGATAAAAAATTTAAGGGCTTAGTTAAAAAAGCAATGGCACAAAATTCTACTGCCTTTATCGCTGCTGTAGGATGCTATGCGCAATTGCGTCCAGAAGAATTGGCTGATGTGAATGGGGTTGATTTGGTCTTAGGTGCTTCAGACAAATTTAAGCTCACGGCCTATTTAAATGATTTATCAAAAAAAGAAAAAACCGACATACATGCCTGTGAAATAGAAGTGGCAGACACCTACGAAGGGAGTTATTCGTTGGGCGACCGTACCCGCTCTTTTTTAAAAGTTCAAGACGGCTGTGACTATAAATGTACTTATTGTACCATTCCCCAAGCACGCGGAATTTCTCGAAGTGATACCCTAGAAAATGTTGTTAAAAATGCTGAACAAATTGCCCGACAAAATATTCGTGAAATTGTACTGACTGGAGTTAATATAGGTGATTATGGAAAAGGTGAAATGGGCAACAAGAAACATGAACACACTTTTTTAGATTTGGTACAAGCCTTGGACAATGTTACGGGTATTGATCGCTTTCGAATTTCTTCTATTGAACCCAATCTTTTAAAAAATGAGACCATAGATTTTGTGGCCCAAAGTAAGCGGTTTGTACCACACTTTCATATTCCACTTCAAAGTGGAAGTGATACCATCCTTAAAAAAATGAAACGACGCTATCTTACACCACTTTATTTTGATCGGGTAGCACGTATTAAACAAGTGATGCCAGACTGTTGTATTGGTGTGGATGTGATTGTTGGTTTTCCTGGTGAAACGGAAGAAAATTTCCTAGAAACTTTTTCTTTTTTAGAGCAGCTTCCCGTTTCTTATTTTCACGTTTTTACGTATTCAGAGCGTCCTAATACAGAAGCTGTTTTGTTGGAAAACCCTGTTCCTCAACTTATCAGAAACAAACGTAGCAAAGTCCTTCGTGCTCTTTCTGCTAAAAAAAAGCAACATTTCTATGCATCACAAATCGGCAAGCAGGTTAGTGTTTTGTTTGAAGGAGAAAACAAAAAAGGCTACATCCACGGCTTTACCCGTAACTATGTGAAGGTTCGAGTACCTTGGGATCCAGCATTGGTCAATCAATGTCGAGAAGGGATACTAAAAGATATCGATTCAGCTGGATATGCCCGTTTGGAGATTATAACTTAATCCCGACAGGTAACAGAGACTTATAGGATTTATTGCGACGAACAAAGCCTGCAATTTTCGGAGAGGTTGGTACAACCTTTAGGTTCCTATCAGCGAGCATTTCCAGAACTGTTTTGATAAATTCTTCTTCAAATTCTGGGGTGTCAATGGCTTTGGGGATGGAAAGCTTGGTCAAAAAGATTTTTCGTTCCTGTTCTGCGTACTCGATTCTGGCCATTTCGTTTTCACTTGTAAATTCGAACTGACGAAGAAACTCGTTGTTGACAATAGCTTCTATATTCATAAAAATTAATTTGTTTTGGTCTTAATTCCGTAAAAAGGGAAAAGGATTACAAATTTACAAAAAAATTGTTTTGTAGCTTTGTTTGTATGAATAGGAAACATATTTATTTGATGCCTGGGATGGCAGCTAGCCCTAAAATATTTGAGTTTTTGGCGTTTCCTGATCCCATAGTCGCGCATTGGTTGAGTTGGATTCCTCCCTACGAAAATGAAACTTTAAAGTCATATGCTACACGTATGTGCGAGCGCATAGAGCATGAGAATCCTATTCTAATTGGAGTTTCTTTTGGTGGCATTTTGGTTCAAGAAATGGCTCAATTGATCCCTACTGAAAAAGTTATTATTATCTCAAGTGTAAAGGCACGAGAAGAATTACCATTACACATGAGAATGGCGCAAAAAACCAATTTGCACAAATTGCTCCCACTTCAATGGGTAGAGAATATTGAGTCCTTGGCTTTGTTTGCTTTTGGAAAAGCCATAAAAAGGAGATTAAGTCTATACCGTCGGTATTTGTCGGAAAGAGATGCAGCCTATCTCAAATGGTCAATTGATCAAATAGTTAACTGGCATCCTACTGCGCCGACTTCTAATCTAATTCATATTCATGGCAACGAAGACAGTGTTTTCCCTATTAAATCCATACAAGACCCAGTTTTGAAAATTCCAGGAGAACATGCCATGATCATAACTAAAAAAAACTGGTTCAACCAGCACCTACCCAATATAATTTTGGGCTCCGAAGTACAAGAAAATCTTCATTCTAACGTTTCAAATAAAATTCCGCAATCGTGAAAAAATCCAATCTTTTTATTTTGCTTCCGATTTTAGGGTTGTTTGTGGCAGCCTCCTCTGTAGAGTGGCGCAGTGCTTTTAAGACCAACGACCCAGAGGGTTTCTATAAAGTTTATGCACTGACTTTACCAGAATCTGTATCCTTTGCTGGAGAAAAAGTAAGTATGAATCGCCCCGATCTTAAGGAGCGTTTGGATAGAGAATTGTTGGTCAATACCTATTGGCAATCCAACATGATGTTATTACTGAAGCGTGCCAATAAATATTTCCCACAGATTGAGCGCATTTTAGAGGAAGAAGGAATACCTGACGATTTTAAATACCTAGCCGTTATTGAAAGTGGTCTGGCTAACGTTCGCTCACCGAAAGGTGCTTCAGGTTTTTGGCAAATCATGCGTACTACGGGTCGTGAAATGGGCTTGGAAGTCAATTCAAATGTAGATGAACGCTATCATCTTGAAATGGCCACACGAGTGGCCTGTCAATATTTGAAAAAAGCAAAAGAAAAATTAGGTTCATGGACACTGGCTGCAGCTGCTTACAACCGTGGTATGAGTGGTATTCAAAAAAAATTGACTACCCAACAGGTAGACAATTATTACGACTTGTATTTGGGGAGCGAAACATCACGATATATGTTTCGAATCCTAGCAATTAAAGAAATTATGCAGCATCCCAAGAACTATGGGTTTATTTTCGAAAAAGAGGATTTATACGAATCGATACCAATCAAGAAAGTAGGTTTGGACACGGCTATAACCAATTTAGCACGCTTCTCAAAACAGATGAAAATGGATTACAACCAATTGAAATTAAATAACCCGTGGTTGCTCCAAAATCATTTGAACAATAAGTCGAGAAAGTATTATGAAATTGCGATACCCGTTGCGGACTAAATCTTCTTTAGTTGTTGTTGCATCATTTTGATCTGAGCGGTCAACATACCATGACTATCAAGCTTTTTAGCTTCTGTTAGCAAAAGGGTAGCTTCTCTTTTTCTTCTTTTTTGCATCAAAATCCCTGCTAAACTCATTTTGGCCATGGCCAAATCGTGCTTCATGTTGAGTCCCAATTCCAGCGCTTTTTTGAAATGTTTTTCTGCCTGAGTCAAATTGGACTGAGATTGGATGATCCCTTTCAGGTAATAATAATAGCCTTGTTGCTTTTGAACCAGACTCGTTGACGGGTTGGGAATCCGTTGTAACCATTTTTGCGTCCCCTCAAAATCTTGTTTTCGTAACCGTAAAAAGGCAAGAAAAATAATCTCATTTTTGAAGTATAACAGCACAAACATACCAGAGAGCAAAATCGCAAAGATGCCATTACCAATTTCGCTGTCTGTAAACTGATATACACCGAATGCCAAGGTGCCTGCTGCCAAAATAAGTTTAATGATTTTAGGGAACATAATGTTGATTTGCTCCAAAAGTAGTAAAAATACCTTTTGGAGGGTTTAATTGTTTTGGATACAAAAAAGTTGTGTTATATTTGCACGGCTTTAGGAAATCGCTTCCCAATAAGCACAAAAGCATAAGTACGTATGAAAAGAACATTTCAGCCCTCAAAGAGGAAAAGAAGAAACAAACATGGATTTCGCGAGCGCATGGCCTCTGCCAACGGTCGCCGTGTATTGGCCAGCCGTCGTGCCAAGGGAAGAAAAAAGTTAACTGTCTCCTCAGAGCCACGACACAAAAAATAAATGTTGAAAAAACTATCGATTCATCAAGGTGTTACTTTTTCCAGTAACACCTTTTTTTTATCTTAACTTGACTATAGAATACTGAATAGCATGCCGAAACAAGAACACCTCAACACGATTTTAATTATAGGTTCAGGGCCGATTATTATTGGGCAAGCGTGTGAATTTGACTACTCTGGTTCACAAGCGTTACGCTCTTTGCGGGAAGATGGAATAGAAACTATTCTTATCAATTCTAACCCTGCTACTATCATGACCGATCCGTCAATGGCTGATCATGTTTACCTTAAACCGTTAACAACAAAATCAATTATTGAAGTTTTAGAAAAACATCAGGTGGATGCTGTTCTGCCTACCATGGGTGGCCAAACAGCCTTAAATCTTTGTATTGAGGCAGATGACAAGGGTATATGGGAACAATTTAATGTTGAAATAATTGGGGTAAATATTGATGCGATTAATATCACTGAAGATCGAGATCAGTTTAAAAAATTGTTGAAAAAAATTGATATCCCTGTTGCACCAGCAAAAACCGCCACATCTTTCCTTAAAGGAAAAGAAATTGCACAGGATTTTGGTTTTCCCCTAGTGATTCGCCCTTCATTTACCCTGGGTGGTACAGGCGCCTCTTTTGTTCATAATGCTGATTCTTTTGAAGAGTTACTGACCCGAGGTCTAGAAGCTTCCCCTATCCACGAAGTTTTAATCGATAAAGCGCTATTGGGTTGGAAAGAATATGAACTTGAATTACTTCGCGACAAAAATGATAATGTCGTCATTATTTGTACCATTGAGAATATGGATCCAATGGGTATCCACACGGGTGATTCCATTACAGTAGCGCCAGCCATGACCCTTTCAGATCGTACTTTTCAAAGAATGCGTGATATGGCTATCAAAATGATGCGAAGTATTGGTGACTTTGCTGGTGGTTGTAATGTGCAATTTGCTGTGAGCCCTGACGAAAAGGAAGATATTATTGCTATTGAAATCAACCCTAGGGTGTCTCGTTCTTCAGCACTAGCGTCTAAAGCTTCAGGTTATCCTATTGCCAAAGTAGCTGCAAAGCTTGCTATTGGCTACTCACTCGACGAGCTCAATAACCAGATCACACAGTCTACTTCTGCTTTATTTGAACCGACATTGGATTATGTCATTGTCAAAATCCCCAGGTGGAATTTTGATAAATTTGATGGTGCCGAAAGAACTCTTGGTCTGCAAATGAAAGCTGTAGGTGAGGTAATGGGAATTGGTCGATCTTTCCAAGAAGCCCTCCACAAAGCCACGCAATCATTGGAGATCAAAAGGAATGGCCTCGGAGCAGATGGGAAAGGGTATAATAACTATGACCAGATTATCGACAAGCTTACCCATGCCAGTTGGGATCGTGTTTTTGTCATTTATGATGCCATCCAGTTGGGTATTCCGCTGCGAACCATTCACGACATAACAAAGATAGACATGTGGTTCCTCAGGCAATATGAAGAATTGTACATGCTGGAAAAGGAAATTGGTACTTACACCATTGACTCGATTTCAAAAGAGCTGTTGTTGGAAGCAAAGCAAAAAGGCTTTGCCGACAGACAGATCGCACACATGCTAGAATGTTTAGAAAGTGAGGTCTATAAAAAGCGTTCTTTGATGGGTATCCAAAGGGTTTATAAATTGGTCGATACTTGTGCAGCCGAATTTGAAGCAAAAACGCCCTACTACTATTCAACTTTTGAGGCACAGATGCAGCTACCAGGTCAAGCACCATTCAGCGCTAATGAAAGTGTTTCAACGAATAGAAAAAAGATTGTTGTTCTTGGGTCTGGTCCCAACCGTATCGGTCAAGGGATTGAATTTGACTATTGTTGCGTTCACGGGGTACTAGCAGCTAAGGAAGCGGGTTATGAAACCATTATGATCAACTGTAATCCCGAAACAGTTTCAACGGATTTTGATACAGCAGACAAGCTATATTTTGAACCCGTTTTTTGGGAGCACATCTACGATATAATCCAACATGAAAAACCTGAGGGTGTTATTGTTCAGTTGGGCGGGCAAACCGCACTCAAATTGGCTGAAAAACTAGACCGTTATGGTATTAATATTATTGGAACTAGCTTCCAATCTCTTGATCTAGCAGAAGATCGTGGTAGTTTTTCTACTTTACTCAAAGAAAACAACATACCCTATCCTGAATTTGGAGTAGCCGAAACGGCCGATCAAGCATTGGAATTGGCCGAAAAGCTGGATTTTCCCATCCTGGTTCGTCCCTCTTATGTTTTAGGCGGGCAAGGGATGAAAATCGTCATCAATAAAGAAGAACTAGAGGCGCATGTTGTTGATTTACTCCGTAAAATCCCAAACAATAAGTTACTCCTAGACCACTATCTAGACGGTGCTATTGAGGCTGAGGCAGACGCCATTTGCGATGGTGAAGAGGTTTACATCATAGGGATTATGGAGCACATCGAACCTTGCGGAATCCATTCGGGGGATTCAAATGCGACACTCCCTGTATTCAATCTGGGGGAATACGTGGTACAACAAATCAAGGACCATACCATTAAGATTGCGAAAGCACTCAATACAAAGGGTTTGATCAATATTCAATTTGCGATTCAAGAAGACAAGGTGTTTATTATTGAAGCCAACCCAAGGGCATCACGTACAGTACCTTTTATCGCTAAGGCCTATAAAGAACCTTATGTCAATTATGCCACCAAAGTTATGTTGGGTGACAAAAAACTGAATGACTTTAATTTCAATCCACAACTAGAGGGCTATGCCATCAAACAGCCTGTTTTCTCTTTTAATAAGTTTCCCAATGTCAATAAGCAGCTTGGGCCAGAAATGAAGAGTACAGGAGAGAGTATTTTATTCATTGACAGTTTGAAAGATGATGAATTTTATAATCTATATGCCCGACGAAAAATGTATCTGACCAAATAAGAAAATTCAGTAACTTCGTCCTATGGAAAAGTTCAAATTGAATAAAGAATTTATTTTGGCACTCAGTCTGATTGTGTTGGCAGTTGCGAGTCGTTTGCTACCGCATCCCCCCAATTTTGCGCCGATCACTGGGATAGCACTTTTTGCTACATCACGCTTTGACAGTAAGTTAGTGGCGGTTCTCGTTCCTTTCCTTGCCATGATTTTGACCGACCTGGTGTTGGGGTTTAGTGCCATAACAGGATTTGTTTATTTGGCTTTTGCTGCCATTTTAGGTATTGGTTTTATAGTTACTAAAATAAACCCTGGGACTGTTATTCTTTCTTCGATTGTATTTTTTGTCTCGACCAATTTAGGGGTTTGGTTTTTACACTACCCCCACACATGGGAAGCTATGGTCAGTTGTTTTGTTTTGGCAATTCCTTTTTACACCAATACGCTCTTGGGAGACTTGTTTTACACGGCCCTTTTATTTTACGGTTTCTCAACGGTAAAGCACCTATATTTCAAACCCTCATAAACCTATCTTTTGATTACCTTTGTACAATAGGTTCTTTGTTGTGAAGATGAAAAGGGAAAATGGTGTGAAGCCATTGCTGTACCCGCAACTGTAAGCCATCAAACCTCTTTACATACTCTTGCCACTGTGAATTTGTCATGGGAAGGCGTAAAGAAAAGCTAGCCAGGAGACCTGCCTATAATTTTTTGGAGACTGCCGGGACTAGCAGCATCCTTAATTTTTAAGTATCAATTATGAATTTCAGAGTATCATTCCTTTTGTTGGGTTTGGCCATGCGGGTATCTTTTGCACAGGAGTCAAACTCTGTAATCGATAGTCTTAACACTCAAAATCTAGAAGAGGTCGTAGTGATAGACAGCCGTTTTCCACTTAAACGCTCACAGTCGGGGCGTATGGTAGAAAAAATTGATGGGGAAACCCTACAAAAATTTCAAGGATTAGATTTAGCTGAAGTGTTGAGAACTCGTGCTGGAATTGATATACTTGGTAGTCGTTCACAGTTAGGACAAAACCTTACAACTTCTATTCGAGGTGGACGCAATGACCAGGTCTTATTTTTGGTCGATGGTGTTCGTATCAACGATCCGTCTCGTATTGGGACTGATTTTGATCTTAATTTTCTTCCTTTAGACGCCATTGCTTCAATTGAAATCTTAAAAGGAGCTGCTGGGACACTCTACGGCAGTTCTGCCGCAACAGGGGTCATCAATATCACAACCAAAAAAGGGAGGAACCAACCTTTCTTTACCTGGAATAGCAGTCTAGGTACGCTAACGGCTCAAGAGTCACAGAAGAATGGTATTTCGGCTGTTGAGAATAGTGTTCGGCTCAACCATGCCTTGAAAAAAATGGATTTTAGTACATTTTATTCCCAGCGCTATGCAGATGGAATGAGTGCTGTTGCTGGCGGTGAGGCTGATTTATTTGCCCGCCAAAATTTTGGTTTCAATCTTGGTTATAATCCATCTGATTCGTATCGCCTGCGGTTCACCGCTAATCATGATGATATGCGCAACCAATATGACGGTTTTGATGTTAATTTTGCACCAGCAGACGCTGACAATTTACTGCTATCCAAACTATGGCGAGCTGCTTTGCAGCAAAATTACCAATATACAAAAGGCGAAATCCAATTAGATGTTGGCTATCAAACGACCCAACGTGACTTTCAATCTGATTTTCCTGTGGCTTATGAAAGTAACAATCTGACCCTTGATCTATCCAATCGTTTTGTGATCAATGAAAAGCTGTATAGCATCATGGGTTACTTTTTTCAGCAAACGGTTGCCAATATTGAAGCCACAGAGCGTTCTCAACAAAACGACCTATACTTGAATATGGTTTATTCTGACAAGGGGTTGAACTTTAGTTTAGGCGGACGGTGGAACAACCACGACGTGTATGGAACAGCCTTAACTTACAATATTAACCCTTCCTACAATTTTCGGTTCGCTGAAAAGCGTACTTTAAAGATTTTTGCTAGCGTAGGATCAGGTTTCAATACGCCCAGTTTATATCAATTATATGATCCCTATTCTGGTAATGATGCGTTGGAGCCAGAAGAAAGTCAAACACAAGAAGCGGGAATATCCTATTCCTTCCCCAAGGGTTCAGTAACTACTGCTTATTTTAAGCGCAAGGAAAATCCAACATTGATTTATGATTTTGAAACGTTTCGATATGCTAATTCAATCGAATCGGTATATTACTCAGGTTTGGAAATGCGATATAACATTAAGTTGAATAGCAAATGGCAGTGGGGTCTTAATTATACTCTTACCAAAGCGAAGGGCGGTGACTTACGTCGTATTCCTAAGCACGCCTATCGCCTGTATCTGGATTTTTCACCTGCTAAGCGATGGAATATATCGACCAGTCTTTCCAGAACTGGAACACGTATGGCAGCTGATGCTATGACAGAACTAGCAGCATATTCGCTTTTGGATTTACGGTTGCAATATCAAGTCCCTAAGCTGGGACTTCTGTTTGTCAACGCCACCAATGTATTAAATGCTGATTATATAGAATTTTTGAATTACAGCAGCAGGGGCCGAAATTTTATGGTTGGCTTTCGTTATGCTTTTTAAATAAGGGTTTGCTTTTATAAGTATCAATTATAAGTCGCTGTTCTTGTAGTAAATATCTATCATCAAATAATGGTCCGAGTAAGTCGGTACCATAATTTTTTCTTTTACTTGTTACATCTTCCTCTTCTTCAACGACAATTTGACTTAGGGCTTCAGCCAGAAGCTGTTCCGTTGGGTCACCCAAAATCCCAGCATTTTTTCGATCTTCTTTTAATGCAATATTTGGTGTCAATCCATCCGTATAGTCAGCGAATCCTTCACTATTTGCAATAGCCAATACAATGGGTTGCATCGCATAAAAATGATTTGGATTTTTGGTGCGATTGTTATCTATATAATCATACAACGTAATAGATCCAACATTTTTACCCACAGTCGCATCTCCAATCTGTATAACTTCAATATAGGGAGCTAAACCATTGATTAATAACTCGCTGGCAGAGGCAGTTTCCTGTGATGTTAAAATAAATACCCGATTAAGTCGGAGTGAGTTGAGTGTGTTACCATCTTTTATTTGATCAGTAAAACGATTGTAAAGGCTTTCCTCATCGTTTTCTTCCCAGTAAGTTGTTAGTTTGGGATTCCACAATTCTTGGGCAAAAATTTCTCCTGTAAATTGTCCTGTTATCAATGATGCAAGATAGGTACATGTAGATATTGATCCGCCACGGTTGTAGCGTAGATCTAGGATCAGGTCTGTAATACTCTGGCTGCGAAACTCAGCAAAGGTCTCATTCAAGGCTTCGTTAAAACTGCTAGCAAACTGATTATACATTAAATATCCAATACGTTGACTATCGTATTCATATACTTCTTGTATGTAAAGTGGATTTTTTTGAAAATTTTCCTCTTTTGTCAATTCTACAGCATTTCCATTAAGATTATAGTTCCCTTCTAAATAGTCAGCCATACCTAGGGTATAGGTCAAGTTCTCACCATAGAGTAGATCCTGATAATTGTCAACATTGAGTTCTTGTCCATTGACATGGGTAAACAAATCCCCTCTCTGTATTTCTTTATCTGAAGCATCTGAATCAGGATGAATAAATTTGACCCAACCCACCAAATCGTTCGAACCTTCGCTTTGCCGCAACAGCGAAAATTCAACCCCATTAGACGCTACTATGCCTTGGAATGAATTTTCTAACGCTATATAGTCGTCTACAATCCAGCTAAAACGGTCATCTGTAAATAGTAAAGATTCAAAAAACTGATCTGGATTGCTATTGGCTTGAATAAATTGGGCATAGGCGTTTCTATCCGTTGCTTTGTCGTCCGATAGATTGGGTACTTGTTCTTGCCAATAATAATATTGATTCATTCCTTTCCACACAAAATCACTGAGTTCAAGGTCTCCCTCCAGATTTATAAGCGCATCATCCTGGTCTTTTTTATTACAGCTGACCAATAGTATGAAGGCGAAGAGAAAAAATTTGAGGTTTTTCATGGCTTGATTATACTAAGCATTAAAAATACTATTATTTATTGATACTTGTCCATCACTAAAAATTTGCAAAAAAATTGTAATCTTGATAAACCAATCTAGCACCATGCGACATTTTATTCTACTGGTATTGTTTTCTACGATTTCAGTACACAGTCAATCATTTTTTCAAGCGTATCAAGATCAAAAAGGGGTACAGTTTCTTTCTGTTAATCCAATGATGTTTCGTTTGTTGGGGCAAATGGACTTGCAATCCAATGACCCCGAAACTGCCGCTTATCTAGCGATGATTAAAAGTATACGTTCCTTTAAGGTCTTAGTTACTGAAGAAGCTGACATAGCGGCATCGCTCACCAAAACGGTTAGGGATTGGGTGTCAAATGAAAATATGGAACTTTTGTTACAACTAGAAGAAACCGACAATATACTACGATTTTATGCCGAATTGGGGGAAGACGAAATCCACGTCAAACGATTATTGATGTTTTCTAAGGGGAAAGGATTGGAAAACGCAATACGTATTCAAGGCAAAAAACTCCAATCTGTTCTTCTGTTTTTGGAAGGTAATATTAATTTAGAGTTAGTAGGTCGACTAACAGAAGTGATGGATTTACCTGGCGGAGATCAGCTTAAAAAAATTCATAAATAGTCGGTTCATACCCCCTTGGCTAAATCCCAGTATAGTTGAAAGGCGTAATTGAGTTTAATTTTTCTTTCAAATTCGCATCAATATCCAATTGGTCTATAAACTGCTGTATACTTTCCTGCGAAATGGTTGAATTGGTACGGGTCAGTTCTTTGAGGGCTTCATAAGGATTGGGATAGCCTTCTTTCCTAAGAATAGTTTGAATGGCTTCGGCCACTACGGCCCAATTTTGTTCTAAATCATGATTAATCTTTTCGGTATTGACCAACAATTTGCCCAAACCTTTTTGGAGAGCAAGTAATGCAATTTGAGAATGACCAAAGGGTACACCAATATTTCTTAATACTGTGCTGTCTGTCAAGTCGCGTTGCAAACGTGAAATGGGTAATTTTTCTGAAAAAAATCCAAAAACAGCATTGGCCATTCCCAAATTACCTTCTGCATTTTCAAAGTCAATAGGATTTACTTTATGCGGCATAGCAGAAGACCCTACTTCACCATCTTTTATTTTCTGCTTGAAATAATCCATAGAAATATAGGACCAAATGTCTCGGCTAAAATCAATCAAGATGGTATTTATACGTCGCATGGCATCACAAAGTGCAGCCAAAGAATCATAGTGTTCTATTTGAGTGGTAGGAAAGGAATGATGAAGACCGAGTTGTTTTTCAATAAACTGTAAGCCAAAGTGTTTCCAGTCAATCTCGGGATAAGCAACATGGTGGGCATTAAAATTACCTGTTGCCCCACCAAATTTAGCGGCATGGGGAACTTGAAGTAGATGGATTTTCTGTTCTTCTAAGCGGTTGACAAATACCTCGATTTCTTTCCCCAATCGAGTAGGAGAAGCTGGTTGTCCATGGGTTCGAGCCAGCATCGGAATATCTTTGTAAGACTCGACTAGGCCCACCATAGCTTCTTGTAGGGCTTCCAACTCAGGTAAATATACTTTGTACAGTGCTTCCTTTATAGAGAGGGGGATTGCTGTATTGTTGATATCTTGAGATGTCAACCCAAAATGAATGAACTCTTTATAAGTCTGAATTTCGAGGGCGTCAAATTCTTTTTTGATAAAATACTCAACCGCTTTTACGTCATGATTGGTGGTTTTTTCAATTTCCTTGATGGTGGTCGCATCGTCTTGGTTGAAATGGATGTAAAGACTTCTCAGGTCTTCGAATAAAGACGGATTAAAGCTTTTCAATTCAGGAAGCCCACTTTCACATAAGGCAATAAAGTATTCGACTTCTACCTGTACACGATATTTAAACAGGGCTTCTTCTGAAAAAAAAGGAGCCAACGACTTCGTTTTGGAACGGTAGCGTCCATCAATAGGTGAAATGGCGTTGAGCGCATTGAGCATCATATAAGTAGCATTTTGCGCCACAAAGATAGGGTAGCGGAGGGACTTCTTTAGCCTATTTGAAAATTTCTCTTGCTGCTGCCCTATAGCCTGGGCTGGCAGTTGGCATTTGTTGCTGAACAATAGCTTTTAACTCTTCTTTGACCCATGCCGCCTCATCTTGAAGCAACCGTAGTAATTTTAAAGCGAAATTTTGGGTTGCTACTTGCGCAGGCTCAATTAACCAATCAAAAGCTAGGGCGATAATTTGTCCTTTGTGTTGTGGCGTTAGCTTGGCACTATTTTTTTTGGCATAGTAAAAAAGCATCTTACTCAAACTCCTGCGCATACTTTCGTTTTTTATTTTGGGCAATTGTTCCAAGAAATGATTGAAAGAAGCTTGAAGAAGGTCCGGCTGTGGAATAATGTATAATTCTACACACCAACACAGCACAACATGTATTCGTTTGGCCTTCGGATTGAGACTGAATAAAAAAAGTCCTTCCCAATGCTCAGGGTGATCCGCCAAATAAGCAGCACCCAAAAGTCTGTCAGCTCTTCGAGCTGATAATCCTTCAAAAAAAGCCAGATGTGATTCAAGAGCAGCCATTACTCACAGTTGAAGTACACGATATTCTTCATAGCAACCACTGATAGCCTCAAGGATTTGCAGGTCATTTGATTCTTTAATGAAGACATCCGAATAATTACAATTTCTTAATATTTCATCAATGTCAACCCTTTCCAAGCCGAGTAACTGTTCTAAAACAGTGCGGTCAAATTTGGTTAATAATAGGTTTTTGATTTCATCATCTTCACGCATTTTTTTGAGTTTCCGCATTTGTTTAGGATTTTTCCCAAATAGATTGTGCAGAAAATCAGCGGGATTGAACAAGGCGCCCAGGGCTTTAGAAAAAGCCGATCGATCGCGGTTTCCGGCTTCATAACCAACATTAGGCAGCCCACTGATTTGATAGCGGGCATTGTTATTGAGGGGTACGTTGCGTGCGTCAACGTCTAGATAACCAGTTAATTGGTAAGGACGAATGATTACTTCTTCCAAGGCATAGGCCAATTCTGTTAACCCAAAGCGGGTGTTCTTAAATTTTAACATATCGCTGGTTACCGCAATTTTTAGGGGTTTGTAACCGAGATAAGAAAAATAAAGCGTGTCATTGACAGCTGCTGGGAGCTCAAAATTTCCCTGTCGATCAGAGGTTGTACCAATTACCTGGGTCAGATTAAGGACATGAACGGTTTCCATGGGTAGTTGGGTATTTTCATTTTCAATGGTTCCCAACAGCAGGTCGCTTTCTTGTGACCAGGCCACTGAGGTGATAAGAACAAATACTAAAAAAAGTAATCTTTGCATAGCTGCCTTAAAAATAGGAGAAATTTTTCTTCCATCCTGCTATTATATCAAATGATATCAGCACACCTTTGATGAAGAAAATCAATCATCTTTTTTAGGGCTTTTCCTCGGTGTCCAATTTGATTTTTTATTTCAGGGGCCAATTCTGCAAAGGTTTTTGTATAGCCATCAGGCATAAAAATTGGGTCATATCCAAAACCGCCACTTCCCTGCTTTTTTGTAATGATTGAACCTCGAACAATACCTTCAAACGAGTGTCTTTCACCTTGGAAGTAAAGCGCCATGACTGTTCGGAATTGTGCTTGTCTTTCGTTTTTTCCGTCCATGAGTTGCAACACTTTGGCCATGTTTTTATTGGCATCCATGGGAAGACCCGAAAAACGAGCAGAATATACACCAGGCTGGCCATCAAGTACATCAATTTCTAAACCACTATCGTCGGCAAAACAGTCTGTATGCAATGCTGTGAATAAAGTGTTGGCTTTGATCCAGGCATTTTCCTCCAATGTATTCCCTGTTTCTGGAATGGGTTCGGACCATCCTATATCTGCCAGGCTTTGAATAGCATAGTTGGCATGGATGAATTTTTTGATCTCAGCTACCTTGTTGGCATTGTGGGTAGCAAATAGTAAGCTGGTTTTTTTCATGAATGGTGATAAGGTTCATTTTTTAGTATGGTGTGAGCACGGTATAGTTGTTCTACAAACAACAAACGGATCATTTGATGTGAAAAAGTCATACGTGATAGCGACAGTTTTTCTGTTGCACGATCATAAATAACTGATGGAAACCCATAAGGGCCCCCAATCAAAAACCAAATACGCTTGGAACCTGACATTTGCTTTTTACTTACATATTGGGCAAAGGCCGCTGAGTCTAAAGTCTTCCCCTTATCATCCAATAAAACAATCTGCTCTTTGTCTGGGATATGTTTGAGAAACAGACTGCCCTCTTTTTCTTTCTGTTCATTGACGGAAAGAGATTTTCGTTGTTTGATATCAGGTAAACAAACCAATTCAAACTTCGTATAATGTGATAAACGCATGGCATACTGTTGAATCAATTCCTGTAGCCTAGGATCATCCGTTTTTCCGATACAACAAAGTATAATTTGCACCCCTCAAAAATACGTAAGATGTACTGGATATCCATTGTTTATTATACGGGTGATTTGGTTTCGGTCAAAGGTATTGGAATTCAGGACAATAGAGTAAGAAGGCTATTGTGAAAAGCCATTTGTGGTGGCAGTTAAGTCATTATGACGCCGATCGCATAGACAAAGGGAAAGTTAGGCAACTGTTTCTAGGCTGTACTAGTTTGTTGTTATATGTAACTTTGAGCGAACCAAAAGCGACTTCATTTAGGGCTGTAGGGCTGCGTATATTTAAATTTGAGATCGCTGGGTAAATCTCGAATTCCACTATCTTTGGTAAGTTCAAAAAACAAACTGTGTCCAACAAAACCCATCGAATTCCGGTTGTTAACAAACTTATTCAGCTTTTAGATGCGATAAAATTACCTGGATTTAAAGGTTTTTCAATTTTTGATTTGTTGGAAATGTATGGACTTGGAATTTTCGAAGGCACGCTTACTTCAAGGGCTGGAAGTATTTCCTTTAGTTTTTTCATGGCTTTATTTCCATTTTTACTTTTTGTGCTAAATCTAATCCCCTTTATCCCCATCGATAATTTTGATGTCATCCTGCTAGATTTTGTTGAATTTTTATTACCCCAAGAAATACAATCTTTTTTTACCGATATTTTTGAGGATATCAGTAATAAACCACGTGGTGGTCTTTTGTCTAGTGTTTTTTTATTGTCAATATTTTTGTCTGCCAATGGAGTCAGTTCTATTTTTAGCAATTTTGAAGACTCTTTCCATATTAAAAAAGCCCGAAATATTTTTAAACAATACGCCTATGCTATGGGAGTAGCTGTTTTACTGGCATTTACCCTGTTGATCACCGTAGCTACATTTATATTCGTTGAAATCTACGTATTACAAAACCTACCCGCTTTGATTCAGGATACCATTGACTGGATTCGTACAGCCCAGCTATTTTTCTTTGTGGTCATGGCTTATTTATCTATCGCTTTATTGTATTATTTCGGAACCATTGAAGGACGAAAAGCAAATTTTTTCTCTGTAGGCGCACTAATGACTACCCTCTTGTTTATCGCAACAACCTATTTGTACGGTATTTATATAGATAATTTTGCCAATTACAACCAACTCTATGGTTCGATAGGGGCTTTACTTTTGTTTCTTCTCTACATCTGGCTAAACGCCACCATACTTTTATTGGGATTTGAACTTAACGCCACCCTAAGTCGCCTCAAACAAACTTCAGAGACAGAAAATCGTTAAGGGTATGTTAGTCTTTGCCGATGTCATTCTTCCTATCCCATTGCCAAAACCCTTTACCTATGAAGTAACAAAATCACTTCAAGCCAACTTGATGCGTGGCCAACGCGTGGTGGTACCCTTCGGAAAAAATAAGTTCTACACTGGTTTAGTTTATCGGATTCACAACCAAACCCCTGTAGGTTACCAAGCGAAACCCATCGACTCTGTATTGGAGTCCAACCCAACAGTTACCGATTATCAATTTTCACTCTGGGAGTGGATAGCGTCCTATTATCTCTGTCCTTTAGGTCTGATTATGAAAGCTGCTTTGCCCAGTGTTTTGTTGTTAGAAAGCCAAACCATACTTGAAAAAAATGAGGATGAGGTATTGGACTGGTCTGCCCTTAGCGAAGATGAGCATTTACTAATGGAAGCATTGGAACTAGGGCCTTTGACTTTTTCTGATATTATGGCCATCACGGGTAAAAAGGCCGTAATGAAAAGTATAGGCGGCCTGCTGGCTAAAAATACCGTTCGTTTACAGCAAGTCTTAAAAGACACTTACCGCCCCAAGCTCAAGAAACAGTTGCGTCTTTTCCCAACTCTCTTAAAGCCAGGTGCTTTAGATACAATTTTTGAGCAGCTGAAAAAAGCACCCAAACAGCAAGAGCTTCTGATGGGTTATCTTTCAATGCATCCTAAGGGGGGATGGACAGATGTGGTCGACCTTCAAAAAAAATGCGAGAGTACGGCAGCCATAACACAACAACTAGTCAAAAAATCTATATTCGAAATTCGGCAAATAACCGTCGATCGATTACAAACCGAAGCCGCTGAAGAAAAGGGGACTCAGTTGGTCTTGACGCCGCCACAAAAAGATGCTTATAAGGCTATTCAGAAAAGTTTCGAGAGGCATTCGGTTGTACTTTTGGAGGGAATAACTGGATCGGGGAAAACGGCAGTTTACATAGAGCAGATTAGGACTACTTTGGCTGCGGGCAAGCAAGTTTTGTATTTATTGCCCGAAATTTCATTGACGACCCAAATCGTTGCTCGTCTTAAAGCCCAATTCCCTGATCGAATAGCTGTTTTTCACTCTAAATTTAACCCGCAGGAACGAACTGAGATATGGCGACATGTATTGCAGCAAGACAACAAAGCCCAATTATTGGTTGGTGCTCGGTCTGCTGTTTTATTGCCTTTTCAAAATTTGGGTTTGGTCATCATAGATGAAGAACACGAAACCGCCTACAAGCAATTTGACCCTGCGCCGCGCTACCATGCTCGGGATTCCGCCATTGTCATGGCCCAATATTATAAGGCCAAAGTTTTGCTAGGATCTGCAACACCCAGTTTAGAAAGTCTGTTTCAAGTCCAAAAAGGTAAATATGGTCATGTTTCTTTAAAGCAGCGGTATGGCGGAGCACAGTTACCTACAATCGATTTGGTAGATGTCAAAGAAGCCTATCGTAAAAAGCAAATGCAACTGGGGATGTTTACCGACACCCTGGCTTCTGCCATTGCTTCGGTATTAGAAAAAGAACAGCAGGTAATATTATTTCACAACAGAAGGGGTTATGCACCTTTGTTGGAATGTCGTACTTGTGGTCATATACCGCAGTGTACGCAATGCGATGTTTCACTGACATACCATCAGTTCAATCCAAGGATGCAATGCCACTACTGTGGTTATCAAGTGCCAAAGCCTACTGAATGCAACGCCTGCGGCACCCAGCATCTGATAGATAAGGGCACGGGCACCCAACAAATAGAAACGGCTTTGCAGGAATTGTTTCCTCAAGCACGTATCGGTCGTATGGATTGGGACAGTACCCGAGGGAAAAATGATTTTGATACCCTTTTGGCGTCATTTGCTTCAGGAAAAATACAAGTTCTAATTGGGACACAGATGGTGGTAAAGGGCTTAGATTTTAAAAATGTGCAATTAGTGGGGGTAATCAATGCAGATCAGTTGATCAACCAACCCGATTTTCGTGCTTTTGAGCGCAGTATACAAATGTTGAGTCAAGTGGCAGGTCGTGCGGGTCGCAGCCAAACCCCTGGTCGGGTCTTGATTCAGACGTACAATCCTAATCAGCCTCTCTTACAACATGTCAAAAAACAAAGTTTAGAAGCCTTCTACAGCAGTGAATTACAAGAACGCAAACGCCTGATGTATCCTCCTTTTGGTCGACTAATCCGTCTCACTTTCAAACATAGAAATCGTGACTTGGTAGAAAAGGCAGCCCTCTGGTTTGCCAATGTTATACGTCAATCATACACCCAGCCTATTTTAGGGCCAGCAGCACCACCTATTTCAAGGATTCAAAATCATTACCTCCAACAAGTGTTATTTAAAATGACCAGTCCAAAGGACAGAAAACAACTTAAATTACTGCTGGTAAAAACCCAGAGAAGTTTTGAGTCGATCGCCCAATACCGAGCTGTGAAAATTAATATGGACGTTGATCCTTATTGATGCAACAAGAAAGTTTTTTCAAATTCTTTTTTTCTAGAGCGACTCAATGGAATACTTTGCCCGTCAATTTCAACCGATGTTGATTTGAAGTATTGAACTTTGTCCAAATTGACAATGAAGGACTTGTGGGTACGGATAAATTGTTTTGAAGGTAAACGCCGTAAGAATTCTTTCATACTAGACAGAATAACTAGCTTTTTTTTGTGGGTAACAATGCGAACATAGTCCCCCATAGCTTCAATCCATAGAATGGTATCGATTGTTACTTTTTCATTTTTTAAATTACAGCGTACCACTAAGCTGTTGCCATCTGTCACAAGAGAATTTGGCTTTTGTCTGTTTTTTTTGGCAATTCGATCTAGGCTTATTTGCAGTCTTTTTGCGCTAAAATCCAGGGGTAGACAGTCTAGTAAGCCTAATTCATAAGCCCTGAGTGCATCAGAGGGATTTTTACTCATCAACAAGATATCGATTTGTGAATTGAGTTGGGAAATAAATTCAAAACCATCATTGTCCGGTAAATCTGGTTGGAGGGCTATAAAGTCTACTTTGTTGTATTTAAGGTATTCACACGCTTCCACCGCAGAGGTGCATTCTTTTTGCAAATTCACAGATGGAAAATGACTGAATATTTGGGCGACTTTGAGTCGTTCCATGGGGCTAGCAACAACTAATAAGGCGTTGAGTTCCATTGAGGCACGGTAAAATACAGTTACACAGTAAAATTAACAAAAATGATTTAAATAAAGAAAGAAAGTTTTGGTTTCCACTTTGTTAAAGCGTATTTTTGCCCACCTTTTAAAACAATTTATATGAATAATTACGAAACTGTTTTCATTTTAAATCCCGTTCTATCTGAACCTCAGATAGAGGAAGCAGTAAAAAAGTATGTTGATTTCCTGACCAGCAAGGGAGGGACAATCACCAGTACAGAAAATTGGGGGCTAAAAAAACTGGCCTATCCAATCCAAAACAAAAAAAGTGCCTTTTACCACCTGATGCAGTTTTCTGTTGCTGCAGAAGTCATTGATGCCCTAGAAGTCGCTTTTCGACGTGATGAGCGTGTGATGCGCTTTTTGACTGTAAAATTGGACAAGCACGCAATGGCTTGGGCCGAGAAAAGAAGAAAAAAAATAAAAGCTCAAGCTTAGTACTATGTCTAAAATAGAAGAACAATCATCCGGAAAGAAAGAAGGGGAAATTCGCTATTTAACCCCTTTAAATATCGATACAACGACCAAGAAAAAATATTGTCGTTTCAAAAGATCAGGGATTAAATATGTGGATTACAAGGATCCAGATTTCTTACTGAGCTTTGTCAATGAGCAAGGTAAAATTTTACCCCGTCGTTTGACAGGAACATCACTAAAATATCAACGCAAAGTATCTGTAGCTATCAAAAGAGCCCGTCACTTGGGCTTGATGCCATATGTTGCAGACATGCTAAAATAATTGCTGTATTATGGAACTCATACTTAAACATGACGTCGAGAATCTTGGTTTCAAGGACGATTTAGTAACCGTCAAAAACGGCTACGGACGCAACTTTTTAATCCCACAAGGAAAAGCAATTTTAGCGACCCGTTCTGCCAAGAAAGTTTTAGCAGAGAACTTAAAGCAAAGGGCTTTTAAAGAGAAAAAGGCCATTGACGATGCGACTACTCTAGGTGCCAAACTAACTGCTTTGAAAATCTCAATTGCTTCCAAGGTTGGAAGTGGTGACAAATTATTCGGTTCAGTAACGGTAAACGATGTAGCCGCAGCTATCAAAAGTCAAGGTCATGACATCGATAAGAATCGTATCTCTATACCTGGGCGCATCATCAAGCGTTTGGGCCAGTACGAAGCTTCCGTTCGTTTACACCGAGAAGTAACTGTACAAGTTCCTTTTGAAATAGTGGCCGAAAAAGCTTCCTAAAACCGTATAAAGTTCATTCTATCCCCAACTTATGTTGGGGATTTTTTTTATCCTATTGTGAAATATAGCCGTTTGACCAAGGAACAATTTGAAGAACTTCACGAAGAATTTGCAGAATTCTTGGCGAGTCAGTCCATTGACATCAAGCAATGGGAAACCATCAAAATGGAACAGCCCGAATTGGTAGAAGAAGAGTTGGATTTGTTTAGTGATATGATTTGGGAAAAGACCCTAAGCAAGGTGACTCACCTGGAAAATATTTCAAAGCATCAATTGTTTTTGTTTGCATGTCAAGATACTTTCATTAAACTACGCGTTGTTCAATGCCACGATCCAGAAATCGATATGACTACTGCTGCGGGATGGGAATGGGTTTTGAAAAATTTGCATTCAGATAAAGTAAATCTATTGACCTCAAAGAAGTTGATAAAGCAAGATCGGGAACAGCAATTATTCAAGCTCATACAGCAGGGATGTCAAGTTGTACCCCCGGCTCGTTATGAACAATTGGATCATTTTTTCAAAAAGACAAAAAAGTAGGATATTTGCAGCATGGCATCAGTCAAACCAACTATACCCAAAGGAACAAGAGATTTTTCTCCGCATCAGGTTGCACAACGTGACTACATTAAATCCGTTTTGGTTGCGGTTTTTCAGGCCTATGGCTTCCAGCCCATAGAAACACCTTCTTTTGAAAAGATAGAGACACTGATGGGTAAGTACGGCGAGGAAGGCGATCGACTGATTTTCAAAATCTTGAATTCAGGAGAAAAGGTCAAAAAGGCTGATATATCGGCCTTAAAAGCAGGTAATTTGCAGCAATTTGCTAGTTCCTTGAGTGAAAAGGCCTTGCGCTACGACTTGACTGTACCTTTCGCTCGCTATGTAGCACAACATCAAAATGATTTGGTTTTTCCCTTTCGTCGCTACCAAATACAAAACGTTTGGCGTGCTGACCGCCCTCAACACGGACGATTTCAGGAATTCACTCAATGTGATGCCGATATTGTCGGAGACAAATCCTTATTTCAAGAAGTTGAGGTATTGCAATTGTACGATACTGTATTTACTCGACTGGGCTTGACTGATGCTACCCTTAAAGTCAACAATCGAAAAATACTTGCTGGAATTGCAGAAATTATAGGCGCGGCTGATCAGTTGATTCCTTTTACTGTGACCTTAGATAAACTGGACAAAATAGGACGTGATGCTGTTGAAAAAGAATTGATTGGTAAAGGGTTTTCTCCAGATGCTCTTTCAGCTTTAACACCTTTGTTTGAATTAAAAGGGACGCCTTCTGAAAAACTACATCAATTAAAGGCTTTATTGACGAATAGCGAAATAGGACAATCTGGAATAGAAGAATTAACCTTTATCCTGAAACAATTGTCGACTTTACCCTTAACGGTTAATTTAGATATTGATGTAACCTTAGCGCGGGGTTTGGATTATTACACTGGTTTGATTGTGGAAGTTGCTGCTCCTAGTTCTGTAAAAATGGGTTCTATTGGAGGTGGTGGACGCTATGATGACTTAACCAACAGTTTTGGATTAAAAAATAAAAGTGGTATTGGTATTTCCTTTGGCTTTGATAGAATTGGTTTGGTTTTGGAAGCCCTAGACTTGTATCCCAAAACCGTTAGTCAAAAAACGCAGTTATTGATTACACAGTTTGATGACAAAGCAATCGATTGGAGTCTCCGATTATTAGCCAACTTGCGGCAACAAAATATTTCATCAGAGATATATCCTACACAGGTAAAATTCAAAAAGCAACTGGGATATGCCAATCAAAACAGTATCCCGTGGGTAGTAATCTGTGGGAGTCAAGAATGGGAAACAAAAACATTTATCCTTAAAAATATGAAGACGGGTGCAGAACAACATTTACCCACTACGGATGAAATATCAGTTATCGTTAATCAGCTAAAAGCCCAAATAAAAAAATAAAAACAACTATTCTTACTATAGTGGTTTAATACAGGTGTAACACAAATGATACAAACAGACATTTTAGTTATAGGAGCAGGGCCAGTAGGATTGTTTACAGTCTTTGAAGCAGGTTTAATGAAATTGCATTGTCATTTAATTGACGCCTTACCCCAAGCAGGTGGACAGTTGATTGAGATATACCCCAAAAAACCTATCTACGATATTCCAGGTTATCCTTCAGTTTTGGCGGGGGAGTTGGTCGACAATTTGATGGAGCAAGCGGCGCCTTTTAAACCAGGGTTTACCCTAGGAGATAGAGCTGAAACCATTGAAAAACAAGAAGACGGTCATTTTATAGTAACCACGCAATCGGGACTTAGCCATAAGGCTCCTGTTGTCATAATTGCGGGGGGCTTGGGGAGTTTTGAACCGCGTAAGCCCAAAATTGATAATTTATCTTTATTTGAAAATAAGGGTGTTTACTATATGGTGAAACAGCCTAAAGACTTTGTAGGAAAAAAAATCGTTATCTCTGGCGGTGGTGATTCTGCCTTAGACTGGGCCATATACTTTGCTGAACAAGATAAAACACAGGTGACTTTGGTACACCGAAGTGATAGTTTTCGGGCCCATAAAGACTCAGTAGAAAAAGCTTTTGATTTACAAGAAAAAGGTCTGATGCAAATCATGACCCATGCAGAGGTTACCCATTTGAGTGGAGAAGGCAAGTTGCATCAAATCTCGGTTGAAGAAAAAAACAAACCAACCCAACAGCTAGCCGCAGATTGTTGGCTGCCGCTTTTCGGGTTGTCACCCAAACTTGGACCTATGGCCAACTGGGGCTTAGAAGTTGAAAAAAATGCTTTGGTTGTTGATAATACCCTCGATTATCAAACCAACATTCCAGGCATTTTTGCTGTTGGCGACGTCAATACCTATCCGGGTAAACTCAAGCTTATTTTATGTGGCTTTCACGAAGCTACATTAGCGGTACAAACTGCTTACAAAATGATAAATCCTGACAAGCGTTTTACGCTCAAATACACCACAGTACAGGGGATTCAAGGTTTTTAGTTCCTTTCAGTGGCGGGTATAGCATCATAGACAACTACTTTGCGCCACAAATGCTGAGCCTCTTCTATAAATCGAAGATGGGTTGGGTCCGTTTGGTAAGCTGCTTCAGCTTCTGCATCGGCAAATGTCATGATGTATGCGTAGGTAAAACTATTGTCCACTACATCGCGTTTTTCAGTTGTAGCAGGTTGACCCAAATATGCAGAAACGCCTTGTGGGTTGGTAGCGATCAATTTATTGATGGCGTTTTCAAAATCCAACTTTGCTGCCGTGTCATTGGGTGATGTAAGCCAAAAATAAACGCTGTGAACGAGTGGGCCTTCGATTTGTTTTTTTTGGGCGTAAACCCCACTCAATCCAAATAATAAGATGCAGATTAAAATTCTTTTCATGAATATATTTTTAATGGTTATTTAAATAATTGATCATATCCCTATTTTCAAAAATTTCTTGATCTTGTCCGGTTCGACCAATCAAAAAGATGACTTTTGCCAATGCTTCAGAAGTGATGCTGGCACTGGGACCCATGACTTTTAGTAGGGGATAAAGCCAACGGGCCAATCGGTAGGAGAAATTGGGTTCTTTTCTCGGGATAACAGGGTAAATATAGCCAGGTCGAAAGGTATAAAATCTAGCAAAGCCTATTGCACTCAATTGATTTTCAGCTATTCCTTTGTCTTTGGCAAACATCATCTTACTTTTTTCAGTACGATCGGCACCACTTCCACTGAGTAAACAAAAATTGGCTTTTGCCGACATTTTAAAAACCGCATGGGCTAGCGCAACGGGATAATCCACAGTAATCCTTTGAAATTGTTTTCGATCTACAGCACCTGTGTAGACACCGATACAAAAATAAATGACGGAAACGCCCTTAAATTCATCTTGACAGTGGGTATAATCAGTAAAATCTTTACAAATGATTTCTTTGAGCTTTGGGTTTGTGTGCCCGCTAGGTTTTCTGACTAGCGATACAATTGATTTAACTTCAGGATGAGTAAGACAGTGATGGAGAATCAAGGAACCGACCATTCCACTCGCTCCGGTGATAAGGACTTTATCGGTTGGATTTGAAGTTGTTTTTTTTGTCATTGATATATTAATTTCTTTACCCGAATTTGAACTTAAAGGGCATTTAAAACCTTTTGCAGAAAGGGGGCAAATTGCTTGGGTTCTAGCCAACGTGTTACGACGACCATATTTTGTTGGGGTAGGACAATGATATAGTTTCCACCAAATCCTGCGGCGTAAAACATATCTTTTCCAGCCGCAGCAACATAGCGATTACTTTCTGGATGATTCAGCCACCACAAAAAGCCATAGCTGGGATTGGCAGCGGAAGGTTTTGTAGCTGTCGAAATCCATTCTTTACTAATTAATTGCTGGCCTGCCCAATTTCCTTGATTTAGAAAAAGGAGTCCGAAACGGGCATGGTCTTCTGTCGAGATGAATAGTCCGCCACCTGAATGCCCACCACCAGAGACTGACTGAACCCATTGGCCATCCATATTGACCCAAGAATTTTCATACCCAAACCAACGCCAAGTCGTACTGGCACCAATGGGTTGCATGATCTTTTTTTTGAGGATTTCAGGCAGTGGTCTTCGCCAAAGCTGCAAAAGCGAATAAGCCAAGACATTTACCCGCACGTCATTGTATTTGTAGTATGTTCCTGGTGGGTGTAGGATTCGGTTTTTCCAGTCATCTATGTCCCCTTCTCGCGGCGGACGATCAGCCCAGTCGTGGAGCCCCCAAAGTGATCCAGACCAATCAGAGGATTGATTGAGTAGGTGTTTCCACTGGATTTGTTGATTGTGGGCTCCTTTGAAAGTTCCATCCCAAACATACTTGGCCACTAGCTCATTGGTTTGGAATAAATCTTGGTCAACAGCCAGTCCTGCAAGGGTAGATAAATAACTTTTTGTGACAGAGAATGTCATATCTACACGCTGGGTATCTCCCCAAGAAGCCACCCAGTAGCCATCTTTTATGATTATACCAGCAGGTCCCCCTCGTTTCTTAGTTGGGCCTAGCAAACTGTGAAAAGGTTCGCGAGAAAAGCCTTTGAGGATAGCCTGTCGGAGATCACGTGACCCACTGTATTCGTTCCTTAGCGCAAAACTAATGGCTCTTTCTAGCGCTTTGGCATTTAATCCAACAGCAGAAGCTTCCTTTTTTTCCCACTGTCCAGCTGGTGGAAAATAGTCGACCTGTGCTTGAATAAACGTAAAGGAAGAAAGCCAACAAAGCAGGATTATTAGTGATTGTATTTTTTGTTTTCTCATTTTATCTTTTTTCGGTATTAAAAGTAAAGTATTAATGGAAGAGAAAGTACATAAATAAATGAAGCTAATTTTATACTTTGCGTGTCAAAAAAGGTGAAAAAGCTAACTTCTTCTTTCCAGTTGCCCTGCGGATCTCTGTTTCAAAATCGTATTGCCAAATCGGCGATGAGTGAAAACATTGGTACTTATAAACATGCCCCAACGAAAACATTGATCAATGCCTACAAGGTTTGGGCTGCTGGTCAACCTGGTTTATTAATCACGGGTAATATCATGGTTGATAGCAAGGCTTTGGGCGAACCCCGGAATGTAGTAGTGGAAGATTATCGACATTTTGATGCTTTAAAAGAATGGGCTGCCACAGTGCAAGGAACGGGAGTGCATTTATGGCCACAAATCAATCATCCAGGGCGCCAAGCCTTTTCTTGGATTAATCAAAAAGTAGTGGCGCCTTCTGCAGTTCCCCTAAGAATGGGAGGAGCTTCTCGCATGTTTCAACAACCAGAACCCTTAGAGGAAAATGAAATATGGACAATCATCAAGCGGTTTGGTACAACGGCTCGTATCCTTAAAGAAGCTGGCTTTACAGGTTGTCAAATTCATGGGGCACATGGATACTTGGTCAGTCAATTTTTATCACCCCACACCAATATTCGAACCGACCAATGGGGTGGTAGTTTAAAAAATAGAGCCCGATTTGTGGTGGAGGTCTATCAGGAGATTCGACGGCAGGTAGGAGCTAACTATCCTGTTGGTATCAAAATCAACTCCGCTGATTTTCAAAGGGGTGGGTTTACAGAAACAGAATCCATGGAGGTAGTCGGGATACTTTCCAATTTAGGTATTGATCTGATTGAGATATCGGGGGGTACATATGAAAAACCAGCTATGGTCAAAAGGCAAAAGAAAAGTACCCAAGCACGGGAAGCTTATTTTTTGGATTATGTGGAAAAGGTGCGCAAACAAACCCAGACCCCCCTGATGTTGACAGGTGGATTCAGAACACGCAAAGGCATGGAAGCTGCTTTGGATTCGGATTGCCTTGATATTGTAGGATTAGCCCGACCTTTTTGTTTGCATCCCAGGCTCCCCAAAGATTTATTTGAAAAAAAATATGACCGACTTTCCGCTCCTGTACCAAAAATAGGAATTGCACTTTTGGATAAAATAGGCGGTGTAGAATTACCTTGGTACGAAATTCAAATTCAGCGTTTAGGCCAAGGTAAAGAACCCCATTTACAATTGAGTGGGTTGATTGTTTTTGTAACGAGTATCTTGAGAATGATTCGGAAAGCCCTTGCCAAAAACTAGCATCTGTATTGCTTTCTTTTTTGTGACCAAAGATTGTTAATTTATTGGTTAATATCTAAATCAGTTTTTTTTAACGCATACCATATTTACCAATAATTTGGGTGTGTGAAGTTTTACTATATCATTTTATTCATGTTATTGCCCTTAGGGCTTGTGGCACAGGTAGGTATAGGTACAGCTACACCAGATCCCTCCGCGGCTTTGGACATTCGTGCCACTTCCAATGATAAGGGTTTATTAATTCCTCGCTTGACGATTAGTCAAAGAAACGCAATCAGTGGGTCGGTATCTCCAGCCAATGGTCTCTTGATCTTCCAAACCGATAGTACACCTGGCTTTTATTACTACTCCACAGTGAGTGCCTCTTGGGTTTTACTCGGTACTAGCAGCGGAGGAACAGACGATCAAAATATAAGTGGGTCAACTTTTGATAGTAATTCCAGTAGCCTAACAATAGCAATCGAAAGTGGGACAAATGAGATATTATCTCTTAATAGCTTGGAAGAGGTATTTGTGGGTGCCCCACCTGCTTCTCCTTCTACAGGTTATTTGTTATATAATACAGGTACCAATAAATTGCAAGTTTATGATGGAAGCTGGAT
>WTJI01000039.1 GCA_011524905.1 Flavobacteriales bacterium
GGGTGGAAGATCGGTCTCGAACCGACGACCTCCTGAACCACAATCAGGCGCTCTAACCAACTGAGCTACAACCACCATTTTTGGCAAAAATAAAGCAAAAGCTACGTTTTGCAAAATTAAAATGATACTACTTCGTAGCCTATAATAAAGCTTCCCAAGAGTCAACGGCAACGGGCTTTTCCACCGTAAATCCCTCGGCAGCAGCTATCCCAACAAGGCGACCCAAATTTTGCGCTCTATAACGCACACTTTCCAAAAAGTTTTTACTGCTGATGGGGGTTTCGGGAGCCGCAGATTGTGGATCATAAAATTGAGAGGTATAGGCTTGTACGGCTTCTAGTTTAATATCCAAAAAATCTGATATATCCAGGCATATATCGGGTGTGATATCTTTCCACTGAATATAATGAAGTACCTGCTTGGGACGCCATGAAGATTGAAGCCCACCAGTTGCGCTAGTAGTTTCTATTTTAGATAGACCACTCAAAAAGCATGCTTTACTCACCAAGTCACTACCCTGTGCATGGTCGGGGTGACGATCACGAATAGCATTACACAATACAATTTCAGGTTGGTATTTGCGTATTTTTTGTATCAGTTGCATTTGATGCGAGACATCGTTGGCAAAAAATCCGTCTGCAAAATTCATATTTTCTCGAAAAGCAACTTTCAAAATGGTAGCAGCCTTTTGGGCCTCTTTTTTGCGTAAAGCTGGGGTACCGCGCGTACCCAACTCACCTGCTGTTAAATCTATTACACCTACTTTTTTTCCAGCTGCTGTGCTTTTTGCTATCGTTCCTGCTGCACCTAATTCTACATCATCGGGATGGGCACCAAAAGCCAAAATATCTACTTTCATGGCTTTGCTTTTTGAAGTGCTTGATCAATATCTGCTGATAAATCTTCAAAAGCCTCAATACCCGTTGAAAAGCGAAGTAAGCTTGGTGTGATGCCCTGCTCCAATCGCTCTGTTTCGGTTAGCAAGGCATGTGAAGCCAATCGAGGCTGTAAGATGGTACTCTCTACCCCTGCCAAACTCATTGCGGGCTTGATCAACTCCAGACTCTTAAAAAATCGAGAAACATCTATGTTGTTGTCTACTTCAAAAGATAGCATACCGCCAAAACCTTTCATCTGTTTTTTTGCCAATTGATGATCGGGGTGACTGGATAGGCCTGGATAATGAACTGCAACAATATCGGGATGCTGCGCTAAATAAGCGGCCAAAGCCTGGGCATTTTCATTTTGGGCCTTGACACGTAAGTATAGCGTTTTGATACTGCGTTCTAATAGCCAAACAGTCATATCGCTTAGACTTCCGCCATAATTTATAGCTGACTGATAGATTCGGTCAATAAAAGCTTGTGAACTCATTACGGCACCAGCCGTAATATCGGAGTGTCCCCCTAAATATTTTGTGGCTGAATGAACAACAACATCTATGCCCCAGGCGATTGGGTTTTGGTTTACAGGACTAGCAAATGTATTGTCAATCATTGTCCAAATTCCCTTGGCTTTAGCCAATTCAGCAAGGGCTGCTAAATCCACCAATTTTAAAAGTGGGTTACTCGGTGTTTCAATATATAAGCCTTTTGTATTTGGACGTATCAATTGACTAAAATCTTCTGCTTGAAGACCATCTGTAAAATCAAATTCGATGCCCTGTTTGGGAAATTCGGTTTTAACAAAATTACGGGTACCCCCATAGATATCATTTTGAAAAACAACATGGTCACCGTGTTTGAGCAAACCAAGCAGAGCTGTGCTGACAGCGGCCATCCCTGAACCAAAAACCAAGGCGTGTTCTGCCCCTTCCAAGGCAGCCAATTTGAGTTGCAACCCTTCTTGATTCGGCGTATTGTAATAACGTGGGTATCGCTTGATATCAACCTGCTCAAAAGCATAAGCCGTGGACAGATACATAGGTGAGACGACCCCTTTATAAACAGGGTCTTTCACTTCGCCCGTGTGCACACATTGCGTCCGAAAATCTTTAGCCTTCGTCATCATTCATTTAACCATGCAATAACTTCTGGATCATCGGGTTGGGTTCTGGGAGCGATTACCTTCTCCAAACGACCATCTTTGCCAATCAGATATTTTTGAAAATTCCAAGTTACTTTGGAATCCATCACTCCATTTTCAATTTCAGAAGTCAAAAACTGATAAATAGGATGCATGTCTTTGCCCTTTACAGAAATTTTGGACATCATCGGAAAAGTTACCCCGTAATTGGCTTTACAAAAAGCAGCAATTTCTTCGTCTGTTCCGGGTTCTTGGCGCAAAAAGTTGTTGGCAGGAAAACCAACAATTACAAAATCCTTTTCTTGGTATTTTTCATACAAAGCTTGTAAGTCTTGATACTGCGGGGTTAAGCCACACTTGGAAGCCGTATTTACCACCATGATTTTTTTTCCTTTGAGTGAGCTAAAATCAAAGGGTTGTCCGCTGATATCGTCAACCTTAAACTGAAAGATAGTTTGTGCCATAGTTGTGTTGTTTTGTGCCATTAGGGGAATACTAAATAGCATAAGTAAGCTCCCCATAAAAATGGAATACTTCATGAATTTTTTTTGGCAAATTACATTTTTAATGGGGAAGTACAAACTGTACGCTTTGAAACTGAATCACCCAAAAAATGCCAGGGGTGTATTTTATTGACGAAGGGCCGTTATTATTCCATTTCGGCCATGCAAGTACAAAGTAAATATCGAAAAATAAATGACTCTGATAGCTTGATAATCAGATGATTTCGGCACTTAATCCTGCGTCAAGAAGCGCCTTACATCTAGGTTCAAGGTCTGTGTAGGGACCTGTTTTAACGGCACATCTACCCGTGTAATGAACCAGAATGGCGCATTGTTCAGCTTGCTGAGGGGTATGCTCGCAAACTTTAATTAAAACTTCAATGACATGGGTAAAGGTATTTACATCGTCATTATACAATATTATTTCATGCTCTTTTTCCTCAGCCGTTTCAACGACAATCAATTCGTCTGGTTCAACTGCTGGTTGTTTTTTAGCTTTCAGCACGAAAAAGCATGGCGACCCAATCATTTTTTTGTTTTGTAGCAACGTTATTTAGACCCAATGTAGTCATTTGCTTCGAAATGGAAGCCACATCCTTTTGATAAAATCCGCTCAATAGTATTCGCCCATTTTCCCTGAGCACCTGCTGGTAAGCTTGCATTTGCTCCAACAAAACATTGCGATTGATATTTGCAATAACCCAATCAAATGTCCCCTGATCGCTGGGAACCGTGTCTCTTTGTAAAGCGTTTATATTGTCACAGTGATTGTGCCGGGCATTTTCAAGCGTGTTTTCAATACACCAAGGTTCTATATCTACCCCCAGAACAGAAGCGGCTCCGAGCAAAGAGGCAGCTATTCCCAATACACCCGTACCACAACCCATATCCAAAACAGTCCTTTCTCTGACATCATTTTCCAACAAATGGGACAACATCAAGTAGGTCGTTTCATGGTGACCCGTACCGAAGCTCATTTTAGGGTCTATGATAATTTCCAAGGGATAATCAGCAGCTTCGTGGAATGTGGCACGAACCCGACAACGATTATCTACAACAACAGCTGCAAAGTCTTTTTCCCACGTTGCGTTCCAGTTTTGGGGTGCAATTGTTTCCTGTGTGAAACTAATTTGAACTTCGGACTTGTGTAATAAGTCCAATTTTTGAACAGCAGATGATATATTGGCATCGTTCTGAATATAGGCAACTACACCTTTGTTGGTTTCTTCAAAACTTTCAAACCCCAATACTGCCAACTCTGCAATTAGAATTTCTGTGTAGGGCTGAAGGGGTTCAATCCTAAAATTCAAGGCTGTATAGGGTACGGACATAAGATCAAATGGCGTTGACTATTTCCATAAAATCATCGGCGTCGAGGGCGGCACCCCCAATCAATCCACCATCTACATCAGCTTGTGAAAAGAGCGCTTCGGCATTATTGGGTTTTACGCTCCCACCATATAAAATACTAGTCTGTGCAGCAATTTGTTCACTACCTTTTTCAGCTAAAAGTGACCGTATAAATGCATGCATTTCTTGGGCCTGCTTTGGACTTGCTGTCTCACCTGTACCTATGGCCCAAACAGGCTCATAGGCTAGAATGACTTTATCCCAGTCTAGTGCATCAACGTCAAAAAGAGCTTTTTCCAACTGCGCTTGAACCACATCAAAATGTTGACCTGACTTTCGGTCGGCTAATTCTTCACCAAAACAAAAAATCATTTCAATACCAGCCAAACTTGCTGCTGCTGTTTTTTCTGCTAAACTGCTATTTGTTTCGTTGAAATAGGCACGCCTTTCAGAATGGCCCAATAATGTTGTGTTGACGCCAATACTCTTAAGCATCGACGCCGATACCTCACCCGTATAAGCACCCGATTCAGCGGCATGCATATTTTGTGAAACAACACCCAATACAGTACCTTGCGCTTGCTGCGCCAGCCTATCAAGAAAAATCATTGGAGGGGCTATCATTACCCTAACATCTGTTGGGAGTTTTCTTTGTAGCAAAGCATCAACTAAAGTTTGGGATGCTGCTGCGTCTTTGTTCATTTTCCAGTTTCCAGCTACTATTTTCTGTCTCATTTTTTTGTTTAATTGATTTTAACTTGTGGATCGATTAGGGTGTAGATGAGATCCACAAAAATATTAATTACTATAAATAAAAAGGCGATGGTTAAAACGGATCCCATCAAAACAGGTATGTCTAAAAAATTGAGAGCCGTCACAATTTCTTTACCTAGCCCCTTCCACCCAAAAATATATTCAACAAATACGGCTCCAGCCAACATCGACGCAAAGTATCCTGATAAAGCGGTGATAACTGGGTTCATTGCATTTTTTAATGCATGGCGAACCAATACTTGTTGCTTGCTTAGCCCCTTAGCATAAGCTGTTTTGATATACTCTTGCGTATAGACGTCTAAAAGGCTACTGCGGGTAAGCTGGGTAATAACTGCTACAGGTCGAATGCCCAAAACCAAAGCAGGCAAAATTAGGTTGCTCCATTGTATCTGTCGTCCCATGCCAAAATCGTCTATTTCATAAAAACTTCCTGTCATATTAAGCTGTGTCCAATCGTGCCACACATAACCAAATAGCCAAGAGAATAGGATGGCGCTCAAAAAAGAGGGCACACTCATACCAAGCGTACTAATAAAAAGGATGGATTGGTCCCAAAGGGTCTGGTGGTATGTCATCGATAAAACACCTAAAAATATCCCCAAGATTAAGGCTACCGTAATAGCACTCACCGCCAGCACTATCGTGTTGGGAAGTGTTTCCGCCAATACCGCCGAGACAGCTTTGCCTTGCTTTTGATAAGAGGTTCGTAAGTAAGGCCACTTCAGCACCCATTGCTGTGAAGCAGTCTGAAGTAAAAGTAACCCGCTGTGCTTTTTAGGGTCAAAGTAATTAAAAGCGTTAGGATCCGTCGAATGGAACGAGAGGGGCGACAAATCATTGATGTAAAAGGCATATTGCTTGTACATAGGCAGATTAAATCCATATTTTTGTTTAAGTGCAGCCAATTGCTCACTCCCCTCATTTTGATCGAGCATCATTTGTGCGGGATCGCCAGGAAGAACGCTAAATATCAAGAATACTAAAGTAGCTACTCCCCATAGAGTAAATAAGCCGTTGGAAATTTTATGCCACAGAAAACGCCCCATTTAGTTTTTGGATTCAAGATGGATCAGCGCAAAAATCGCGTAGTTAATCATATCTTGATAGTTGGCGTCGGTACCTTCACTAACCAATGTTTTCCCATGGTTGTTTTCAATTTGCTTGACCCGAAGCAGTTTTTGCAAAATCAGATCAGTCAGTGAACTTACCCGCATATCACGCCATGCCTCGCCATAGTCATGATTCTTATTTTGCATTAGTTGGTAGGTTTCTTTTATTTTTTGATCATAGGCCGCCAAAGATGCTTCCAAGGACAAGTCTGGTTGCTCAACAGGCCCCATTTCCATTTGAATCAGTGCCATGACGGAATAATTAACGATTCCAACGAATTCTGCTTCCTGCCCCTCCATTATTTTTTGGTCATCTTTTTGCTGTAAAGAACGGATGCGTTGCGCCTTTATAAATATCTGGTCTGTCAAAGAGGGTAAACGAAGAATACGCCAGGCGCTCCCATAGTCTTGCATTTTTTTTGAAAAAAGAGAACGACATTGGGCAACAACTTGTTTATATTCTGAATCGGTTTGCGTCACAGCTGCTGTATTTTGGCGTAAATTTCGGCAAAATATCATAGGGAAAAGCTGAATCTGAAAAATTTTATTAAAAAGCATGACACTTAACTGCCAAGGCGCAATGATTGACCTCAATACCCCAAGAGTGATGGGCATACTCAATTTGACCCCTGATTCTTTTTACGATGGAGGCCGATACAATGAAGTGCTATCTGCCCAAAAACAAACAGAAAAAATGATAGAAGATGGGGCGACCTTTATTGACGTAGGTGCGGCTAGTAGCAAACCGGGCGCCAACATACTCAGTCCGTCCGAAGAAGAAAAACGATTGTTTCCAATCTTAAAAGCATTATTGCGCAGTTTTCCAGATTCATTATTCTCCATCGACACCTATCACAGCATTACGGCGGAAAAAGCATTAGACATGGGGATAGCTATGATTAATGATATTTCTGGCGGAAATTTGGATACCAATATGTACGAAACTGTCGGACGTTTTTCCGTACCCTACGTGTGCATGCACATGCAAGGAAATCCAAAAAATATGCAGAATAAACCCACTTATGATGCGATTATTGAAGAGCAATTACTTTTCTTCTCAAGAAAAATAAAACAAATCCAAGAAGCTGGTGTTCATGATGTGATTATTGATCCAGGCTTTGGTTTTGGTAAAACTACGGCCCACAACTTTGAAATTCTGAATGGATTGGAACATTACAATCGGCTTAAAGCTCCTATAATGGTTGGCTTGTCGCGTAAATCTATGATCTATAAAACGCTGGGTATAACAGCAGTGGAAGCACTCAATGGCACTACTGCTTTACATGTGGTAGCCCTTCAAAAAGGGGCTCATTTACTAAGGGTGCATGATGTTAAAGAAGCGGTTCAAACCATTGATTTGTTGCAAGCCCTCAATTAGTTTGCTATTTTTACCAAAACAGCTTCTTTGAATCGATTCGAATTTTTAGAAATTACTTTTATCGATGTCCTTGACATCCTCCTTGTTGCTGTTCTTCTTTTTTATTTATATCGGCTCGTTAAGGGTACTGTTGCCATCAATATTTTTGTCGGGATTGTTATCATTTATTTGATTTGGAAGCTTACTGATGTGCTCAAAATGGACGTCCTCAGTAATATTTTAGGGAATTTTATCAGTGTTGGATTTTTTGCATTAATTGTAGTTTTTCAACAAGAAATAAGAAAATTTCTTTTGTTGATTGGTTCGACCAATTTCGCATCAAGACGGAATATTGTTCGATATTTTAATTTTTTAGATCAACGGCAAGCACAATTGAGTCAACTCAATTTTGAGGCACTTTTCACTGCCTGCCAAACCATGTCCAAAGACCGAACAGGGGCTATTATCGTTTTGGAACGCAACAATAGCCTTGAGTTTTTAAAAGACACGGGGGAGGCAACTCAAATTGAATTAACGCAAGGTATTCTTGAAGCCATCTTTTTTAAAAATGGCCCCCTACACGACGGGGCGATTTTGGTTAAAGACAACCAGATTGTTGCTACGCGGGTTATCCTCCCCGTCACAAAAAAAACGGATATTCCTTCGCGCTTTGGATTACGACATCGGGCAGCCATAGGTGTTTCTGAAAAAACAGATGCTGTTGTTTTGGTTTTGTCAGAACAAACGGGCAAACTATCCTATTTTAAAGATGGGGCCCTCGTACCCTATAAAGATGTTGAGGCACTCAAAAAAATCTTAGAAGAAGATTTATTACAATAATTAAAGGGCTTCTTGGCTTTCCAAAAATTGGACTTGATGCAATTGGGCGTAGTGCCCCTCCTCTATTTTAAGCAGTTCGCTATGGGTTCCTATTTCAACTATTTGTCCCTTTTCCATGACGATGATCCTATCGGCATTTTTGATGGTTGCCAGTCGGTGGGCGATGATCAGAGAAGTTTTATTTTGGGTGATCTTTTGGGTAGCTTTTTGAATCAATTCTTCAGAATGAGAATCGATTGAAGCGGTTGCTTCGTCCAAAACTAAAATACTGGGCTGCGCCATATACGCTCTGAGAAAAGCAATCAATTGTCTTTGCCCTGATGAAAGCATGACGCCCCTTTCTTTGACATTGTAATGATAACCGCCTGGCAAACTAGCAATAAAATCATGTACACCAATCTCCTGGGCTGCTGCTTTTACATCGGCTTCTGTAATAGCTGGATTTTGTAGAGTTATATTCTTAAAGATCGTATCGGCAAATAGAAATACATCTTGTAAGACCACCCCCACATGCTTTCTTAAATTATCTAAGGTATAATCATTAATGGAAATGCTATCAATGCTTATTTTTCCAGAATCAATTTCATAAAATCGCGATAGTAAATTGATTAAAGTTGACTTTCCCGCACCCGTAGCACCAACAATAGCAACTGTTTCCCCAGGGGCAATGGCTAATGAAACCCCCCGCAGTACTTCTTCGTTCGGCACATATGAAAAGTGTACGTTTTCAAATGTTATAGCCCCTTGAATCGTTTCTTTTTCGGCGGTTCCTTCATTTATAATCGCTTGCTCGGTTTCCAGAATAGTAAAAATCCGATCAGCTGCCACCATTCCCATCTGTAGGGTATTGAATTTGTCGGCTATTTGACGCAAAGGGCGAAACAACATTTGAGACATTTGTATGAATAAAAAGATCACCCCAAGCGAAACCGTACCGCCTGTAGCGACGTTAATCCCGCCATACCACACCAACAATCCAATAGTTATGGAGGCGGATATTTCAGCTACAGGAAAGAATATAGAATTAAACCACACTGTTTTAAGCCATGCTTTTTTATGTTTGGTATTGATTGCCTCGAAAGCCAAATACTCTTGACGTTCTCTGTGAAAGAGTTGTACGATTTTCATCCCACTTATTCGCTCTTGAACAAAGGTGTTGAGATTGGCAACTTGCAAGCGAACTTCTTCAAAAGCCTTTTTCATTGATTTTTGAAATTGACGCGTCGCATAAAGAATTACAGGTAAAACAGAGAAAACAATTAAAGATAACTGCCAATCAACCACGAGCATCACTACGATAACCAGAAGCATTTTCAGTAAATCGGCGATGATCATAAATAGCCCTTGCGAAAAGATACTCGCAATCGTTTCTATATCGTTCACAGATCGGGTGACCAATCGACCCACGGCCGAGGTGTCAAAATAGCGCATTTTAAAGCCGATGATCTTTTCAAAAAGTGTGGTACGCAATTTTTGAATAACGTTTTGTCCCAACCAATTGGCATAGTAAACGAAAATAAACTGAAAAAGTACTTCGAGTAACAATGTGAGTAACATAAGTCCCACCAACAATTGCATTCCCTCGAAGTCCTTGGGGGTGATGTAGTCATCCACAGTTACTTTAAGTAAATAGGGCGTCAATGTAGAAAAGACTGAAAGTAATATAGCCGATAACATGACAAAATAGAAAACCAACAGATGGGCATTCACAAAATGCATGAGTTTGCCAAACAAGGCACGATCAAATATTTTGGAACTCTTTTTGGTCATTTACGCGGGCTTGTAGTTTTCTGGATAAACAATATCGGTCAAGTACAGTCCTTGTGCAGGGACCGAAAACCCTGCTTGGGATCGATCTTTGGAGGCGATGGTTTCGGCTAATGATTCCAATGGTCTTTTTCCTTGTCCTATTTCTATAAGTGTACCAACGATGGCTCGAACCATATTACGCAAAAACCGATCGGCACGTATGGTAAAGATAAGTTCATTTTGATGGCTTTCCCAAGCGGCGAAGTCTATTTTACAAAGAAATGTTTTAACATCCGTATGGACTTTAGAAAAACACTCAAAATCTTCGAACTGCAATAACATTTGCGCCGCTTTGTTCATTTTATCTACATCCAAAGCCCCTTTCAGATAATAGTGATAGGGGTATCGGAATGGATCTTTGGTCAAAGAAACATGATATTGATAGGTGCGGGATAGGGCATCAAAACGGGCATGGGCTAGCCGGGGCACTTCATAGACCTGTTGAAATGCAATCGCAGTATCAAAATACTGATTGAGAAGGAAAGTGAAGTTCTGGGGTACATTCGCTGGATAGTCAAAATGGGCAACCATACACCTAGCGTGAACGCCAGTATCTGTTCGTCCAGCTGCCGTCAGTACAATAGGGGCTTTTAAAAGGGTCGAAAAGCCCTCTTCCATTGCCTGCTGAACACTTATTGCATTGGGTTGCTTTTGCCAACCGTGAAAGGACGCCCCATTGTAGGAAAATCGAACAAAATATCGCAAACAATTTTTTTTGTAAATATATCGTTTATTCTGAAAGCTTTTTAAGCGTTTCATTGATAGCTAGAACAACAGCCCTGGCTTCCTTGCGTCTACTGGTATAAAAAACATAAGTGTCTGCACCCATTCGATTGACACGCACCACATATAAACACTTTCCATAAAGGACTATACAAATCAAAAAAATAGACATCAAAATAAAACTCAAAACAGGATACAGGGAGGTCTCCATTTGATTCAAAACCAGATAAATAAATACTTGCATCAACAAAATAAGAGCCGAAATAAAATAGAATATGTGATTGACCCGTTGAATTTGGGCTGAATAGATTTCCTTATAATAAATTTTTCTTTCAATGAATTGCTGATCGACACAAAACACCAGGTGGTTGGACTCCAAGGTCACCACGGATTTGTGATGCGAAGAAGAAGTGAATTTTTTTTTTTACAAACGGGATATGAAGTTGACTTTGCCATAACGTAAGTAGGTTTATATTTGGGTTTATAAATGTACGGTATTTATGGTAAAAATCGTCTTGCTTTCCGATACCCATAGCTATTTGGATGCGGCCATTATGAATCATGTTGAATGGGCCGACGAAGTGTGGCATGCCGGCGATATCGGTTCTTTGGCTGTTTTAGAAAAATTGGAGCAGCAGCGTAAAACAAGAGCTGTCTATGGAAACATTGACGGACAACAAATCCGTAGCGCCTGCCCTGAGAATCAAATATTCAACTGTGAAGATGTTCCAGTCCTCATACGACATATTGGAGGGTACCCTGGTCGATACAATACAACAACAAAAAAGTTACTTACGCAGTACCAACCCAAGCTCTACATCTGTGGGCATTCACATATCCTAAAAGTACAAAATGATGCCCAACGGCAGCTGCTACACATGAATCCAGGTGCAGCGGGTCGCAGCGGTTTTCACACCATCAGAACGCTATTGCGTTTCACCATTACAGGCGATGCTATCGAAAACTTGGAGGTTGTTGAGCTTGGTCCACGCAGCAAAGGCTAACGAATGCGATCAATGGAACGCACCAAGGCTTCGTCTTTTTTGATGGCCAAATAGGCCATCACTATACTAACAATGCTGAGTCCATCGGATCCCAACAACAGTTCACGCTGCCAAACAAAACCTTCACTGAGCACACCAAAAAATGTAACCACTACTAGCCCGATCAATACCAATAAGGCCAATAAACAAAGTTTACATTGAAGGGGACGTCTTTTGAAAAGCAAGATGATGAGGAGCAGCAGCAACGCCAAACCCGCAGAAACAAAATGGTAGGAATAGGCGTCCAATCCTTGGAAGTTGATGAATTGCATCTGGGTGGCATAAAGGGCAGTAAGTAGTTGTAAAACAAAAGCTGCCAGTAGATAGAGCGTCTGCTTGCGTTGGATCATACTGCAAAAATACATTTAATTTGAACGGTGATTCAAATTTAATTCGTAATATTGACACCGCAGTACAAAATCTTTTACTGCACCTTTCCCCAGCATTCCTTATTATTCAATCACATATGTACGAAATTGCTACGTTAAAAAGTAAAAAGCTAACTGAGCTGCAAGAAATGGCCAAATCCCTTGGTGTCAAAAGAATCACAGGCCTAAAAAAACTAGACCTGATTTATCAAATCATTGATTTTGTCTCTGCCAACCCACAAACCCTATCGGCTAAGGAAACAAAGAAAGACAAATCATTTTCTGCCCGCCCTAAACCACAAAAGGAGGGCCGAAAAAATAAGCCCGATGATGCAGCAGCCAAAGACCAACAAACCGCTTCAAAACCCGAAACGGAGCAAAAGGAAAACATGGCAAGGGAAGTCGATAAACCCCAACAAAAAACAGGCCCACAGCATCCCCACCACAAGCAAGGAAAAAACAAGCACAAAAACCACCACAAAAAGCAGGGCGGAGACCCCAATCACAATAAAGACCTACGCAACAGATACAGAGAGCCAGATTTTGAATTTGACGGCATCATTCAAACAGAAGGCGTCCTTGAAATGATGCCCGAGGGTTATGGCTTTTTGCGCTCATCCGACTACAACTACCTCTCCTCCCCCGACGACGTGTATGTTTCCCAATCCCAAATTCGTCTTTTTGGACTCAAAACAGGAGATACGGTTTTAGGAACTGTTCGACCCCCGAAAGAAGGCGAAAAATATTTCCCCCTCATCAAAGTGGATAAACTCAACGGATTGGATCCCAAAGTAGTGCGCGATCGCGTCTCTTTTGAACACCTAACCCCGCTTTTCCCCGAAGAAAAATTTAAACTGGCCGACAAACAAAGTACCATTTCGTCACGAATCATTGATTTGTTTTCGCCGATTGGTAAAGGTCAAAGAGGAATGATTGTTGCCCAACCCAAAACAGGGAAAACCATGCTGCTCAAAGATATCGCCAATGCCATTGCAGCCAATCACCCTGAGGTGTACCAATTGATCCTACTAATCGACGAACGTCCCGAAGAAGTGACCGATATGCAACGCAATGTTGACGGAGAGGTCGTGGCATCAACTTTCGACGAACCGGCCGAACGCCACGTAAAAGTGGCCAATATCGTTCTTGAAAAAGCCAAACGATTGGTCGAATGTGGTCATGATGTTGTCATCCTTTTGGACTCGATTACCCGACTGGCAAGAGCCTACAATACTGTACAACCGGCCTCGGGAAAAATTCTTTCCGGTGGGGTCGATGCCAATGCATTGCACCGTCCCAAGCGATTCTTTGGGGCCGCCCGAAAAATTGAAAATGGGGGGTCGCTTTCTATTATCGCCACCGCCCTTACTGAAACGGGCTCCAAGATGGATGAAGTCATTTTTGAAGAATTTAAGGGAACTGGAAACATGGAACTGCAACTCGATAGACGCATTTCCAACCGACGTATTTTCCCAGCCATCGATTTGGTGTCTTCCAGCACCCGTCGCGATGATTTGTTACTCGACGAAAATACAGTTCAACGTATGTGGATCATGCGAAAATACTTAGCCGATATGAATCCCGTAGAAGCAATGGAATTTATCAATGATCGCTTTAAACGAACCCAAAACAACGAAGAGTTCCTGATCTCTATGAACTCTTAACTATCTATTTTTTTGGTAAATTATTTACTATTCCAACACCAAATCACTCGGTTTTACCTATTTGTTTTTAGAAGTATTTAGCATCCCTGTAGTCTAAAAAATAAAAGTCAGACAGTTAAATGTCTTTCCAACAACAAGGGTCAACACATGAAATGCGATTTTACATGAACAAATGCAAGATATAATAGGGCTCAAGCTAGGGCAAAAAAAAACCATCTCAATAGAGATGGTTAAAAGTTTTTTTTTGCGAAAAACCTACAAAGCAGCAACGTGACGGGCCAACTTGGATTTTAGGTTGGCAGCTTTGTTGGCGTGAATAATGTTCTTTTTAGCCAGTTTATCCACCAGGGAAACCACCTGTGGAAAAAGCTTGTTGGCTTCTTTTTTGTCTGTAATACTGCGTAGCTTACGAACAGCATTACGGGCAGTTTTGTGTTGAAAACGGTTTCGAAGTCGTTTTCTTTCGTTCGAGCGGATGCGTTTAATTGCCGATTTGTGGTTGGCCATAATATACGGTTTAAAAAGTAGCCCGTAGGGGAATCGAACCCCTCTTTCCAGGATGAAAACCTGGCGTCCTAACCGATAGACGAACGGGCCAAATTCAACTGCACCAGGCAGTCTTATCTTTTAGCGCAGCAAAAATAGTTCTTTTTTACAGCCTACCAAAACCCAGTTAAAAAATTTTAATAGGCCTTGGCAAAAAGTACCCTTTGCTGGGAGGCTTTACCCGAGTAGATACAGCTTCCTGGCTGGGATTCTGCCGCCAAAGGGATACACCGAATGGTGGCTTTGGTTTCTTTTTTGATGGCTTCTTCGGTCTCAGCCGTCCCGTCCCAATGGGCGGCTATAAACCCCCCTTTGGTTTCGAGCAATTCCTTAAAGGTTGCATAATCATCGACCTCGGTGGTGTGCTCGGCCCGGAAGGCTTTGGCTTTTTCAAACAATTGCTGTTGCATTTCGGCCAATAGCTGGGTAATATGCGCCGCCAAATCCGACAACTTGACAGTTGATTTTTCTAAAGTATCCCGTCGGGCCAATTCCACTTGCTCATTTTCTAAGTCTCGGGGCCCAATGGCCAAGCGAATCGGAACGCCCTTGATTTCGAAAGCATTAAACTTATAGCCGGGTTTAAATGCGTCGCGATTGTCAAAATCCACTGAAATATCAAGCGCAAAGAGTTCGGCCTTAATTTGTTCAGCAACAGCCGCAATGGCGACACGCTGTTCTTCAGATTTATAGATGGGTACGATGCCCACTTGGATGGGCGCCAGATTGGGTGGGAGGACCAAACCATTGTCATCACTGTGGGTCATGATCAAGGCACCCATCAAGCGTGTTGACACACCCCATGAGGTGGCCCAAACATAATCGAGACCGCCTTCTTTGTTGGCAAATTTTACATCAAAGGCTTTGGCAAAATTCTGCCCCAGAAAATGGGAAGTACCCGCCTGTAAAGCTTTTCCATCTTGCATCAAGGCTTCGATGCAAAAAGTTTCTTCAGCGCCAGCAAAGCGTTCGGAGGGCGTCTTGACCCCTTGAATCACTGGAATGGCCAAAAAGTTTTCGACAAAATCAGCATAAACTTGATTCATTTGTCGGGCTTCGGCCATGGCTTCTGCTTGGGTTTCGTGAGCCGTATGCCCCTCTTGCCATAAAAATTCGGCAGTTCGCAAAAATAAACGGGTGCGCATTTCCCAACGAACGACGTTGGCCCATTGATTGAGCAGTATGGGTAAATCACGGTAGGACTGAATCCAATTTTTATAAGTATTCCAGATGATGGCTTCACTGGTCGGGCGTACAACCAATTCTTCTTCCAACTTGGCTTGCGGATCCACACGAAGCTTGCCTGGTTTATCAGGGTCATTGGTCAATCGGTAGTGGGTCACAACAGCACACTCTTTGGCAAAGCCCTCTGCATTTTTTTCTTCAGCCTCAAAAAGACTTTTGGGAACAAACAATGGGAAATAGGCATTTTGATGCCCTGTCGCTTTGAACATCTTGTCCAATGCGGCTTGCATTTTTTCCCAAATGGCATAACCATAGGGCTTGATAATCATACAACCGCGCACGGCTGAATTTTCAGCTAAATCCGCTTGCACGACCAATTCATTGTACCACTTGGAGTAGTCAACGCTTCTTGAAGTCAATTTTTTCGCCATAATTTTTTTGGCACAACTTTTGCCAATATTGTAATTAGAATTAAGGAAGTGCACAAAACTAGTCTTTTTGTGGCTTTTTGTAAAAGGTTGATTATGGAAGCAAGAAAAAAAAGAATTCGAGGACATGTATTTAGCGGTTTGGCCCTAGCTGTTTTGAGTTGGCAATGTGGTTCTTTTCAAGGGGTTTCCTACTATCAGAGCGACGGGATCTACAACGATGCGCCCTTGGTGCAACAATCCACACCACCGACTAACAATACAACCAATCCACAGTCGAATGCAACAGCTCGCCCTGCGTCCGTGCAACCCGGTCAAAGCAGTTATTACCAAAACTACTTTCAAAACCTAAGTGACGAGTACACCTCGACACCAGACACCAATGCCGTGTTCGTAGATGTTGACGGGTATGCCAGTGCCACACCAAACAACCAGCCCTGGGGAAGTCAGCCCAACAAAACAGAAATTTATCTCATCCAAAATCGACCATTTAACCCCTTCTTCCTGAACAGGGGCTGGGGCTGGAATCGATTTGATTTTTGGCAATTCAATCAACCCTGGTTTGGATTCAACAATTGGGGCTGGGGCATGCAACCCTATTGGGGATGGGCAGGGATGCAGTCCTTTTACAGTCCGTTTTGGGGTGGTTTCTATGGCCCACAACCCTTTTACAACCCCTACCGCTGGTATCGACCTTACCGCTTTCGGTCCAGACAATTTAGAAATTTCAACAATGGCCAAAGAGGTCGCTGGAATCTACAACCCCAACGCTATTCGAGAGTGGCAAGTCAACGAGGAGAAAAAACGTATCGCGGAACCAATAACGATGGCAGTCGGGCAACAGAAGAGCGGAAAAGCGAGACCAGAACACGAAATAAAAACACTACCCCATCGAATGTGCGATACAACGTAGGCCGCAATTTGTATTCCATCGGCTATGACCGTATCCCAGCCAATTTGGGCAGGGTCAGGTCTAGTATACCTGCCGTTGGCAATAGTAATGCGCCGTCAGGAGCTTCCAACCGTGCTATACCAAACGGTTACAGTCAAAGCCGAAACAGAAGTAACTATGGGACTTCCTCCTCTCGCACAAGAAACAGTCAGGGGCGAAACCGCACCAGTAGTCGTAATAGCAATTCATTTAAAACGCCTACCAAAAACTACACCAATAACCGGTCGTACAGTACGCCCAGAAGCAGTTCTAGGTCCTACAGCAGTCCTCGCTCAAGTGGTGGCAGACGTTCTTCAGGCGGGCGCAGTGGTGGCAGGAATCAACAATCACCCTAACCTTAACCCCTCGCAATGAAATTTTTTGTTAGCCTTAGTTTTATGCTACTGGGCGGTTGGCTGTCTGCCCAATCTGTAAGTGACGCCATTCTGTTTACCCAGCAAGATTTAAACGGGACATCCCGCTATACTGGAATGGCAGGTGCCTTTGGCGCTTTGGGTGGGGACCTCTCAGCCATTGCCGACAATCCAGCATCAGCAAGCGTTTTTTCTTATTCCGAAATGGGCATCAGTGCCTTCTTTAACAACAACGAAACAACAGCCTCCTACTTTTCAAACGCCACTACCAACGACTTCAACAAACTGCAACTGCAACAATTCGGGTTGGTCTTTGTTTTGAAAAATACATCATCCAACAGCGACTGGACAAAAATAGCCTGGTCTTTTGGTTCCAAACGCATCGCCGACTTTTCCAATAAATTAAATGCGATAGGCAACAATCCGAACCAAAATCTAGGGGATTATTTTACCTACTATGCCGATGGCCTGGCCACCAAAAATATTGAAGTATTTGACAATGAAACCATCCCTGGTATTTACGAATATTTGGGTAATGAAATGGGCTATGGGGCGCAACAAGCCTTTTTGGGCTATCAAGCCTATGTAATCGATCCGCTATCAGATGATGAAAATAACACGATGTACCGCAGCGCCCAATTGGCGGGCCGAGTGGGTCACGATTGGGTTGTTGACCAACAAGGCCGCCACCAACAGTACAATTTTACTTTTAGCGTCCGCTACCGGGATTTTTTAGACATCGGGGCGGCCATCAACTCTCATAATTTTCGCTACGAACAAACTAATATTTTGACCGAAACAAGCGATGACACCAATAGTTCGCTACAAGAAGTTACTTTTGAAAATCGATGGGATACCTACGGGACAGGGGTGTCTGCACAAGTTGGAATCATTGCCAAACTGCAAAAAGCCATCCGCTTGGGACTGAGCTATCAAAGTCCGCAATATTTACGTTTTGAAGAAGAAGGCTCTCAAGCACTCATCTCTTCGGGATTGGTCGAGAACGAAACCATACAGACCGTGGTACGACCCGAAGTTATCAATACATATCCAGCCTATCGTATGCAACTGCCAGCTAAAGTAAGCCTCAGTATGGCTTATGTTTTCCAAGAAAAGGGATTGGTAAGTGTTAGCTATAGTTCCCGTAATCTGGCCCGTACACGATTCAATACAGACTCACAAGCTTCTTACTTGGGTGGGCTGAATAATACATTAAATGAAACCCTTGGAAGGGTATCAGAACTGCGTCTGGGTAGCGAATGGCGAACGGGTCGTTTTCTTTGGCAGCTTGGGTATTGGACAACCAACAACGCCATGTCATCTATTAAAGATAACGATAGGGCCTATACAGCTGGTATAAATTTTGACTTGGCCGGAAATTTATTTGGTCTGAGTTGGGTTCAAAGCCAACAATATAGTCAACGCAATCTTTATCCCGTTGGCTTAACCAGTGGTGTCAGCTGGGAACAAAAAAGAACGCAGTTGTTTTTGACTTACTTATTTAAATTATAAGAAACCCTTAGCGTATCGCACGCACGCTTTATCCAATAAATCCGTAACTTTGCAGGAGTTTTATGACTATGAAAATAGAAAAAATCATCAACGACCCTACCCCTTACGACTTGGGCGAAGACCATTTGTCAAGTGCTATTGACACCCCACTCCGATCTGACGCCTTCGATCTGAGTGACCCCGAAAAAATCAGTCGCATCCAAGAACATGTCAAAGAAATCTTGCTTACCCTTGGTATGGATTTAACAGACGACAGCTTGAAAGGGACGCCCAAACGTGTGGCCAAAATGTTTGTCAATGAACTTTTTGGTGGTTTACATCCCGATCGGAGACCGAGTCTATCGACTTTCGAAAATAAATACAAATACAATGAGATGTTGGTTGAGAAAAATATCACTTTATACTCGACCTGTGAGCACCACCTGCTTCCCATCGTAGGTAAGGCCCACGTAGCCTATGTGTCTAATGGCACTGTCGTGGGGCTGTCTAAAATGAATCGTATTGTTGATTATTACGCCAAACGACCACAAGTGCAAGAAAGACTCAATCGACAAATCGTCAAGGAGCTGCAAAATGTTTTGAACACTGAAAATGTAGCTTGTGTGATTGATGCCAAACATTTGTGTGTCAATTCAAGAGGGATCCGAGACATCAGTAGTAGTACTGTTACGGGAGAATTTGGCGGTGTTTTTCAAGAAGAAGGTCGCAAAAATGAATTTTTAAAATACATCCAACTCGAGACAGAATTTTAATGGACTCACAACTACACGTCTATAATTCACTGAGCGGAAAAAAAGAACCCTTTACCCCTATAACACCGGGTTATGTCGGTATGTATGTTTGTGGGCCAACAGTTTACAGCAACGTTCATTTGGGCAACTGTCGTACCTTCATTTCGTTTGATATTGTGTATCGCTACCTTCGTTATTTGGACTACAAAGTGCGCTACGTCAGAAATATAACGGATGCTGGACATTTGGAAAATGACGAAGATGTAGGTGAAGACCGCATTGCTAAAAAGGCACGGCTCGAAAAAATAGAACCGATGGAAGTGGTACAACGATATACAGTTGACTTCCACAACACGCTAGCATTACTGAACAACCTGCCGCCAAGCATCGAACCAACTGCCACTGGGCACATTATAGAGCAAATTGAAATCATTAAGAAAATTCTTGATGCAGGCTTTGCCTATGAAGTAAACGGTTCTGTTTACTTTGACGTTTTGCGTTTTAACAAAGACCACCAGTATGGAAAGTTGAGTGGTCGAAATGTTGAAGATTTGATTCACAACACGAGAAGCTTGGAAGGGCAAAGCGATAAAAAAAACCCACAAGATTTTGCCCTCTGGAAAAAAGCAGAACCCCAACACATCATGCGTTGGCCTGCGCCATGGAGCGATGGTTTTCCAGGCTGGCACCTCGAATGTACGGCCATGAGCACAAAATACCTTGGGGAGCAGTTTGATATTCACGGGGGTGGGATGGATCTGAAATTCCCGCACCACGAATGTGAAATTGCACAAGCCGAGGCGACCACCAAAAAATCGCCTGTAAACTATTGGATCCATGCCAATATGCTGACCCTCAATGGTAAAAAAATGGCCAAATCCACAGGTAATAACATTCTCCCTAACGAAATATTTACGGGTGATAATACCCTTTTTTCAAAGTCCTATGCACCCAGTATCGTTCGTTTTTTTATTTTGCAGGCCCACTACAGAAGCATACTTGACATAAGCGAGAAAGCCTTGGCAGCATCCGAAAAAGGATATCATCGTCTGATGGATGCCTATCAGCTCCTGGACAGACTTCCAATTGGAGAAACAGGTGATTTTGATCAACAACAGTGGCTGAAACTATGTCATCAAGCCATGAATGATGACTTTAATACACCTGTTCTAATTGCCCATTTATTCGATGCAGCAAAATATATCAACAGTGTCAAAAATGGCCTACAGTCTATGGATGCCAAACAAAAGAAAAGTCTGACAAAATATTTGAACGCTTTTCTTTTCGACGTATTGGGATTGGAACTACCCACCCAAGAAAAGGGCTCTGATGGAAAACTCGAACAGACCATAGACCTGCTGCTCAATCTGAGGGAAGAAGCACGTCTCAATAAGGATTTTGACTTGTCTGACAACATTCGTGACAGACTACAAGACATTGGTGTTCAATTAAAAGATACGCCAGAAGGAACAGCATACACAATTGAATAGTGTTTTTTAGAAAACTACTCATCGCACCTTTTTTGGTACTCATCTACATTTACCAACATTTGATTTCGCCACTGATCCCGCCCAGTTGTCGTTACACACCCACTTGTTCGCAATACGCCAAAGAAGCACTTCAAAAACATGGGCTTTGGAAAGGCCTATTTTTGGCCATCAAGCGTATTTTTTCTTGCCATCCCTGGGGTAGTTCAGGCTATGACCCTGTTCCTTGAATCATACTTTCTCAAAGCATTTAATTTCCTTACTTTTAGGACGAATTAAACTTTCCAAAACATGTTTCTATTGAAAGTTAACTGGGCGCCCAATGAGTCGCTTTTTGAGTTTTTTGGTATTGGTGTGCGGTTTTACAGCCTCATGTTTGTCATCGCCTTTTCATATGGATATTATTTGATGAAAAAGATCTATGAAAAAGAATCGATACAACTTGAAAATCTAGACCCCTTACTTCCCTATATGGCTATATCAACACTTATTGGTGCGCGATTGGGCCATGTCTTTTTTTACGAATGGGCGTATTATCAAAATCACTTATTGGAAATTCTTCTCCCCATACGTGCGTCACAAGGGGCCAGTCTCTTTTTTGGTACCATTGAGGGGTATAAGTTTACAGGATTTCGAGGACTCGCTAGTCATGGTGCGGTAATTGGCATACTTACGGGCGTGGGGCTTTATCAAAAAAACTATCCCTTTCGCTCCTGGATGTGGATCGTAGATCGATTGACATTACCCGCTACCATTGGTGGGGCCTTCGTCCGATTGGGAAATTTTTATAACTCAGAAATTGTTGGGAAATACACCCAATCGAGTTTTGGGGTTGTCTTTCAGAACAATGGAGATCGTCTTCCACGGCATCCTGCCCAGTTGTATGAGGCCATAGGATATGTGCTACTCTTCTTTTTGTTGCGCTGGTTTTACCGAAAAAACAAAACACAATCTGGTTTTTTATTAGGCGTATATTTTGCAGGCATTTTTAGTATTAGGTTTTTAGTGGAATTTGTCAAAGAAAGCCAAGGCGGTTTTGAAAAAATCCTGCCCCTTTTCAGCACAGGGCAATGGCTGAGTATTCCACTAATACTGTTTGGTGTATTCTTGATTCTTCGCGTGCGACTCCAAGCAACAAAAGCCACTTAAATGGAGGAATTACGCTACCCCAATGGGCCATATAATACAGTTCAATATTTAGATGAAAAAGAGCTAAGGATTTGTATCCAGCGCATTGAAAGTTTTCCAGAAACTTTAAAAAATTTTGTAGCTTCTTTTGATACCGCCGATTGGCAGGCAACATATAGACCCGGAGGTTGGTCAGCAGTCCAGCTAGTCCACCATTTGGCGGATAGTCATCTCCACAGCTACGCCCGATTTAGACACGCTGTAACAGAGGAAACTCCTACCATAAAAGACTATCCCGAATCGTTATGGGCCGAACTCGAAGATGCCCAATCGATAGAACATATTCCAGCCAGCTTACAGATGATCACTGGCATACATCAACGGTGGGGCGCTTTTTTAAAAAAACTCAAACCCAAAGATTACAATCGTAGTTTTTATCATCCCGAGACCCAAACCCATCATTCGCTTTACCAAGCCTTGGCCTATTACAGCTGGCATTGTGATCATCACCTGGGACACCTGAAAATCATTAAAAACAAAGCATAAAAAAAGCTGTACGATTGGTACAGCTTTTTTCGTATTTAAAATAAATTACTCTGCAAATACAAGTTCTGTTTCGAGTGTAATTTCATCCAAGATAAGTTTATCACCTAAGTTTTCAAAAAAGCTACCAGACCCGTATCGTACTTCGTATTGGGCACGATCAAAAGTAAGTGACGCTTTCCAATTGCCATTATCAGGCATCAATTTGAAATTGGCTGGGTGAGTAATACCCTTAATGGTTAGATTTGCCGAAACGTCAAATGCACCGTTGTCTGCTGCCGTTGCAGCGGTAATGTTTAAGTTGGCAGTTGGATGGCTATCCACAGAAAAGAAATCATCTGACATCAAATGACCGATCAGTTTCTTTCCATATTCTTCAGACAAATCTGTACAAACCATAGAAGACATGTCCACAACAAAGCTTCCTCCACTAGGTTTCCCATCTGTAAATTGGATGGCGCCAGATTGAAACTGAAGCGTTCCATTGTGGCTATCACCTGTGATTTTTGCACCAGACCACTTAATCGCACTTTTCGCGGTGTCCATAGTGTAATTCTGCGCTGTAACGAAAGTTGCTGTTAGCAACAACGATAAAAAAGTTGTAATTCTCATAAATTTTTTTTATTTGTTTTTACAATATTTGTAGGGACAAATATAAAATATAAATCAGGAAATATAAACAAAAGCGGCCACGGGCCGCTTTTAATTATTAACAAAGTTTTGAAACTATTTATTCTTGGGTTTTGCCTTTTTGTTGGGTGTCGTACATTACAGGGGTTGCAATGAAAACAGAAGAATAGGTTCCTACCAATACCCCGATAATTAAAGCAAACATAAATCCTCTGATTGATTCGCCACCAAAAATAAAGATCGCCAGAAGTACAATAAGCGTTGTCAGTGAGGTGTTGAGTGTTCGGCTTAACGTACTATTCAGCGCCGTATCAACTGTTGTATTGAAGCCCCACTTAGGATGATCATTCACATATTCACGAATGCGGTCGAACACAACTACTGTATCGTTCAATGAATATCCAATTACAGTAAGTATGGCTGCAATAAATGCCTGGTTAATTTCCATATTAAACGGCATAATTTGGTAGGTCAAAGAAAAGACGCCCAACACAATAACTACATCGTGAAATACAGCAGCTACGGCACCGAGTGAAAATTGCCATTTTCTAAAGCGCAACAGAATGTAAAGGAATACCACAATTAAAGAGCCAATAACAGCCAGATAAGAATTGTTTTTAATATCATCGGCAATGGTAGGCCCTACTTTAATTGAGGACATGATTCCAAGGGCTTTGTCATCTGAACCACTAACAAAATTTTCGTAGGTCATTCCTTCAGGGAAATAACCTGCCAAAGATTCAAATAGTTTAGTTTGTATTTCATTGTCAACTGCCAATCCTTCAACATCGACCTTGTACTTTGTAGTAATTTTTAGCTGATTGGCTTCACCAAAAGTTTTCACTTCAGCGCTTCCGAAAACATCCGTAAGGGCTGATTCAATTTCGGTCGGACTGATTGGGTTTTCAAATCGAATCGTGTAGGATCGTCCCCCAACAAAGTCAACACCCTGATTGAGGCCAACCGTAAACAAGGAACCTAAACTAATAGCCAGGAGAATACCTGAGATGGTGTAGGCAATTTTTCGTTTCCCTAAAAAGACCCATTGGATATTAGATAGCAAGCCCTGGGTTGCTGCTGTAGCAAAAGAAACTTTCTTACCCTTTTCATTGCGGTCATCAACAAAGATTCTAGTGATAAAAATAGCTGTAAAAAGAGAGGTTGCAATTCCAATCAATAAAGTTGTGGCGAACCCTTTTATAGGACCCGTTCCAAACACAAAAAGTATAAGTGCTGTTAGCCCTGTAGTAATATTCGCATCTAAAATAGATGACAAGGCATTGTTAAATCCATCAGCAACAGCTTTTCGGATACCTTTCCCTCGCTTTAATTCTTCGCGAACCCTTTCGAATATCAATACATTGGCGTCTACAGAAATCCCAATGGTAAGAACAATACCAGCAATTCCAGGCAATGTCAACACAGCACCCAGACCTGCCAGGACTCCAAATATGAGCAAGATATTAAAGGAAAGTGCAATATCTGCGAAGATTCCAGCAGAACCGTAATAGAATACCATCCAAATCAAAACGAAAACGAGTGCAATGAGGAAAGAATAAATCCCACTTTCAATAGCTTCTTGTCCGAGAGAGGGTCCTACTATTTCGGATTGAATGATATCGGCTGAAGCAGGTAACTTACCTGCCCGCAGAACATTGGCAAGGTCAATAGCTTCATTGAGGGTAAAGTCTCCTGTAATTTCGGAGCGTCCGCCTGAAATAGCACCGCCAGGGACTCCAGGAGCAGAATAAACAACATCGTCTAAAACAATGGCAATGTTACTTGCCTCTTTGAATGCTTTTCCGGTGAGGTTTTCCCAGGTTCTGGCACCCGTAGCATTCATTTGCATCGAAACAGCAGGCTTTCCAACGGCATCATACGTCTGCATAGCATCGACCACTACACCACCGCTCAGTGGCGGCTCACCATTACGGTTAGAACGGAGCGCAAAAAGTTCTGTGACTTCGCCAGCGGCTTGTGCTTTACCCCAAGCAAACTTGACATAACGGAAAGCAGCGGGTAAGAGTTTGCGTATTTCAGGGCGATCTAGGTATTCAGCGATTTGTTCTTGGTCTTTTTTGGCAAATTGGGCCAAAACAGGACCACCCTGGAAACCATAACCTACAATTCTGTCTAAGATGGGATTAGGTAGGGCTAAATCGGTTGTGTCTTGGGCAGCTACATCCGCTAAAAGATCATCGATACCACCTTTTTCTGCTTCTTTATCGTCTGTTTTTTGCTTCAGATCTTCTTTTAATCGGTCATTGGCTAGGCTCAAAAAACCAATCAATTGGTCATTTTTAAATGTTTCCCAAAATTCAAGTTGTGCTGTGCTTTGCAACAAGTTTTGCACCCGCTCTACATCTTTGGCTCCAGGCAATTCGACAAGGATACGACCAGATGTTCCGAGTCGCTGAATATTTGGCTGCGTTACACCGAATTTATCGATACGCTTGCGAAGTACTTCAAATGCAGAGATAATGGATTCGTCAACTTTTCTTCTGATGACGGGTTTTACTTGGTCATCGGACATATCAAAATTGATCTCATCGCTTAGCGTACGGTTGGCAAAAATATTAGTTTCAGCCAGTTTATCGCTCTCTCCCTTCACAGCGTCAAAAGCTTTAAAAAAGGACTCCACATAAGGCTCGTCTGAACTTTTTTGCAATTGATCCGCCTGATCTAGCGCTTGATTGAAAATAGGGTTTTTCGAGTTTTCTGAAAGACCTTTTAGGATATCTCTGACCGAGATTTGCAAGATAACATTGATCCCACCTTTCAAATCCAATCCCTTGTTAAGTTCTTTTCCTTTAGCGTCATTGTAGGAAGTAAATCCATACAAAGGGAGGTTTCCAATAGAATCAAGATAATTAACAACGGCACGATCCCGAAGACTCAAATAGTCTTCTGTTTCATCAGAAATAGATTGTGCGGCAAACTGGGTTGCTTTTTGTTCTTGCTGACTAGCAATAAACGTAAAAGACAATTGGTAAAGGCTTACCAGTCCAAAAAGAATTCCAAAAACTCGTATGAGTGAATTATTCTGCATTATAAGTAAATTAAAGCCTAATTAAGGCGAGCAAATATAAGTTTTACCCAATGATTTAACAAGTACAAAACCGATAATACTATTGACGGGACTACAGGATATCAGAAAGGGCTTCGTTCATCGTGCGAACGGCAGCAACACTTTTTGAGAACTGTGCCTTTTCATCGGCATTTAAAGCAACATCTACGATAGAAGAAATCCCATTTTTTCCAATGATACAGGGGACTCCAATACAAATGTCATTTTCACCATATTCTCCCTCAAGATAAACGGAACAAGGAATCATACGATTTTGATCGTGCAAAATACTTGCCACTAGGTAGGATACTGATGCACCAGGAGCATACCAGGCTGAAGTTCCTAACAATTTGGTTAAAGTAGCTCCACCCACCATTGTGTCGGCAGCCACTTTTTTTAATTGATCTGCGCTTAAAAATTGACTAACTGGCACCCCGTTGTAGCTAGCTAGACGGGTCAATGGAATCATAGTAGTGTCACCGTGTCCTCCAATAACCATTCCCTGAATATCATTAGCAGGCTTTTCTAAGGCAAGGGACAAATAGGTTTTGAATCGAGAGCTGTCTAGTGCACCCCCCATACCAATCACTCTATTTTTGGGAAGACCAGTTGCTTTCAATGCGAGATAAGTCATTGTATCCATAGGATTGGACACTACTACAATCTTTGTATCGGGTGAATATTCTAAAAGGTTGGTCGCTACAGTTTGTACAATCCCTGCATTAATACCAATTAGTTCCTCTCTTGTCATTCCAGGTTTTCGTGGAACCCCTGAAGTGATGACAACAACATCACTATTGGCAGTAGCCGCATAATCATTTGTCACACCCACCAATTTGGTATTAAATCCAAGGGTAGTAGCTGTCTGGTAGAGATCCAAAGCCTTACCTTCGGCAAAACCTTCTTTAATATCTAGTAAGACAACCTCACTCGCAATTCCTTTGATGGCGATATACTCTGCACAAGAGGCACCCACATTACCAGCACCAACAATAGTTACTTTCATATTTTAAGTTTTTTCGTTCTTCCTTTTTTATCCTCAAAAGCTAGGCGTTTCCTAACAATATTCGAGGGAAAGAACACATTCAATTGGTCAATTAAAATTTTTGCAAAGTTAAAAAAAAGATACCAAAATCGAATATCCCAAGGGCTGGTTAGGCGTCTATATTGGCATAAATGGCATTTTTTTCTATGAACTCCCGACGGGGTGGCACTTCATCCCCCATTAACATGGAAAATATGCGATCCGCCTCACCTCCATTATCAATGGTCACTCTGCGTAAGGTGCGTGTTTCGGGATTCATGGTAGTTTCCCATAGCTGTTCGGCATTCATTTCCCCAAGCCCTTTGTAACGTTGCACATTGGCACCACTTCCAAAGTCTTGCAATAATCGGTCTCTTTGATCATCATTCCATGCATAATTTTTTTTGGCTCCTTTTTTTACCAAATACAACGGTGGGGTAGCAATATAAACATAGCCTGACTCGATCAACTCTTTCATGTATCGGAACAGGAATGTGAGAATTAGTGTAGAAATATGGCTACCATCGACATCAGCGTCACACATTATCACAATCTTGTGATAACGCAACTTTTCGAGATTTAAAGCTTTGCTATCATCTTCGGTACCAATAGTTACACCTAGGGCTGTATAAATATTTCTAATTTCTTCATTTTCAAACACTTTATGCTGCATGGCTTTTTCAACATTAAGGATTTTACCACGCAATGGAAGAATCGCTTGAAAATTTCTATCACGGCCTTGCTTGGCAGTTCCCCCTGCCGAGTCTCCCTCAACTAGGAAAACTTCACAAGCCATTGGGTCTTGTTCGGAACAATCAGATAATTTACCAGGTAACCCGCCGCCACTCATAACCGTTTTTCGCTGTACCATTTCGCGCGCTTTTCTGGCAGCGTGTCGGGCTTGTGCGGCTAGGATTACTTTTTGTACGATGGTTTTGGCATCATTTGGATTTTCCTCCAAATAATTTTCTAGCATTTCCGAAACCGCTTGGGAAACGGCTGAAGTAACCTCTCGGTTGCCCAACTTGGTTTTGGTTTGTCCTTCAAACTGTGGTTCAGATACTTTGACAGATACAATGGCTGTTAGTCCCTCCCGAAAATCATCCCCAGAAATGTCAAATTTTAACTTATCCAACAATCCAGAGCTGTCTGCATATTTCTTGAGAGTCGTTGTCAATCCTCTTCTAAAACCAGACAAGTGGGTTCCACCTTCATGGGTGTTGATGTTATTAACATAAGAATGTAGATTTTCAGAAAAAGAGGTGTTGTAAACCATAGCAACCTCTACAGGAATACCATTTTTTTCTCCTTCCATACTGATAACTTCAGCAATAATGGCCTCACGGGTTTCGTCAAGGAATCCGATAAATTCTTTTAAACCTTCTTGAGAAACGAAAGTATCTTGAATGGCACGCCCCTCCTCATCTTTTCTTCGCTTATCGATAATTGTTATCGTAATGCCTTTATTAAGATAAGCCAACTCACGCATACGCAGTGCCAGCGTCTCATAATTGTATTCTAGAGTTTGCTGAAAGATTTGTGGGTCAGGCTTAAATGTAACAACAGTACCTGTATGTTGGGCATCGCCAACAGTTGCAACAGGAGCTAAGGATTTTCCTCTTTCATAGGATTGCTCCCAAATCTTTCCCTCTCTGAAAACACGTGCAGTAAGTGACTCAGACAACGCATTGACGCAGGATACCCCTACCCCATGAAGACCCCCAGAAACTTTATAGGAATCTTTATCAAATTTACCACCGGCACCAATTTTAGTCATTACTACTTCGAGGGCTGAAACACCCTCTTTTTTGTGTATGCCAACAGGGATACCCCTTCCGTTGTCTTCCGTTGTAATAGAATTGTCCTCATTAATCGTAACACTAATGGTATTACAATGACCAGCAAGGGCTTCATCGATGGAATTATCTACCACTTCATAGACCAAGTGGTGCAAGCCACGAACACCTACATCACCAATATACATTGAAGGTCTCATCCTTACATGTTCCATGCCCTCTAGGGCTTGGATACTATCGGCAGAGTACTGTGGTTTTTGATTTTCTTCGCTCATGTTTTATCGAATAAATTGCAAATCTGTCTGACTCTCAAAGATACGAAAAAGCCACCCCAAGAAAGAGTGGCTCGGCCCCTATGTGGTGGGGAATTATTAACATTTTGTAGTTGAAAAATTTAAACCAAAGTCGCTTATTTGTAAGCTTCTTCATGAACCTTGGCTACAGCTCTTCCACTAGGGTCATTTTGATTTTTAAAGGCTTCGTCCCACTCGAGCGCAATGGGCGTGCTACAGGCCACAGAGGGAACAGATGGTACACTCAAAGCAGCGGCCTCACTGGGGAAATGCCCTTCAAATATGCTACGGTAATAAAACTCTTCTTTGTTTTGAGGGGTCTGTACGGGAAAACGATAATGGGCATTTTCCATTTGTTCGTCCGTAATTTTTTCCTCGACCAATTCCTTTAAGGTATCGATCCAAGAATAGCCTACACCGTCTGAAAATTGTTCTTTTTGACGCCAAGCAATGCTTTCGGGCAAATAAGACTCAAATGCCTTTCGGACAACCCACTTCTCCATTCGCTCACCGTCTATCATTTTATCTTTGGGGTTTAAACGCATGGCAACATCAATAAATTCTTTGTCTAAAAATGGCACACGACCTTCGATACCCCAAGCCGCCAAGGACTTATTTGCTCGCAAACAATCATATTGATGGAGTTTATCAAGCTTTCTCACGGTTTCATCATGAAAGTCTTTGGCGCTGGGTGCCTTATGAAAGTAAAGGTAGCCGCCAAAAAGCTCATCGGCCCCCTCACCACTTAACACCATTTTAATGCCCAACGACTTAATCGCTCTGGCCATCAAAAACATAGGGGTTGAAGCACGGATGGTTGTAATGTCATAGGTTTCCAAGTGATAAATAACATCTTTGATAGCATCAAGACCTTCTTGGATAGTAAACTTAATTTCGTGATGCACAGTCCCAATGTGTTCTGCCACTTTTTGAGCAGCTTCTAGATCGGGAGAGCCCTCTAAACCAACAGAAAAAGAATGCAATTGTGGCCACCAAGCTGCCTGCGTATTACCTGATTCTATCCGTTTGGCTGCAAATTTTTTAGCCAAAGCAGAAGTAATTGAAGAATCCAACCCCCCAGATAACAATACGCCGTAGGGAACATCACTCATCAATTGTCGTTGTACAGCATCTGATAAAGCATCATGCAGGTCGTCGATGCTTGTAGGATTTTCTTGGACAGCTTCAAAATCTTTCCAATCACGCTGATACCAACGAACAGGAGCCGTTGCACCACTTTCTAAATAATGACCTGGAGGAAAGAGTTCAATTTTAGTACACACCCCTTCTAGGGCTTTTAATTCAGAAGCCACATAAAAGGTTCCATCTGCATCCCAACCCATATACAGGGGGATTATTCCCATATGGTCACGTGCGATAAAATAGCTGTCCTTTTTTGAATCATAGATAGCAAAGGCAAAAATACCGTTGAGCTCATCAACAAAATCTTTTCCTTTTTGTTGGTAAAGAGCTAATAATACCTCGCAATCAGACTGCGTCTGAAAGGTGTATTTGCCTTCAAATTGCTTACGAAGCACTTGGTGGTTATAAATTTCTCCATTGGCCGCCAGAACTAAGGTTTTATCTGCGCTGTATAGGGGTTGTTTTCCCGATGTTGGATCCACAATTGCCAACCGCTCATGTGCCAAAATAGCATTGGGGTGATCCGATATTCCACTCCAATCGGGCCCTCTGTGCCGAAGACGCTTGGACATTTGCAACAATTGGGGACGTAATTGGGTTACGTCTTTTTTTAAATCAAAGGCACATACGATACCACACATAATTTGAAATTTTTATCAAAAATAAATAATCATTTCAATTAAATAATAATTATTGTTATTTTGATTTAATATATAAACCTATATGTCGAGATAGATTTAGATATAAAAAAACAGCGACTAATTGCCGCTGTTTTTTTTTATAATTTGAATTGAAGTTTATTTGAAACGCTTAGAATAAACGATGTTTCCGCCCAGTATCGTTGCCACGACTCGGGTTTTGGGAATTTTACGCTCTGATACCTTCATAATATCACGATCTAAAATCACAAAATCAGCAAATTTACCTACCTCAATACTACCTTTTATCTTGTCTTCAAAGTTAGCAAAAGCGGCCCATCGGGTCATACCAAATAAGGCATCATAGCGAGACAGTTTATTTTCAATTTGATAACCTTCATCGGGGTATCCTGATAAGTCTTTTCGGGCTACGGCAGCGTAAAAAGTATGAAAGGGATTGGGGGTTTCGACAGGAAAGTCTGTACCAAGAGTAAGTATCCCCGCATTTTCTAAAAGATCTTGAAAAGCGTAAGCATTCTTGGCTCGTTGGCCACCCAATCGATCGCCTGCCCAGTACATATCACTCGTTGCATGAAGGGGCTGGACCGAAGGAATTATTTTTTTACTGAATTTATCAAAGTCTTTTTCATCAATGACTTGGGCATGCTCAATACGCCACCTAGGGTCGCGCAAAAAACGTACTTCGTTAGTATACGCTTGAATTACGGCTTGGTTGGCAGCATCACCAATAGCGTGTGTATTCATTTGAAAAGGGGTCTTAGCTATGCGGGCTGCCAGTGATCGCAAAGAATCTGGGCTGGTGATAAATTTTCCCCTATGCCCTGGCTGATCGCTGTAAGGCTTTAATAAAGCAGCCCCCCTTGAACCCAAAGCACCGTCTGCATATACTTTAACAGATCTGACGCTCAATTGATCTGTTGTGTAAATCCCATTGGAGAAGTAATAGTCTAGATCCGTTGGCTCATTGCTTACCATGGCATAAACCCTCATTTTGAGTTCATCGGTTTTTTGTAAGCTATCGATCAGTTCAATTTCTTCTCTACTAATACCAGCCTCGGTGACTGTAGTCAAACCAAGTTCAAAACACATTTCTTGGGCGGCTCTCAGGGCTGCGGCTTTTTCTTGAAGTGTAAATTTGGGAAGGGCTTCTATGACAAGCTGCATAGGCGTATCAATCAGAACACCTGTAGGTTTTCCTTTTTCCAAAACGACAGTTCCACCTTCCATTTTGGTGTCAGCAGTAATCCCAGCCAGGTCTAATGCCTTTTGATTGACTAACAGTGCATGACCATCAATTCTTTTGAGAACAACAGGGGTTTCAGGAAATAGGTCATCTAATCTGTCTTTTGTGGGGTAGTTCTTATTCTCCCAATCATTTTGATCCCAACCACGTCCATAAATGACATTTAGCTCTTTACCATTGGCGTAATCTTTTACACGCGCTAGGACTTCTTCGTAACTTTTTGTCCCTTCAAGTTGGGCTTGTTGCAGACTCAACCCCAACTGCAGAAAATGACTGTGACCATCAATCAATCCAGGAATAATGGTTAAGCCTTGTGCGTCTACAACATTATTTGCGTTGTATTTTTTTAACAAACTGTTGCCTCCTACTTCAATGAATTTACCATCTTTTACAGCGAATGCTTCTTTTTTATCGGCAGATTTACTGAGCGTGTAAACGACAGCATTGTGAACGATTAAGTCTGCTTGGGGCTGACAAGCAACTAAAAAAACTATACTACCGATACATAGGAGTCTTTTGAATGTCATATTTTAAAATTGATTTGCGAATTTAATAAATTTAGTTTGAAGAAAAAGCGGTTCAAGATGAAACGCATACTAAAGAAATCTTAAAGGTTTAAATTGAGTTTGTAACGCCCCCCTACAAGGAATAAATTTTGATTAAGAGGTGTGTAGGCCCAACGAAAGGCTTGCGCACCAAAAACTGAACGATACCGCATAAACAAATACCATTGTTGGTATAAACGATAGGAAAATTCTGTTTTCACCATGGATACAGGGGTCAAGTTTTCCAATACGGGTTGATTTAATTCAGGATTCTGTTGGAGTAAAACAGGGCGATAAGCAGCAGGTCTATTTCCCAAAAATTGCGCATTGAAATACCAATGCACTTTAGAAGTCAATCGAATGTTGGCCACAAAATCAGCTTCTAAATCGGGTAGATTCCAAGCTTGAGATTGATTTTCTAGGATATAAGTGTTCTGTCGAAGATTAAGCTGAATTTCGCTTTGGTTTTTTGTTTTATAACGCAATCCCACCCTAGCGCCGTATTGCGTGACGGTATCATAAATCCAACCAAAGGCGTTGGCCAATCGATATCCATTTTCAGTTACCGTTGGATCAAAGGCATAGCGTTGAAAAAGAGTAAAGTTATCCGACTGGCTGTATTGACCCGCCAATTTAAACTCAATACCAGATTTAAATAAAGTTGTAAAACCCAATTCCCCTTTGTACTTCTCATCTGTTGGTATCAATTCTAAGGTGGGTGCAACAAACGGATTTTGCTGGAAAGCACTATGATAGGAGTTCAATCTTAAATTACCACCTACCTTTAAATAAGGTTGCATTTTCTTATTCGTATCACTGTAGGCCAAAAACACGTCAGGATAAATAAACAATAAAGGGGTGTTGTCGTTTCGGTCTCCCATGAGATACTGTGCCCGAGCGCCGATCTTATATTTGAACTTATTACGGACATCTGCCAATTGCACCAAAACGCCTGCTTTTGTCTGATTAAATTTTTGCTGGTCACGCGTGTAATAGGATTGTTGAAACTCAGTCTGTAGATAATCGAACTGAGGACGGATATCTAAATAAGCGTTGAATAGATTGATTCTAAAGTTAGCTTTGACCTGTGCAGCCTGCTCGGTGGTGCCAAACAAATCCCCCGTATAACGTAAATCTGCGTGAATGCGCTCGAGCCATTTGTCGTACCACTGCCAATGGCTTTTGGCTGTGACAGAATAAAACTGCTGTTGAAAATCTAGAAGTTCATTTCGCAAGGGATCATTTACCGTAGCGTCATCAGGATACAAACCATAATAATGTGAACCCGCAGCTTTGTAAGCCATCTGGTGAAAGGCAGCAAACTGCGAGGTATTGAAATTGTGGGTTGCAGCCAGATTGGTTTGTGAACGGCTACTGGGTACGACACCATCGGGTAGATTACCTTCTCGCTCAACAAAAACATCTAAACCCAAGGCTTGTTGACTATCCAAACGCGCTCGAGCGGCTGCATCGAAGAGCAATTGTCCCAAATTACCAAAACCCAAACTTACTTGACTATTGGTCGAAGGTTGTTTAACCGTTCTCTGTAGTTTTAGTGGGGTGGCTTTATTGGGGATAAAAGTAGATACAACTTCGATTTCCTGCGCCTTAAACTGTAATTCTTTTGCAGCAGGTAACAAAGCCGCTGTAGAAACTTCATCTGTACTTAGTTTAAAGGCATCTGATAAGCTGGGAGTGTAGGACTTGGTAACCGTTACTTGCTGGGTGCCTAAATCGTCTTCCTCCCCTTTTTCCTGCGCCCAGAGGGTATGGCAGCAAATAAATGCTAATGAAAGTAAAGGGAACGTATAGTAGTTATTGTTTGTTCTCATTCGCTTTTACACTTTCATTTTTTTCTGCTTCTTTTTTTTCAATTTGGGATTTCAAGTCCATCGCTTGGGTAATTATTTCAGGATATTGCTTAAAGTTCTCAATTAGTGATTCCAAAATAAACAGCGCCTGAAAGGCATCATCTAAGCGTTGAAAATTTTGTGCCATCAGAAATAGACTTTTAGCACTCCAATCCCCTGCACTGCTGTATTGCTTAGCAATTTGGGCAATAGTCGTATTCGATTTTTCATAATCTTTTTCACGGTTCTGCAAATAGGCTTTAAAGAATAAGGCCTCTGCAGCCAAAGCATCCTTAGGAGCTTTTTCCAAGGCTGTAAAAGCCTTACGTGCTCTGACTGTATCTTTCTGTGCCAGTGCCGCATGGGCCAAAATATCATAGGCATCCCATTTGACTTTGGCGGAGATTTCGGGTAGCTGTAGCACCTTTTCGCTTTGTGCTACTGCCGCGGAATAGTTACCTGTATCAAAATAGGCCTTCATCAGATTAAATACAGCATAGCGTTTGTTTTCCTCAAAATTGGCTAAACTGTCCAAACGTTTCCAGATTGGAATGGCTTTTTCCATTTTTTCACCGTTTACCAATGCCATTGCCGAGCGCACCAAGGCCTTCTCAAGATATTCATTGTCAGTGTCAATTACTTTTTCATAGGCTGTTACCGCTGATTCCCACTGTGCTTCTTCAAAATAAATTTCTCCCAAATAAAAGTTGGCCGCTAGACTATTGGCTCCGCTGGAGTGCTCTTCAAGGTATTCGTTTAAGAGTTTTTCCGCTTGCTTTTTCTTGTTGTCCAAGAACTTTTTTTCGGCTGCATCAAAGGCGGTTTGCTCTAGTTCACTACTATCGAATTGCTGTATGCGATTATCGCGCAGCCAGCGTGAAAAATTTGTCACTGTTCCTGATTCTACTGCAATTTCGCGCAGGGTGTTCAATGCCTGTTGCGCCACTGCTGATTTGGGATATAGTGAAACCAAACGCCGCATAATAGCAGTTGCCTCTGCCAGTTTTTCTTGGTTGTAAAGGATCAAACCTTTGTTGAGCAGTGCGCGACTGTTATAAGGGCTTTTGGGATATGCTTTTAGCAATCGGTCGTAATTGTCTAAGGCCGCTGAATTGTTTCCCTGACCTGCTTGGGTACTGGCCAGTGCATACAGCGCATCATCGATCAACTTGTGTTTGGTTTTTGAAGCAATTAACTGTTCCAAATTTTCAATTTTCTGTGGATTGCGTCCCACAAAACCGTAAGAAATTGCTTTTTGATACAAGGCGTAGCTTCCCTTGGCTGCATTGAGCTTGATGGACTTGTTGTAGTTTTCCATAGCAGGCCAATACTTCTTTTCTGCAAAATAGGCATCCCCCAAGCGCAGGTATAAATCCCTTTTTACACTCCGTGAAAGTCTTTGAGATTGTGTGGCTTGTTTTTCAAATGCCTGAATAGCTTCGGTATATCTTTTCAACTTAAAATAAGCATAGCCTTGGTTGTAGTAAAAGGTATTCCACTCTGCCAGCTGCGGTGCCTGCGATGCTGACTCAAAATCATCAAATAAATCAATAGCTTGTTCAAAATCATTAAACTGATAGTGGGCTTGTGCATTCCAAAATATGGCGCGAACAGACAACATACGATCGGCGTCCTTTGCTGACGCTTTTTCAAAATAAGTGGTCGCTTCTCTGTAATTACCTTGCTGAAAAGATTTATATCCTTGTAGGAAAAGGACTTTTTGTAAAGTCTCATTGTCCTTAAACAAGGTACCGTTGGTCAGCATTTGTATGGCGGCTTTGTAATTGCCCAAGGTCGTGTAGGAATCAATCAATAAACCAGCAATTAGTTCTTGTTCGGGGTGATCGGGATATTGCTCTTTAAATCGGTTTAAAACTTCTTGGGGGGCTTCATACGGATTGCCCAATTGGTAACTCAATTTGGCGTATTGGAACAGAGCATCTTCATTGACTTTGGGATCAAAAGTCATCTGGGAGGCTGACCGAAAGGCATTTCTCGCTGCGGTGGGTTTGTTAATTTGCAAATAGCAGTGTCCCAGAAAATAGTAAGCATTTTGTGCTAAAGCATCTTTTTTCCCAACGATTTTATTGAATTGGGCGACGCCTTCTTCATATTGTTTGAGGTGGTAGTGGGTGTAACCCAACTGGTAGTAATCAACATTTGACCATTTTTTGTTTTTGCCTTCGTACTGTAAAAGATAGGGTAAAGCCTTTTCGTAAGCTTTTAAATTAAAATAACTTTCCCCGACAATTTTGGATAACTCAGACTGGTTGTTGGAGCTTTGGGACAATTCGGCTTCGCCCAGTTTAATGGCTTCTTCAAAACGACCCAACTTAAAATTCATGTCCACTTTGAAATAACCCAAATCATTTTTTTGGTTGGGATTGGACACTTTTCCAAAAGACTGGCTGGCACCATCATAGTCTTCCAACTGATAGGCAATGTGTCCCAAGTAATAGTGGGCATCAGATTCGAATTCGGGATTATTTTTGACTTTTTCTAACAAGCCCTGAGCCGACTTGTAGCGCTTGGTTAAAAATTCGGTATATCCTTTTTTAAAATAATATTGGGGTAACATGGGCTTGGCTACATCGCGTTCCTTCACTTTGCGAAACCACTTGAGGGCATAGCTATACTTACCATTGTCAAAATAGTAATTGGCCAAGTCAAAAGGGATACTGACCCCATACCAACTAGATGGAAAGTCTAACAAAAAGGTTTTTAATTTTTTTTCGGTTCCTGGGGTGTTGAGTCTTAATGAAGCTGATAAAATCTTGTAGGACTTTTCTTCCAAAAAAGGAGAATACGTTGCTTTTGAACTCAGCTCCCACGCATTCCATGCATTAGCATAGTCTTTGTTTTGATAAAAAACTTGTGCTCGATCGTAGCCGTCGAAAGGATAAGAAAAGTTTTGTGCCCAAAGGCTAGGTACGCTAAAAAAAAGTAAGGCCCAGGTGGTCTTTCTCATATTGGTCAAAAATAAGCATCTTCCAGGCCTTTTACTTGGACTTTCAGCTTTCTCCAATTGATTTTATTCACAATCTTATCACCACACCTTAATTAAAGTACTTATTTTTGTCGCATGTCAAATGCTATCCTTTCACTCTCCAACGCCACTATCATCCAGGGGAATCGCACCGTACTTAATGCTGTAGATTTTGAGGTTAGTGCGGGAGAATTTGTTTTTTTGATTGGAAAAACAGGAAGCGGAAAAAGCAGCCTAATCAAAACGCTTTACGGGGATTTGCCGCTAGATATGGGAGAAGGGCAAATTGCGGGGTACAATCTGGCGCAACTCAAAAACAAAGATATCCCCTTTTTGCGTCGCAAGCTGGGGGTGGTGTTTCAGGACTTTAAATTGCTGCCCGATCGGGATATTTTTGACAACCTGAGTTTTGTATTACGGGTCACGGGCTGGAAAAACAAACAAAAAATCCAACAACGGATTGACGAAGTAATGGCACAGGTAGGGGTCGATGCCAATTTGCATAAATTTCCCTTTGAACTTTCGGGTGGAGAACAACAGCGTATTGCCATTGCCCGTGCCCTGCTCAACGAACCTGAACTGATCATTGCCGATGAGCCTACTGGAAACCTTGACCCCGAAACCAGTCGAGAGATCATGACACTTTTTAAAAACCTCCATGCCAAGGGTATGACACTACTGATGGCCACCCACGACTATAATATGATCGTTAAGTTTCCTGGGCGAATCTTTCGCTGTGACGAAGGAACTGTTTATGAGGTGGTACAGAAGAAAGAAGAGTAAACCTCCCCTTTCCCAATTGTTCCTTATTTGTTATATTTGACATAATTGTAGCCCCAGACCTTTACTACATCCATGAAAAACCTATGCCATAAATCTAACTTTTTTCGCACCCCTTTGAATATCCCAGCACCATCTGCTATGGGCAATAAGGCTTTTGAGGTACTGAAAAGTCAAAAAGTTTTAACAGACCTAGTTACAAAAAAATCAAACGATTGATCTGGTGGGTTAGAAATATCCAAAGCCTACAAACGAAAACTTAACATGGGGAAGAGTTGCGTCCGCTTTAAAAAAATGGATGAAATCCCCTACAAGCTCATCGGGGAATTAATGAAGAAAATTAGCGTAAAAGAGTGGATCAATATCTACGAGAAGAACATAAAAAAATAAACAACGAACCACTACCAAAAGTGATTTGTAATTAATTGTTCTTACCAACGTCTGAAAATCCTTATACCAATTGTTACAACAACTATGGAATTTCCAATGCGGTATGGTCTTATAATATGAAGTACCTATCCACCACACGTTGTATAGCCCTAGCTTTTTCCCAATCCTATTCTACTTTTATCCCCGACCCAATAATTTTCTTACTTTCATAGCCCTAATAGTTTTAGTCGATGAAAAACACCAAACTGCTATTTGCCTTACTCTTATCATGCGGCATTTTTTATATTCTTAACAATCCCATAGGCAAACTTCCGCCCCTGGGAATATTTCTGAATCCCAGTACGGGGATTTGGCAAAATGAGAAGAATGAATCCATCAGTGGTGAAATAACGATACCTGGTTTAAAAGATCTGGTTACGGTACACTACGATGCACAATTGATTCCACACGTATTTGCCCAAAACGAACACGACCTTTATAAAGCCCAAGGCTATTTGACCGCCAAACATCGGTTGTGGCAATTGGAATTTCAAACCTATGCGGCTGCAGGTCGTTTGTCTGAAATATTAGGTGAAAAGGCACTGGACTATGACCGAAGTGAACGACGACGTGGGATGGGGTTTGGCGCCGAGCAAAGTGTCGCTTTTATGAAAAAAAATGACCCTAAAACCCTCCAACTGGTTCAGGATTACGCCGATGGGGTCAATGCCTATATCGACCAACTAAAAGCTGCTGACTATCCTGTTGAATACAAGCTATTGGACTATAAACCAGAAGCATGGTCCCCCGAAAAAACTGCCCTTTTACTGATGTATATGACTAAAATGTTGGCAGGACGTGACAAAGATTTAGCCTACACCAATATGTTAGGTTTGATAGGTCAAGAAAACTTCAATCTGCTTTTCCCCGAATATTTTGATATCACTGACCCTGTGATACCCAAAGACACCGATTGGTCCTTTATCGATGTCCCCCAAACCAAACAACCTGAAAATCTGGTGGTGTTAGATACCACCAGGGCATCCCTTCCTCAACCACATCCTGATAATGGAAGTAACAACTGGGCAATATCGGGTTCCAAGTCGGCTTCCGGGCGTCCCATCTTGGCCAACGACCCGCATTTGGGCCTCAATCTGCCTTCGATTTGGTTTGTGATGCAACTCAGCACACCACAACACAATGCCTTTGGCGCAACCATTCCAGGGGCCTTAGGGGTTATTTCTGGTTTTAACCAGCACATTGCCTGGGGCGAAACCAATGCCACCCGAGATGTATCTGATTGGTATAAAATCACATTCAATTCAGACGGGACAAAGTATCTGTACGATGGTAATTGGCGCCCAGTCACCCAACGAATAGAGAAAATTAAAATCAAAGGAAGAACAGCCTTTCAAGACACTGTACGATACACCCACCACGGTCCGGTAGTTTTTGATAAAAACTTTAAGTCGGATAAAGAACGAGCAGGCTATGCCCTCCGATGGATCGGTCATGAGGGGGGCAACCACCAAAAAACCTTTATCGAACTGAACAAAGCCAAAAATTACGAGGAATATGTCGCTGCCCTTCAGTATTGGACAGCCCCCTCACAAAACTTTGTTTTTGCCTCCACTGCGGGCGATATTGCCTTGTGGATTCAAGGGAAGTTTCCCAACAAATGGGAAGGACAAGGGAAGTTTTTGATGGATGGGAGTCGATCGGAAAACGATTGGCAATCATTTATCCCCCAGACCTTTAATGCCCACACCAAAAACCCCAGCCGTGGTTTTGTCAGTTCGGCCAACCAGCATCCTGTCGACGAACAATACCCCTTCTATGTTTTTAACGATGGATATGAAACCTATCGCAATCGGGTCATCAATGACTTTTTTCAAAGCAAAGACACCTTTAGCATTGCAGATTTTAAAAATTTGCACAACAACAATTTCAATTTAAAAGCGGCTGAACTACTACCATTTATGTTGAAACAAATGAATACTGAGCTTTTGACTGAGGTGGAGCAAAAATTATATAATGAAATAAGTACTTGGCAGTTCAACAATGATATAGATGAAGTGGGGCCAAGTATATGGGACGCATGGTTCGATGCACTAAAAGATCTGGTATGGGACGAATTTGACCAAAAGGAAATTACCCTTACCCAGCCATTTGACTACCAAACCATTCATTTACTGAAAACTCAAGTTGAGCATAAATTTATGGACATCGTGGCAACAAAGGACAAAAAAGAAACAGCCCGGGATTTATTTTTACTGTCATTCAAAAAAGCTGTAAAAGCTATCAAGGAAAAAGAAAAAGAGGGGTACGATTGGGGGAAATTCAAAGGCACTTTTGTTGGCCATTTGTTACAAGCCCTACCTGCTTTTTCCCGATTTGATATCCCGATTGGCGGTGGCCGGAGTATTGTCAATGCTACTTCAACAAATCATGGTCCTTCGTGGCGGATGATAGTTGAAATGACAGAACCACCAACTGCACTGGGAATCTACCCTGGTGGGCAATCTGGAAATCCAGGTAGCCGCTACTATGACAATTTCATTGATGATTGGGCTGCGGGAAAATACCACAGACTCAATTTCTTACAATCCGATACCCAGTCGGAAGTTATTTTAGGTACACAAACATTAATCCCAACAAAAAATGAATAAGACAATCCTAAACTTCTTAGCTACCCTGCTACTTGCCGTACTTTTATCAATGTTTTTGCCTTGGTGGTCGGTGATGCTTGCGGCTTTGATTACAGCCTATGTTTTTCCATTAGAAAATTCAGCTGTTTTTTGGACTCCGTTTCTATCTGTAGGGCTGTATTGGAGTATTTACTCTTTCCTACTCAGCAGTACCAATGATTACATCTTGGCTCAAAAAATTGCTAGTTTATTTCCGTTGAATGGCAATCCCTATCTATTAATTCTTGCCACGGGAACCCTGGGTGGTATTGCCGCGGGAGCAGGTGGTGTGTTAGGCCGGCAACTTGAAGTAGTACTAAAAACAAAAAATGCCAACTAAAAGTTAGCTTAGCAACTCCCTCAATCATTGAGGATACTAAACAAAGCTTTTTACGCTTTTCGTATTAGTAAGTTCAACAAGATGATTCTTAGCCTTTCGCCGCTTGTCTCTTACGTTCGTTTTCATCTAAAAAGACTTTTCGCAAACGCAAGAAATTAGGAGTAACTTCGACATATTCATCACCTTGGATGTATTCCAATGCTTCCTCAAGGGAGAATTTTATTGGGGGGGCCAACTTTACTTTATCGTCAGATCCAGCGGCACGCACATTGGATAATTTTTTAGTTTTAGTCACATTGACAACAAGATCGTCACCACGAGAATTTTCACCAATTACCTGTCCAGTATAGACATCTTCATTTGGTGCCACAAAAAATTTACCGCGATCTTGTAATTTATCTAAGGAATAGGGAATGGCTTGACCATTTTCCATAGAAATCATTGAGCCATTGATGCGCCCTGGGATATCGCCCCTAAGCGGTGCAAATTCTTTAAAGCGGTGATTCATAATAGCTTCACCTGCAGTAGCAGTGAGGAGTTGATTCCGCAGGCCAATGATACCACGAGAGGGGATGATAAACTCGCACACCATCCGTTCACCTTTGGGCGTCATACTCAACATTTCACCTTTGCGGAGTGTTACCATTTCAATAGCTTTTCCAGATACGGCCTCTGGTAAATCAATGGTCAATTCCTCGATAGGTTCGTGTTTCTTTCCGTCAATTTCTTTGATGATTACTTGTGGCTGTCCAATCTGTAATTCATAGCCCTCTCTACGCATGGTTTCGATAAGTACGGATAAATGTAAGACTCCCCGACCGTAAACGATAAATTTATCGGCTGAGTTGGTTTCTTCCAAACGCATAGCAAGATTGCGTTCCAATTCTTTTTCCAAGCGGTCTTTGATGTGACGGGATGTAACATACTTTCCATCTTTACCAAAGAAGGGTGAATCGTTAATTGTAAAAAGCATGCTCATGGTGGGTTCATCGATGGCAATGGTAGGTAGCGCTTCCGGTGCTTCGGCATCGGCAATGGTATCGCCAATTTCAAACGCCTCCAAACCAATCACAGCACAGATATCACCTGCCTGAACCGAATCGACTTTCACCCGCCCCAAACCATCAAAAAGATTGAGCTCTTTGATGCGTTGCTTCTGGCATTCTCCATGTCGGTTGACTAGTGTTACGGGCATCCCTGCTTTTAAATGACCGCGTTGTAAACGACCAATCGCAATGCGCCCTGTGTAGGCTGAAAAATCAAGAGAAGTGATGAGCATTTGAGGTGTACCTTCCGCTACTTTAGGGCTTGGTACGTGTTCTAAAACCATATCAAGGAGTGGAGCTACAGAATCAGTTTGTTCTTTCCAATCCTCACTCATCCAATTGTTCTTGGCTGAACCATAGACGGTAGGAAAATCCAATTGCCATTCTTCGGCACCCAATTCGAACATCAAATCAAATACAGCTTCATGAACCACATCGGGCGTACAATTCTCTTTGTCAACTTTATTGACCACCACAATAGGCTTCAATTTTAGATCAATGGCCTTCTGCAAAACAAAACGTGTCTGCGGCATAGGTCCCTCAAAGGCATCAACCAATAGCAATACGCCATCAGCCATGTTGAGTACTCTTTCTACTTCCCCACCAAAATCGGCGTGACCAGGGGTATCGATAATATTGATTTTGGTGTTTTTATAAGTAACCGATATGTTTTTAGATAAGATCGTTATACCACGTTCCCGTTCCAAATCGTTATTGTCAAGGATCAACTCACCCTTATTTTCATTGGTACGAAAAAGCGCACAATGGTGCATAATTTTATCTACCAATGTGGTTTTCCCGTGATCAACGTGGGCAATGATGGCGATGTTACGAATTGCTTCCATGCTTTTTAAATTGGCGCAAAGATAGGTCTAATCGCTCAGGTAAAAGCCAAAGTCTGCTTTGAAATACCAAGAAAATAAAATCCCCTCCTATTCTACCTCGTATGAATGAATCGTTTGAGTTGATTTTTTTCTTGGGATTCCATCAAATATAGCAACAATCGACTTGATGGAAAATCAATAAAAAACGTATATTTGAATGTTGGTTTAACCAACAATCTTTGACATTTTGGGGTCGACTGGTTTTGACAGCAAGACCAATTGAAAAAGTAAGCATGTCGAGTCAGGAATCACTACTCGTAAAACTGGGATTCAACGTTTTAAATGGCGAAAATAACTACGCTCTAGCTGCTTAATCGACTGAATTATAGTAAGTCCTAGCCCAGTCCGACCAGGTCGGAAAGCCAGATGTCTCTCAATAGCCCTTGTTGACGGCGATTGAAACTGAGGCACCATCAAAGTCAACATCGAAGTTTTTGAGTGTCGCAAAAACTTTCCAATCACAGACACTACGGTTGCAATGGATTGTTTTCTGTCAGTTGCTTCCCGACAATTCAAAGAAAACTAAACATGTAGAAAGCCTTTTTATTGCTTGTTTGGACGCGGGTTCGATTCCCGCCGACTCCACTTTTTACTAAAACAAAAAAAGATTGAATAGTCCCACAATGATTCCTATCTAGCAGACAAAAACGAATTGCTTGTATTCACATCTTAATAAATAGAAGCCCTAACTCAGCTTTTGTTTTTAAAAAAGACCACCCCTACAAATAAAAGTAGGTAAGCCCCTACAAAAGTCACTAAAATAAACTTTATGGAAACCAAGGAACAAATTGTCAATGACTGGTTAACCCGTTACACGGGTGTCCCACTAAAAAACTTTGGTCGTTATATTCTGTTGACCAATTTCCAACATTATGTTGATCTATTCGCCACAATTACAAAAGCTGAAATAGAAGGGCTAGACAAACCCATGTTATCTGCTACCAGTGATAATATCACAATAATCAATTTTGGAATGGGAAGTCCTAATGCAGCCCTGGTTATGGATTTATTGACCGCAATCCATCCAGAAGCAGTATTGTTTCTAGGCAAATGTGGCGGATTAAAAAAGCGAAATGAAATTGGAGATTTTATTTTGCCCATTGGTGCCATCCGTGGTGATGGTACCTCTGATGATTACCTGCCCAAAGAAGTGCCTGCAATGCCTTCATTTGCGCTCCAAAGAGCCATCTCTTCTACGATCAAAGACAAGGGGTTTAATTATTGGACTGGAACTGTATATACCACCAACAGAAGGGTTTGGGAGCACGATGAAGTATTTAAAAATTATTTAGAAACCCTAAGGGCTTACGCCATTGATATGGAAACGGCTACCCTTTTTACCGTTGGTTTCCACAATAAAATTCCAACGGGTGCCCTACTTTTAGTTACTGACCAGCCCATGGTTCCAGAGGGGGTAAAAACGCACACAAAAGATAAAGAAAATGTTAAATTGTATGATCAAAATCATGTCCAGTCTGGTATTGACTCTCTGAAGCAGCTCATTAATCGCGGAGAAACAATTAGACATTTAAAGTTTCAATAGTTGTATCAAACCCAAATTTACTTCTATCTTGACAGGGTCTATTCAATTAATCAACACAAAAGTGTGAATGGACTAATATGTGCCTAATAATTTTAAATATGTCATGAAACACTATCCCATATTACTATTTGCCTTCATTTCTATTCTTTCTACTTCATTTTTGCCCGCTCAAGAGCAAACACCAATTGAAATTGTTACCTATGATAGAATGAAAAATTTAGATCGCTCTGCTTTAATTTTAGATGTTCGAACTCCTGGAGAATTTAACAAGGGTGCAATCGCTGGAGCTACTCACATTGACTTCTTGCAACCTGAAAAATTCACAGCTTATGTAAGGCAATTGGATAAATCAACCCCTGTTTATCTGTATTGTCATAGTGGTGGGAGAAGCCACCAAGCTGCTGTTCAACTTTATAAAATGGGGTTCATTAAAATATATGATTACGCCGGCGGCTACTCAGATTGGTCGGTAAAAAATCAATAAACTACTATTGCTCTTCTTTTTCGAAAGCAACGCGATCATTGCCATCTAATCTAATTTTAAGTAGAATCTCATGAGTACGCAATTGAAGTCCAGCCAAGTTACCTTGAGTGGGTTGCGCGAAGGCATAGCCGGCCTTTATCTGAGAAGATATTGGGATATAGGTAATAAAGCCTAATTCTCCCGTAGAACGATGGGATAAACCAAAATCGATTTTTTCTTGAAAGTTTACTGCCATTTGATAGGAAAAAATAGTGGGCAAACCTTTTACATGCTGCATCAAAATGGTTGGTTTTAACATCCATCCATCTCGGATATTAAATGAAGTACCTAAACCGAGATAGGTGTGTATCCTGTCTTGTGATTGCACCCATTCAGAATTGTCCAGATTGTTATTGAGTAATCGAGGTTGGGAAAGAGCAAACCAATATTTTTTAAAATTCAAATATAATCCTGCGCCAACATTGGGTTTAAAAGTACTAATACTTTGCTGAGCTGGATCAAAATCCTGCCCTGTCGATCGAAGGTTTTGTATGGCAGCATTATAAAAGTTCCCACCTGCCTTTAAACCCAGTTGCAAAAAAACTTCTGAACTAATCTGCAATGGATAAGAGAAATCTAAAAAAGCTTGCGTTTGGCGTTCAACATAGACTTTATCAGTAACGAAATTGATCCCTACACCTAGTTTGTTATTCGTCTGGGTTGCATAAGAAAAAGCAAAAGTGCGTGGCGCATCATCAATGGCTGTCCATTGGGAGTTGGAGTGTATCACAAGCTCAGAACCTTCGTGCATCCCCGCCATCGCTGGATTGATATTATTGAGTTGGTAAGATGCCAACCAGAATTGGGTTTCTTGTTGTGCAAGAAGCGGACCGTTGAAAATCAGAAACAGTAAGATGAACAATGATTTTTTCATAGCATTACCGTATTAAATATATCCAACCTTTTATATCGATAGTACCATCCCCTTCTTTATCAATGGCAATCAAATAACTTCCTGCAGGGACAGATTTGCCTCTATAGGTCCCCCCCCAACTGTTATTGTAATTTCTTATTTGCACCAATTCTAAACCTGAACGAGAGAAGATATACACAGTATTGTTTGGGAAATTTTCAATGTTGATGATTTCTAGCCTATCATTGATCCCATCACCGTTAGGAGAGAAAATTTCGGGGAGTATCAATTTTGTATCTGCTATTCCGTCGTTATTTAAGTCTGTATCCAACCGGTCTGGAATACAATCACGATCAATATCTGTAGGATAATCAAAAACATCTAAGGGTGAAGTTCCCTCCTCTACTTCAACAAGATCAGAAAAACAATCATTATCGTCATCCACATCAATATTATTGCCTAAACCATCAGCATCTGTATCCAACCATTCCGTAGTATCAAAGGGGAAATCATCATTTTCATCCAAATAACCATCGTTATCATCATCTGGATCTATACAGTCTACCAAGCCATCTTGGTCAAAATCGGGTGGGAATTCGTCAGCGTTGAGGCTGTTGTATCCACAATCTATCTCTAAGATGTCGAGATAACCATCTTCATCATCGTCGTCATCCAAACAATCGGGGATTCCATCAGTATCAAAATCAGAAGGATAGGAACTTGCATCAAAGGGATCCGTTCCACAAAATTCTTCATCTTGAGTTGAATATCCATCGTTGTCATCATCACTTCCCCCCAAACCGCTCTCACCACCAAGTGTATCTGACACAGTAGTTGTGGTAGAAGTTTCGGTGGGTGAACTAATCGCACCTCCTCCACTGCCACCACTTGAAACAGAACTAGATGAACTTGGGCTAAAAATTGAAATAGTAGATGATCCTAGGGTACTACTAACCTGAAGTGTTATCTCTTTGAGGGGCAGCGCTGTAACTGTTGCGCTCACTTTTTGACTAAGCGTATTCACATTACTTGGTACTATTCTATTCCACTGACTTGCGCTGTAAACGGAAATAGCAAGTGAATCAGGAGTTAAGCTACCTAAAGCAGCATTTGTGTAAGCCACCTCAATAGCACCACTGTAGGCTGAAGTATTGTTTGAGAAAACAAAAACAATACTGGTATTAGAAATCCCTGCTGTATTCGATGTATTGGTTTGTTTCGAAAGTTGGGTGTTTTGAAGAGAAAAGGTCGAAGATGGCTGTAACTCCAATCCAGCAATACTGAAAAGACTGCCGTTAGTAAGCAATAAAGATTCATCTCCACCAACACTAACCAATTGGGCGTGGCCTGTTACAGCAAATGCCAATAAAATAATTAAATATAGCCTGTACAAAACTAGAATACTTACAATCTAACGTTACACATTTGAAATTGTTGTGCAAAAATGAAAATATTACCTATATTTTTTTTGGTAGAGAGCGAATATCCCAGTAAACAACAAAATAAATTACAAAAATGACACAAATTATATTAAAAAGAAGTCGCTTGTTGATACAGATAAAAAAGTAAGTAATTTAGTGGTGTTTCTAAGTAAATAAAATCAATAATGAAAAAACACACCCTTCTTTTTTTTGTGTGCCTATGCGTCTTCTATGCGGGCATTGCCCAAACCACAAATGAGCTTTTTTCCAGTATGGATGTTTTCGGCTTACAGTATGTGCAACAACCACAAATTAGTCCAGATGGAACAACAATTGTTTATCGACGTATGCGAATGGATATTCAAAGAGATAAAGCTACTGGTAATCTTTGGCAAATTGACGTTGACGGTGGTCAACATCAAAAGCTTACTTCGTTTGAGGGGTCAGAATCAGGAGCAGTATGGTCTCCACAAGGAGACCGCTTAGCATTTGTTAGGAGCACTACCGAGGGGAGTGAAATTTATGTTTATTGGGTAGAAAGTGGTAAGACAGCGCGTTTGACACAGGTTAGTGGCAGTCCATCTTCACTAAGTTGGTCGCCCGATGGGAGCAAGATTGCCTTTCGCATGAAGGTTCCAAAGGCCCCTCCTGTCCTCATAAAAATGCCTAAAAAACCAAAAGGAGCTCAGTGGGCTAAAGCGGCACGTATCACAGACAGGTTGTATCATGAAGCAGACGGACGTGGTTATATCAAACCAGGGTTCAGCCATATTTTTATGGTAGATGCCAATGGATCAGCCGCTCAACAGCTTACTAGTGGGGATTTTCCCATTGGAGGTTCACTCTCATGGCACCCCAATGGACAAAAAATATACTTTAGTGGCAATCGAAAACCCGACTGGGAATACGACTATCGCAATACTGAAATTTATGAGCTTTCCTTAGACACCCAAAAAACAAAACCCCTTACCGATCGAAATGGACCCGACTACAATCCTCAAATCAGTCCTGATGGTCGAGTGATTGCTTATTTGGGCTACGATGATAAAGTGCAAGCCTATCAGAACCGACAAATTTGGCTGATGCTTCCCGATGGTACTCAAAAACAACTACTTAGTGATGCTATTGATGCCAGTATTTCTCAAATGATATGGGATGCAAACAGCAAAGGACTTTATGTGAGTTATGATCAAAAAGGAGATACTAAAATTGCATATCTTAAAATAGATGGGCGCCTAAAACAGCTAGCCGAACAACTCGGCGGAACGAGTATCGGTCGGCCCTATGGTGGTGGCTCTTTTTCTGTTTCAAAAAAAGGAAGTATCGCTTATACCTACACCCAACCCTCATTCCCAGCTGAATTGGCAGTTGTATCGCAGGGACAACGACAACAATTAACACAGTTAAATCAAATGCTGTTGGGGAAAAAAACCTTAGGTCGGGTAGAAACTATCAATTACAACTCTTCATTTGATGGGCGTGATATCCAAGGCTGGTTGGTTTATCCCCCAAATTATTCTGCTAATAAAAAATACCCACTTTTGGTCGAAAACCATGGAGGACCCATTTCAAACTATGGTAATCGCTTTTCGGCAGAAATGCAACTTTATGCTGCTGCTGGCTATATAGTGTTTTATCCTAATCCAAGAGGTAGTACTAGTTATGGAGAAGCATTTGCCAACTTATTGTACCATAATTACCCAGGTGAGGACTACCAAGACGTGATGGATGGTGTGGACTTTCTCATAGATAAAGGACTTGCTCATGAAGACCAACTCTATGTAACTGGAGGTAGTGCTGGTGGAATTATGACTGCATGGATGATCGGAAAAAACAACAGATTTGAAGCAGCTGTAGTAGTTAAACCCGTCATGAATTGGATCAGTAAAACACTTGTTGCCGATAATTATTTTCAATATGCCAATAACCGATTGCCAGGGCAACCCTGGGAAAATTTTGAAGCCTATTGGAATTTTTCACCTCTTTCTTTAGTGGGAAATATTGAAACACCTACAATGGTCATGGTTGGCATGGAAGATTTACGAACGCCACCTAGTGAAGCAAAACAACTATATCATGCTTTGAAAATTCGAAAAATACCAACTGTGTTGGTAGAAATTCCACAAGCAAGCCATGGCATCGCTAGGAGGCCTAGTAACCTCATCAGCAAAGTAGCTCATGTTTTAGCATGGTTAGAGAAATACCGATAATTATGAACTACCGCCTTAGGTAAATATAACCTTCGTACATGGATTGTTCGCCGAGTCGAAGACGATAAAAATAGGAACCTTCGGGAAGTTCTGTTCCGCTTTTTAGTTGTCCAACATTTGAAAATCCTGGCCAGTCATTCTCATAAAAATCAGTTTGATACACCACCAATCCATACCGGTTGTAAATAATCAATTCTCGTTTTTGGTAATGTGAGAGCCCTTGAATTTCCCAAACATCATTAATTCCATCTCCGTTGGGAGATATTGCATTAGGGATGACCAATGGGTCATAATACAATTGTGTTGTATCGGTGTAAGCGCCTGGATCGCAGGCATCCGCTTTACTTCGATAAAAAACACGAAAGGCAAATCCATCCCATTCAGAAGAAGGATTTTCAAATTGTAAACCCGATTCTGTAATGGAAAAAGTAGCTCCGATAGCGGAAATGGACTGCCATTGAGCCGATAAATTTTCAATACTATAATCAATACTAAATTCCCATTCCACTGCTACTTTGTCATCCGCTTCTATGGGAATAACCAAATTGGAGTCCAAAAGAATTGGAAGGGTTTCAACGGGTAAAGTTACACTGCTAGTCGGTGGTATTTCTAAAAAGTCGAAAACCCCATTGAGATCAGCATCTAAAGGAGAAAAATATCCTACATTATCGATAACCCTTCCCTCCTCTGACACGCTCAATGGATTGGTTCCCAATCGACCGTCTTCATCAAGATCTTCAAATCCGGCTTCAATAACATCGGCGCACCCATCCCCATCACTGTCTAAATCAAGGGCATTCGGAATACCATCAGAATCAATGTCTGCGGTGCCCTCTATGACATCTAATATACCGTCATTGTCATCATCTATATCTATTGCATCACCTATTCCATCTCCATCTGTATCTAAGATGTCAGGTTCGGGTTCAGGGTCAATAGTATCCGAAACGATGTCTGTTTCACCCCCCTCACCAGTTGTAGCGCTAGCCACCGTACTTGTTGTTGTACTGCTGGGTGAAGTCGTTCCAGAACTACCACCGCCTGTCGAAGGGCTAGTTGTTGTGGAAGTTGTGGTAGAACTGCCGCCACCCGGAGGCGGTGGCGGTGGCGGATCATCATCATCAATTGTTGTTATTGTCACTGTTTGATTCGCCAAAATGGTATACGCAGCAGGTCCCGTACTAATAGACAAGGTAAGCAGTGTTGTAATATCACCATCATCAAGGGTGTCTGGAACACCCGCTAATATTATCAATTGTGGAATATTCCAATTGAGAGGTGTGAAAAGTAATTGAGAAACAGTAGTGCTGATTTCTGTTGTATCAGCATTGGTCAAATCGATAATAACATTAGACACGGGTTCGCTTTCTAAAACCACTGTAAATGTAGCTGTACTGCTACTGTTTTCAAGGACATTTGAACTGACTGCTGTAACAGTAAATCCTGCGTCATCATCATCCAGGGTCACTACTGCAACAGATTGAGCGGAAAGTGAAGCAAAAACTGGTGGAGCCGAAGCGACGCTTAAATTGATTAAAGTAGTTACATCACCATCATCGATGGTATCTGAAACACCAGCCACTGTAACAGTTTGACTCACATTCCAATTGAGTGGTGTAAATAGTAATTGTGTTACTGTCGTGCTAATTTCAGTCAAGTCAGCTATCGAAAGACTGATAATAACATTTGAAGTCGGTTCAGCATCCAAAACGACAGAAAAAGTTGCTGTACTACTGCTGGTTTCAAGAACATTTGAACTAATCGCTGAGACCGAGAAACCAGCCGTTTCATCATCTAGGATTTGAAGGCTATAGACTATATCTGCCAGAGGATCAAAGCAATCATCACTAAGCACATCGCTTACTGTCAGCGTAAGACTAGCTGATACTGTCCCTTCAGCTACACTATCATCTATGGTAATTAGTGTACCAGACTGGGTATTATTCCAATTGAAACTTGTGAACGTGAATTGCGTAGGGGAAACAGTCAACTGACTGGTCGGGCTAACATTGGCTTCAATCACTACTGTAGAAGAAGGTTGATCTGTTAATGCGATACCAAAAGTAGTACCACTCCCCCCTTCTGTAAGCGTTAAGGTAGGTGAAACGAGGCTCAGGTTGGCATCTGTAATATATAAATTGGCAGATGCGGAAACAGTGCTACAAATATACTCTGGAATACTCACAATAACTCGATAACCCTTGGTATCCATTGATATTGGTGGATTTGTCAAAGTGAGATTGGAAGAAGTTACACCTGAATAAATACCTGTATTGGTCAAATCAACCCATGTACCGCCATTATCAATTTGCCATTGGTAGGTTGAATTACTGTAACCCGAAGTAACCGAAAAAATAGCATTATCGCCCAGACAGATATATTGCGATACAGGGCTTACAACGATACTGGGTGCGGGAGAAACTTCTTGAAAGTCCAATACCCCATTGGAATTGGCATCTGTAGGCGTAGTGTAACCCAAAGCACTTGTCACTTTACCAAAGGCATCTACAGTTGGTGTACCTGTTCCCAAGGTACCTTCATAAGCACTCCCATCACCTGAGTTCCCATCTACAAGTCCTGCTTCTAAAACATCATCGCAGCCGTCGCCATCACTATCTATATTTTTATAATCAGGAAAAATACTTACACCTGAATTTTTGTAGTAATATAGTAAAGCTAATTTTGCAGAAAAATTGGTAGGTGATGCAGCACCCGAAACTTCATGCTTGAAACGAACCTCTTCTATTTCATGCGACCTAAAATAAAACTGCGAAGTAGAAACTACCCCACTCCATTTGAAGCGAATTTCTTCTGAGGTGAACGATTCTACCCCAGATTCGTATATACCATCATGATCGGTATCAATTAACAATTCGTCACCAGGATCAACTACTGTAATTGTTTGTTCTGAATTTGAACCATCAAAAACACTTAGCGTAAATTGTTCTTCCTCAAATCGGGTTTGTGTTCCAGTATTGCTTTCCTCCAAATAAAAGTTCATTCTATTAAATAAAGAGGTTGTGTAATCTAAGGTGTAGGTCAATGAATGTATACCTGCAGGAAGTGAAGTGAAAATTGTTCCACTACCATTCCCTGTTAAGCTTCCAACGCCAGATATTATCGACCCGCTTAGGGTAGTTGCAGTAGTCCCATCACTAAATTGAACAATAGGATTGGTTAAGCTAGTAAGGTCTAATACAACATCCCCACGTGAGTCTATCGTGTTGATGATTCCATCATTTTCCATATCCAAATCTACATTGTCAATCACAGTATCTTGATCATAATCTTTAGGGCAAACAGGAACATAAAAAATAGTTGAGGTATAGGTGCTAGAATTGCATGATATGGTACCCCTAACACGATATTGTCTGTAGTCAGGATCTGCTGTATACGTTGCTGTTGAAGCTACTGACACCCAAGTATCGGTACTGTAATCTAACCCTTCCCATACCAAGACATCGAATGCACTGGCATTGGCAAGCCCTAAAATCAAATGACCTGAAGTCGAAGAACAATCCCCCTTGCTAGGATCTGTATTGGTGTCAATTTCAATAATGGGTGGATTTTGAAATCCCGAATAGAATGATCCCGATGTAGCATTATTATTTTGATTGTAATAGGATAAATAGAGTTGTCCTGATGAATTTACACTTACATTCCCATCCAATCCTGTGATCTTATAAGTTACATAGCTGGCTTGTCCACTAACAACATTGGGCCCATCAATACTCACACCACCAAGGGTAGAAGAGCTAAAATTGGTGTTTGTGTTATCTTGGTCTGAGAAGGTCAAGGTGTCACCAACCCCAGCAATAATTGATAGCGTTCCTGTAACAGCATCTGTGCCAATAAACGATATATTGGGGATACTCTCTACGTCCTCACTTTCTTCACATACTAAAGGGGGAACAAAAAATAAACTTTGGTTGGCTCCCGTTCCATTAGACACATTTCTAAAAGCATAAACATCTTCTGAAGTTCGAATATACATATTGTCATTGGAAGTAAATTCAGATTGCTCAATCTCAAAATAATCGCCGGCCATTAGTGTCCTAGTTGCCGTCAGGCTACCATTTAAAAAAACGTCTGTATTGTCTTGGTCCGCAATAAGTAGCACATTATCAGCTGCCTGTCCACCGCTTGAACTCGGATCACCGATTACAAAAATGTACTCCCGCCCTATTTTATCAGTTCCAACTATTTGATCTACACCATGATCTCTACCTGAATCATTTCCCATGGTCCCGTTTGAAGATCCAACATTTACTACGATATTTTTGTCTGCATCTATTTTAACCCCCAACAAGCCATCTCGATTGTCAGTGGGAAACGTTAAGGATCCATTATCAATTCTAACAGCTAGTATGTAACTTTCGAATCTGTTCAGATTTATCGTAAAGGAAGACACCCCCAATGGAGCTGAAGCGGAAGCCAATTGTAGTGTTGGGCTAATATTACTAAAAGTCAAAGCGGTATCATCTTCGGTTGCCATTACCGAAGTAAAAGTTATGTAGTCCTGAGAAGCTATATTGGCTACTGTGGGATTTGTAAAACCAGCTGTCCGGAAAGAAGTACCGAGTGCAGCTGCACCTTTACTGACAAAAGCACCAGCTTGGGCAGGTGGTGTTCCTGTTCCTGCTCGATACCTTAGTGACACAAACACAGGAGCATCTGCTTCAATATAATAACCTTCGTTGGTAGTTACAGTTCCTGTATCAGTATGCGGTAAAAATAGCTGCGTCGCATAAGCATTACCCAAGGAATAGTTATATGGGTTTCCATTGGAAACTTGACTCACTATTGCGCTACCAGATGGCTGCCCAATGGGCTGAATAGTAAAAGTAACCATACTTGTGCTCGGAGTGGAAATCCACATGTATTGGTCTACAGGTTGAGAATTCCCACCAACAGCCGTAAGCGGCGGGATATAATGAATCTTACTCAGCTGGCCATAACCCGCAGTACCGATTAAAAGTATAACTACTACAAAAAATTTCCGCCAATAAATCATAGTCAATAATCAAAAATACTGATTTGACTACTAAGAGTCCTACACACTGTTTAAATTAAATACTATATTTATCAACTAAAATTTGGATCTCATGGAAACGATAATTGCATATTTTGAAACGATCCCCTCAACCCACAGAAGTTTGATATTGGTCAGTGGCCTTACTTTTTTTTGGCTACTAGAGGGCGCTGTGCCCTTATTTAATTTTCAATATAAAAAATGGCGTCATGCCTTACCCAATTTGTTTTTTACAATGACGACTGTGCTGATAAATTTCTTATTGGCCTTCTTATTACTAAATGCTGCTGACTGGGTTGTTGCGCAAGAGTTTGGTATTCTTTATTGGCTCCCCAAAATGCCATTTTGGGCATTGATGTTAATCGGAATCATGCTACTTGATTTGGTGGGTGCTTACCTTCCGCACTGGGTAGAACATCGCATCAAACCTTTGTGGATGGTTCATCTAGTGCATCACTCGGATCATAAAGTTGATACTACTACAGCCAATAGACATCATCCGTTGGAAAGTGTGATCCGATTTTCTTTCACCCTTTTTGGCGTACTTATTGTTGGTGCACCGATTGGTCTTGTCATGCTTTATCAATCCTTATCGTTGGTATTATCACAATTCAATCACGCCAATATCCAATTGCCCAAAAATCTAGATCGAATTTTAAGTTTTGTGATCGTTTCACCTGATATGCATAAAATCCACCACCACTATAGGCTCCCCTACACTGATGCGAACTATGGAAATATTTTTTCTATTTGGGATAGAGCCTTTGGTACTTACATGGATTTTGATCGAGAGCGCATCGTTTATGGCGTAGATGTCTTTCCCGATGAAAATAAAAATGGTCAGATAAAAGAACTGCTCAAACAACCATTTCAAAATTACCAGAGACCTACGGCTGAAGCCGAAAAACCGTAATAGCTAAATGTAAAATTCTTTGTAATTTTGTTTACCGTTATAGAATGACGGTAGATACCTATACTTATGATTCAAAGAATTTTGTTCCTTACCCTTGTTTTGGTGAGCACCACTGTTTTAGGTCAAAATACCTGTCCAACAAATACTGCTTTTTTTGATCCCGTTACAGCCACTACAGATGCGCCTGTTTCAGTAAGTTTTGACCTTACAAACTTCTTTGCCGATGCCGATGGTGACGAACTTAGTTTTACTGCCACAAGCAATGACGATAACATTGCAAGTGCTTCATTAGATGGCAGGACATTGACTATCGACACAAAAAGCCAAGATGGTACCACTTTTGTAATTTTAACAGCCTCCGATGGTGACGCAAATTGTTTTTCTGGTGCTGAAGTATTTGTGTCTGTTTTACCTGCCATTGACTTGACATTTCCCGAGGATTTGACAAACCCCGATTCTAACAATGATGATTCTGCCGACAGTAGTACTGATCAAGATATTACATTCCCAGTTGAAGAATCAGGTACTAATGACTCCGCTTCGGCTGACTGTCCTGTAATTGCCAACCAACCTGGATCAATTGAACAGGATATTAGTCAAACACTATCCGTTGAGTACAACCTAAATGAATATTTTTCTGATCCCAATGGGAATGTGCTTAGCTATAGTTTTGAAACTTTTGGTGACGATATCCTCACTATTAATTTAGATGGCAATTCATTAAAAATTGAATCAAATGGAAATGCAGGTTTTGCAACACTATTTGTAGATGCAAGCAATGGGAACGAAGGCTGTTTTTCCTCAATTTCTATCAATGTATTCATTACAGACCCCAATGACTCTTCGAGCGTGGACGTCTCTGTAGATGATTTATTGCCTGATACAACAACGCCACCAGAAGACTTAATTACAACACCAGATGATACTTTTACACCACAAAGCTGTCCAACTGTTTCTGGTGAATTAGGTACGTACGAAAAAACATTGGAAGAAGGTTTGTTCTTAGAGTTCAACCTGAATGATTATTTCAGTGACCCAGATGGGGCGCCGTTAACATATTCTTATGATGTTTTTGGAGATAATGTAGTGGATGTAATCATTGATGGGGCTGTTTTAAAAATAGCTTCCAATGGAAACCCTGGATTTGCTACAATCTTTATTGATGCTAACAATGGGAATGAAGGCTGTTTTTCTTCTACTTCACTTAATGTGTTTTTTATTGATCCCACCAATGAAAATATTCCTGATATTTCCATCGATGACTTAATTTCGAATGTTCCTGATCCGCAAGACCTCCCTTTTGGATCCGATGATTCACAAATTGATTTCTCCCAATGTCCCTTTGTCATCACTGGAATAGAACCCATAATTACTTCGCCTGATGAACCAAAACAAGAAGTGTACGATCTGAAGTTTTTCTTTGGTGACCCCAATGATAAAGAATTAACTTTTGAGATAAATAATGCCAATTCCGATATTGTTAACGTAGCATTAGAGGGAAGTGTTTTGACCATTAATACACTTGATAGTACGGGAGAAAGTTTTATCGAAATCATTGCGACGAATGGCGAAGCTGGCTGTGAAACCTACATCGGATTGTTTGTATTAGTAGCTACTGAAGAGGAAATACCACCTCTAACTGAACTTGAAACAACCTTTGATTTATCATCTGAACTTGAAGTCAACCTGTGTCCTGAACCTGTCAAATTCTTTGAACCTATTTCCATCCCCGTAGGAGAAGTTCAAAACTTTACTTTTGATTTAGATGAGTATTTTTCTGACCCCGAAGGCGACGCATTTGAGTTTGATATTTTTAATGCCAACCCAGAAGTGGCCTACAGTTCTTTATTCGGTAGTAACCTTACTATTAGCTTGGGTGCCGAAAGTGGCTTTGGATTTATTGTAATTAATGTTGTTGGAGGCGGAAATAATTGTATTGTAAGTCTAGAAATCCCTTTGGAAGTTACCCAAAGTGAAGATTTTGTTTCCGATTGTGTACCCCTGCTTACAGCCACACCAGAAGTATCTCTTCAACTTGACCAGCCCGAAACAATCATAAATTTAGAAGAGTACTTAAATATTGCTGAAGACCGTGTGTTCACCGTTGATATTTTAGGTACTGAAAACGAATACATAGAAGCCAGTTTGTTTGGTTTTAACTTAGTAATTAGTGTTAAAGAAATTGGTGCAGGAGATAGTGCTGTTTATTTGCAAATAAAGGAAGAAACATCGGGTTGTATGGAAGTCGCTCCTATTTATATTCCCATCGAAGATCCCCTTGGACTTCAAGACACAAATTGCCCTAACCTTAAATTGGAATTCCCCTATTTGGTGACATTGCAAAAAGGTGAAAGTATTTCATTTGCATACAGCGATTATTTTGCCAATATCGATACTGAGGGAATTGAATTTATTGGAGCGGTTGCTTTTGAAAGTTTTGCTACTGCAAGTGTAGAAGAAGGCGTTATGACGATTGTGGCCAAAGATCAAGTTGGATTTTCACCAGCAGCTATAGGAGTAACTGATGCCTTTGGATTATGTGAAATCTACCTCCCGTTTGAATTGCAAATACTTGGAGAAGGGGTCACAGAAAATAGTTGTCCAGAATTGACCGAATCGCTTCCCAACATCGAAATGAACGACACTGAAGCGGAAGTTAGTATCGACTTAAACACCTATTTTCAAGATCCTGATGGAGATCCTTTGTTTTACGGTGCATTCATTGACTCAAACGAATTTGTAGATTTTAACCTCATTGACAATCAGCTAACGCTCTATCTGAAGCAAAATACTGCAGCTGTTGTCACCCTTGAAATTGGTGCTTCCGATGCCTTTGAAGATTGCTTCACTACAAGTATTCTCGAAATAATAATTGGAACTACTGAAGAAGAAGTGACCAATAATTGCCCAGAAGTTGTGGGAACGATAGACGCGATTAGTTTTGGAAATGATGAACTTTTGAAAAATATCTCTCTCGAAAGCTTGTTTACCGATGCCGATGGAGATACCCTTACATTAGAGGTTGTTTCTGACAATCCTGAAATAATCAATGCCGAAATACAGGATAATACTTTAACAGTATTCGCCACTCCAGGAAAAACTGGCAATGCTGTATTAGTCGTGTCTGCCAAAGACCAAGACCCCTACTGTCAATCAACCTATAATGTGTCAGTAAATATTCCATCCAACGAGCCCGTGGTGCAAAATACATGTCCAACCATTACCAGTGGCATTCCTCCAATGCGGGTGGCGAAAAACAGTTCGGATCGGATCATACTGCTTCCTGAACTTTACAGTGACGATGCTCCTGAACTCGTTTACTACTCAACGGTTAGTTACGATAACAGTGTGGTTACTGCTAATATCGAAGGGAGTTACCTGGTTCTCAACTTCTCTGACACCAATACGGGTAATGCCTTAGTAGAATTAAATATTATTGACGGTGGATCAGGTTGTATTCAATACTTAGAATTTCAAGTAGAAATTTTTGAAGAAATTGAAAATCTCCCCCCCTACTTTGAATCGCAAAGTTTTTCAGTTGAAGAAAATGATTCCGATGAAAATGCAGGTGATTTTGATAAATTTTTAGGTAAAATCACTGCAATTGACCCTGAGGGAAGCCCTGTAAACCTTTCCATCACTAACGGAAATAATCAAGGTATTTTTGAGCTTCGTGGTGATCAGCTTTTCCTTGTTGGGATTTTAGATTTTGAAACGCAAGAAGTTCACGAGTTAGAAATAACCGCTTCTGATGGCAATAAATCCAATACGAATGTTGTCAAGGTATTTGTAGAAAATGTAGCAAATGCCAGTATTCAAAAGGGTTTTACATTACAGGTATATGATATTGATAATGAAAACACTACAAGTAAATCCAATGCATACAAAAGATTTTTAAATCCCGTTTTACAAAAAACCAGAAAAGGTGTTGGTAAATGGAAGGTTAGAAAAAATATCACCGGAGGGGCAGACGCTGACAAGTTTAAAATAGAACGAGCAGTCGAACAAAAAGATGGAGAAATCCTTGAGGATCAGCTTGTATTTGCTATTAACCCAGACTTCGAAAATCCATCAGATGCCAACGGTGATAATATTTATGAAGTTGATATTGAGATAATAAATGAGCAAGATGGTCAATCACTCATCCCAGTTATTGTAAGTCAAAATGCTATAGTTGTTCCTGAAAATGAACCCAAAGCCTTGAATGTTGAATCCATTCCTGCAACAGTACTTCAAGACACTGATGGAGACGGAATACAAGATGTTATCGATAACAGCCCTTTACAATTCAACCCTGGTCAAGAAGACAGTGACGGAGATGGCGTTGGAGACGTATCCGATGATGCTGATCAAGATGGTGTGTGGGATCCATTTGATATTTGTCCTGACACGCCTTATGGTACTCCTGTGAATTTAGATGGCTGTCCCATCTTCATTTTACCTCCCAATAATTTCACCATTTCAAAAATTGAAAAATGTATCGGTGATAACGAAATCCGTCTGGCAGTTGAAGATACAAGCCACGCTTATAAACTAGATTTAACGGGGGAAATAAACAGAACCCAAACCCTACGGGAAGAAAGTGTTAGTTTTACTGGACTTAATGGAGGTGATTATCAACTCTGTATAACAGTCATTGGTGTTGATGAGGAAGAATTCAAACGATGCTTTGATATATCGATTGCCGAACCTGAACCCCTAACGGTGTATAGCAAAAGTGGCACCACTAAAAAACAAGTAAGTTTTGATCTATCAGGCGGCAATACATATAATATTACGCACAATGGCTTCACCAAGCAAATTAATAAAGATCAAGTTACCATTGATTTGGCCAAAGGGCTCAATACTGTTAGAATAGATACAGGTATTGAATGTCAGGGTGTTTTTGAGCAACAGTATTTTAATTCTGCCGTGGTTATGATGGCTCCCAATCCAGCTCGTGACCTTACTAGCATTTTTGTTGGTGGTGATGACCCTCAAGTTAACATCACTGTGTATAATACACTTGGAGGTATTCTTTATCAAACTAAAGTTCGCATACCTCAAGACAGACGTATCACCCTGCCAACTGCGTCGCTACCCGTGGGCAGCTATTACGTCAAAGTTGAAGGACAGACAACCCAACAGAATCTAGCACTCATCAAAGAATAAGTCTATGAAAAAAATCTATCTATATTATTTTCTACTGACACTCATTGTTGTGCATTGTAGTCAGGAACCTGAACCAGTCCCAGCGGGTATTGCTACATTAATTGCGCCTGCCAACAATGAAGCTTGTTTAGATGGTACTCCCGTTAGCGATACACAGAGTTCTGTTGATTTTCAATGGAATGCTGCAACCAATGCTATGAATTATAAATTGATGGTGACCAATTTACTTACCAATCAAACGCAAAACTTTTCATCCGTCACCCCCAACCTGCAGGTTACATTGGTGCACCAAACACCTTATCAGTGGCAGGTAGAAGCTATGGGTGAACCAGAAACCCTTCCTACCTCAAGTGAAAGCTGGAAATTTTACTTAGCAGCAGAAGCTCAGACCAACTATGCCCCATTTCCTCCTCAATTGCTGTTACCAGAATCTGCTTCCACTGTCACACCAATCAATGGCTTAATCAACTTAAGTTGGAGTGCTTCAGACCTTGACAATGATATCGAACGCTTTGAAATCTATTTAGATAATAATGATGGGTCAACCAAATTAAAAGATCAAAGCTACGCTGGTGAAACTACAACGATAGAGGTAGATGTTGAAAGCAATCAAATTTACTACTGGCAAATTGTAGCCATAGATAGCTCTGGGAACAGAAGTGATTCTGGCATCTATAACTTCCGTACACAATAAACTTGCAGACAAAAAGCTGTTACCGCTGTAAAAAAAGTGACCGTGTCATGTTCCGAATCAAAATAGACCAAACCAAGCATTGGTTTTTTTGCTGCCAATCCTGCACGGAAACAGAAAAAAAAACAAATTCATTTTATCGTTATGGGGGGACTTGGAAAGGCTAATTTGTTCCCATAGTTCGTCAAAAAATAGGGGATTACAATATCTTTGTGGGAAAGATAGTTTCGCTATGAATGAAAGAAAAACAGCACAGCTGCAAGATGCACTCCCTAAATTGGTCGATGTACTGGAAAATTATGTTTCATCAAGCCAAAAAAAGGAAACTCCTGTTTTAAAGCAACATGCACCAGAACATATTCTTGGTGCCCTGCATACCGATCAAATTTTAGAAAATGGTTTTCAGTCCCCCGAAGATATAACGGATTTTGTTTCAACCTACCTAGCGCATACGAATCACCTCCACCATCCGCGTTATATGGGACACCAAGTGGCTGTTCCACATTCACTTTCAGGTATTCCAGATTGGATTCATGGTACAGCTAATAATCCCTCATCATTATATGAAATGGGACCAGTAGGTGGTGCACTAGAAGCTTACATGATTAATTGGATGTTAGAAAAATTGGGCTGGTTTCGTGGCCAATCCTATGCCGACTTCACCCAATATCCCGAAAACGGTAGCGGTATTCTTACCCATGGTGGATCGGTTGCTAATCTGACAGCCCTATCTGCCGCCCGAGCAGCCATTGCTCCCGAAGCGTGGACCGATGGCAACCCTACTGATTTAGTGATTATTGGCCCAAGTAGTTCGCACTATTCCATAGGAAGAGCAATTTCCATAATGGGAATGGGGAAAAATGCTTATGTCGCTGCTGCTGTAGATAATAACGAAGTCATCCAAATTTCAGATCTCCAAAGGGTATATAAGGAACAAAAAGAACAAGGAAAACGTATAATGGCTGTTGTCGCCAATGCCTGTGCAACTTCCACAGGGCTTTATGACCCCTTAGATGAAATCGCTGACTTCTGTCAAGAAAATAAGCTTTGGTTTCACGTTGACGGTGCCCATGGAGCTGTTGCACTGTTATCGGATCGTGAAAAACAAAAAATGAAAGGGGCAGAAAAAGCCGATTCCCTTATTTGGGATGCACATAAAATGATGCGCGTCCCTGCCCTTTGTACGGCAGTACTGTTCAAAAATCAGTTCCACCAATACAATAACTTTAAGCAAAAAGGGAGCTATGTCTTTCACAGCACTGAAGTTATTGGAATGGATTCAATGCCCTACACCGTAGAGTGTACTAAATCCGCCTTAGGAACTAAGTTATTTTGGACATTTGCACTGGGGGGAGAGAAAAACATGACACTGTACATTGAAAAATGTTACCAATTAGCAGAGGATTTTTACCATCTATTAAACCAACAAAAAGACTTTGAAGTTCCCTATTTTCCGCAATCGAACATACTTTGCTTCCGTTTCACTGGTGGGCCTGCATCAGATGACTTTCAGCTAAAATTACGTTACACCTTAATTGATACTGGAAATTTTTATATTACATCGTGCGAAATGAACAACAAACGCTACCTACGGGTCGTTCTAATTCATCCTGATACAGCAGTGGAAGATCTGAAAGCTTTACTGAACAATATCAGGGATGTAGCCCAAAACTTAATTCAGGATTAGCCCCGTAAATATTATGAATAAGCCCATAGTTAAATTGACTCCCAGCAGATGAAAAAAGAATTTACTGACACCTTAATGGAACAAGGATTATCATGGGTTTGGGCCTCTAGCATAACCGTCATAGCAGTATTTATTGCAGCCATTTTCCTGGGTTTGCTGGTGGCTTGGGTAACTAAATTAATCTTACGAAAAGTTTTTAGTCGTTTGGCCCGTAATACCAAAACCCACCTTGACGACTTATTAATCAATAACCGAGTACCTGCCCTGCTGAGTTATTTGTTGACACTCTATTTTATTGAATGGCTGCTTATCACTTTAGCAGTTCAAATAGGGAATGGAAATAATATTCTAAAAGCCTTAGAAGGATTAGTCACCCTATTAATCATTCGAGCTATCTTAAATGCTGTAAAAACTTCCTTAAAATCTGTCAAATATTTAAAAGACAAACCGCTAGATAGCTACTTTCAAGTTGTTTTGGGTGCTGTTTGGTTTTTAGGTGGCATCGCTATCCTTTCATTACTTACAGGTAAATCCATTGCTGCCTATCTTACAACTTTAGGTGCCCTATCGGCTGTACTCCTTTTAATTTTCAAGGACACCCTATTGGGCTTTGTAGCAAGCATACAAATTTCAATTAACGATACGGTGCGCATTGGTGATTGGATTAGTATGCCTAATCAAAATGCAGATGGAGATGTTATAGGAATTAGTTTATCAACGGTTCGCGTTCGAAATTTTGACAATACCATCACTTCAATCCCAACTTATAAGCTTATTTCAGATGCATTTATCAATTGGAGGGGAATGGCCGAATCAGATGGTCGCAGAATCAAAAGACAACTCTTTATCCAAAGCAGTAGCATTCGTTTTCTAACTACCAAAGACTTAGAAAAATTAACGAAAATAGAACGAATAGCTGACTTCATTGATCAAAAAAATATAGAAATAGATCACGAAAACCAAAGCAATAAAGTCGATAAATCATTGTTAATTAATGGTCGTAATCTAACCAACTTAGGCTTGTTTCGCGGTTACATTCAATCCTATCTAGAACAACACCCTGCGATTCATAAGGAATTAACTGTCATGTGTCGCCAATTAACACCCTCAGCCCAGGGCGTTCCCTTAGAAATATATGCCTTTAGTTTAGACAAAAACTGGATCAACTATGAGGGTATCGCTGCTGATTTGATGGACCACTTCCTAGCGGCTGCACCTTATTTTGAATTGCGTTTTTTTGAGTGGCAAGCACCACAAGTCTAAAAAATTTCCGCCAACATACAGCGAGCACTACCACCGCCACATCGTTCAATTGTATCCAACGGGCTATGTACCAATTGAGCATGTTTTTCAAGCCTTGCTTTTTGGTCGTCGTTTAATGCATTGAAAGCAGATGAACTCATCACCAAAACGGGTCCTTCGCTCCCTAAAAGGGTGAGCATGTTTCCTGCAAACCGTTCGATTTGTTCCTCTGTTAGTGAAATAATAGTCTTTCCACTTTTTTCTAATTTTTCAATAAGTGAAAGGCGCTCTTCATTATCATCGATTGTATCTAAACCAACAATGGCAAAAGAAGGACCAATACTCATCATTACATTTGTGTGATATATTGGTAAGCGCCTACCGCCAACTGTTTGATTGGCACGAAAAGAGTGGGCTTCATAACCATGGTCAGCACAAAAACGAACAAATAATTTAGGATCTGTTCGTTCTGACAAAGCAGCATAAGCTATACGTTGCGCCCTATCCAATACCATACTGCCCGTACCTTCTAAAAAAACCCCTTCCTGTTCGAAGGGAGAATAGTCTTGTTTCACTTTGATGGAAACTCCCGCCTTGGCCAAACTATCCCATACCGAGGGATGACGCTCTTTTCGCCTATTTTCAGCATACATAGGATAGAGCACAACTTCATTATGGGGATGAAAAGACACCCAATTATTAGGGAAAAGCGAGTCAGGTGTGACGAATTCGTTCGTATCCTCATGGACAACAACTTCTACACCTACCCGTCTTATTACTTGGACCAGACCATCGAATTCATCTTGAGCAGCGCGGGTGAGTCTATCTACCGATGAATAGTCGGCATCCTTTTGATAATAATTATTTTGGGCTGTTTGTTCATTCTTGTGAAACTGATATGGGCGAATCATCAGCACCCGCCCTGTGAACCCTGAAACATGTTTTTTCATTGTCTGCGTAAAGGTAATGTGGAACATCGGAATAAGCCTTCCTGTTTGGCCACTTCTCTATAATGAACTTCTTCTACAGTAATTCCATGATCAGTAAGCCATTGGTTCAAGCGGTCAAAGGCAGGGTCAGAAACAACTACATCTGGTGCTATTGAAAAAATATTACTTGTCATCTCATACATTTCGGCTGCAGTTATTTCAAATACAGCATCAGTATCAAAGTGACTTATTAAATTTTGGTATTCACTGGCATGGACAAAACCATCAGGATGCAATATGGCCAAACCCTGCCCTACTGGTTGAAACACACAATCGAGATGCAGAGCGTTGTGATACGGATTGTCTGATTTTCTCAATTCCAGAGAGTGAATCATTTTTTTGGGGAAATGCTTTTTCAATGCCTTAATCGCAGCCCAATTGGTTCGCGCTGTAATCAAATCAGGGTAATCAGGGCGTGTGCAAACCCCAATAAAAATATGATCGCCCATTAGCAGAACATCCCCACCTTCAACATGGACATTATCGTCTAATTTTAAGTAGTTTTTGGGGTCTATCATAGCCTTTAATCCATTTAACCCCACTAACTCACCTTCCCGTAGGGGCAATATATTGGATTGGACAAAAATATCATCAATGACAAAGCCAAGATCTCTTGCGAAAATCTGATTGCAATCCTGAATGGGATCTGGTTGAAGGACTTGGACACCATATTTTTCTAGTACTGTTTTAAAGGCAGCCATTTCTTCCACTAAGGCGGCTTCTTTGGGATAGGTTCCCGCCAGTAAATGTGCCTTTGACTTGGGGTCATACAGTGTAGCATAATCGGGGTCTGGTCCCATTTGATCAGCACGACCTAACAATACCGACTCTAGAATCGAATTTTCATTGATCAGACTAAGATGCATTCTTTTTTTGCGGCAAAGCTACTTATTCCACCTGGAATTCCATGTTAGTTTTTCCAATTCCTTTAAGAGTAAGCTGCTTCCAATTTTTAGGTAATACCGTTGGTATTTGTTGTACCCCGTCATTAGTAATTTCTAGTCCCCCAAATCCATAAATTACTGCCTGAAGCATGCCCCCTGCCCCAGTGGCAAAGTAGGGATTTGTCCCATTGGCTGTTTCTGCTATGACTTGAAATGGTGGTAACTCGTTGGGTTGATAACTATCACAGAACAACTCAAAGGCTTTTTTAGGATTTTCCAATCTACTATAAAGCACTGATAGAATGGCTTTACCCATAGCTGGACCATCTTTACTGTACCTTGGTTCATAGTAGGCCAAATCTTTTTTTATCCCATCACCTTGTACGATTTTCAATGGGTAAGATAACAAATTGACATCAGCCTGTTTGATAGTCACACCCTGGTAGGTCTCATTTTCCTTTGTGGTTCCATCAGGGAATTTCAAAATAGGAATATTTGCCGCAACATAACGCCAATCTGGATCGGGTTGTTTCCCCAAGGCCTCAGCGGCCTGGGATGCGTACTCCATCACGGTTTTCACCATCCCATTGGTAAAGGCATTGTTGTCAATATTCTCTTCCCATTCGTTAGCACCAATAACATTGTTAATTTCAAATCTGCCTTCCCCATTTCTTTCGACACGCGAAGACCAAAATTGCGCCACCGCTTCTAGAACGGGGTAGCCTCGATGAGTCAACCATTCTTTATCACCAGTCACTTGATAGTATTTCCAAAAGGCCCACCCTATGGTTGCAGAAATATGATGCTGAAATGGTCCTGTTAAGGCCCAGATAGGAGTATCTTCATTGCCATATTCCGAGGATTCCCATGGAAACATGGCGCCATCAAATCCATGCGCAAATGCATTTTCTCTTGCGGCATCCAATCGCTCAAAGCGATATTCCAATATCGATTTGGCTATTTCGGGTTGTAAGACCAACAATGGTGGAAACATCCATAATTCCGTATCCCAAAAAACATGGCCATTATAACCTAGTCCCGACAAGCCCATCGGAGAAAGAGAATAAGCAGTTCCTTTTCGAGCAAAAGAATATAAATGATACATGGCCGAGCGAACAGCACGCTGTGCACGTAAATCGCCTGTGATTTCTATATCGCTTTCCCAGAGTCGCTCCCAGGCTTTTAGATGTGAAGTTTCTAGTCTTTTGATTCCCTCCAAACGTGCATATAATGTAAGTCTTTCTGCTTCATTCTGCGGATCAGGATTGTGAACCGATGCCAGTGAAGAACCCACCAAAGCAAATCGATACGTTTCGCCTTTTTTCAACCGGCGCTTAAATTTCATCAAGTGCATATTATAATCCCAATCTTCGTGGATGATTTTGGGTTCTTTTCCGTGTGACTCGGGAAAAATAAACGAAGTCGATGTCGCCACTTTCTTTTTTCCTGGACTAAAACCTACAGAAGTCATTAAGGGTATTAGGACATGCGGGCGATCAATTTCTGCATAAAAATTCCGAACATCCGCAATATGATCAGGCGCACTGATATAGTTGATCGGGGTTATCTGTATATCGTCCATGGCTGTTATCTCAACGATGGCCATGGAGGAATAGGGCAAGTGTCGAAGAGCCATCATTGTCTGTTTTACCTTAACTTTTTTGGGGACTTGAAATTCAGTCAACAGTTGGGCTGTTTTCATATTTAATTGCTGCTTATACCCCACAATATCATTGGGCCCCACCCGACGTTGGTCGATTTCCAAATGCATGTTCATATGGCTAAACGTCTTTAAAATATTACTTACCCTTCCTCTCTGATATTGGTCATATACACCATTGAGGATTACTTCACCAACTTTAAAAGGCTCTGGTGCAGAAACCATACCCACCATACCATTGGCCAATGTAATTCCATAATAATTGTTTGGATCTATAGCATCAGCTGTAATGTGCCATGGGGAGTCTTTTAAATTTTGTGCCACTATGGTTTGAAGGGCAAACAGAAAGACAATTTTTAAAGTTTTATTTGATTTCATAATTAATTAATAGGCCTGAAAAATATAAAACATCCATGAATTGGTCAATATTTTACATCAATCTATTTCTCCACCAAAACGGTTTTTTATATTTGAAAAAAATTTTACATGTCTATATCCGATTTGTACTCTTCGGGCTTTAAAACTAGAAACCGAGATCACTTTGCTGCCATCGTCCGTGTAGCCCTTTCAGATAATATCATCACCCCAGAAGAAGAAGCATTCATCAAACGATTGGCTATTTTTTTGGAAATCGAAGATGAAGAAGTGGCTGCTATACTAAAAGACCCTGAAAAATATCCCATTAATCCACCGGCAAATGAAACGCGTCGCCTTGAACGTCTCTATGACCTAACGCGTATGGTTTATGCTGATCAGATAGCCGATGATTCAGAAAAAATATTACTCAAGAGATTAGTGGTAGGCTTAGGTTTTGAAGCTTCACAAGCCGATGATATCGTCAATAAAGCGCTAGATCTAGTCGCTAACGGCGATGATGAAGATGCGTTTATCGCAGGCTTTTAATCTCTTTTACCACGATTTAACTTCATTTTTTCAATAACAGCTTGGGCAACAAGACAGATGCCGCTGTTGGTGACAACCAATGCTAGGGTACCCCAAAGCACCCAATTGGTGTGGTTATCCCATTTTTTTATAATTGCTTCACCCAATAATGACAAGCCAAATCCAATAGCCAACAAACCACCAATTGAATACAATAACCAACGTTTCTTTTGTGACATTATCTATTGTTTAGAAGGATAAAATTTTTTGGCAGGAACATATGATAGAATACCCAATAGCGCTACAAAGGCAACAGAATAATAAACAAAATTGGGGGTAATCACTTTGTCACCACTAGCATATGAATGCAGACCAACCAAATAAAAATTAACACCAAAATAGGTCATCAGAATACTGGCGAAGGCCACAATACTCATGAGGTTAAATAACCAATGCCCACGCAAACCTGGAATCAATCGCATGTGAATAACAAAGGCGTAAACCATAATACTAATCAGGGCCCAGGTCTCTTTAGGATCCCAGCCCCAATAACGCCCCCAGCTTTCATTAGCCCACATGCCGCCTAAAAAATTTCCAATAGTTAACATCACCAAACCCACTGTCAATGAGAGCTCATTGACAATAGTTAATTCCTTGACTTTATGAACTAGTTTCGCCTTATTATTAGCGGTGGTCAAACGCATTAAAACCAAAACAACAATTCCAATGATCATGCTCAAAGCAAAAGGACCATAGCTACCAACAATAACAGCTACGTGGATCATCAACCAATAACTATCCAAAACAGGTTGCAAATTGGCTATGGCTGGATCCATCCAGTTCCAATGGGCAATCATCAATATCATGGCAGTTACAAAAGCAGTAGCTGCTAGCGTTAATGCTGATTTTCTACCAAAAATCAATCCGAACAACATGGTGGCCCAACCAACATATATCATTGATTCATAAGCATCACTCCAAGGCGCATGACCTGATATAAACCAACGTGCAATCAAACCACCTGTGTGAAAAACAAAAAGTAATGCAATCGTGCCAGCCAAAAATCGATTTACCAGTTGTATCCAACGAGAATTATAAAATATTTGAATCAGCAAAAACACAAAATATAAGGTGCCTGCATATAGATACCAACTGAATAGCTTTTTAAAAATATCATAACGGTTGTACAATATCTCTGCCTGTATCTTATCATCAGATGGTAATACTTGATCACCAAACTTCTTTTGAAAACCTGTTAAACTTTCTAAAAGTTCATCAGCTTGCTGATAATCTCCTGAAGTTTTGGCCAATCGCAATGATTGAAAATAAAGAGGTAGTACATTATGCACGTACAGCGAGTCTGTACCTTGAAATGCGGCTTCTTTTAATTCGGGATAGCTAACCCACTTGTTGTTGGCATCGCCAGGAATAGGAAAAATGCGCAATATTTTGCCTTCCAAGGCCGAGTACAACAGGTTAACCCGCCTATCCACTTCTATAAAATCTTTCTGAAACTGATTGGGTACAGCCACTCGGTAGGCTTGTTCCAATTGGGGTGCGATTTTATAATTCCCCTCTGCATCAAAGAATGAAACTAAAGGCGCATATTTAGCTTTGGGAGACACCCCTGCTATTTTTCGCAAACTATCATTCCCACGCTTGAGATAAATGATCGGAACATTGTACCAAACGGCTGGGTTGTTTAAAATGGATAAAAATACTTGATCGGAATTGAGCCCTTTGTATGTATCATATTTACTGACTTTCCGTAACAGTTCAGAAGAAAATGTATTGGCTGGCTTCATACGACCACCAGCATCTTGTATAACCAATGAACCAAATTTTTCAGCATGGTCCGCTGAAAAGGCATCCGCTTGAATTAAAGAATCAAAATTAAAGGTCAGAAGAGGCTGCTGATGCAAATGGTTTTGCGCCTGCAAGCTTCCAAAGCTAAATATCAATCCCCACACAGTGAGCTTTTTTGTCCCTAATTTTTGCAAGCGTTTTGACAATTGAACAAATCGAGTATTACCAATAAAAAAAATACCCATCATACTCAAATACAATAAAATATAACCCACATAGGTCACCCATGTCCCCCAGAAATCATGGTTGACAGAAAGTACCGTTCCTTTTTCATCTGGGTCAAATGAAGCTTGGAAAAATCGGAAGCCCTTGTAGTCTAAAACATGATTCATGAAAATATCGTAATCAAAATGGGTCTGGTCTTCAACAGTTATTTTACTCATGAATGAGGCGTAACTGCTTTCAGTACCGGGATACTTTTCAGCGATAAAATCATTTAATCGTATGTTAAATGGCAGTTGCAGGGGTAGTGATCCAAACTGAACATAAAAATCCAATCCTCCAACACTGATTTTTTTGGGATCATAGCTATGACCTTTACCACCCAAAACTGATATTTCTTGATAGTCATTGGCCGTACGGATACCCAATCGCAATGCATCTTGATTGGTGTCCTGGCCAGACTCTTGCTGAATCAGGTCAATTTTCCCCCGCAGAGGTGGGTCGGGTATCACGAATTGCATCGCCCCAATGGTGTACAATGATCGGAGCTGTAATTCGGTTTCAGTATCTGCTAAGAGTGTGCCTTGTGTCTGATCTGCCATCCTGAGATAGTTCCCATCAGCAGGGGGCGTGAGATAATGCAACCCATCCTCCGAACGAATATTGATGGCCCCAGGAATAAATTTATTTAGAGTAAACAATAAATTGTGGACATTGACAATTTCCCCTTCTTTAAGGTAGTGTTCGTGTCGGGTACCATCTCCAGCCTCAACAATAGTCAAATAGCGATCTCCATCAGGATCCATCACTAGACCTTCGGATACCTCTTCGGTATAATCTAAATAGTGGATAGAAAATGCTTGTCCGTTAAATTGATTGTCCCAAACAAAATCGTTGTCAGTGTGTTCAGAAAGTAAAAGATCGCCTTGCAACTTTTTCCGCTGTAAAACGCCGTCAATTTCACCATCCACCAATACGGTTAAGTATGTTTTTTCGGATAAAAAAGTGGCTGTAGATTCTCCCTCTCGGATAGGCATCACGCCTTCATACCCGAAATAACGAGTTATAAAGGCACCCAAGAGAACGAGAACGAAAGAAAGATGCAATAAAAGAATAGCCCATTTTTCTTTACGTAGCAGGCGATATTTAAAAATATTACCAAGGAAATTGACTAGCAACAAGCCCATCAAAAGCTCAAACCACCAAGCATTGTAAATCCAAATTTTGGCTGTATCCGTACTGTACCATGTTTCAATAAAAGTGCCCAAAGCCATGGCTGTTGGAAAAACAATAAATAGTACAGCCATTAAGCGATTGGAAAACAGCAATTCAAAGGGGTTTCTTTTCATCCTTCAGCAACTTCAACAGCTGCAAAGATAGAACTCCTTCAATAAATACAGGAACTAATTCCAAATCAATTGTGTACTCAAATAAATAAGTAATAGGATTTCAAACAACAGCCCGTAAGTCACCAGTCGATCGACCAACTTGCTTTGAATCATTGAAATCATAAAACCTAAAGTTAAAATGGGGAAAGCTAGTATTGCTAAAATAAATAGCCATTGAGGAAGATTTGGTGATAAAAACAACAAACAATAATTACTCGCAGCCACAAAAATACAACCAATCCAGGCTAAGAAAACGCTAACAATACGAGAGGGGAATAATCGACCAACTAAAAAAGGTATAATATTCATAGGTATGATTTTGGGTTAGTATCAATATACAAAAAAATATAGAATCCTTATTTTTGGGCATGCTTACAATAGCCTTAATCGGGAGCGGTAATCTTGGCACACAGTTATTTTCCTTGTGGAAAAAGCACCCTAGTGTCCAAATTTCTCAGTGGGTTAATCGTTCAACCAACCAATCAATCATAGCAGGAGTCAATTGCATACCTTGTCTTAGTAATCTGAAACCCGCTGATGCCTATATCCTTGCTGTACCCGACCGCAGTATCCCATCTGTTTCGGCTCAACTCCCCCCTAGCGGTTTGGCCATTCATTGTTCGGGTAGTATTCCATTGACTGATTTAGAAAATAATGGTAGTCAAGCGGTTTTATATCCGCTGCAAAGTTTCAGTAAAAGTCAAAATATTAATCTATCAGAAATCCCATTATTTTTAGAAGTAGCTGAAGGAGTGAAACCCACAGTACTGCAACAGATCGCTGACAGTTGGAGTTACAAACAGTATTGGATTGATTCTTCTCAAAGACAACAACTTCACTTAGCTGCTGTCTTTGCCAATAATTTCACCAATCAGCTCTATTATATGGCAAGTCAAATATGCCAACGCAATGCGCTCCCTTTTGAAGCTTTATTGCCTTTAATACAAGAAACTGCTCAAAAAATTCAGTATTTGACTCCCATTCAAGCACAAACCGGACCTGCAAAGCGAAATGATCAAGAGGTATTAGAAAAACAGCAAAGTCTTTTGGCAGATGCCAACGAAAAAAAAATTTACCAATTACTAAGTCAAGCTATTTTAAATCAAGAAGATGAATAATTATAAACAACGACTCGCACAGATTAAAACCCTCATTTTTGACGTTGATGGGGTCTTGACTGATGGTAAGGTTATGATTACGACCGATGGAGACATGTACCGACAAATGGATACGAAAGATGGTTATGTATTAAAATGTGCGCTTGATGCGGGTCTGAAAGTCGTTATCATTTCGGGTGGTACCAACGAGGGAATTCGTAACCGTCTTCGTGCTTTAGGCGTATATGATATTTACTTAGGGGCACACCACAAAATGGATGCTTTCCAAGATTTGATGGATAACTATGACTTAGACCCCCAAGAAATACTTTACATGGGCGACGATATGCCCGATATTCCTGTCATGGAAAAAGTAGGGATTTCTTGTTGTCCTCAGGATGCAGTACCCGACGTTCTCGCTATGGTTGACTATGTATCCCCAAAAAAGGGAGGTGAGGGCTGTGTAAGAGAAATTGTAGAACAATTGTTACGGGTACAAGGCAAATGGGGAACTTTTAATAGCGCAAAAAATGACTAAACCAAATCCGCTTAACCCCCACGGCTATGAGCTTATTTTAGCAAGTGGCTCCCCCAGGCGACAAGCTTTTTTACAAGAATTGGGCTTGCCCTTTCGCATTAAAAAATTTGAGGTTGCTGAAAACTTTCCCAACCAACTCAAAGGGGCCGAAATTGCAACCTATATCACCACCCAAAAAGCAGCACCTTTTCGAGCTGACATAAAAGCAAATCAGCTAGTGATTACCGCAGATACCATCGTTTGGCATCAAGGCAAATATCTTGGAAAACCCGAAAATAAAGAAGAAGCTAGAGAAATGCTTAATAACCTCTCAGATGCCACACATGAAGTTATAACCGCAGTAGGATTGCTACAGAAAGAAGATTGGGAAGTATTTACAGAAATAACAAAGGTTACATTTAACGCTTTATCAGCACACGAAATTGAAAGTTACATTGACAGTGGAGCACCAATGGACAAGGCTGGAGCCTATGGTATACAAGATCGTATCGGAACACTCGGCATCTCAAAAATATCTGGAAGTTACACTAATGTCGTGGGCTTACCCATGGCACAATTTTTCGATAAACTTGTTAACAAACTATCCCAACCCTATCAGTAAAATATTCTTCTTTCAAGTATCTTACCAATAATTTTGGGGTTTGTTCAAAATGATTTAAATGTTTAAAAACTAGTGGCTTGATCTATTGATTGGAGTAAACCACCTAGCCATCTAAACTCATAATTAGGTAGGTGTGGCCAAACAACACTTAGCATGCGTTAATTAATCATTTTTCAAGCCTAGGAAAGATTTAAAAATAGTTTCCGAACTGTAGAAAAATAAAAAGGAGTATGAAAAATTGTTGGATTTGTTGTGCCTTGGTGATTTCACTCAATCTATCTGCGCAATCGTCAGGTGCGATTTATCAAGATCTTAAAAAGTTAAATTTTTTGGGCTCAGTGCTTTACGTAGCTGCGCATCCTGATGATGAAAACACAGCATTGATTTCGCATTTTGCCAATCACATACATGCTGAAACAGCCTATTTATCTCTTACACGTGGTGATGGTGGGCAGAATTTGATCGGCACCGAATTGCGGGAACAGCTAGGGGTAATTCGTACCAACGAATTATTACAAGCACGAAAAATTGACGGGGGACAACAATTCTTCAGTTCAGCGGTCGATTTTGGTTTTTCTAAACACCCAAAGGAAACCCTAAAGATTTGGGATAAAAAACAAATCCTGGGAGAAGTAGTGGCGCGGATTCGTGCCTTTCAACCCGATCTTATTATTCATCGTTTTGACCATCGCACGCCAGGTCGAACCCACGGGCATCATACCTCTTCGGCATTGCTCAGCTTCGAAGCTTTCGATCTAACTAATAATCCCAAGAGCTATCCTGAACAGCTCAAAAAACTCAAAACCTGGCAAGCAAGTCGGCAATTTTTCAATACTTCTTGGTGGTTTTATGGCAGCAGAGAAAAGTTTGAAAAAGCAGATAAAACAAATTTACTGGCTTTAAATATTGGTAATTATGACCCCCTTCGAGGACTTTCCAACAGCCAGTTGGCCGCTGCCAGTCGTAGTTCGCACAAATCACAAGGTTTTGGATCAGCACCCCAACTTGGTGAACGAACCGAATACATTGAACTTATTAATGGCAACCGGCCCCAAAGTGACGATCCTTTTGAAGGGATCAACACCAGTTGGACAAGAGTTACCGGAGGTGCCAAAGTCGGTAACTTGGTAGAAGAGGCATTAAAAGCATTTGATTTTGCGCAACCCAGTAAAAGCCTCCCCAAGTTGATTGAAATCGCTCAAGCCATCGACAAGCTTGAGCCTTCCATTTGGAAAAGCCGAAAAAGCCTTGCCATCCAAAAACTGATCATGGACTGCGCTGCACTAACCCTTCAATTGAATACGCAGACTCCCTATGGTACTCCAGGAGAATCCATCAATATTCGCCTAAACAGCGTGCATCAAAGTCCCTTCAATGTACAAATTCAAAAAGTGGGTGATCAGGTCGTAAATAAAACCCTCAACCCCAACAAAGCAGTGACTGCGGAACTTACGCTGACATTGGACAAGGCACTAACTACCCCTTATTGGCTAACCCAAAAGGGTAGTTTGGGACGCTTTAAAATCAATAATGAAAATCTTCGTGGACTCCCAGAAACTCCACCATTATTTTTACCCGTTCAAATGCAGATAAACGGTTCAACTTTTGTGTTTAATACCCCCATCCAATTCCGCAAAACGGATCCTGTTCGAGGTGAAATTGTCAACCCCTTTTATGTGCTTCCTTCGCTGGGTGTTAATTTTCAGAAAACTGTGTACCTCTACCCTAACCTGGGTCCACAACGTATCCAACTCGAAGTGACCAATTACGGAAGAAATTTTTCAGGTGAAGTGGAGTTGTGTTTTCCTAATGGATGGAAAATTGACCAAGCCAAGCAAAAAATTAATCTTTCAGGTCGCGGCAGCTCACAATTTGTCACCTACGAACTTACGCCAACTGCTAAAGCAGAAAATGGTCTAATGGGGCCTTTAGTTCATCACAACGGAAAAACATGGGACCGAACTTATGCGGTACATAAAATTGATTACAACCACATCCCAAAACAATATATCGCCCAACCCAGTGAAGCAAAATTAGAGCGTTTGCAACTGACCCTACCAAACAAAAAAGTAGGCTATCTAATGGGCGCTGGCGATCTTGTACCTACATATCTTGAAGCGGTTGGACAAACTGTAACGCTTCTTGATATTGATCATCTAAGCCAGGAAGAACTCAACCAGTTTGACACCATACTAGTGGGCATTCGGGCGTTTAATGTAATAGAATCTTTGAGTTATAAAAATCAGATGCTATTTGATTTCGCTCAAGAAGGAGGTACACTAATCGTTCAATACAATACAAGTCGGCGGATGCAAACCAAAAAAATCATGCCCTACCCGATTCAACTGTCACGCGACCGGGTAACAGACGAAAACAGTCCCGTACAATTATTGCAACCCCAACACCCCGTCTTAAACCAACCCCATCAAATCACCTCAGAAGACTTTGACGGCTGGGTGCAAGAGCGAGGTCTGTATTTTGCCAGTCAATGGGACAATCGTTTTACGCCTATCTTGGGGATGCAAGACGAAGGAGAAAGTGAAAAAAAAGGAAGTCTGCTGATCGCTCCCCATGGAGAAGGAACCGTAGTGTACACTGGGCTAAGCTTTTTCCGTGAACTTCCTGCAGGAGTGCCTGGAGCTTATCGCCTATTATTAAATCTCATTGCCCTTTAGTTCTATGCACAACAAAATCCTCAGTTATCTTGTTTTGGCCAATTTCATCTATTGGTTCCTCTTTTGGTTGTTTATGAAAAATTTTGCTGCATGACATTATTTGATTGGCTTGTTTTATTAAGCACCCTGGGCGGTATCGTAGCCTATGGCGCATGGAAAAACCGCCAAAATGCATCCATTACAGATTATCTGAAAGGGGGCAACAACGCCCGCTGGTGGACGGTAGGCTTATCTGTTATGGCTACACAAGCAAGCGCTATTACCTTCCTATCTACACCAGGTCAAGCTTTTCACGATGGTATGGGCTTTGTACAATTCTATTTTGGACTGCCATTTGCCGTCATTATTATTTGTCTATTTTTTATTCCGCGATACCACCAACTACAGGTATTTACCGCCTATGAATTTTTAGAAGACCGTTTTGACCGAAGAACCCGAAGTTTTACAGCCCTGTTGTTTTTAATACAAAGAGGGTTGGCGGCGGGTATCACCATCTATGCCCCAGCAATCATACTAAGTGTTGTCTTGGGCTGGCCCTTAAAAGCTTTGATTATTATCATTGGTTTGATTGTAATATGCTATACCGTAGTGGGTGGCACAGCAGCTGTCAATGTTACGCAAAAACAACAAATGCTCGTCATTTTTTCAGGTATGCTTATTGCTTTTGGTTATATAGTGGATGGTTTACCAGCACAAATTGACATTTTCAAAGCCTTTGAAATTGCTGGACAAACCGGGAAACTTAATGTCTTAGACTTCAGTTTTGACCCGAATAGTCGATATACTTTTTGGAGTGGTATTACGGGTGGTCTTTTTTTAGCGCTTTCCTATTTTGGCACCGATCAAAGTCAAGTACAACGATACCTTTCGGGGAAGTCTTTGCGAGAAAGTCAAATGGGACTCATCATGAACGGTTTCCTAAAAGTACCTATGCAGTTTTTTATTCTTTTGGTCGGGGTGATGGTCTTTGTCTTTTACCAGTTCAAACCTGCCCCACTACACTTTAACCCGAAAGGAGTCGCTACCGTTTTGACGTCTGAGCAAAAAAATGCATACCAGGCTTTGGAAAAAGCCCACCAACAAACTCAAGAGGAACGAAAAGCCCTACTTGTAGCACCGCTCGATGAAATGGCGCTAAATCGTTTACAAGATTTAGACACCCGAGAACGCCAACAGCGCAACCAAGCCAAAAGACTGATTAAAAACGCTGATCCAGAACAGGAAACTAACGACAAAGATTATGTGTTTATCACATTTATACTAAACCACCTTCCCCATGGGCTCATTGGATTATTATTGGCGGTTATCCTTTCTGCGGCCATGAGTTCGACGGCCTCAGAATTGAATGCCTTAGCCGCTACAACAACTGTGGATTTGTACCGCCGCAGTCAACCCAATAAAACTGAAAAGCACTATGTCACCGCCGCTAAAGGCTTTACCCTGCTGTGGGGGATATTAGCCATCTGTTTTGCATCAATTGGGAATCTCTTCGAAAACTTAATCCAACTGGTCAATATCATTGGTTCCCTTTTTTACGGAACCATTTTGGGTATTTTCCTACTTGCCTTTTTCTTTAAAAACACACAAGGAAAAGTGGTCTTTTGGAGTGCTGTGCTATCAGAAATAACCGTTCTGGGAATCTACACACAAGATTGGGTGGGCTATCTTTGGCTTAATGCGATTGGAGCTTTGCTGACAGTAATCTTAGCTGTATTAGGGACTCCTTTTCGTAGAAAATCTCAATAAGTAAGGTGGCAAGTCGGTTTCTTTAATTTTGTTAGGCCGTATCCAGTAGGGTCAAACAATAAACCCCATCAGATGATGGGGTTTATTTTTGAATTGATGTAAAAATTACTTACTCCATTCAGCGATGGAAGCTTTATTCATTTTAACATAATCCCAATTCCCTGCTTTTTCGGCACGCTCCAGAGATTTTTTCGCCGCTGCAATCGCTGCCTCTGTCTCATTAAGTGCTGCTAAAATCAAAGATTGCTGACGAAAGTACCAATAGGGTTCATCATCCATAGAAATAGCCTTATTGATCCATTCTTTGGCTTGTGGCAGATCTTGCCCTTCTTGCAGATAATAAACTGCAGAGGAGTAATAATCACGCGCTTTGGGATTATTATTCAAGGCCTTTTTGATACTTGCCATTGCTTTCTTGACGGTAGGCACTTCAATTTTGATCGCAATTTTTGTATCCTCCCAAGCCATATTCAGAACCCCATCGTTATTGGTGAGGTCAGAAAACCAAATTGAAAAGGTTTCAACTGCGTTTGTATTTTGTGGGCTTGCTTCAATAGTAGCTGCCACCTTATTGGCGTCCCATTCGGCAGGCGCACCCCAATTGTCAGTATCGGTGTAAAAGAAAACTTCCCACATAGACTCACCTGGTCGTGTAAAGAGGGCATAGGTTCCAGCAGCCAGTTCTTTCCCACCAACTTTTACTGGATCAGAAAAAGAAATGGTTGTGTTTTTGTTGGCTCCGGTTCGCCAAACAGAACCAAAACTAACCAACTCTCCGACAATCTTTCGACCGCGCATCGATGGACGGGAGTAAAGCACCTCGAATTCTGTTAAGCCAACTGTTTGTTTGACCTCTGCCGCTGGACTGGGTTGCGGGGTCTGCACTTGCGCAAAAGCCCCAAAATAGGCTGTTAACGCAACAAATAATACAAATTTTTTCATCTTATTGATTTTTTATAAATGTACATTTTTAACATGCTTAGCATGCGGTTTTTCCCCATCTGAATCAATGATTTATCCACCATAATAGTGGAAAACTTTGTTTAAATATTAATTAAAATGATTAAACATTTTATATATTTACCAAAAATTGAACTATGAAGCTTTACCGACTTCGCACGGTACAGAATTTGCCTATCAGCGTGGATCAAGCGTGGGATTTTTTAAGTGACCCCAAGAACCTGAAAACAATAACACCAGACTATATGGGGTTTAACATTTTGAGTGGTGCGGATCGTAAAATGTATGCTGGGCAGATCATTCAATACATTGTGACTCCCATCGCTGGTATCCCAACCAAATGGGTCACTGAAATTACCCATGTGAAAGACAAGGAGTTCTTTGTAGACGAGCAGCGTTTTGGACCTTACGCCCTTTGGCATCACAAACATTTTATAAAAGCGATTCCTGGAGGCGTTGAAATGGAAGACATTGTAGATTACAAATTGCCTTTTGGAGTCTTGGGACAGTTGGTACATCCTATTCTAGTGAAACCCAAATTGAAAGAAATTTTTGATTATCGCTACAACAAGCTTATTGATTTGTTTGGCTCTTTATAAATAAAAATGAAAAATATACTTATAGTAGGCGGCAGTTCAGGTATTGGTTTAGCCCTTGTAGAAGCCCTACAAGACATTTGTAACATATATGTTGCCAATCGTACCGCCGATACTTTAGAGGGAAAAAATGTAACACACCTTCCTTTTGATGCCCTTACCGATACACTAGACGGTAGTGCCCTTCCCGAAATACATGGGCTAGCCTATTGCCCTGGCAGCATCAATCTTCGTCCATTTAAGGGACTCAAGCCAGACACTTTTCGCAATGATTTTGATTTAAATGTTTTGGGTGCTGTTCGGGTACTACAAAGCGTTGAGAAAAATTTGAAAGCGGCTGGCAAAGCCAGTGTCTTATTTTTTAGTACGGTGGCCGTTCAAACTGGGATGCCTTTCCACGCTTCTGTGGCTGCTTCGAAAGGTGCTTTAGAAGGATTGACCCGTTCATTGGCTGCCGAGTGGGCGCCTGCAATTCGAGTAAATTGTATTGCGCCTTCATTGGTCAATACCCCTTTAGCAGATAAGTTTTTGAATAACGAAGCTAAACTTGCTAAAGCCAGTGAGCGCCATCCACTTCAACGGGTTGGAACAGCTGAAGAAATTGCTGAATTAGGTATTTTCCTGCTGAGTGATAACAGTAATTGGATGACAGGACAAATCATAACGGTCGATGGCGGTATTGGCAGTCTTAAAACATAAAAATTGGAAAAAGTAAGCGTATTTTGGTTTCGTAGAGATTTAAGAGTCAATGATAATGTCGGGCTCTACCATGCGCTTAAAAGTGGCTATCAAGTACTCCCCATTTTTATTTTCGATCAAACTATTCTAGATAAACTTCCCCGCCAAGATCGGCGTTTAGAACTTATTATTCATGCCTTGGGTTGTGTTAACGATGCTATGAAGAGGAACCGATGCACCGTGAGGACGTATCATGGTACACCCAAGGCTATTTTTTCTGAACTGATACAAACCTATGATGTTGCCGAGGTCGTGGTCAATAAAGATTACGAACCCTATGCGCGTGAAAGAGATCAGGAAATAGAAACCTTACTACACAAAAAAGGAATCGAATTCAAACCCTTTAAAGACCAAGTCATATTTCAAGAGAACGAAGTTGTAAAAGATGACGGCAACCCCTACGTTGTCTACACACCTTACTCTAGAAAATGGTTAGCCAAGTGGGAAAAAGAGGGTACAACTATTGTTGCCTCCCAAAAGCATTTGGAAGCCTTACTTCCTGGTGAAACCGCATTGCACACCCTTGAACAATTGGGCTTTTCACCGAGTGGCGAAGGCACTCCCGATTATTATCTATCCGACAAGAGGATCGACACCTATGAGGCAACTCGGAATTTTCCAGCCATGGATCAAACTTCAAGACTAGGTCCCCAACTGCGTTTTGGAACGCTGAGCATTCGTTCGTTGGTGCTACAAGCTGCAAAAAGACCCAACAATACCTTTCTAAAAGAATTGATCTGGCGTGAATTCTTCATGCAAATCTTATGGCATTTCCCAGAAACACACCAGAAAAGTTTCAAAGCCAAATACGACCGTATCCCTTGGCGCAATGACGAAGCTGACTTTAAACGTTGGTGCAAGGGGGAAACAGGTTACCCACTTGTAGATGCAGGAATGCGACAACTTAACGCTACTGGTTTCATGCACAATAGAGTGCGGATGCTCGTTGGCAGTTTTTTATGCAAACACTTACTGATTGACTGGCGTTGGGGTGAAGCCTATTTTGCCGAGAAACTACTGGATTACGAAATGGCTAGTAATGTAGGGAATTGGCAGTGGGTTGCGGGTTCGGGCGTAGACGCAGCTCCCTATTTTCGAATTTTTAACCCAACTGAACAAATCAAAAAATTCGACAAAGAGTTGGCCTACATTCAAAAATGGGTTCCAGACTTTCAAGATCTAAGCTATCCCCAACCTATTGTCGATCACAAATTGGCTCGAGAACGTTGCCTAAATACCTACAAAACAGCATTGAATGCCTAGGGGTGTAAAAAAACAAAACCTCCCAGAAAAAATTTGTCCTAGTTGTGGCCGGCCTTTTAGTTGGCGTAAAAAATGGGAAAAAGATTGGGATACCGTTATTTACTGTAGTAAGAAATGCAAAAAATAAACAAAACAGCTTTAGTCTGGTTTCGTAACGACCTCCGCACCTTGGATAACAAAATACTCACCCAAGCTACGGAACAATACGAAAAGGTTATAGGATTATATGTCTTAGACCCAAATCGTTTTACAACGACCCGTTGGGGATTTAAAAAAACAGAGCGCTTTAGAGCACAATTCCTTTTAGAATCATTAGCAGATCTGAGACATCAACTCCAATTACTGGGTATTCCCTTATATGTTGAATTTCAGTCTACTGTAAAGGCAGTACCCGAATTTTTTGAAAATTTTGAAGCCGCTGCGCTATTTTACCAAGAAGAATGGACAGAAGAAGAAAGTCAAGAAAGTCGCCAAGTTTTGTCACTACTTCCCAAAACAGCTAGTGTTAAACATTGCAAAGACCAGTTTTTATTTCACCCTGACGATGTGCCCATTCAAATTGGAAACCTACCCGAAGTATTTACCGTTTTTCGAAAGAAATGTGAAAAGTACGGTAGTGTCCAAGCTTTGGTCAATAAACCGCAAAAAACACAGCCCGACGCACAATGGCCAGATATTCAGCCTATTCCTACCCTAGAAGAACTAGGTTTAGAACATATTGAATCTGACAGTCGTTCAGCTTTTCCTTTCAAAGGTGGGAGTCAAGAAGCTGCACTCCGCTTGGATCATTATTTTTGGAAAACCAAAAAACTGTCCTACTATAAAAACACCCGCAATGGCCTCTTAGGTCTCGATTACAGTTCAAAATTCTCACCGTGGCTTGCTAATGGTTCGATCTCTCCCCGTCAAATCTATTGGGCTGTAAAAGACTACGAGAAAGAAATACAAAAAAACAGTTCTACTTATTGGCTCATTTTTGAATTGATTTGGCGGGACTATTTTAAATACATCTCCCTCAAACACGGAAATAAAATATTCAAACTCGGTGGAATTCTGAAAAAATCCTATCGCTGGAAAACAGATCCCCATTTGTTTGTTGACTGGGCCAATGGACAGACAGAAGAGCCATTTGTAAATGCAAATATGATTGAACTCAAGCAAACGGGATGGATGAGTAACCGGGGGCGACAAAATGTAGCCAGCTACTTTGCGAAAAATCTTTGGATGGATTGGCGGATGGGTGCCGCCTATTTTGAGTCACTATTGTTGGACTTTGATGTGCACAGCAATTATGGGAATTGGATGTATGTGGCCGGGGTGGGTAATGACCCACGTGATCGAAAATTTGATGTTGCATGGCAAGCCGAACGTTATGACCCAGATGGAAAGTACCAAAATCGCTGGTTGCAGCAAACTCTTTTCCCATGATTGTTAGACTTCTGCTTGGCGACCAACTAAATCTTCAACATTCTTGGTTTGAAAAAATCGATCCAAATGTGTGTTATGTGATGTTTGAAATGCGACAGGAAACTGACTATGTTCGTCATCATATTCAGAAGGTCATCGCCTTTTTTGCAGCCATGCGACATTTTGCAAAATCACTTAGCAACCAGGGACACCAAATTATCTATCTGACACTAGATGCTCCTGAAAACACCCATAGTCTGACTGATAACCTACGATGGGTATTTGAACAAAAAAAAGCTACCGAATTTCACTACCAACAACCCGACGAATATCGACTCGATCAACAATTACAATCATTCTGCAAAGAATTAAATATCCCCACATCAATTGTAGTGTGTGAACACTTTTTGACAGAAAGAAGTGAATTGAGTACCTTTTTTGAGGGCAAAAAACAGTTTGTGATGGAATTTTTTTATCGCTACATGCGAAAAAAATTCAACCTGCTGATGGAAGGGAATCAACCCGAGGGTGCGCAGTGGAATTTTGATAAAAATAACCGCAACAAATGGAAAGGAACCCCGACTATCCCTCCAGTCTACCAACCCCAAAAAACAGACTTAGAAAGCTTGTATCAATTACTCGAGTCAGAGGGTATAGAAACTTTAGGAAAGTTTGACGCCGATCAGTTTTATTATCCTACCAACAGAAAAGAAGCCCTTGCGCAACTAGCTTATTTTTGTGAACATCTACTGGTTCATTTTGGAGATTTTCAAGATGCGATGCATACTGAAGAAATCAATCTTTTCCACTCTCGTATCTCCTTTGCTCTCAACACAAAAATCCTACACCCACTTGAGGTAATGCAATCTGTGATTGATTACTATCGGGCACACGCAAAGAAGATTAGTTTGTCGCAAGTGGAGGGCTTTGTCCGTCAAATTTTGGGCTGGCGAGAATACATGCGTGGAATATATTGGAAAGAAATGCCCCAATATGCCCAAAAAAATAAATTGGAAAACACCAACCCCCTCCCCGATTTTTATTGGACTGGAAAAACCCAAATGAATTGCCTAAAAAATAGTATTGAAAATTCTTTGAATCACGCCTATGCCCACCATATTCAGCGACTGATGATTACAGGAAATTTTGCGCTTTTGGCACAAGTTGATCCTGATCAAGTCGATACTTGGTATTTGGGTATTTATGCCGATGCCATTGAATGGGTTCAACTACCCAACACAAGAGGAATGAGCCAATGGGCTGACGGTGGTATTGTGGCTACAAAGCCCTATGTGTCCTCTGGTTCATATATCAATAAAATGAGTAACTACTGTAGCACTTGCGTTTATAACCTCAAAAAAAGAACTGGGGATGACAGCTGTCCATTTAACAGTTTGTACTGGAATTTTCTTGATGATAAAAAATCATTTTTCGCAAAAAACAATCGAATGGCCATGATGCTTCGACTATTAGAAAAAATACCGCAAGAAGAATTGGTAGCCATTAAAGAACGGGCCCAACAAATTCTGAAAAATCCTGATGCCTTTTAAACCTCCAATTAGCCTGGTTTGGCTAAAACGTGATTTGCGCCTTCAGGACCATGCTGCTCTTGCCACAGCATTAACACAAAAATGGCCTGTACTCTTGCTTTACGTGTTTGAACCCGCTCTTCTTGAAGAGCCGCATTTTTCCGATCGTCACTGGACTTTTATCAAACAATCACTTCAGGATATCAACACCCAATTGGAAAAATATCAAACCGCAGTAATGGCAGTGCAGGGGGATTTTTTGGAAGTCTTGGATGGAATTGAAAAACAAGCCGAGATAAAGGCAATTTACTCTCACCAAGAAACAGGCTTAAAGGTTACATATCAGCGTGATTTGGCAGTACAAACCTATTGTGAACAAGAGCAAATTCCATGGAAAGAATACCATCAACATGGGGTATTTAGGGGGATGTCACATCGAAAAGACTGGTTAGCGCGTTGGGAGCAATTGATGAATCTGCCACTATTATCTGTAAACGCCCAGGCCAACCAATTTGTTTCAAAACGCACCTTACAAGCATGGCAACCGGCATTCCATTGGGTAGATTTAACAACTGATGTTTACCCTCAACTACAAAAGGGAGGCGAAAGTCAGGGTCATATTTATATGGATTCTTTTTTTAATAATCGATATAGACATTACCAAACACATATCTCAAAACCAGACCTGGCCCGTAAAAGTTGCAGTCGTCTGTCCCCATACATCGCATATGGAAATTTATCTATTCGACAGGTACTGCATCGTTTACAACAAGAAAAAGCAAAAAAAGGCGCTGTACGGTTTCCCTTACAAGCCTTTGGGTCTCGCCTACGGTGGCAATCCCATTTTATACAAAAATTTGAAATGGAACATCGCATGGAGTTTGTTAGTGTTAATGCTGGCTATCATCACTTACGTAAACCCATTGACCCAAAACGCATCAAAGCCTGGGAAAATGGGATGACTGGGGTGCCCATTGTTGACGCAGCCATGCGTTGTTTGGTGGCTACTGGCTATTTAAATTTTCGCATGCGTGCCCTTGTTGTATCCTTTTTTGTACACCAACTCTGGCAGCCTTGGCAGGCTGCTTCAGCATTTTTAGCTCGACAGTTTCTCGATTTTGAACCCGGAATCCATTTTCCTCAACTACAAATGCAAGCCGGAGAAACAGGGATAAACACCCTAAGGATATATAATCCAGTTAAAAATGGATTGGAACACGATCCACAAGGGGTTTTTGTCAAACAATGGCTACCCGAGTTGCAATCGTTGCCAGTGCCCTTGGTACACCAACCATGGACTTTGACACCCATGGAAGCTGCACTTTATGATTTTGAACTTGGAATCAGCTATCCCCAGCCTATCGTTGACTTGGAAGCTAGTCGCAAGCATGCCAGTGACATTTTGTGGAATTTGCAAAAAAACAGCTTGGTACGCCAAGAAAGTAAGCGCATATTAAATCGACATACCTTACCTGACCGTAACAGTATTCAGTAATGAAAAAACAAAAACTACAACTAAACGAAGAACAGATAGACCGTGTTATAGAAATGGCATGGGAAGACCGTACCCCTTTTGATGCCATCCAAATTCAATTTGGTCTAAAAGAGCAAGAAGTAATTGATTTGATGCGCCGTGAGATGAAATCCAGTAGTTTTAAAATGTGGCGTGCCAGAGTGCAAGGCAGAAAAACCAAACACAGTAAACAACGAAAAGGCGAGGTCGACCGGTTCAAATGTTCACGGCAACGAAATATCAGTAACAATAAAGTATCAAAACGATAAAAGAATCTGAGAAAACAAAAAGAGCTCTTTTAGATTACTAAAACCGTACCAATGACAACAGGCATTTACTAAGTTTCAATACAGAGATGGGCGGGATTAGAGGCGTGTTATTTTAGCACCAATTGCTTGAAGTCTTTCATCTATACGCTCATAGCCCCTATCAATTTGCTCGATGTTGTGTATCACACTTGTCCCTCTGGCCGATAAAGAAGCTATCAACAGTGATATTCCTGCTCTAATATCTGGAGATGACATGGTGGTTCCTTTGAGTTGAGACTGAAAATTATGCCCAATGACAGTAGCACGGTGGGGATCACATAAAATAATTTTGGCCCCCATATCAATCAATTTATCGACAAAGAACAAGCGACTTTCAAACATTTTTTGATGAATCAAAACGCTTCCTTTCGCTTGGGTAGCAACCACCAAAACAATACTTAACAAATCGGGAGTAAAGCCAGGCCAAGGGGCATCGGCAATAGTAAGTATCGAACCATCGATAAAACTTTGAATTTCATAACCCTTTGTGTGAGCTGGGATTAAGATATCATCGTTTTCTTTTTCGATTTGTAGGCCTAGTTTACGAAATACCTCAGGAATTATTCCTAAAAAGTCCCATTGGACATTTTTAATGCGCAACTCTGATTGGGTCATGGCCGCCAGACCAATCCAAGAACCTATTTCAATCATGTCGGGTAAAATACGATGCTCTGTACCCTGAAGTGCTTCCACGCCTTCTATAGTAAGCAAGTTGGAACCAATTCCAGAAATTTTTGCTCCCATTCGATTAAGCATCAAACACAATTGCTGAAGATAGGGTTCACAGGCAGCGTTGTAGATGGTTGTTTTACCCTCAGCTAAAACAGCTGCCATTACAATGTTGGCTGTGCCAGTAACTGATGCTTCATCTAGCAACATATACTTACCTTGGAGTCGATCTGCAGTAACGGTGTAAAAATAATTTTCACGATCATATTTGAATTTGGCTCCCAATTCAATAAAGCCCTCAAAGTGGGTATCCAGTCTTCTACGGCCAATTTTATCACCACCAGGTTTTGGGATACTACCAATACCAAATCGAGCCAGCATGGGACCTACCAGCATAATTGAACCGCGCAGGCTGCCTCCCTCCTGCTTAAATGCTGCAGAGGTAAGATAGTTGACATCCACCGAATCGGCCTGGAACGAATAACTGTTGCGGCCTTTAGACGCTACTTTTACCCCCAAATTTTGAAGGAGTTTGATAAGCTTTTGAACATCAACGATCTCAGGAATATTGTGAATCAGAACAGGTTCTGCTGTCAACAAGACGGCGCATAAGATTTGTAGGGCTTCATTTTTGGCTCCCTGTGGTTGAATAGATCCTGACAAGGGATGACCCCCTTCTATTTTAAAACTACCCATGAATCAATAACATTTAGTAGCGTTTACGATTGTTGCGTTTTCGAGATTTACTAGGGGCATTTGATTTGGGTCCATTGCCATTTTTAGATTTTACTTTTAGGAAATCTGCGGCGGATGTTAGTGGCAATAGTTTAGGGTTAACCACCAAGGCATTTTGGGACAGTTCTTTTAGATGGGCAAAAATAACCTCATCTTCAACTGTATCTTTATTCCAGTTTAAAAAACACTTTTTCATGTGATTGGCTATGGTGAACACCAAAGCGTCTTTTAATTCACTTTCTTCCCAGTTTTTAGCAACTTCGATCATGCGATTGATGTTATTGCCATAAAAACGGTACTTCTGACGGTTTTGTGGATAATCTAATCGTTCAGGACGTTGTTCTAACAATTCACGCTGTGGTTTTTCGAAAGGGGCGTCTACTTCCAATTTAAAATCGGACATAATAAACAATTGATCCCACAGTTTGTGCTGAAAATCAGGGACATCACGCAAGTGGGGATTAAGATTACCCATAACTCCAATAATAGCTTTGGCTTTTTTGTTACGCTGCTCTTTATCGGTTTCAGCCACAGCCTGATCAATCATCTGGTGGATGTGACGTCCGTATTCGGGTATGATTAGTGGAACGCGGTCTGTGTTGTATTCAAGTGGACTTGTCATTCTTTATGAATAGTTTAAAAAGGAGAAAGATGCTACAAGATGATGACCCCTTTGAGTTGTTTTACTTGTTTGTAAATTTCAACAACCTTGTCTGGTGTTTGATTATTGGCTAAGATACTCAAACTTCTGTAAGAACCCTTGGAAGATTTTCTTTCTGTTATTTCAGTAGACTGATCAGTAAACAAAGCTTTGATCACAGACAAATGATTACTTTGCTGTTTTACAATAAATTTATACAAATAAGGACCTGGCCAAGGCTGAGAATCTGTTAATTTTGCTTTGAATTCTTGGTAGTATGCAGTGGCATCATCCATGAAAGTTGGTTGCTTTTCTCCAAAGATAAAGCATCCATAAGTGTTAAAAAAATATGGGAGAGAATCAATTAATTGTCCTCACTGGTGGGCCTGGAACGGGCAAAAGTCAGCTATTGGCTACACTACAAAAAAAAGGCTTTCATTGCTATGAAGAAATATCTCGTCAGGTAATTGACAAGGGCAAACGTCAAGGTATGTCAAATTATTTTCTATCCTCGCCGCTTGCGTTTAGTAAAGAGCTATTTGAGGGTAGAAAAACCCAACATCAATCAGCAAAGGCCCTGCCCTATGATACTGAAAAACCCTATGTTTTTTTGGATCGCGGATTACCCGATGTGGTTGCCTACTTAAAAGCTTTGGGAGAAAATACAGAGGCTTGGGAAACTGAGATGATAAAATTCCCCTACGATAAAGTTGTTTTTTTTCCGCCTTGGGAAGCCATTTATCAAAAGGACGCACAAAGGATGGAGACCTTCGAAAGGGCACAAGAACTTTCAGATCAATTGTGGCAGTTATATCAATCATATTATCCAGATATGATTGTCATACCACCTGGAAGCTTGGCTGAAAGAGCCCAAACACTACTCAAAGCCCTTCAACCATGAAGCCATTGGAATTCTACTTGTCCCATCATTGGGGCTACGATCAATTTCGACCACTTCAGAAAGAAATAATCCATGCTGTACTCAACAAAAAAGACACCCTCGCCCTATTGCCCACAGGTGGCGGCAAGTCACTTTGCTATCAACTACCTGCAGTTATACATGAAGGGCTTACGCTGGTCATATCACCATTAATCGCCTTGATGCAGGATCAGGTTCAGCAATTGAAATCAAAAGGAATTCCTGCCATGACACTGGAAAGTGGTAAGTCTGGATTATCTATTGATAAACAGCTTGACAATTTGATCTACGGTCCCTATAAGTTGCTATTCATCTCCCCTGAACGCTTACAAAATCCAAGGGTGATGGAAAGATTAAATAAACTATCTATCAAGCTTATTGCAGTGGATGAAGCCCATTGTGTTTCAGAATGGGGGCATGACTTTCGTCCAGCTTTTTTGGCCATCAAAAAAATAAGACAAGAATTGATGGACACTCCAATTTTAGCACTTACTGCTTCTGCAACAAAAGCGGTGGTGAAAGATATAGAAAAGCAATTGGCACTCCACCAAACGACTGTTTTCCAGTCCTCATTTGACCGCCCAAATTTATCTTATCGCGTAAAGAAATCAATAGATAAATTATCTGCTTTACGCCATTTGATTCGCCAGGACAGCAGTCCTAGCATTGTATATTGTCGTACGCGTAAGCAAACAGAAACACTTCATACACATTTGAACCAAGAAGGTTTCAAGGCAAGCTTCTTTCATGGGGGGTTAAGTGAGACAGAAAAAAAAGAAAGGCTGAGGGCTTGGTTGGATGAAAAAACACCCATTATGATTGCAACAATGGCTTTTGGGATGGGAATTGACAAATCAAATGTACGGCAGGTTATCCACTTAAGTCCACCCGAAAGTTTAGAAAATTATTACCAAGAAACGGGTAGAGCTGGTCGAGATGGCGTTGAATCAGTCGTTACCCTACTGCTTGGAAGCACTGATTTTGATCAACTCAGACGCCAATTTTTATCCCAACTACCCACAACCAAAGACCTTCAACGTTTTTACAAAGATATTTGCAACTACCTACAAATTGCCTACGGAGAGGGCTTTGAGAACACCTATTATTTTGATTTCAAACACTTTAACCAACAATACAATTGGACAGCCACCAAAGCAATGAATTGCTTTAAAAATCTGGAAAAAGAAGGGCTTTGGTATTGGAAATCTTTATCCCGATCTGAACTTCAAGTAGCATTCTTACATCCACCAAAGAAAGTTATACAACACACCCCCTCTACACCAAAAAATAAACTATTTGAAATTTTAGTACGTCAATACCCAAACAGTGTAAAAAGAAAGGAAACCATAGAATTGGAAACATTGGCTAATATTTTGGGCTGGGGACAGAAACAAATTCGAAAATGGTTGGAAGAGGGTCAAAAAGATGGTTGGTTAGAATTGAATTGGGTAACGAGTGATAGTAGCCTGGAGTGGTTACATTCACGTGAAGACACGCACACATTGGCGCCACTCTTGTCAAGACTTAAGATACGGAATCGGCAAAAGAAGGAAAAAATAGATCAAATGATACAGTTTTGCCAAGATGACTTGCGTTGTAAAAGGCTACAACTATTAAATTATTTTGGGGAACAACTTGCCAAAAACTGTGGTAATTGTTCCTCTTTCAGCTGCCAAAAAGCAGTAAATGATATACAAGATACTGTAGCTATAGCGCTGCAAAAACTTCTGGACAAAGGGCCGTGTACGATCGGCGATTTCATACAAGCATTGCCCTTCGAAAGCGAGGAGATTGTAGTAATTTTACACCGCTGGGCCGCCGCTGGCAAAGTGCAACAAAACAACAACTATCAATGGGAATTGACACAGGAAAACCTTTAAACATACTCTTTTTTGGCACCCCAGAGTTCGCAGTCGTGTGTCTGCAGTTATTGGTCAAAAGGAATTATAAAATTGTAGGAGTGGTTACAAGCCCTGACCGACCTGCTGGCAGGGGAAAAAGATTAAAAAGTTCGGCAATAAAACAATTTGCTTTAGAAAAGCAACTCCCTCTTTTTCAGCCTAATAATCTAAAAGATCAAGGATTTATTAACAGCATAAAAGCCTTGCATGTCGATCTGGCCATAGTGGTTGCTTTCCGAATGCTTCCTCAAGTTGTTTGGTCCATTCCCAAAATAGGAACCTTTAATTTACATGCGTCTTTGTTACCGCAGTATCGAGGTGCAGCACCAATTAATTGGGCTTTAGTCAATGGAGAACAAGAAACGGGTGTCACCACCTTTTTTATTGATGCAGCTATTGATACGGGCGCCATTTTATTGCAAAAAAAAGTAGCAATTGAGAAGGGTGAGACTGCTGGACACTTACACGACCGATTGGCTGAAATCGGAAGTGGCTTGATTTGCGACACCATAGATGGTCTCAGTGCCAATGAAATTATAGCGCAACCACAATATACACCTCAAACCATCAAAAAAGCGCCTAAACTAACCAAAGAAAACACCCGCTTGGATTGGAATCAGTCCTTGAATACTCTAATTCGTTTTGTAAATGGGATGAACCCCTATCCTGGTGCTTGGACCGTGTTGAAACAAAAAGGTGAAGAAATTCCGATCAAGATATTTACAATAACATACCACAAAGAAAAACACAGATATACGATCGGCAAGCTATTGACTTCAGAAAAACAAATACGAATTGCCCACCATGAAGGATGGATAGTTTGCGAAAATTTACAATTACCCAACAAAAAGCGCATGACAGCTGCGGATTTGCTCAATGGATATGAATTTGAGACTGATGCAGTTGTTTTTTAGGTCAGGTTTTTAACAAAAACTAAGATTTATTAACAAAACCCAGTATTTATGGGGCTTAGGCTTTGGTCTTTGGTCAAAGGTTCTAAATTTGTGAGAAACATTTAACCTTTTTTAATTATGAACAAAACAGAACTTATCGATGCTATGGCAGCAGATGCCGGCATTTCAAAAGCTGCTGCTAAAAAAGCACTTGAATCATTCCTAGGCAATGTTGGATCTACCCTAAAGGGTGGTGGTCGAATTTCACTAGTTGGATTTGGATCTTGGTCAGTATCCAAAAGAGCTGCACGTGAAGGAAGAAACCCACAAACAGGAGCTACGATTAAAATCGCAGCCAAAAATGTGGTTAAATTCAAAGCAGGTGCAGAGCTTTCAGGGGCTGTTAACTAATTCAGAATATACCTCCTTAAAAAGGCCTTCAATTCGAAGGCCTTTTTTTATGTTTTCATTTCAAAGTTTGTTACATTAGGAATGAGATGAAAAAAGGAACACTTCTTGTTGCTGAGCCTTCGATTTGTGGAGATCAAAATTTTCACCGTTCTGTTGTTCTTATTGTGAACTCCAAAGAAGAAAGTACACTTGGTTTTATTTTAAACAAACCGCTTCACTACAAACTAAAAGACGTTTTGGATGGGGTCCGATATAATTTTCAGCTTTATTTTGGCGGTCCCGTAGAGCCCGACAATCTTTTTTATGTTCACAACTGCCCCAATCAAATTGAAAATAGTATTCCCATTGCCAATGGTCTGTATTGGGGTGGCGATTTTTCGACCGTACTGCAACTCGTCAATACACAAGCGGTTGATCAGGATAATATTCGCTTTTTTCTAGGATATGCTGGTTGGGACAAAGGACAGCTTCAAAAAGAAATTGATGGACAATCATGGGTGCTGTGTTCTAATCCACACAAAGAAAACTTGATGAAATATGTCAAAAAAGATTTTTGGCGAGAGCAAATGATTGCCCTAGGCGGAAAGTATCTCTTGTGGTCTAATGCCCCTGAAAATCCAAGTTACAATTAAACTAACTTTGGCCAGACCAAAAATCAGAGAAAAGCATTGGCATGCTTTTATTGTCAAAAGTTTTTTTCCGATACTTTGTCACTGAACTCATCCCTTTGTAGGGGTTCAATATCCCAATTGCATCTGCTTTTTGTAATTCAAAAGGCACAATTGGTTTTTCACAAACCTTCAATTCTTTTTCTTTCTGAAGCCACTCAATGAATGCGGATCGTATTACCGCGTGTCTGCAGCCCGAGGTCAAATCAGGCGTATGAATTTCTCCATTAAATTGAAGAAATACAGTGCCAAAAACTGTTTCAACCAATTGCTTGTCAGTATTTAATAAAAAACAATCAGAGAAGCCATTCTCATAGGCGTAAACCAGGGCTATGTCTCTCAAATGCGAATTAGTAGCGGGTAAGTTTGACAAACCATCGGCAGAAATAAATTGATCTCGATACAAACTGACTTCATAATTATCTTGACTTTGATCCGGTTTAAAAGTATCAAGTTGCGTAAGCACCCAGCCCAATTCACTGTGAGGGGCTGAACTCGATATTCGAACTTCACGAAATAAACTTAACTGATACATACAATTTGGGTTATCCCCCAAGGCACTGTTTAAGATAGCTGCTTGTTGATCTATAAGTTCAGGTGTAAGAGACATGGGAATAGCCATACGCCATCGCCGCAATGCGGACATAATATGAAAATAAGTCGCTTCAAGTAAAATAACTTTTGAATGAGACCAGTAAATAGGAATAGAGAATTGATCGGAGAGCTGAGAAAAAGAAAGATGCTGGATGGGTAAATCACTCCAGTGTGCGAATAATTGGCCCTTGTAATTTATCATTAGGCTGAACCCAGAACATGTTTTAGGGCGGTTATTGAGTTGTCCCAAAACATTTTTGACTCTTCTAATTCTTCTTCTTCTGAAAAATCATTGATTATCAATGAAACGTCTTTGGTAATATCATCGACTTGAATAACAAATTCAAAATAATATTGATCTTCGTCTTCCTCATCAGTTATCCATTGAAACCGCACTTTTTGGTTGGGTTTTTTAGACAGCAATTTGGCGTATTCTTCACCATCATCCCAAATAAAAGTAAACTGTTCTCCACGTGAGTTGACATTATCCGCAAACCATTCGCTCAGGCCTGAGGGGGTGCTTAAGTATTGATACAGCAACTGGGGTGAAGCGTGAAAATCAAACTCTATTGAAAACGGTTTTTTATCGCCCATAATACAGGATTATTATAAAATGGTAATATATAAAAAAGTTTTGTTTAACTTTTGTGAAAGTGTTTTTTTTTAAATGAGCGGAGTTTATTGTCAATGAATTTTAATTTTTATATTTGCGCACTATTGGCGAGGTAGCTCAGCCGGTTAGAGCGTCGGATTCATAACCCGGAGGTCGGGAGTTCAAGTCTCCCTCTCGCTACTAAACATTCTTAAGTTTTTTTAGTTCACACCAAGCGAACAAACAAACTTAAATTTATCCCAAAAAGAAAGACTTTACTCCCCTGTAAAGTCTTTTTTTTATCCCTTTGATTTCATTCCTTTGTGCCATGAACAACCTAATCTCCCAACGTCGATCAATATTCCCTGCTCAATTTTCTAAAGATGAAATTGCTAAGCATACCATTGAAAAATTAATAGAAGCTGCAAATTGGGCTCCAACACACCGTAAAACAGAGCCATGGCGATTTAAAGTTTTTCAAAATCGTGCTAAGGAATCACTTGGCGAACAACTGGTTCAGGCTTACAAGATAACAGCATCTAAATTTTCGGCTACCAAAGCCAACAAAATAGCGATAAAGGTTGATCAATCGGCGGCTGTTATAGCAATATGTATGCAACGAGACCCAGAAGCGCTGGTGCCTGAATGGGAAGAAATTGCAGCAACAGCTATGGCGGTTCAAAATTTATGGTTGTGCGCCACAGATTTGGGTTTAGGTGGTTATTGGAGTTCGCCTTCGTTCGCAAATCAAATCAATACTTTCTTAGATTTAGCAGCAGGTGAGCGATGCTTGGGATTCTTTTACTTAGGGTACTACGAAGGCCCCGCACCCCAGCGCCAGCCCTCCCCTTGGCAAGATAAGGTTCGTTGGTTTGAATAAAATTGTATCTCGTTATACATCACAAATTGAAATGGCTTGTGATAGAGATGCTAGCGGGTCATCTGCTGTTGGAATAAATTCCTGTGCAACATGACCTTGAAAACCAGTTTCAACAATTGCGCGCATGATGGCAGGATAAAATAATTCTTGGCTGTCATCAATCTCATGACGACCTGGGACACCCGCTGTATGGTAATGCCCAAAATAGCTATGGTTTTGTAGTATGGTACGTATGATATCCCCCTCTTGAATTTGCATATGATAAATATCATACAAAAGCTTAAAACTTGAAGATTCTAAGGCCTTACATAGGGCAATACCCCATTCAGAAGAATCACACATGTAATCCGGATGATTGATCTGATTGAATAATTCCATTTGAATAACAACTCCATTTTTTTCAGCTAAAGGTAGGATTTGAGATAAGCCAGCCACACAGTTGGCCAGGCCCATTTCATCTGTCATTCCATTGCGATTACCACTAAAACATATTAGATTGGTGTAGCCGGCTGCAGCTACTTGAGGAATCATTTTACTGTAATTGGCGATTAATTGCTGATGGTTCTTAGGGTCATTCCAACCCTCGGTTAAACTAATTTCCGCCCCATTACACATAGCGCAATGAATACCATATTGTTTTAATAAGGGCCAGTCCTTAGGACCTACCAAGTCAATAGCACCTACACCCATCTTATTGAGTATACTCAAGAATTGATCCAGTGGAATATCGTTAAAGCACCATCGACAAACGGAATGATTAATATTGTTCTTTAATGAAGCGTCTGCCTTTGAAGACTGAGCGAAAGAATGTGCAAGTGGTGTCAATAACACACTGGACAAAGCAGTGTTTTGGATAAATTTTCTACGTTCCATGAGCTGGATTTGTTTTCTGAATATTAGAACAGCAAGTTAAAAAAACAATAATAACTTATCTCACTGTTCGCGACCTGCTGAAACGGTAGTGGTGCCCCCACTATTCCCCATACTCGAGGTACTGACATCACCAACGACTCCTCTTGCTGGTGATCGATTAACAGGGGGTGCGTATGATCGTTGACCGCCAGACGTACCAATTGGATTGAAGTTTCTAGCTTTAGGGGAATTTTTACCTTCAAGGCGTTGCAAAGCCATTTCACGGGTTCGGTTATAGTACCCTTTGCGGTTTTCTAATGGGACAAAGGTTTGTTTTTTATGTGTTTCAATAGCAACTCCTTTTTCGCGTAATATATTAACCAAAGAACGAACCGAATTTGGCTGTGCATTCCTAGACTGGTCTGTGTTTTGTGAGACAATATCTTTTTGCCCATAAATTTCTTCCAGGGTGTCATTGCCTTTCAAACGGTCTATCTGCTGTTGTATCGCCCAGTTTGAATTGAAATAGGTTATCGAATACATTTGTAAAGGACTAAGAGCTGGTGTTAAAAAATTAAACATTCTACGGGGGCGGTTCCAATCAAAAATTGTCTGAAAACGAAAGGGATTTTGCAACCAATCGGACCAAATCAAAAACCGCTCTTGATAAAATTCCCAATGACTTCTCCAACCATATCGTTGCAGGGCATTTCTATGAAAATAATGTAAATACCAGCTAGGACTTTGCTGCGTAACATATCGCAAGTAGGCCTCAGAAAATGAAAAATCTTTTTTAAATAGAGATCGAACCTGAACTGGGTTGTCTATGATATTTAAATCATAACGGAGTTCAAATTGCTGTATAATTTTGCTTTCTGCTTCCGTTTTTTGAGCTACTAGGGTGGTTCCGCTTATTAATAGCAAACACAAGAAAATATGATTTGTAATCTGCATCTTTCCAAATTTACTTATTTTAAATTTGTTTTCAAAAATTAACACGCACACAATCAGGTTTTTGCAAAATATATAATCACTAATAATTTTGTATTTTCACAACAAAAATTAAACATGAAACACCCCATTCTAAGGATCAGCATATACTTGCTATTGGTAAATTTTATTTGGCAATGTTCTTCTGGTAAAGAAGACGCTTTCGAAGAGGTAGAAGCTGAGATTGAAGAAGCCCAACTACCCTCTTGTGTTGATTATGAATCAGTTGACCAAGATGACTTAAGCACATACTGGAATTTGTTTGTTGAAGATGTCATATGCTCGCGAGGTGGTCCAGATTATGGTACCCTAAACGAGCAGGTATTGGTGCGCTTTGTTGTACAAACCCCTGAACAATTGGCGTCTGGCGTCACACCTGATCACGCAGGATTTTCAACTTTCATTGGCTATTGTAACAATAGTGTCGTTGATATAAGTGTCATTCGAGACTACTGGGAAGACTATTCAGCAGTGCAACAATTGTGGTTAATGTACCACGAATTTGGTCATGACGTTTATCGATATGAACACTCTTCTGATCCTGCCGACATCATGTGGCCCTCTGTGCCCAGGAGCGACGTTCGAATTAATGACTTTATCCAAGCCAAAAATCGATTTTTTAGACGTGATTTCGATGGCGTTTCCTACATCCAATGTCCTAGCCTGGATTAGGGTTTGTAGCTACTTAATTGGTTAATTGGAAAGTTCAGGTTTAATTTGATATTGGTCTAAAATTGCATCCATTTTACGAAACCAAAGTGGGGGCAAAAGCGAAAGGACCATAGAGCTAGGATAACCGTATGGCAGCTGTGGGCTAGCTGGTTTGTTTTCCAGAATTTGATACTTTTTATTGGCTCGAAAATGGTGATCTGAATGTCGGGTCAATTCATATAGCACCATACGCCCCACTATATGATTGGAATTCCATGAATGGTGAGCTTGCACCCTTTCATACCTACCCGACGCGGTTTTTTGTCGCTCCAGGCCGTAATGTTCGATGTAGTTTATGGTCTCCAGTAATAAAAAAGAAACTATCGCTACAGCAATAGCAAAAAGCATGCCTGTTGTTCCTAAGAAAACATATACCGCTATTAAATATGCCGTCTGAAAAAACAAATAAAATAACATGTCATTATATAATGAGAAAAATGAACGCCCTTGATTTTTCAAAAGCTGTGACTGAAGCTTCCAACTATTTCTATACTGACCCACAACAGAACTAACCCAAAAATGGTAAACTGATTGGTTTCTCTTTGCTGTTGCAGGATCTTCTGGTGTTGATACATTTTTATGGTGTCCAAAATTGTGCTCGATATAAAAATGCATATACAAAGACGGGCATAAAAGGATTTTAGCCATAGTACGCTCGATCGTTGTCGTTCGATGTCCCAATTCATGGGCTACATTTATGCCATTGGTGCCAAGAAGAACGCCAAGCGAAAATATCTTACCAACTATCTCATAGGTTGCATATTGAGATACCGCTAAATCCCACAAGCCAAATGCCAGCAAGCCAAAAGTAATGGGTAAATTTCCATACAACATCCAATCAAACAATGGGTTAACACGACGTTTATTGACCTCTTCGTTGGCATATTCCGTATGACGGTCTGCAACTAGAATTTCAACAATTGGGATAAAAATAAAAGCATAAATAACCGCTGCATAACTAAACAAACCATTTAATAGAATGGCAGCTAAGGTCGCTAAGGGAATCGTATAGGCTACCAAATATTTCAAATCTCGAAACATCTTCAAAAGTTTTAATGTCCTAAGATAGGTTTTTTTGCACTTTTGATTTAAAGCGAATATTTAGTACGAGACCAAAAATGATCAAGAAGATTCCCAACAGACTATAAAACGAGTATTTCTCGTCAAAAACAAAAACACCAAATGTCAGTGTAAAAAACACTTCAACATACTTAAATGGGGCAACCATATTGGCTTCATACGTTCGAAAAGCTTTGGTCATGAATAACTGCGCCAAGAACCCAAAAGTACCCAACAAAAATAAACCAGGATAGTCCCACAGATCGGGGGTTTGCCATTCTGTGAAACAAACTCCCATTAGTCCTATTAATGAAGCAATTAGCATAAAATAAAAAACAACCACCACTGGATTATCACCATGGCCTATTTTATTTAATAAGATATAAACGCATGCAGAAAAAAAAGCAGAGGTCAAAGCGATTGTTAATCCCAGAAGTGAGACTGATGGATCAAATCCTTTAATCATTACCACGCCCAAAAAAGTGATGAAGAAAAATAACCATTGGATATATTTTATTTTTTCACGCAGAAAAAAAACAGCCAGAAACGCTGCAAACAATGGAGCCGTATATCGCAAGGTTACTGCAGATCCGAGTGATATAAAGTGAACGGAAACAAAAAATAATACCATAGAAGTTGAACCCAATAGTCCCCGGGTAATCAATAAAGCTTTTTGATGGCCCCAAACAGGTATTTTCAAATAGCGTAAATAAATCCAAGCTATGATTAGGGAAACTACAGAACGAAAAAAAACCAATTCGAAGGTTGGATAGTTGATGAAATACTTCACCAAGGCATTCATTAATCCGAAGAGGCTGGTGCTTAACAACATATACTGCACTGCCCGGTAAAAATTTTTCAAACTAAAGTTATTTCTGCAAAGATGCCAGTTCTTGAGTTATCTTAGTTACAGAGGGATGTTTTTTTTCGTATTAATTTTGATTAAATCCAATCCAAACCATGGATAAGATCATTAGTATTCTTCGGCTAAAATGTCCTACATGTCGCAAGGGAGCCTTCCTTGAAAAACAACCTCGACCCTTTTGGTCGTGGGTTAAGGTCAAAGACCAATGCCCCTATTGTCACACTAAATTTAAAATTGAACCTAGCTTTTATTATGGTTCAATGTATATAGCTTATGCTTTGGGCGTAGGCGTTATGGGCATTCTGTCTGGCATCTATTTTCTTGTAGTAAGCGAGATTTATCTCCTGCGTTTATTTTTCCTTATCGTTGGAGCACTATTGGTATTGAACCCCTATTTAAATGCTTGGGCTAAAATTATTTGGGCCAATTTTTTCTTGAGTTATGATCCAAAACTTGCTCAATCAAAAAAAAGCTAATGACAGGCATTTACTACATACTGTAGGGTTTCCCAATCGGCTATTTCTTTGGGCTGTTGCCAAAGGCTTTCCAATGTATCCGCACCAGCATCTGATGATTTTTTTTTCATAGCGGACAAGTGTAAGCTTGGAAATTGATGGCGAATGAATAGAGCGCAATTTTCCATATTTATCCCCCCACCAGGTTGAATTTCTATTCTACCACCAGCTTGCTTTTTCCAATCGACTAATACATCAATCCCAATTGCAGCTTGGTCCGCTTTTCCTGAGCATAAAATCCGATCAACACCCATGGCAATTAAATTTTCCAAGCTAGATTCTGGGTTTCTAACCAAGTCAAAAGCTCTATGAAAAGTAATTTCCAGAGGTTTGGCCACAGAAATAGCCTGCTCTAACTGATTCCAATCAATTTCATTGTTTTTAGTCATTAAGCCGACAACAATTCCAGCAACGCCCATCGATTTCGCTTTTTGAATATCATTTAAAATGATTTCAAATTCATTTTTCGAATAAATGAAATCTCCTGAGCGAGGTCTGATGAGGCACTGAATGGGTATGCGATATTGAGTAACTGCCGTTTGTATCAATCCCGCAGAAGGGGTTATCCCACCCAATGACAACTCTGAACACAATTCAATTCGATCAGCACCAGCAAGCTGGGCCAACCTAACGGTCTCTATATGTGTGGCACAAACTTCTACTTTCAATTCCTTGATATTTAATCTTTAAATTAAAAACATTTTACCAAAAAACACTACTTTGAACAAGAAACTATAATACAACCAACCAAAATAAAAAGTAATTGATATGGACACCTATATATTGGCAATTGATGCAGGTACGACGAGTTCCCGTGCTATTGTTTTTGATAAAAATGGGCAACAAATCAGCATGGCTCAATTTGAGTTTCCACAGCTTTACCCTCAAAAAAGCTGGGTAGAACACAACCCGATCACCATTTGGGAAACCCAACACAAGGCCATCCAAAAAGCTTTGGCAAATGCCAATCTTTCTGCAACCTCTATAAGTGCCATAGGCATCACCAACCAGCGTGAAACAACCGTAGTATGGAACCGTACCACAGGGCAGCCTGTCTACAACGCCATTGTTTGGCAAGATCGAAGAACAGCTGCTCATTGCGATAAGTTAGAACAAAATGGGTATGGTCCAATGATATACGAAAAAACAGGTCTCTTATTGGATGCCTATTTTTCTGCCACCAAAATTAAATGGATTTTAGATCAAGATCCAATAATTCGGCAAGCTGCAGAAAATGACGAATTAGCATTTGGTACAATCGATAGCTGGTTGATTTGGAACCTCACTAAAGGCAAACACCATATAACCGACGCTACCAATGCCAGTCGAACCTTATTATTCGATATCCACAATCAACAGTGGGATACTGAATTACTGGACCTTTTCAAGATTCCAAGAGGATTACTCCCAGCGGTTGTAGATTCTGCTCAGCATATTGGCACAACCGATGCCAGCGTACTTGGTGCTGAAATTCCTATTAGTGGAATTGCAGGTGACCAACAAGCAGCGCTATTTGGACAACTGTGTACTGAAATTGGAGATGTAAAAAACACCTATGGAACGGGCTGCTTTTGTATCATGAATACGGGTGAAAAAGCCGTACAATCCAACAACCGTTTACTGACAACTGTAGGTTATCGAATTCATGGAAAAACCACCTATGCACTCGAAGGAAGCGTATTTATTGCTGGGGCATTGGTTCAGTGGCTTCGGGATCAACTGGGTATGATACAAACAGCCGCTGAAATTGAAGAATTGGCCAAAAGTGTTACAGACAATGGTGGGGTTTGCTTTATTCCTGCTTTATCGGGTTTAGCAGCCCCCTATTGGGATCCCCATGCGACAGGTAATCTTTCGGGTATCACGCGCGATACCAACAAGGGGCATATTGGCAGAGCAGCATTAGAGGCAATTGCCCTACGAACTTATGAAGTGATCATTGCCATGGAAAAAGATGCAGGCCATTCGTTCAAAGCACTTAAAGTGGATGGGGGTGCCAGCACCAATAATCTATTGATGCAGATTCAATCTGATTTACTCAATAAAGAAGTGATTCGGCCCAAAACGACAGAGACTACAGCTCTTGGTGCTGCTTTTTTAGCAGGTCTAGGAATAGGGCTATGGAAAGATGAAAAAGCATTAAAGGACTTGTGGCAAAAAGATCACGTTTTTAAACCACAATCGCCAGATCAAGCGCATGAAATTTTAGATCTTTGGCGAAAGAATATGTCTAAAATCCTCAATACATAATGGATAGAGAAAAACAAATCAAAAAATTAAGGAACAGAAAGAAACCCTGGGATATAATTATTGTAGGTGGTGGATCATCGGGTCTTGGCGCTTGCGTTGATGCTGCTAGCCGTGGGTATAAGGTGTTGCTTGTAGAAAAATTTGATTTTGCCAAAGGCACCTCTTCCAGAAGTACCAAGCTAGTTCATGGAGGCGTTCGATACCTGCAAAATGGTGACATTTCATTAGTAATTGAAGCCCTTCGTGAAAGAGGGATTATGCGCAATAATGCGCCCCACTTAGTCCAAGATTTGAGCTTTGTTATCCCATCTTACGACTGGTGGAACAGCCCTTTTTATGGATTGGGACTCAAAGTATATGACCTAATGGCGGGGAAGCTCGGATTGGGGCCATCTACCCTTCTCAATCGAGAAGAAACCATTAAACTGATACCCAATGTCAAAAAAGAAGGACTACGGGGCGGTGTCATCTACCACGATGGACAATTTGATGATGCACGTATGGCCATTAGCTTGGCGCAAACAGCTGCCAAACACGGAGGGAGTTTGATTAATTATTGCAGTTTAAATGGCTTTTTGAAATCAGATGATTTGATCCATGGGGTACAACTTAAAGATGAACTAAGCGGAGAGGAGTTTTCCCTTGAGGCCAAAGTTGTGATTAATGCAACAGGCGTATTTTCTGATCACATTATGCAATTGGACCAACCTGGTACGCCAAATAAAATAAGACCCAGTCAAGGTGTTCACCTGGTTATGGATAAATCTTTTTTACAAGGTCCCCATGCCATTATGATTCCCCAAACTTCAGACGGCCGTGTATTATTTGCTGTTCCATGGAATGATTATGTTGTTGTTGGTACAACCGATACGCCCATCGACATCGCTTTGGATGAACCCATAGCGCTAGAAAAAGAAATCGACTTCATCTTGGAAAATGCGAGTGCCTATATGGTCAAAAAACCAACACGAAAAGATGTAAAAAGTGTTTTTGCTGGGTTGCGCCCCTTGGCAGCCTCCAATGACCAATCAGAAGCAACCAAAGAAGTCTCACGCCATCATAAAGTAACGGTTAGTACCACGGGTTTAGTTAGTGTTCTCGGCGGAAAATGGACAACATTTCGTAAAATGGCAGAAGATACCATCAATACGGCTATAGCCGTAGGTGGCTTACCAGAAAGAAAATGTAATACAGAAAGACTCCCTATCCATGGTTATGACTACAATGTTTCTTGGAAAGATCCCATGCATGTGTATGGTGCGGATATTGAAAAAATCCGTGCGCTCAATCCTTCAGGTAACGATTCATTGTCTGAAAAAGTTTACATTACACCCAATATGATTCAATGGGGTGTAACTCAAGAAATGGCGATGACTCTAGAAGACATGTTGGCAAGAAGAACACGCTGTCTTTTTTTAGATGCTGGTGAGACTGAGCAAATCTCATTGGAAGTTGCTAAAATTATGGCAACGCATAACAAGCAACCCAAATCATGGATCGATACACAAATCAAAACATTTAAAAAAGTAATCTCCAATTACAAGATATGATTCTTCCACCTTTGCTAGCAGAATTTATTGGAACAGCTCTACTATTACTTCTAGGTGCTGGAGTTGTAGCCAATGTGAATTTAAAACAAACTATTGCTAACAATCAAAATCCATGGATGTTAATCACAACCGCCTGGGCATTTGCCGTGTTTGTCGGTGTGTTTGTTTCAGCGCAATCGAGTGGCGCACACCTCAATCCGGCTGTTACGTTAGGATTGGCTGTTGCGGGAAAATTTTCTTGGTCGCTACTGCCAGGCTATTTGTTGGCCCAACTTCTCGGAGCCATGTGTGGTAGTTTTTTAGCCTATCTTGCCTACATAGACCACTACAGAGCAACAAAAGATGAACTCGCCGTTAAAAGTACTTTTTGTACAGGACCGGCTATTCGGAATTTCAAAAACAACCTCTTTGCAGAGGGCATTGGCACTTTTGTTTTGGTATTTGCAGCCTTAATGATAGCAAGTCCAAATATCAATATCGAAGGGAGTCAAGTAACGCAATTTGGATTGGGTGCTTTAGATGCCCTACCCATTGCGCTAGTTGTTTGGGTGATTGGACTTAGCTTGGGAGGTAACACTGGTTATGCTATCAATCCAGCAAGAGATCTAGGTCCACGATTGGTTTATCAATTACTGCCTCGAAAAAATAAACAAGCAGACTGGTCTTATAGCTGGGTTCCTATACTTGGCCCTTTTATTGGAGGTGCCGCAGCAGGTGGCGTTTATTTACTTCTGGCATTGTGATTTTATTTGGCCACGTTTACTGCACGAGTTTCTCTTATGACAGTAATTTTTACTTGTCCAGGGTAAGTCATGTCGGTCTGAATTTTCTGAGAAATCTCAAAAGATAGTTGTGCCGCTTGGTCGTCGTTTACTTTTTCACTTTCGACAATCACACGCAATTCCCGGCCTGCTTGGATAGCAAAAGCCTTATTTACCCCATCAAAATCATATGCAATATTTTCCAAGTCCTTAAGACGCTGTACGTAACTATCTAACACTTGACGGCGGGCGCCAGGACGGGCACCTGAAATAGCGTCACAAACCTGAACAATAGGCGATAACAGTGAGGTCATCTCGATCTCATCGTGATGGGCACCAATAGCATTGCAAACTTCTTTCTTCTCACCGTGCTTTTCGGCCCATTCCATCCCCAGTAAAGCGTGTGGAGTTTCTGTTTCTTCTTCGGGTACCTTACCTATATCGTGAAGTAATCCAGCACGCTTGGCTAACTTTGGATTCAAGCCCAACTCTACTGCCATTACCCCGCAAAGTTTTGCTACTTCCCGCGAATGCTGTAGTAGATTTTGTCCATAGGAAGATCGATACTTCATCCGCCCAACGATACGTATAAGTTCAGGATGAAGACCATGAATACCCAAATCGATAACAGTACGTTTGCCAACTTCAACAATCTCATTATCAATTTGTCGTTTTGTTTTTTGAACTACTTCTTCAATACGGGCTGGGTGGATTCGACCATCAGTAACTAATCGATGTAAAGAAAGCCGGGCTATTTCACGACGTACAGGGTCAAAACAAGATAAGATTATCGCTTCTGGTGTATCATCTACAATCACTTCCACACCTGTTGCTGCTTCAAGAGCCCTTATATTTCGACCTTCACGTCCAATGATTCGACCTTTGATGTCATCTGATTCTATATTGAAAACCGAAACGCAATTTTCGATGGCCTCTTCTGTTCCAATACGTTGGATGGTGCTAATTATTATCTTTTTAGCTTCTTGCTGAACTGTTAATTTGGCTTCCTCCAGCTTTTGCTGGGTGTATTCCATAGCTGAAGCCTTAGCCTGCTCTTTTAGTGTATTGACCAGTTCGCTTTTGGCTTCTTCAGCAGAGTAGTTGGATATTTGCTCTAATTTCTCAATATTGTTTTTTTCAGCCTGAGCAATGGCTTGCAATTTCTTGTCAAGTTTCTCTAATTTTTGTTCCAGTTGCTCATTTTTTTGATCCAATTTCCTGTTGCTGTCTTTGGTTCTATTGAGTTCACCAGCCAGTTTGGACTCCTTATCTCGCAACCGTTTTTCAATATCACCAACATTCTTTTCTCGTTGAAAAATAACTTTTTCATGCTCTCCTTTGAGCTCAATGAATCGCTCCTTGGCTTGAAGAATTTTATTTTTTTTGATGTCATCAGCCTCTCGACGGGCTTTTTTTACGATCTGTCTGGCTTTTGACTGAGACTGCTTGATGATCCCATTGGCTTTATTCTGTTGCAACAATCGCCCTACTAATAAACCTAAACCGAGCGCTATTGGTGTTATAATGTATATAAGATATGTTTCCATGTATTAAATAAAAAAAGCCTGCACTGGCGATGAGTTTTGTATAAACTCCATATAAACAGGTTTGAGGCTACCCCATTGCTCAAGGATCTGCTCAGGACAGCTTGCTTTTACAACAGTGACTCACCTCTTCGAATTAAATCTTCGTTGAGTTTATCAAAAAATATTACCAATACAGGCAGTGATGTATTACTATGTTAAAGAACGTTAGTAAGTTGCTATATGAACGTCAATTAAGTCGACCAACTCTTGGGCTTTATGTTCGAGACTCGAATCCATTTGGACTTCTTTTTCTCCACCCTGCTTTTCCAAACGTGCCGCATATTGCAATGCACACATGGCCAAAACATCTTGTTTATCACGAACAGCATAATTTTTTTCCAGCTGTTTGATCATCGATTCGATTTTTTTCGCAGAAGCTCGCAATGTAGCTTCTTGATCGGGAGTGATGGTTAGCGGATATACGCGATCTGCGATGGTCAGCTTTATTTTTATGGTATCACTCACGATTCTACAATTCAGCTATTTGATACAAACAATGATCAACCTCTTTGATTAGGCTGTTTAATTTACGTTTCGTGTAGGCCTTACTTTCGTTACTGCCAAGCAGACTATTGGCTACTTTTAGTGAGGCGTTCTCTTGGTGCAATGCGGTATTTTTTTCCTGTAAATTATTGTTTTGCGATTGTAAGTCTTTCATCTCAGCTTCATATTTTTTGAGATGTAAATGATTGTCTTTTAGCTTGTTAAGCAAAGCAATAATTTTTTGTTCAAGAAGATGCATCTGCGAATCCATAGTGCTACACAATTAAACCAATGTCTTCTATAACAAATGTAACAATTCGATTTTATATATTTAGCCTTGTTGAAAGCGTTTTCAAAACTTTAACATTGACACTTTTATTTCAACCCAATACGATGTTCAATAACAGCCATTTAGGACTTGCTGCTTTACTTTTTCTATCCTTTTCATTTTTGCCACTGAAGATTTTTTGCCAAAATGATATTCAACTTGGAATACCACTTGATATTCCAATTGCATTGTCAGGAAACTTTGCGGAATTACGAAGCGGACATTTTCACGCAGGGCTGGACATTAAAACAAAAGGAAGACAGGGGTTGCCTGTTAAAGCTGTTGCTTCTGGATCTATTAGACGCATTCGGGTGAGTACAAAGGGCTATGGAAAATCTATTTATATCGAACACAATAACGGTTTAACAACAGTTTATGCTCATTTGCAAAAATTTGCTCCCAAAATTGAAGCCTTGATTCGAAAATACCAATATGAAAAAGAATCGTTTGAAGTACAAAAGTTCCTAAAGAAAGGGGAGTTAACAGTGAATAAGGGAGAGCGCATTGGTCTATCTGGTAACACGGGCGGGAGCTTTGGTCCACATTTGCATTATGAAGTGCGTGACTCGGACTCGCAAAGACCCATCAATCCATTGCGCATGGGAATCCCTGTTGAAGACAGCCAAAGACCGCAACTACAACAATTACATTTATTTGATGAAAATGAGAACTTGTTTCGTTCGGTTGCGCTTCAAAAAGTGAACGACAGTCTCTACAAAACCGAACTAATTGAGACGGGCGGTACCATTGGTTTGGGCTTGAGCATGTTTGATCGACAAGACCGCAGTTATAATCGCAATGGCATTTTTAGTGTTTCTCTTTATTTAAACGGCCAAGAACGCTACCACTACCAGTTTGATCAATTTGATTTTAAGGATGGACAATATATCCCTCTGTTCATTGACTATGGTTTGTATGTCTCCAAAAAAAGACGACTGTACAAGCTATTTACCCCTCAAGCCAGTCAAATGAGTTTTTTAGCACCCCCCCCCTCTACTGGTCAACTTGGGATTGAAGCAGGTAAATCTTACCAAATAAAAATTAAGGTTTCTGATTTTCACGGTAACCAGGCATTTATCGAAAGTTATTGGAATGGCATTGTCAGAGACAATCCAGTTACCAATGAGGATTGGTCCGGGGCCGAAAGTATTCTTCCTGATAAAGATTACTTATTTGACTTTGATGGGAATGGTGTTTACATCCCCAAAAAAAGTATTTTTCGGAGTACCCAGCTTCAGCTATTTCCTGGGAATGACCAGTTGGGCATTAGAATTCCTGACATTCCTATTCGCAAAGCCTGGGAGGTCTATTTGGCACCACCACAATTGGATAGCTTAGCCCAACAACAAACAGCCATTGTTCAACTTGCCGAAGATGGTGAGAAAATATTTTTACCCACCCAAAAAAAAGAAGACCAATGGACCGTCAAAACCAAGAAAAAAGGAATCTACACTTTTGCACGGGATAGTATCTTCCCTTCTGTACAAGCCACCAACTTTAAAGATCAGCAATGGCTCTCAAAATATCGCTATCTCAAAGTAGCCATCGAAGATAAGGAGAGTGGTATTCAATCCTACCATGGAAGCATCAATGGGCGTTGGATACGATTTGAATATGAACCCAAAAACAAAACGCTTACCTATGATTTTCAAGATTTAACTTTTAAGAATGCCAAACATGAACTCCGTTTGGAAGTAACCGATGGCGTTGGAAATACTACCGTCAAAGAGTGGACTTTTTTCAGAAAATATAATTTAAATGAATAAACCCAAGCGGTACACAGTTAAGCAAATTCCTTTAACACATCCAGGACATAATCAACTTCCTTAGTTGTATTGAAGCTAGAAAAGGAAAACCGTAAAGATGTTGTAATTTCTTTTGTAGGCGGTAACGCGTTAAGAACATGTGATCGACTATTGCTACCTGACTGACAAGCGCTTCCTTTTGAGCAAGCGATGCCTTTGAGATCCAATTGAAAGTCCAATAACTGACTTTGTTCCGAGCTTATGGGTAGTGCCACATTGACCAAGGTATAGGTACTTTGCTCCCAATCGCTAGACAATCCATTCAGATGCACCGATGGAAAAAGATTCTGTAAGCCTTGTATAAAATGTTTCTTCAATCCTAATACATATTGTCGCTCCTTCGAAAGATTTTCATAAGCGATCTCAATTGCTTTTTGCATTCCAACAATACTGTGAACAGCTTCGGTTCCTGCACGCAATCCACGCTCTTGGGCGCCCCCTTCAATAAATGGAAGCATTTGCGAACCCTTACGAATAAAAGAAAAACCTACCCCTTTGGGCCCGTGGAACTTGTGGGCAGCTGCTGATAAAAAATCAACTGGCAGAGTAGATAAATCTATTTCGAAATGTCCAACACCCTGTACGGCATCGGTGTGAAATAACGCCTGATGCTTTTGACACAAAGCGGTTACTCTTTCGAGATCTAATATGGTACCAATTTCATTATTTACATGCATTAAGCTGACCAATATGGGTCCACTTGCTGATTCCAGTAATTCCTCTAAATGTCTAAAGTCGATATGACTATTGGGTAGCACATCTACATATTTTATGTGTGTTCCTGTAGCTTTGAGTCTTTCAAGCGTGTGTAAGACAGCATGATGTTCTAAGGGGGAAGAAATGATAGTTTGGATGCCTAAATCTTTCACCGCAGCCCGCAAAATCATATTATCGGATTCTGTACCACCCGAGGTAAAGATTATCTCTCCAGCTTCTGCACCAATAATGGCAGCAATTTTTTTTCGTGCTGCTTCGATTAAAGATTTGGCATGTCTCCCATAACTATGTGTTGATGAGGGATTTCCAAAACAAGTTTGCATGGATTGATGCATTGCCGTAATAACCTCAGGGCGCATGGGTGTTGTAGCGGCATTGTCAAAATATACTTGCACAGAAAAGTTTTAGAGCTGCAATTTATTCAAATTCTTGCAACGTGCGTGTGATGATACCTATACAATCGTCCAATTGTGATTCGGTCATAACCAAAGGGGGCGCAAAACGTATAATATTACCATGGGTGGGTTTGGCCAACAGACCGTTATCACGCAGTCGAAGACAAATATTCCAGGCAGTATCACTATCGGGACTGTCATTAATTACAATGGCGTTTAAAAGGCCTTTCCCTCGAACCAAAGTAACAATGGAACTTTTTTGGATGTAGGCATTCATGGCTTTTCTAAATTGTTTCCCCAATTGGCGTGCGTTTTGGGTAAGTTTTTCTTTTTGAATGACTTCCAAAGCAGTTTTAGCTATGGTTACCCCCAAAGGATTCCCGCCAAATGTACTGCCGTGTTGTCCGGGCTGGATAACGTCCATAATTTCACTATCGCACAAAACTGCAGAAACAGGATAAGCACCCCCACTTAGTGCTTTACCCAAAATCAGCAGATCTGGTCGGGTGTAGGTTTCAGATTGCTTTTCGCATGCTCCTTCACAACTACAGTTTCCACATACTGCCAAAAGCGATCCTGTACGTCCAATACCTGTTTGAATTTCATCTGCCATTAACAAGACATTGTTGGCAGTACATAAAGCACGGGCACCGCGGATAAAATCATCGTCGGGTGTATAAACTCCTGCCTCACCTTGGATTGGTTCGACTAAAAAGCCAACTACATTTGGATTCGATTCCAATGCTTTCTTTAGTGCTGAAAGGTCGTTGTATGGGATATGGAGAAAACCTTGGGTATGGGGTCCGAAATGGTTTTTTGACCCTGGATCAGAAGAAAAAGATATAATCGTTGTCGTACGACCATGAAAATTATTGTTACATACAATTATTTGTGCTTGGTCTTCAGGAATTCCTTTGATGGTATAGCCCCATTTTCGTGTGATCTTGATGGCTGTTTCTACACCTTCGGCGCCTGTATTCATTGGCAGTAAGCGTTCAAATCCAAAATATTCGGTTGCGTACTGCATATATTCCCCTAGGCGATTGTTATGGAAAGCGCGCGAAGTAAGAGTCAGTGTTTCAGCTTGATCTTTTAATGACTGAATAATTTCAGGATGACAATGGCCTTGATTAACAGCAGAATAGGCCGACAAAAAATCATAGTATTTTTTTCCTTCAACATCCCAAAGAAAAACGCCCTTACCTTTTGCCAATACAACAGGTAATGGATGATAATCATGTGCGCCATGCTGCTTTTCTAAATCCAAATGGTATTGCGTACCCTTTACTTGTGCTAGCTCCATAATGTTGTATTTATCACGTTATAATTAATAAATGTTACAATATAATAAAAAATGATTTTGAATTGGGTCAAAGATATTACAAATCAGATAAAAATATGATGGTAAAAAGGAGCATTTCCCCTTACTTTTGCCGCATGGGAAGAAAGATTAAGCCACAAACCCTGACGGGACTTACTGTAGTTGATGTAAACAACAAAGGTATGGGTATTGCCAAACACGAAGGTCGTGTTCTTTTTATCGCCGGAGTGGTTCCTGGTGATGTTATCAAAGCAACCATTTATCAAAAGAAAAGGGGTTATTTTATGGCAAGACTAGAAGCCATTGAGCGGCCCTCTGCCGACCGAGTACCTCCAGTATGTGATCACTTTGGTATTTGTGGTGGCTGTAAATGGCAACAACTTTCATACTCGGCTCAACTTCAATTTAAAGAAAAAGAAGTCGCCCACAATCTAGCACATATTGGTAAAGTTTCGCCTGTTGAGACCCACCCCATTTTGGCCGCTCCTGAAATCTACTTTTATCGAAATAAAATGGAGTTTTCTTTTTCGAATCAACGTTGGTTGACTACTGAAGAAATTGGCGATAAGTCATTAAATATACAGCGCAACGGTTTGGGATTCCACAAACCAGGTATGTGGGACAAGGTCGTTGATATTCAGAAGTGTCACCTACAGGCCGATCCTTCCAATGATATCCGCAATTTCATTCGTAACCATGCGTTAAACCACCAATTGACCTTTTTTAATCCCAGGGCACAAGAAGGTTTTCTCAGAAGCTTGATGATTCGTACTGCTACCACAGGTGATATCATGGTACTAATTCAATTTTTTCACGAAGACAAACAGAACCGTGTTTTGCTGCTCAACGCCATTCAAGAAAAATTCCCTCAAATTACTGCGCTGTTGTATTGTATCAATAGTAAGGCCAATGATTCCATTTACGATCAAGAGATTTTAGCATTTTCAGAACAAGAGTTTATCACAGAAAAAATGGGTAAACTGCAGTTTAAAATTGGGCCAAAGTCATTTTATCAAACCAATTCACGGCAGGCAGAAAATTTATACGCTTTGGTAAAAAAAATCGCTCAGTTACAACCAGAGGAGATTGTTTACGACCTTTATACTGGTACGGGTACCATAGCACAGTATGTGGCTGACCAATGCAAGAAGGTTATTGGAATTGAATCCGTTCCAGAAGCGATTGAGTCAGCCAAAGAAAATGCTGTCATAAATCATATTTCAAATGCTTTTTTTGAAGTGGGCGATATGAAGGACTGTTTTAATTCATCATTCATCGAAAGGCACGGTCGTGCCCAAGTTGTAATTACAGATCCTCCGCGTAGTGGTATGCATCCTAAAGTCGTTGAACAATTACTGGCTTTGGCTCCCGAGAGAATTGTCTATGTCAGTTGTAATAGTGCAACACAGGCCCGTGATTTGGCACTATTGAAAGACACCTACACTGTTGAAATTAGTCAAGCGGTTGACTTATTTCCTCAGACTCATCATGTGGAAAATGTTGTACTTTTACGGCACCTATGAAAATCCAATCAAATGCTTTTGGTTTGCTTTTTAGCCTTCTGTTGTTAACAACAGCCTGTGAGAAGGATGACATTTGTTTAGAAGGAACATTGGGGACGCCACGCTTGCAATATGGCTTTTTTGATGTAGAAAATCCAGAGAATCCAAAAGGGGTTTCCAACCTCACCATCAAGGCCATAAGTATAGATTCTATTATACCAAATAGTTATCAAAATCTGCTTCCTTTACAAACTGATCAGCCCTATACTATCTTTGAGTTTACGCTCAATGCAGGTAGTGACCAGGCCAGCAGCACATTGGTACAACTCAACTACAACCGTTGGGATGAATATTTGAACCGAGCATGTGGCTACCGTGCCCATTTTATATTTGATGATCAATCTTTTGCCCAAAAAAACCCAGAGACCAGTTGGATCAAAGGTTTTGAAATAATCCAAGACACTATCAGTGATGAAGAAACCCTCCATTTGGCTTTGTATCATTAGCCTGCTTTTTTTGCACAAGCTTTCGGCGCAGTCAACGGATGCGGAAATTGATAGTTTGGCATTACGTAAGGAAAAAAAAAGAAAAAAACCTGTCACCTTAAGGGCGGGTACTGACCTTTACCACCTCGGGCGTAGCCAGGTAGATACAGATTTTTCTGGAATGGAATGGGTGGTTGACCTCAATCTAACCAATAATTTATATGTCGCCTTAGAATTTGGTAGCGAGCAACGCACCATCCAATCGGAACAAATCAACTTTTCCCCTAAGGGAAGCTATCTCAAAGCTGGGATTGATTACAATATGTATGCCAATTGGAAAGGCATGGACAACCAAGTCTATATAGGTTTCCGCCTGGGTAGTAGTGCTTTTGAAACCAATGTTAATAATTATATCTTATACACCACTCAACATTTTTTTGAGCAAAGCCCTATAAGCTCTGGTTATGCAACAGGACTTAAAGCTGATTTGACAGCCCAATGGTTTGAAGCAGTGGCAGGGGTTAAAGCAGCCCTTTTCAAAAATGTATATCTAGGATTTAGCCTGCGACTTAATGTTCTGATCAATGAGTCAAAAACAGCTGATTTTGACAATTTATACATACCAGGGTTTAATAAAGTTACCGATGAAAACATTTTTGGTATTGGGTTTAACTATACTTTGACCTATGCCCTTCCCTTTAGATTTGAAAAGAAGACTAAAACTCCCTAGGGTCTTTTTTCCAGGGGTATTTCATATATAAGCGGTTTTTGTGCACTAAAAATTTTGGTGAAAACAAACTGGCTACAATGCCGGCTATAAAAAATAGGACCAAAGTAGGCATGTCAAATAATGAGTCGAGTCCTATTCGACAAAAAACAAACAAAGAGCCAAAACTCAATAAATTACCCAATAAAGCTTTGGTATGGCTATTCATTGTGCTTCAGTTTGTGGATTTTTTTTGTTCCCGCATACATAGGAAAATAAAGCAGTCTGGATTCTAACTTTCCATTAAAGACTTTGATTTTTCTACTGGGTCTTAAACCAATTGCTTTCATCGCATCAAGATTGGAGGTAATCATCCATGCAGCAGTATCAGGGTATTCCTTTTTGAGTGTATCGCCAATTTTTTGGTATAATTCTGTGATATCTCCAGTTAAACGTTCACCGTAGGGTGGATTGGTAACAAGATGGAGTGGCCCTTGGCTTTGCTTCTGAGTTTTAAAAAAGTCAAACCGAGTCACCGTTACAAAATCCTCCAAATTGGCTTGTTGGATATTTTCCTGTGTTTTTCGTACAGCAGAAGGTGCTTTATCAGAGCCATAGATTTTTATTTTTGGAGCAATGACGCGCTTGAGAAGTCCTTTATGTATGGTCTCAAATAAATCTGGATCCCAATTCTTCCATCGTTCAAAAGCAAACTCTTCCCTATTTATATTGGCTGGGATTTGGGCGGCGATCATGGCTGCTTCAATCAAAAAAGTACCACTCCCACACATAGGATCGTAAAAGTCAGACTGACCCGCCCAACCAGAATGTAACAATAAACCTGCGGCTAAAACTTCATTGATTGGCGCAATATTGGTTGCATTTCGATAGCCCCTTTTGTGTAATGAAGCACCAGAACTGTCCAGTGATAAGGTAGCTTGACGGTCCTGTATGTGCAAGTGAATACGTAGGTCAGGTCGATGGGTATCTACGCTGGGGCGCATTCCGTTCTGCTTGCGAAAGCGGTCTACAATTGCGTCTTTCGCTTTTTGGCTGGCATAAAGGGAATGGGTGAAAAATGGGCCCGTGACCACACTGTCTATAACGAAGGTTTGTCCTGCATCTAAATAGTCTTCCCAAGGAAAGCGGTAAATAGCTTGGTACAACATACTGTTGTTGGCTATTGTAAAACGATGGATGGGCATTAGGATTTTTAGAGCTGTTCGCAAAGCAAGGTTGGCTTTGTACAAAAACCCTAAGTCGCCTTTAAAAGAGACCAAACGATTGCCCGTTTTGATTTCTTGGGCACCCAAATGTTGTAGCTCTTTAGCCAAAAGTGGTTCAAAGCCATAGAGGGTTTTAGCCAGTAAGTTCAAATTTTTACGCATGTTAGAAATTCTACTTCAAAAATACGCTAATTTTGTAGCCCTAATGTGGATCGCAGCATGCTAGATATTATTTTACTTATTAGCTTGCCATTTTGGGGCGCTTGCTTGGGCGGAGTCATTGCCATGAAATGGAAAAATAATAGAAATCTCCAACCTCTGGTTCTTGCATTTAGCGGTGCATTTTTACTAAGTATTACCATTTTTGAATTGCTCCCTAGGGTTTATACATCCTTCGCGTTTCAACCAGGCTATTGGATTATTTTAGGGATTCTACTCCAAATTGTACTGGAATATTTTTCAAAGGGCGTTGAACATGGACATGCGCATGCACCTCAAACAAATCGATTTCCCCATCTGATATGGCTCAGTTTAGGAATTCATGCGCTTATCGAAGGGATTCCCTTGATGGAGTCCCCACAATTGGCTGTAGGTTTAGCCATCCATAAAATCCCCATTTCTATTGCCCTCTACAGTTTACTGCTACACAGTTATCCGCAAGCGCACCCAACTAATCTTTTTGGATTCATACTTCTTTTCGCATTGTTCACTCCGATAGGCAGCATCCTTGGTTTCTTTCTTGATGGGTCAGAAAAAATTATTCTTCCAATCATAGCAGTTGTAATTGGGATACTACTTCATATTGCCACAACCATTCTCTTTGAGAGCAACGAGGGACACCGACTACAACGGAACAAACTAATCATCATTCTAATAGGGTTCCTGTTGGGAAGTTTGCTGTAATTACCACTTATTACATTTTAATAACCACTTATTACATTAACAAAAGCACTTGTTACTACTGTGTTGTGGGCAGTTAGATTTTATTGGACTTTAGCATCATCAATACGATGTAACTATGACTTTAACACCCACCCACACTTTCTTCTTCAACTTATACCAAGCCTCCGTTTTCGTTTGCCAAGGGTGTACAATCGTATGGAAAAAGCGACTGAACGACACTGTCTTTCCATGTCTTCCTAGGTTTTTGGTACTCCGTTTCCATGTGAAAGACAACCCAAAGTCCCCACACGCTGTTCAGTCGCTTTTCCTTTTTAAAAAATTAGAATACTTAAAACACATACATTCTTAACCTACTTTTTTTGCTTTTTTTCATTGATTTAGTTTTTTTGTTTGACCCCCTCCTTCTGGAGGGGTTTTTTTTGAAGTAAAGATTCTACTACCTTTAAAATAAAAAGAGATGCACCCCCTTCATAACAAAACGCCTCTAGTCTTTTCAAAAGAGATGAGCCGTCTAACAGGTAAGGCGGTATGGATTAAAATGGAAGTACAACAGCCTAGTGGATCATTTAAATTGAGGGGAATTGGTCATGCTTGTCAGGTGTATCATCAAAAAGGGGTAAAAAGCTTGATTTGTGCTTCAGGGGGTAATGCAGGTTTAGCAGTGGCCTATGCTGGTCGCCAATTGGGTTTGGCTGTTACCGTGGTAGTACCTCAAACCACTTCTCCAGAGGCGATTGCTGCCATTAAGCAAGAAAAAGCCATTGTTAAAGTATATGGAAAAGACTATCAAGAAGCACATGACTATGCCATGTCGTGTGTCACACCCCAACAACCTTATGTGCACTCATACGACCATCCGCTCCTTTGGAAAGGGCATGCTAGCTTGATAGATGAACTAAAAACTGCACCCTTTATCCCCGATCTGATTGTTTTATCTGTAGGGGGCGGCGGACTACTCTGTGGCGTGGTGGAAGGATTGATGCGAAATGGATGGAATCAAACTCCAGTATTGGCAGTTGAAACTCAAGGAGCCCATGCCCTAGCACTAGCTTTGCAAGTCCAAAAAATCAAAGCCCTACCTCATATCAATAGTATTGCCACATCCTTAGGAGCAAGGCAGATAGCACAAAAAGCCTTTGATTATAGCCAACAGCACCCTATTTTCAGTCATGTAGTTAGCGATCTGACTGCGGTAAATGCTTGTCTGCGTTTTTATGACGAACATCAATTGGTCGTGGAACCGGCCTGTGGTGCCGCACTGGCTGCTGTCTTTCAACAACACCCCATTCTACAGGGAAAATCAAACGTAGTGGTCATTGCCTGCGGGGGGGTTGGGTCAAGCTTGGAACAGTTACAACAATGGCAGCTTAGCCTACCAATTGAGTAATTATTCTAAATGAGAATTTCTAATATTATACGAAAGTTAATGGCACAGAAAATTAAAGAATATTATTTCTCGCTGTAAAACAAATATCGAATCGCTAACATTAGCTATAAGTAATACAAGGAGAAGTATTGATATGAATCAATTCACACTTAATAGACACAACACAGTAGTCTAATGTAAATTGCATTAAATGCCCAATAGCTTATACCGGAAACCCATGTCTGAGACACCCAAATTTCATCCATCCTTAAGTTTAGCCCATAAAAAAACCCTCGATACGGAGTGTAAGGAGGGTTCGAAGAAGGCG
>WTJI01000008.1 GCA_011524905.1 Flavobacteriales bacterium
TCACTAGATGATCTTGATGTCAAAAGCATCAATCAATTAAACAACTACTTCTTGAATGGTGAAGTCTTTACAGGTAAAGTTGTCAGTAATCAACAAAATGAAGGAGTAATTGTTAATTTCTATGTTGATAACGGCCAATTAAATGGTCCTTACACTAAAATAAATCAAGCCAAACAGATCATAACTCAAGCAAAGTATAAAAATGGCTTACTCGACGGTGAACACTTAGACTTTTATGAAAATGGTAAACTCCGTGAGAGAAAAATCTATGACAATGGCTTTTTGGATGGGAAAAGAGAGTTTTTTTGGCCCAACGGTATGATCAAGGAGCAAAATGAATTTAAAATGGGGAAACTTATACACAACTCCACCTTTTATTTTACCAATGGAAAACTCAGGAAAAAGATTTACTTTAACGAACGAGGAAAAAAAGATTCTCTTTGGTTAGAATATTACTCAAATGGCAAGGTTAAAGATTGTACTTTTTATCAAAACGGAATTATTTTGAAATCAAATCAATACAATAAAAATGGTGTTAAAATTAACTAAAAGCGGTTCCATCGCTTCACTTCTTCTAATCCTCATGATAACAGCCTGTAACGACCAAAAACCTGGCAATTACATGCCTGAGGAACTTTCTTTTGAATTACTTGTCGGTGATTGGGAATTACAAAAAACCATCAAAGGAAAAAAAGCAGTACAAGGCGGTGTTACTTTAGATTATATCACCAAAACAATGACTCTTGAGAAGGGGCGTTTCAATACCTACACCAACTCCCATATCCCATGGGGATCCAAATATCAAACAGAATTAAAATCAGATACATTACTGGTGTACAATGGAACCCAAGTTACATGGTACACTTACAAAGTTTCTCTCAGTCGTGATGGCAATCATTTAGTTTTGAAAAATATCTATGAGGATGAAGAAGAATATTACAAAAAGAAAACGCTTCCTTAATTCTCATTATAAAAGGAATCTAAGCTTACTTTTTTCTATCTTCTTTTTAGAATTAACCTGGTTATGTGCTCAAAAACAAGATTCAATTTTTTTTGAGGACACGAAAACACTTAAAGCTGTAGGCCAGTTACAACATAATATCAAAGTTGGGAATTGGATATATTTCTACCCTACCGGTACCATTAAGTCAAAAGGAGCTTTCAGAGAAGGAGTGAAACATGGGATTTGGAACTATTTTTTACCCACTTCCCAACCGAGTCACAGCGTCGAATACAACAAAGGGAATTTTGTGCGTCAGCAAAGTTTTCTACACAAAAATGGAAGTTTTGAGCTACAACCCAAGCCGATAGACTCTGTGGGGCACTAAAACCATTTTCCGTACCCTAATCTATTTCTTATATTTGTAACAATTAGTTACTAAATTATATGCGATTGCTGAATAACTTCCTTTTTAAGGGGTTGTTTTTTATTGGTCTGCTTTTTATGCTTCCGCGTGACAGTTGGACCTCTAAAGAAAAGCATCGTATATTTTTAGACAACAGTCCTTTTAAATTCAGCAAAAACCTATCCAAAAAACAGCGCCTTGCGGCAGGACTTCCGCCCAACACCTACAATGAACGTGTGTACGAACTCACAATGAATCCACGTTTAGGATATCCTACTTCAGAAAAATTAATTGCTGTCCAAAATAATCTTAAGGAAATTCGAAAAAAAGCTAAAGCTGGAGAATTGACTGCCCGGGCACCAGGGGAAACAGCTAGCAACAGTTGGCAATCTGTAGGCCCAAATAATGCAGGTGGAAGAACCCGTGCTGCTTTGTTTGACCTCTCAGATACTGATTTTGATAAAGTCTTTGCAGGTGGTGTAAGCGGTGGATTGTGGGTCAACCAAGATATTGACAACGCCTCTGAGGTTTCCTGGTCGAGGGTAAATGGTGTCCCTGGCAACCTCGCCGTAACTACCATTGTTCAAGACAAGAATGAACCCACTCTTCTTTTTGCAGGGACAGGAGAATCCTACACAACGGGTGACGCAATCGGCAACGGCATTTACCGCTCAACCGATGGTGGACAAAACTGGTCTATGGTTTTTGGTACGGGTACCAGTTCTGCTTCAACAACCTCATCTACCTCTGGCTCTCCACCCAATACTACATTTTGGGTTAATGGTAATTTCTATGTGAATGACATGCAATTTTGGGATCCTACTCCTGCGAATACTGCCAATGATGATGAAATTATTTTTGCGGCATTAGGCTTTGCCTACAATAGTAATTTCGATGGTCCAAATACATCTACTTATATGGGTTACAATTCGCATGGACTATACAAGTCCACCGATAAGGGCTTGAATTGGACGCGTTTCAACACACTCTATTCGACTACTGGAACGGGATACCTAGATGCGATCAACGATATTGAGGTAGCTTCTGACAATACTATTTGGATCAGCACCACGAACGATGTTTATGGTAGCGAAAGTGGAAGATTTTATTCAAGTTCTGATGGTACAAACTTTACCCTCCACAATCCTAGTTTTCCAAGTATTTCAAATAAATCCAATATAAGAAGAGTAGAAATTGAACCCAGTGGACAAAATAGTGGCACCTTCTATATTTTGATAAACTATAACAACCAGGCTGATATCTACAAAACTATTGATGGCTTTTCTACGCTTACCCAGTTGTCGGAGCCTGCAGACGAACAGCCAGCGGATATTGCTGCTGGGGATTTTACCAGAGGGCAAGCCTTTTATGATCTTGAAGTTGAAGTTGATCCAACAAATGATAATATTGTTTACGTTGGAGGTATCAATTGGTTTAAATCAACAGATGGAGGTAACAATTGGAATCAAATGTCCGATTGGAATGGTCAACCTTCAAGGCCTTACTCTAGAACACATGCCGATCAGCATGGACTCTATTTTAGACCAAATTCCTCGTTTAACCAAGCAGTAGTTGTGAATGACGGAGGAGTGGCTTTTGTTTCGAATTTGGCTTCCGCTACAACCAACGATGTTTTTACTACCCAAGAAAAAGATTTTATTACTACCCAATTCTATAGTGTTGCACAAACCCCCGAGGGCTTTGCTTCCGACTTCATAATCGGTGGGACGCAAGACAATGGGACTCACAAAATTGATAGCCCTACAAATGCACCCGCTAATTCTACTGAAATTTCTGGTGGTGACGGTGGTTACGCTTATGTTGACCAAGTCAGTTCAACTTATTACATTTCCAATTACATTTATAACAACATCTTATATCGATTTGATATCAACACAAACACCTCTAGTTTTCTTCATTACAGCAATAGTGGGGATAGTGACTACAACGAGGGTGATTTTATCAATCCAGGTGCACTAGACTCCAACCTTGATATTTTATACACAAATGGAACAAAAAACGGAATTGTAAAAATCAAACGTTTTAAAGATTTAGATAACAGTAGTCCGCCTTCTCCTGATTATGTGCCTAGTCTTGCCACTTTAGATGCTTCACCCTCCGCCTTTGAAGTATCTCCGTTTACAACGACTTCAACCCTGCTATTAGTAGGCTTAGACTCTGGTAAGCTCGTAAAAATTGAAAACGCGCAGGGTAGTTCTCCTTCAGCTTCGGATTTGACCAATAACTTAGGGAGTATCTCTGATATACAATTTGGAACTGATGAAAACAAAATCTTTTTAACCTATTACAACTATGGGGTGAATAACGTCTATTATTCCTCTGATGGTGGTAGTAATTGGACACAAAAAGATGGAAACTTACCCGATATCCCTGTCTGGACAATACAACACAATCCCTTCGATGAAAATGAAGTTATTATTGGTACTGGACTTGGAGTTTGGCAAACAGATAATTTTTTAGATAGCAATCCTAATTGGACACAGTCCTATAATGGAATGAGCGATGTTGCAGTTCATGATATTACATTCCGTGGTTCATCTGCTCTGTCCAATAGAGTCATTGCAGGGAGCTATGGTAGAGGGATTTTTACGGGAAGTTTTCAGGATTCAACCCCACCTACAGTAACAAATTTAACCAGTACCGATTCTGA
>WTJI01000049.1 GCA_011524905.1 Flavobacteriales bacterium
TGGTATATTTTTTCTGGCTTGACAATTTCATTTACCTTTGGCGACTTACCGTGTTACTGTAAAGAAAAGAGATGAGAAGCCAATTGGACCCTGAAAAATTACCCAAGCATCTTGCTATTATCATGGATGGTAATGGACGTTGGGCAGCAGAAAAAGGCAAAAATCGCCTTTTTGGTCATCAAAATGGCGTCAACTCAGTACGCACGATTGTTGAAGAAAGCGCTCGACTTGGTATTCCACACCTAACGCTTTACGCTTTTTCTACAGAAAATTGGCAACGCCCAAAAGAAGAAATAAGCACCCTCATGCAGCTCTTGGTTCAGTCCCTCCGGAATGAATTTGAAAAACTCCTAGAAAATAAAATAAAGTTGCAAACGGTTGGCAATACTGCATTGCTACCAAAAAGTGTACAAAACGAACTGCAGTCTGTCGTTGATAAAACGGCTCACAATACGCACATGACCTTGACCCTAGCATTAAGCTATGGGGCCAAAGATGAATTGGTCGCTGCTGCCCAACAATTGGCGCAACTCGTTAAAAATAATATAATATCACCTGGAGATATTGACAGTTCCACGCTAAATAACCATCTTTACACTCGAAATTTACCCGATGTGGATTTATTAATCCGAACCAGCGGAGAACACCGCATTAGTAACTTTTTGTTGTGGCAAATAGCCTATGCTGAATTGTATTTTACAAATGTTTTTTGGCCCGACTTTCGTGAAGCAGATTTGCATCAAGCGCTTCTCACATACCAACAGCGCGAACGAAGATTTGGAAAAACCAGTGCTCAGATCAATGCGTAATTTTCCTTTTACATCATTTATCAAAATAGTTTGCTTTTTTCTAATAAGTGCTACTATGTGGGGGCAAACCAGCGAGTTTGTCAAAGGCAAACGCTACACGATAGATAGTATTCAAGTAGTGGGTCTCAAAACCTACAATAGTAAAACTGTTATTTCCTACACCGGACTTCGTAAAGGACAAGTTGTACAGGTACCAGGCGAAGACATCAGTAACGTGATCAATAAACTATGGAAACTTGAATTTTTTAGTGATATTAATTTCTACGTGACAAAAGTAGAAGGTGACAAAATATCACTTCAGCTGGAAATTCAAGAACTTCCCACCCTTAGTGATATTAAGATTATTGGTCTCAAAAAAGGGAAAGCTGAAACCATTATCAAGGAAACTGAACTCACAGCAGGCAAAAAACTCTCAGAAAGTTTTTTGACCAACACTAGAAACTACATCATTAACAAGTATAAAAAGGATGGCTTTCTCAACACCAAGGTAACCTTAAACACGCTTCCAGATGATAGTCTACCCGATGGGAATAATCTAAATATGGTAGTCAAGGTTGATCGAGGCGAACCCGTAAAAATAGCTGATATTCAATTCGAGGGTAATGAAGTTTATTCGGATGCTAAACTGCGTAAGAAGCTAAAGAAAACAAAGAAAAAACGACCTGGACGTTTTTGGAAAAAGTCAAAATTTATTGCAAAAGAATTTGAGTCTGACAAGCAAAATCTCATTGATTTTTACAAAGAAAAAGGATACAGAGACGCACGTATCATCAACGACACCCTAATCAACCAAGACAATAAAACCCTAGCCTTGAAACTAAAAGTACAGGAGGGAAATCGTTATTACTTTGGGGAAATCAGCTATTTGGGTAATGCTGCCTACACCAATAATCAGCTCAATCGTATTCTTGGTATTGCTTCTGGTGATCCCTACAATGGTGTTTTGCTCAAAGAACGCATTCAAGATGACAAACCCGATGCCAACGACTTGTCAAATCTATACCAAAACAATGGTTATTTATTTTCCAATATCAATGCTGTAGAAGTAAGTGCCGAAAATGATACCATTGACATGGAGATAAGGATTACAGAAGGCAAATTGGCGCGATTTAACAAAATATCTGTAGTTGGAAATGATAAAACCAACGACCATGTAATTTTCCGAGAGCTGCGAACCAAACCAGGAGAATTATACAGTAAAGATAAAGTTGTACGGACAGTTCGAGAATTGGGGCAGCTTGGATTTTTCGATGCAGAACAAATCTCTCCAAATTTCAAAAATGTGGATCCCAATAACGGTACTGTTGATATAGAGTTTGGCTTGGTCGAGGCCGGTGCCAGTCAAATTGAATTACAGGGGGGATATGGCGGTGGCGGTTTTATCGGAACACTTGGCTTGTCGTTTAACAACTTTTCAATGCGCAATTTATTTAATAAAAAAGCCTACCGTCCTTTACCTATGGGAGACGGACAAAGCTTAGCCCTGCGCCTTCAAGCTAGCCAGTTTTACAGCACTTACAGTTTTAGCTTCTCTGAACCATGGCTCGGAGGAAGACAACCCGTACAATTTTCTACATCGCTCTCCCACACCAACCAATATCGCTACGACTTTTTTACCCGTCAAGCTGATCGCAGTCAATCCTTTGAAATTTCAGGCATATCTGTAGGTCTGGCGCGCAGACTCAAAGTCCCTGACGATTTCTTTACCCTCTCGCAAGCACTAGCCTATCAATACTACAACCTTAACAATTATTTTACTGGCTTATTTACTTTTGGAAATGGTGAGGCGCACAATTTAACCTATACCATTGCCCTAACAAGAAATAACACCTACACTAATCCGATCTTTCCCGTAGGAGGATCAACTTTCTCCCTTAGTGCCAAATTTTCTCCCCCCTACTCTTTGTTCAATGATATAGACTATGCCAACCTAGAAGATCAACCCGAGTTTCAAGATTTGCAAGGCAATGTGCTGAATGATAAAGTTGACCAGGAGCGCTTTCGCTGGTTGGAGTACTATAAGCTTAAATTCAATGGGACTTGGTACACAACCCTGATCGATAAATTAGTGTTGAAAACACAAGCAGATTTCGGCTTTATTGGTGCCTACAACCCCGACCGTGGCTATGTTCCGTTTGAGCGATTTTATTTGGGCGGAGACGGTATGGCAAACTTTGCGATGGATGGACGAGAAAACATTGCTTTACGTGGATATGAAAATCAATCACTTTCTAATCGTGATGGCTCAATCATTTACAATAAATTTTCACTCGAACTGCGTTATCCAATAACGCTTAAACCTTCAGCATCTATTTATGCACTGTCTTTCCTTGAGGCAGGGAATGGGTATGACAGTTTCCGGGCATTTAACCCTTTCGAGTCAAAACGTTCTGCAGGTGCTGGCGTTCGTATCTTTATGCCCGCTTTTGGGTTACTCGGTATTGACTTTGGCTATGGGTTTGACAATGCTGACCCAAATAGTAGTACCCCCAATGGATGGGAAACACACTTTATTATTGGTCAAAATTTCTAAAATATTTACCCCTTTTTTACGTTATAACAATACCGTAAATATGTCATAATGCGCCTTTTCTCTTCTTTTTTATTAATCTTAAGCCTACTGTTATCATTGTCTAGCCATGCACAAAGAGGGACAAGAGTAGGCTATATTGATATGGATCAAATTCTTCAAAATATTGATGAATACCAAAAAGCTTCTCTACTGTTGGACAAGAAAATAGAAGAGTGGAAAAAAGAGATTGAGATAAAAAAAATAGAACTCAAACAGCTACAAGATCAACTTCAAGCGGAACGCATACTTCTCACGCCGGAGCTAATTGCTGATAGAGAGTTGGAAATCAAGGATTTTGCAGAAGAAGTAGTAAGCTTACAAGAAAAACGTTTTGGTCCGCGCGGTGATCGGATGGTGCAACGTAATCGCTTATTAAAACCGATACAAGATCAGGTTCTTACTATCGTCAGAAATATTGCAAAAGAAAGGAAATACGATTATATTTTTAATAGATCCGCCGAGGTAGTTATGCTGTATTCTTCAAAAAATTACGATATTAGCGACCTGGTTTTAAAAAGAATCAATGCACAGCAAAAAATGAAAGCCCGTAAGGAAAAGCTGAAAGCCATCAGAAATAAAATTGACAATTAAATACCCAATTTAATCCACACATTATGAAACAATTGAAAAACTTTTTTACACTTAGCCTGCTTTTGCTAGCAAGTTTCGCCGTTGCTCAATCTAAAGTAGCACATATTGAGGTACAAAAACTCATCAGTGAAATGCCGGAAGTTATTGCAGCACAAAAAGAAATCGCTGAGTTAGAAAAAACTTATTCTACCGACTTGGAAAACTCTGTAAAAGAATACCAAACCAAGGCGCAAACCTATGCTGCGGATGCAGAAAATCAAACTGAAATTATCAATCAGAAACGCCGCACCGAATTAGAAGGCATTCAACAATCCTTGGAACAATTTCGTCAGCAAGCTGCACAAGACCTGCAAAAGAAACAAGTCGAAATGATGCGCCCATTATACGAAAAAGCACGTACGGCTATTGAAAAAGTCGCTTCTGCTCAAGGATTCGACTACATTCTCGACTCATCGGCTGGTGGTAGTGTTATCATGGCTAAAGGAAAAGATTTGATGGCTGACGTTAAAAAAGAATTAGGATTCTAAACCATCTTACTTGGATGTATACAAAAGGCTTCATTTATGAAGCCTTTTTTTATTCTGTAAACCAAGCAGCATAACGAATATAATTCTTAGCGATGCGTTCAATTTCCCCTTCCAATAATTCAGGGCTAGTGGGTTTCATGAATTTGGCAGGTACACCTGCATAAACACTACCTGGGGGCACCATGGTGTTTTTGGGAACAACACTACCTGCCGCAATAACACTTCCGCTACCAATCAAACAATCATCCATGATGATGCTCCCCATCCCGATTAATACCTTATCATCAATTGTGCAACCATGCACAATTGCATTGTGCCCTATCGAAACGTCGTTCCCTATAGAAGTTTCAGCTTTTTCGAAAGTCCCATGAATTACAACACCATCTTGAATATTTACACGGTTCCCTATTCTGATGGCGTTGACGTCACCGCGAACAACTGCCTGATACCACACAGAGCATTGATTTCCCATCTGAACATCTCCAATTAAGGTGGCGTTTTCAGCCAAAAAACATTCCGAACCATATTGAGGCGTGAAGCCCCGTACTGATTTGATGAACATGATTTTTTTCTTAAAGCTAATAGAAATTTGAGAATATCCCTTGTGATTAGCTCTATTTCAAAAGGTACAATCAGCGATACTTTGTTATAACTCTTTTGTACTTTTGAAAAAAAATAAACTATGAGCAATTACACAGTAAAAGGTAGATGTAAAAAAGGAAATGCGATTGCTCAATTTTCTATCCATCCCCCTTTAGCCATACAAAAGAGTTTTTCGTTTGCCAGCATAGATGAAGCAAAAGATGCCCCTTTGGCGCAACAGCTGTTCTACTTGCCTTTTGTCAAAGCTGTAACGCTAGAAGCTACAGAAATTAAAATTGAACGTTTCAATATTTTGGAATGGGAAGAGGTATTATCTGAAGTGGCAGAACAACTACAAAAATATCTTAACGATGGTGGTAATATAATTTCGGATAGCTTATCAAATAAATTAGTACCTGTTACAGTTTATGCCGAACAAACGCCAAACCCAACGGTGATGAAGTTTGTAGCCAACAAATTATTGGTTTCAGAGATCGAAGAATACAAGTCTATTGATGATACCCAAAATGCCCCTCTGGCGCAGGCATTGTTTCATTTCCCCTATGTAAAAGAGATTTTTATGGACAACAACTATATCTCCATAACTAAATACGAAGTGGCTGAGTGGGAAGAAATTACAATGGAACTACGCGAGTTTATTCGCAATCATATCGCGGAGGGCAAAGCCATTGTTACTGAAACACAAAAAACAAAGTCAGAAACAGTAGCCGCACCGCTGATTGAGCGTACTGAAACAGAAGCAAAAATAATTTCGATATTGGAAGAATACATCAAACCAGCTGTGGCTTCTGATGGAGGGAATATCGCTTTTTCCCAATATGATGAAAACAGTCAAGAAGTTGAGGTCGTTCTTCAAGGTGCCTGCAGTGGCTGTCCATCTTCTACAATTACCTTAAAAAATGGCATTGAAAATATGCTCAAAGAAATGATGCCGGGTCAGGTCAGTAGCGTTTCGGCTATCAACGGCTAGTCCCATGGCAGCTAGAAATATTTTGGGCAGCGAAAGTAGCCCTTATCTTTTACAACACGCCAATAACCCAGTACACTGGCAAAGTTGGGAGAAAACTGACTTTGACAAGCTAAAAAAAGAAAACAAACTACTGTTAATTAGTATTGGTTATGCTACCTGCCATTGGTGTCATGTAATGGAGCGAGAATGCTTTGAATCAAATGATGTGGCACAATTAATGAATGGCCACTTTCATGCCATCAAAATCGATCGTGAAGAACGTCCCGACCTGGATCAAATATATATGCAAGCGCTGCAATTGCTAACGGGACAAGGCGGGTGGCCCCTAAATATTGTCGCACTACCAGACGGAAGACCAATATGGGGTGCTACTTACTTGCCCAAAGATCAGTGGATGGCTGCCCTCGAAAAAATTGTATCGCTCCAACAACAAAAACCAGATTATCTGCTTGACTATGCCGAACAATTTAAAATGGGTTTAATGGAGAACCAATCGACCTTGTTTCAAACTCCAAAGAATGAAAATAAAATCCATCTTGAAAAATTAATTGATAAAATGCTAGTCGGTATTGATTTGGAATGGGGGGGCTATCAAGCACCAAAATTTCCGATGCCTGTCTTACTTCAATGTTTCCTTTATGCAGGGATCTATAAACATAATAGTACTGCGCTTACCCATGTTGAAAAGACTCTTGAAAAAATGGCTTTGGGCGGCCTACACGACCATGTTGATGGGGGGTTTAGTCGCTATTCGGTAGATCACAAGTGGCATATTCCTCATTTCGAAAAAATGGCCTATGACAATGGACAATTACTTTCTGTATTTAGTTTAGCCTATCGAAATAATCCCTTACAACACCTCAAAGATAGCATCGATAGCATTTTTCAATTTATACAACAAGAGTTAAAAAGCACTTCCGGAGGTTACTTTTGTGCATTAGATGCTGATAGTTTAAATGAAAAAGGTGAACTCAAAGAAGGTGCGTTTTATACTTGGCAAAAACAGGAATTAAAGGCCGTGCTGGAAAAGGATTATCCTCTCTTTAAAGCCTATTACAATATCAATGAAAATGGTATCTGGGAAGAAGATAACTATGTCCTTTTTGCCACACAAACACCAGAAGTCTTCTCGAAAAGCATAGGATTATCCCTTGAGGATTTTCTTAAAAAAAGAAACAACTGGCTGATGCGTTTATCCAAAAAAAGAAAGCTTCGCACGAAACCATTGGTAGATAATAAAATCCTAATTGGATGGAATGCACTTATTGCTACTGGTTTGTGCGATGCTTTTGGTGCAACTGAAAATAATGCAATAGGCGAATCCGCTAAAGAACTATTGGATTTTCTAATCATCCAAAGACAAGCAGATGGTTCCCTTAGTCGGGTTTGGCAAAAAAGTGCAGAAGGTTTTTTGGAAGACTATGCATTAAGCATTGAAGCACTTATCAAAGGTTACCAAACTTTTTTTAAAATGTCGTATTTGCTAACAGCCAAGTCCCTTTTCGAAAAAGTACTGGTTCATTTTTCGACCCACGAACATGCTTTCTATAGTTATCAGAATCAAAATCAGTCCGATACATTATTTAATCCCATTGAATTGGAGGATAATGTAATTCCTTCTTCTAATGCAGTAATGACAGAAAATCAATGGTGGTTGGGTCGTTATTTTGATCGACAAGATTGGGTTTCAGCGGCCGAAAATCGCTATGATCAAATGAGCCCAAAATTAATGCAGTTTCCTAGGGGATACGGAAGATGGATACGCTTTGGAATGTATCTAGAACAAAAGAAAACTGAAATGGTTGTAACGGGACGCAAAGCAACGTCTTGGATTCATTTAATTCATAAATCGGTTGCACCTCATGTATTGGTCGCTATTTGTGATAGTGCTGTAGAAGCAAAACAACTAACGCTTTTCAATAATCGCTTCCAAAACGATTCTACACAGTTTTTTATTTGCCAAAATAATAGTTGTTTACGCCCAACAGAAAAAGCATCAGAGGCATTTGAGATGATTCAATCTCTGAATCAGTAGTTCAAGTTTTCACGCTCCAGGTTGATTTTCACACGTCTCAAATGGCGCAACCTCTTTAGCAAAGTAGGTTTTTAACTGAATTGAGTTAAGTTTATATAATTGCTTTCCTAGCTCGCTATTAGCCTTAGGGATTCGCAAAAGTGAAAAAATTAATTTACGCCTTTTTGGGTGGTGTCGTATAAAATTCTTTCAAATAAAAAGGCTCAAAATATGCCACATCTTCAAAGGCTTGCTGATGAAATTTAATCGTGCCCAGACTAACCATATTCTGTACAGAGGGAACAGTTATATTTTCTAAAAACATGGCATTTTTATGCTGTGACAAGTTTTTCCATTTTTCCTGACCATCACCAACGAACCAACATATTTTTTCATCAAGATAGGTCGAATATGAGTCTATGTCTAATACAGCTGCCCATGGAGCTTGAACTGTTTTACCTTGTTGATCAAATACAGCAGTGTAAACTTCCATACGTCGGGCATCTATCTGAGGAATGATGTATGTATCGCCTGAAACGATATCTTTAGTGGCATATGCTATGGTCTCCAGGCTACTAATCGCTATAAGCGGTGCGTCTAAAGCATAACACAAGCCCTTGGCAGCAGCAACTCCGATTCGAAGTCCTGTGTAGGAGCCTGGGCCCATCCCAACAACAATGGCCTCTAAATCTTCTTTCTTTAATTCTGCTTTTCTAAGTGTCTCTTTTATAAATATGTGTAACTTTTCGGCATGACTAAACGAAGCCTCATTCGATTCATTTAATGCTAGTAATACGCCATCACAACTTATCCCAACCGAGCAATTCTTACTAGAAGTTTCGATCAATAATAATTTTGACATGCTACAAAAATAAAAACCCATGCCGAGACATAGGTTGTATAATAAAGAATTCTTTTTTACGAATCAGTTGATTTCCAACGGCAATCCAAAGTAAAATTCAATGACCTTAAGTTTAAAGACATAGTCATATTTAGCTCTAATGGCATCAGAAACAGCTGCTTCATATCGTTGTTTTGCTTGCACGTAGTCGAATGAATTCATTGCGCCAGCTTCAAAACGAACAAATGCATCGTCAGCAGCTCGCTGGGTTGCAGTTTCTGTTTTAAGGGCAGCTTCATAAAAAGTATAGGCCCCTTTGGAATCGTTAAATGCTTGATTTACGGCAGTCTCTAAATCTAGCTGCTGCTGTGAAAATGTATTTTGTGTTCGCTCTAAATTGACACGAGACCGCTTTACGGCGTTGCTTAATGATTTTCCATTAAAGACAGGAATATTGAGTTGCAAACCAAAATTGTGCCCATCATACAAACTAAATTGGTCGGCGAAAGACAATGGCGGTGCGATGGTTGTATCCTCAAATTCGCGTAAAACCAATTGTCCTGAATCTTCTACATAACCTATAGGCGCTGTACTAAAAGTACCAGCACCCACTAGGCGATCATCATAGGTAATTCGGGTACTGTAAGAATAAAATCCTGAAAGACGCGGATACATAGCCCCCTTGGCGATTTCTAAATCTTTTTCCGCAATTTGAATGTTGGTTTCCGCAAGTTTAACATCATTTCGAAAAGTCACTGCTTTTTCAAATATTTCTTTGGGGTCTTTTTGTAAAATTTCTGGAAAAGGAACTGCAAAATCCTCAAGCTGTATCTCAAAATTATCGTAGTCAGTGATCAATAAGAACTGAGCCAAATTAATTTTACTCAAACGATAATTATTCTGAGCTTGTACCAAGCTTTGTTGCTGGGTTGCCAAATTAGCTTCTAATTCAAATAGGTCTCTTGGGGTTAAAACCCCGGCTGCAACCAATTCTTTTGTACGCTCCAATTCTAATTCTGTCGTTTGAATTTGCTTTTCCTGAACCACTAGAATCTCTTTGTTTAAAACAACTTGTAAGTATGCGCTGGCAACAAATAAACTCACATCATCGGCAATATCTGCCAATCGATACTGCTGTGCCAAAACATTGAGTTGCGCACGCCTGTATTGATTGATATTCTGCAAACCATTAAATAGATCTACACCTAAATTTCCGCCAAAAGAGGAGAACTGAGTGGTCAAGTTTTCAAAAAGACCTGTTGTAATATTTTGGTTTAATCCATTATTCCAAAAGTGAGAAGCTGATAAGTTTACTGAGGGTAAAAAATTACCAAATGCATTTTTTTGGTCAATCCCAGCATTGAGCAGATCAAGTTCGGATTGCTTGATGCTAATGTTTTTTTCTAAAGCTAGATTGACGCATTCCTCCAAAGACATGGGTTTGTTTTGAGCCATTAGAGGAGCTATTCCTAAAAGAATAGTCAAAAAAAGGGTGATGTAAATTTTATTCATAACGCTGACCAGGGCTTAATTTTCTTCTTCGTCTTCTTCACCCAGTTTTTTGGGTTCAGTTTTGTTCCACACCTTGATTTCGTCATCCATAGATACCCCTGACAAAATCTCAACATTAATTCCGTCAGAAATCCCAATTTCTATGTCGCGTCTTTCAAAACTTTGCTCTCCAGTCTTTATTTCTACGTAGGGCGCTTCAGTTTTTCTGTCAAACTGAATCACCGCTTCAGGCAAGACCATAATGCTATCTTTTCGCTCCAATACAATTGAGGCATTGGCACTGTAACCCGCCCGTACGAAAATATCTTTTAGATAAACGTCTCCTTCGATTTTAAATTTAACTGCACCTTGTTCTTCCTTCCCTTTTGGGGAGATAAATTTTAATGAAGCTTCAAACTCTTTATCCTGAACGGCACCTAAATTTACCTTTAGTGGCATATCAATAAATAACTTTCCGACTTCAGCTTCATCTACCTCACCTTCGAAAATCATTTTATTAAGGTCGGCTACAGAAGCAATGGTAGTCCCATTGTTAAAAGTGTTACTTTCTGTCACTTGATCGCCTTCTTCAACAGGAATTTCAAGGACGGTCCCCGCAATCGTCGCCCGGATATTGGTATTGGCTGTTCGTGCCCCACCGACAGAACCCTCTCTGATTATCTGCAAATTGGAACGGGCTATTTTCAATTCTTGTTGGGCTTGCTGAAAACCTAATTGAGCGCTTTCAAAATCGCGACGCGAAATAATTTCTTTGGCAAATAGCTTTTGATTGCGTTCAAAATCCAACTTGGCGTTATCCAAAACGATTTGGGCATTTTTCACACGTCCCTGGGCGCTATTCAAGCTCGACTCGTCAGGTACGATTTGCACCTTTGCTAGTAGATCTCCCGCTTGGACGACTGCACCTTCTTCTACAAAAAGTTGCTCCAAAATCCCTGAAACCTGGGGTTTAATTTCTACTTCATCCTCTGGAATCACTTTTCCAGTTACCACGGTTTTTCTTTCAATGGAACTGATGAATGGACTTTCGGTTTCGTAGGATTTGATTGATTTGCTGTTGGTCTTGATAAAATAGGCGGCTGCAAATAGCACACCAAGTACAAGAACAGAGATTAGGAGATAACGAACTATTTTCATTTTTGAAGGTTGGGTGTTAATTTAATTATTCTTCTCTAAGGGCATCTATCGGTTTTATACTAACTGCTCTTTGTGCAGGGATTAATCCAATAAGGATACCCATGCTTATCATGGTGAACAAAGCACCTAGAATATAGGACAGGGGTACAGTGGGGTTAACAAAGGGGAAATCTTCAAGATCTGTAGTGGCCGCATTGATCCCCGCTAAGACTAAAGCCCCTAAAATAATTCCAATAATTCCTGCCAAAAGAGTTAAGAAAACTGATTCTAATAATATTTGTTTTCGCACTTCAGCGGGTGTTGCTCCAATAGCCCGTCGAATGCCCAGCTCTTTGGTGCGTTCTTTTACCGAAATCAATAAAATATTTCCAATACCGATCACACCGGCAATAATGGTGGCTATTCCCACAATCAATGACATCAATGTGAGCCCATCCTTGAAACCAATGATTCGGTTCCAGATTTCTCCTAGATTAAAGGAACCAAAAGCCCTTTCATCTTCAGGATGCACTCTGTGGATGCGACGCAATACCTGTTTTACTTCTTTCTCTACAGCTACCACATCAGCATCGTCTCGGGCAGCTATGGTAAACCAATCTACGTCATCACCAGTGTTATAGAGCCTTCTAAAGGTAGATAGTGGGATATAGATATCACTATCTGAGGCAAAGCCTCCCTCATCACTGGTTTTGTGCATACCTACAATTTGAAAATATATCCCATTTATATTGACGTAATCGCCTATGGGGTCTTCGTCTTTTTCAAATAATTCATCTTTGGTACGCTCCCCAATAATGCAGATTTTGCGTTCATTTTTGTAATCATCTGCGTTTATATAACGCCCACCATCAAATATTTTTAACGGAAAAATACTTGTGTATTCTGGTGTATCACCATAAACCACATAATTCCCTGTCTTGGTTCCACGAACAACAAGAGGTTGCTGTCCACCATCAAAGAGTCCCTTCGTATTTCGGGGGGCAATAAACTCGACAGCAGGGACACGCTTCTTTATGTATTGCGCATCTTGGATTTTTAATTGGGGAGATCGACCAATTTTAAATCCGTCATAAGGCATACTAGTGCTTTGCGCCCACAAAAACATTGAGTTAATAGCGACATTTTCAAAAGCACGGTCAAAACCGTTGTCCATCCCTTTGGCTGAACCTGATAGGGTAATGTAAATGAAGATGCCCCATAAAACGCCAATTACAGTAATTATCGTTCGTGTCTTATTCTTGGCGATAGATCCAAAAATCTCCTGCCAAGTATCTCGATCAAATAATATGTTCTTTCTAGGCATCTCTCAAGGCAATTATGGGTTTAATTTTAGCAGCTCGTTTGGCTGGGATATAACCGGCTATGGCCCCAAAAAGAACAAGAATAAATGTTGCCCATAGAGCTGTTCCGTTATCTATGTAGGGATTTTTGATAAAGAAATCTTCAAGCTTTAACCCAATATTTTTTAGCAGTAATATGCCAAGCAACATCCCGATATAACCTGAAATCAGGGTAATAAAAATTGATTCTTGAAGAATTAATTGAATAACAGACCTAGGCGTAGCACCTAGCGCTTTGCGGATGCCCAATTCCTTGGTGCGTTCTTTAACCACAAATACCATAATATTTGAAATACCAATGATTCCAGCTATCAAAGTACCAAGACCAACAAAAGTAACGATCAATTGCAATACTTCAGCAAATTGTTGGTTACGCTTAAAGTTATCAGCAGCATTACGGATGTAAATTCCACCTGAATCTGTTGGGTCAACAGATTTTTTTTGTTTGAGGAACAAACGCAACTTTTTTTCAAAGGCTAAAGAACCGGCATGACCTATTCTAGGGGGGAATGTAACTACAATTTGATCGACCTTATCATTATTTTTTTCAATCAACTGCCGCGTGGTAAAGGGCATAAAAATAACTCGTTCTTCTCGGTCACCCCCACTATCTTGAAAAACCCCTACGACTCGGAACATCACAGAGCCTATATCTAGATATTTCCCTATGGGGTTTTCGTTTTTAAATAAATCTTCTGCCACCAACCGGCCTATGACAACCACCTTTGTTTTTTCGCTAATATCACGAGCGTTGAGAAAACGACCTTCCATCAAGATGGATTTTTCTACATCTTGATTGGCAGGACTGATCCCTCGAGTGGTATAGTTATCGGATTCATTTTTATATTTTACTAAGGCGGAACGCGTAATACGAGGTGTAATGGTCTCTAGATAAAAAGGAAAGTTGGCTTTGATATCTGCGAGATCTGTATTGTCAAATTCAATGCGACGGTCTTTTTTAAACCCTTTGTAAGGTTTTGTGGTTTTTCCTGGATTCAACCACAAGGTGTTGGTGGAGTCATCCATAAAGAACTCAGCAAAGGTGTTTTTTAGTCCGTTACCCAGACCAAAAAGGATCACAAAAATAAAAATACCTAGTGCTACCGTAAAACCAGATAAAAAGGTCCGCAGTTTGTTTTTACGAATGGTTTCAAATATTTCTTGCCAGCGGTCTCTGCTAAACATATTGTGCTGCTAAAACTTGTTCAACTTTTTTATCTTCCACAATCACCCCATCCTTTAATTTGACAACCCTTTGACACATATTGGCAATATCAGGCTCGTGGGTGACGACCAGGATGGTTTTACCCTCTTGATTAATTTGCTGTATCAAATCCATAACTTCGTAAGAGGTTTTGGTATCTAAAGCACCTGTGGGCTCATCAGCCAGTAAAACTTTGGGTTGAGAAGCTAGTGCCCTTGCAATGGCTACCCTTTGCTTTTGTCCCCCAGATAATTCACTCGGTAAATGGGTTGCCCAATCCTTTAATCCTACTTTTTCCAAATAGGACAAGGATTTTTCTTGTCTGTCCTTTCGCTTTAGTCCCTGATAATACAATGGCAGGGCGACGTTTTCCAATGCAGATTTGTAATTGATCAAATTGAATGATTGAAAGACAAATCCAAGAAATTTATTGCGGTATTGTGCCGCTTTGGTTTCATCAAGATTTTCGATTGGTACGCCATCCAATTCATACACGCCTTTATCAGCTATGTCTAACATCCCTACTATGTTGAGTAATGTTGACTTACCCGATCCTGAGGAGCCCATGATAGCTACCAATTCTCCATCTTTTACATTAAAATCAATCCCTTTGAGAACATGTAAGGAGGAACTTCCCATTTTGTATGACTTGTGTAGGTTATTGATTTTAATCATGGGTATGTCATATAAAAGTTAAACAAAAGTAGCATTTTCCCTCAATAAGAGTGTCTTCATAAAGTATTGTTACAGTTTTTATAAAAATTTTATGATTGTTGCATCATTTTATAGACCCGCCAACCAACAAGACCGACTAGGATATAGGGAATCGCCATCAAATAAACGATTCCATCATTAATTCCCTTAGCGGTTTGCTGCCCTTCTTCTGACTCTAATACGGCACGACACATCGAACACTGGGACCAGGTAAAATCCGAAATCAGGAAAAGGAGTAGCAACAATAAATTGATTCGCTTAAACAGCATAATAAGGAGAGATCATTATATAAACAATTACACCACTAATGGCAATGTATAACCAGAGTGGGAAAGTAATCCGTGCTATTTTTTTGTGGGTGCCAAAATGCTTGGAGATTGCCCTAACATAGGTGATTAAAACCATAGGAATGATCCCAATGGAAAGAAGAATATGAGTAATCAGAATAAAGAAATAAATATAACGCACAAATCCTGTCCCACCATAAGGGGTAGAATCGGATGTCATATGATAGGCCACATACATACCTAAAAACAATAGGGATAAAAAAATTGAAACCTTCATTAAGTTTTCGTGCAATGCAATTTTTTTATTTCGAATCGCCCAATAGGCTGCTAGTAATAACACCGCTGTTGCCCCATTTATGGACGCATAAATTGGAGGCAACATGCGTAAGGGTTCCACATTGGGAATACGAATTCCAAATAAGATGGCTACAACAACAGGGATAGCGATTGAAACAACTGTAATGAGCCCTTTATACTTCAATTTTTCTTCTGTCGCCATAGCGTTATTCTTTTAATAATTTTTCAATATCCTCCATCAACATTTCTGTCCCTGATGGCCCCTCCGCTGACTCCTCGCCTATCCCTAAATAATAAACCAAAGGGTTGCCAAAGGCGTCTGTTCTGGAGCGAATGAATCCTTTTTTGTCAATCAGCGCAAAATAGCCTTGATGCTCGAAACCACCAGCTATGTCTGGATTGATACTGGCAAAGATATTAAATCCTGTGTTGGCCAGCTCAAATATTTTGGGCTTGTCGCCTGTCAAAAAATGCCAGTTCTGTGATTGAATTTCATATAAATCAGCATATTTTTTTAGTACCGAAGGGGTATCATGATCAGGATCTATACTAAACGACGCGATACCAAAATTGCTTCGATTTCCAAAAAGACTATCCAGTCGTTTCATATTTTGGTTCATAATCGGGCAGATAGTTGGACAACGGCTAAAGAAAAATTCAACCACGTAAACCTTCCCTAAATAGTCCTCATTACTGATATAAAGACTGTCTTGGTTGAGCATTAAAAAATCAGGCACTTTTCGTGCTTCATTGTTCAGTACAATATAGGATAACGGTTTGGCAGCTGTGGCACGATTATCTTCGGTAAAGGATCCCGTTTTAATTCGGTTGATCAGAGTCGGAAAAGTAACCCCGGCAAATACAACTATGATAACAATAACACCAATATATTGGTACTGTTTCATTTTGTTTTGGGTTTGTTATATTTTTTTAATGCTCTTCGGTATTCAGCCAGGATAACCTTAACATCATCTACCATTTTGTTGTTAATTTCCGCAACCGATTGCGCGTTGAATCCATACAGTAAAACCTGATCTTCATCATCATCTCGGCCACGTAATTGTCGCTCTTTGTCTATAATAAATACAGATGGATGACTCCATTTGTCGTTTAACTGCAAAGGTGTTTTTAAGCTCTGGAACAGCGTTTGAATCTGGAGTGAGTCGCCATAAATAAAATTCCATTTAATCAAATCGGTACCTACACCCTCAGTGAGCTCTTTTTGTAATTGAGATACTTTTTCTTGTTGCCCGTCAGCTAAGACAATCGCAAACTGAAAATCATTGAACTCGTAAAATCTCTTGTAAATTTTTTGATTTAGGTTGAGGGCATCTCCTCTTTTTTGATCTAGGTCTTTTCCCCAAAAACCGAGTATAGTAATTCGATCTGATAACTGGATAGAATCTCCTCTATGGGTTGGCCAATTTGTGATTTCGGAAATACTAGTAGATAAAATCGGTAGGGTTGAAAAATTATTTTTCCCCGAGGCAAAAAATAAATAGATCAAAACAGGGAAAACAAATAGTATCCCTAAAACAAGAAATTTTTGGACTTCTTTATTCATAGCTTTTACCGATAAAAAAAGGCGGTATCATACCGCCTTTTATGCATTTAGAAATTCCAACTGACAAAACCGTCTCGCATTACGTCAAAGATATAATTCCCTTCTACCAGAAGAATAAAAACCAGATAGGGAATTAAAATCAACAGCGGCAATACGATGGCGCTTTTGAGGCTTCCTTTCTCATCGCGGATATGCATAAAATCCCATGCGATGTAGTATGCTTTGACAATAGTCAGGATGATAAAGATCCAGTTGAGCAATTTCATTCGCAAAAACATCGTATTCAACGGTGCGGGTTTAACAATCCCAAGAACTACTTCAATGGTAGTTACAATTGAAAGGAAAATCAAAACGCCCCAGATTTTTTGCTGATTGGATTTGAACTTTAACAGCCCTCTAAATATTGCTAGTTTATGTGTTTCTTGTGCCATGATGCAGTAATTTTGGATTAGACCAGATAGAAAAAGGTAAAGACGAATACCCAAACCAGATCTACAAAGTGCCAGTAAAGCCCTACTTTTTCAACCATTTCATAATGCCCTCTTTTTTCATAGGTTCCCATCATAACATTTAGGAAAATAATGATGTTGATGATTACCCCTGAAAATACGTGGAATCCGTGAAATCCTGTTATAAAAAAGAAGAAGTCAGCAAACAGTCGGTTCCCGTACTCATTGTGAATCAAATTAGCCCCCTCAACTACGGCGACAGCTTGCCCAATTTTATTCAGGGAAGCTTCACGAGTTAGAACTGTTTTGTGCCCTTCGGCATTTAATTTTTGAATGCGAATACGCAAATTTTCGTTGGCTTCAAACCCTCGTGTAACTTCAGCCACTGAGAAGGTTGGTAAACTGGTTTCCCCAACAAACCATATACCATTGCTATTTTGGTGTGTGGCGCGAGGGGTATCTATATTGGTCGCAAAAGCTTCTAGAGCCACTCTTTTCCCTGTGTCAGCATTAACAAATTGGAGGATTTGTCCACCTTTGGTTTCGAGGGCGCCGTATTCTCCTTTGATAAAATTTTTCCATTCCCAAGCCTGAGACCCCACAAAAACAGCTCCGCCAATGATGGTTAGAAACATGTAAAGCACCACCTTGCCTTTTTGCATGTGGTGGCCTGCATCTACGGCCAATACCATAGTTACAGAAGAAAAAATCAGAATAAATGTCATCAATGCAACGTAGTACATGGGCGCATCCACACCGTGAAGGAATGGAAAGTGCGTGAATACTTCGTCGGCTATGGGCCAGGAATCGATGTTTTTGAAACGGGAAAACCCGTAGGCTACCAAAAATCCAGAGAAAGTTAATGCGTCAGATACAATGAAAAACCACATCATTAGTTTTCCATAGCTTGCGTTTAGCGGTTTTTGACCGCCTCCCCAGACGTTGGTTTCTGTAGCAGCTACATCCATAAGTCGTTTAAATTATTGAGTACAAATTTAGCGGTACAGCAAGACAAAACAAAATAAATAAAGCCACAAAAAGTCGAGAAAATGCCAGAAAAGTACGGCAAGCTCAACCCCCAAGCTATTATCCGCCGAATACCCACCTCTGTAGAGCTTCGTTATAACAACCAAAAGAACCAACATACCTGCCGCTAGGTGTGTCAGGTGCAACAATACCAAAACATATAAAAATGAGGTTGTGATTGAGCTTTCTGGACCTGTAAAATAATATCCTTGATCTATGATAGCCCCAAACCCTTGGAACTGTGTATAGGTGAAAGATACAGCTAGAGCAAGGGTTAACCATAATCCTGCTTTTGCTTGCTGGATTTGGTTTTGTTTTAATGTCTTTTCTGCCCAAAAAAAACTAGCACTACTCATCAAAATCAATAGTGTACTGTAATAAAATGCTTGTGGTATTGTAAAGCTAGTGAGCCAGTCAGCGCGAGTGCTGCTAACCACATAGGCACTCGTCAAGCCTGCAAAGGTCATGGCCATACTGATCATACCAAACCAAAGCATCATTTTTTTTGTCCTTCTATTCTGTAAATCCGTCATTGCATCAAAAATTTGTCAAAAAGATAGATTAGCTGTACTAAAGTTATATATCCTATACTGGCAAAAGTAAGGGAACGCGCCGCCGTATTGGATTTTTGCTGCATCAAACGCAATGCAAAATACAGCAAGCCCAATCCTGCTAAAAAGGTGACAATAGCACCCTGCAGTGACAACTTCAAGCTGCCCGTGTAATGGGTATATGGTAAAAGAGAAATCAAGATAGTCCACAGCGTATAAAATACGATTTGAAAGGCTGTAGCCGCATCTCGTTTTCCAGTGGGTAACATCCGGAAACCCGCTTTTTTGTAGTCGGAATCCAACTGCCACCCAATAGCCCAAAAATGGGGGAACTGCCAAAAAAATTGCAGCATAAATAAAGTACCTGGCTCAATTCCAAATTGACCTGTGGCTGCTACCCAACCTAGCATAAAAGGAAGGGCACCTGGAAAAGCTCCCACAAATACAGCCAAGGGTGTTTTGGTTTTAAGGGGGGTATAGAGTACAACATAAATTAGTAGGGAAAGACCGCCTAAAGAAGCTGTCTTTAGATTGATCAAATACAAAAAATAGAGTCCCAATAAACTTAATAAACTAGCGATGCAAAAAGCTGCTGTTTTACTTAAACGCCCTGTAGGTAGGGGTCTGTTTTGGGTTCTTTGCATCATGGCGTCCAAAGGGCTTTCTATAATTTGATTAAAGGCGTTGGAGGCACCAACCAAAGCATAACCACCCAAGAGCAATAACATTAAAACTTTCCAATCCAAGGCAGGTACTGCAAGTAAATAGCCAGCGAAAGAAGAAAACACCACACTGATGGCCAGACGCATTTTAGTGAGTTGCGCCAAGTCAGACCAAAAAGTAACAGCCGGCATCTCTATTTGGGTGTTGGTTTCCGTCTTCATAGTCTCGCTTAGGCTGCAAAGATAGAACACTAAAAAATCCTAAACCCAGGATTTGAATTTATTTTTGGTTTTTATTGAAGCCTAAATGTTATGGGATAGCTAAATGGCACACGAACAGGCTGACCTCTTTGTTTTCCGGGAATCATTTTGGGAAGTTTTTCAATAATACGCCGAGCTTCATTCTCCAGGTTTTTATCTGGGCCACGCATCTTAATTTCTACAATATTACCATGCTGATCAATCACAAAAGAAACATAAACGCGTCCTTGGATACCCATTTCCTGAGCAATTTCTGGATAACGAAAGGTTTTTCTTACATGACGATCCAATTTGTCTTGGAAACATTGCCGGCGCTCACTTTTTGATAAGCTTTCACAACCTGGAAATGTTGGCACCTCTTCTATAATAGCAAAGGGTACTTCTTCAAATACATCGTCATCCATCACTTCCACTTCTTCAATGATTTCCTCTTGATCGGTTTCGGTTGATTCAATAATGGTTTCTTCTACTTCTTCTTCATCCTCAACTATCTTAATAACCTCTGGTGCAGCGGGAGGTGGCGAGGCGGAGGCGTCTTGATTTGTTCTGTGATTGGGATGTCTTCCTCTTAATCTTGATCTACTTGTAGGGCTTCATAGTCATAGACACCTCGATCATATTGTTTCCACTCTATCAGGCGCCATGTCAAAAATAAAACTAGGGTTAGACCAATTACAAAATAAAGACTGCGGTTATTATTTAAATCCGCTTTAGGATTTTTTTTCGGTTTCATATCGGTAAGAATTAGGTAATGATAATTTACAAAAATTCTCACCAAAAAAAAATCCCGATCGAAATCGGGATGTTTTGTGATTAGTTGAGTCGGAAAGTAATGGGAATACTAAAAGGTACACGAACAGGTCGTCCTCTTTGTTTTCCTGGCGTCATTTTGGGAAGCTTTCCTATAATGCGCGCTGCCTCTTTCTCTAAGTTTTTATCAGGTCCACGCATGCGAATACTAGTAATGTTTCCATCCTTGGCTATGACAAATTGTACATATACCCTACCTTGAATACCCATCTCTTGGGCGATTTCAGGATATCGGAAGTTTTTTCGGATGTGGCGATTCATTTTATCCTGGAAGCAAGAACGTCTCTCATTCTTGGCGACACGCTCACAACCTGGGAAGATAGGCACGTCTTCGATGACTGCAAAAGGAACGTCAATATCTTCTTCAACCTCCTCAACTTCAACGATTTCGATGATTTCTTCCTCGTCCGTTTCAGTAGATTCTATAACCGTTTCTTCTACCTCTTCTTCATCCTCAACAACTTCAATAACTTCAGGTGCTGGCGGCGGTGGCGGTGGCGGTGGTGGGGTTTTTATCTGTTCAGTAATGGGTACATCTTCCTCGTCATCTTCTTCTACATTCAGTGCCTCATAGCCGTAAAGACTTTTATCGTAAGTCTTCCACTCTATTGCTTGCCATGACACAAATAATATGAAAGCAAGCCCTGCTACAAAGTAGAGTCCACTATTTTTGGACAGATCGGCTTTTGGGTTTTTCTTCGGCTCCATAAACTTAGTTGGTAATAGATAGCTAAACTAAAAAAAAATGACAAATAAAAAAGGCTTCCTTTGAGGAATTTCGGCGGACGTAAACTCAGTTGTTAGCCTGTAACGAGAGCTTTGTATTCTTCTGCGGTTAACAAACCCTCATGACTAGACGGATTGTCAAGGGCAATTTTTATCATCCAACCTTCTCCGTATGGATCTTCATTGACTTTTTCAGGGGCATCTTCTAATGCCTCATTGTATTCAGTTACTGTCCCTGCAAGGGGCATAAACAGGTCTGAAACAGTTTTGACTGCCTCTACGGTTCCGAAAATGGCTTCTTGGTCCACTGCTTCGTCGAGCGTGTCTATTTCTACATAAACAATATCACCTAGTTCGCCCTGGGCGAAATCCGTAATACCTACTGTAGCTGTTTCTCCTTCAATTTTGACCCACTCGTGGTCTTTGGTGTACATGAGTGACTCTGGTACTGTCATAGCGGTAACGTTTTTGACAAATGTAAACGATTTCTTGTGGAAAAGAAATGCTAGTTTCCAAAATTGTATCGCAAGGTAAAACCAGAACGTATGCTGGTTTGGGGAAAGGCCGTAGAGACCTCGAACTTGGAGAAATTGTGGTCATAAAAAAATAAAGTTGTCAAATTTCGAGACAGGTTATAATCTGCAGTTAATTTGATAGACAACAAAGTTTGACCTGCTGTAACTTGGTTATTGTTGAAGTCAAGGTTTCGTAAAACTGTGATATTTTTTCTGTAGGACAGATCAGCTTTGAGATTTAGATCGCCTGACAGGGTTGTCCTTCTACCATTGATATTGGTACGAATCCGTAGATCTCTAATTCTATATCCCATACCCACTACGTATTCACTACCACTAGATTCAGTCAATAAGCTATTATCTAAGCTCAGAGAGAGCGCACGATCACGCTTAAGTTCGGCTAGGATTTTCAAAGAGTTTTTAAATTCCACATCCAAGCGTAACAAGGGGTTGAATTGTTCAACCAAATTGATGTTTGAAAATAATCGCTCTGGAATAATATTCCCAGCATCATCAGTTGCTAGTGGATTGTTGGGATCAAAGTCCAAGTTGGTTTGGAAATTGTTCACGGTATGGCTTGCCCGATACGCATGTGCAATAGAAAACCGATTGAAGATATTTTTAAATGCTTTTAAGCTACTCAACCCTGTATATTTTAAATTCCAGTTAGGTAGTGGAACATTTTGGATAGGATTCAAACTAATTTTCTCAGGAGCCGTATCTGAGTAGGCTGCTAAAAAAGCTCCAATCAAAACATCCTGCTGATTTTTACCAAAACCTTTGGGATAGCTCTCACCAGCAGCAGCTTCTGCAGATAGGCCCGACTGTTCAGCCAATCGATTGGCTACAGCATAACGATTGGCTCGAAAAATATCAAAACTCGCATTGGTCACCCCTCTTGTTCGATTAAAAGCCGTTTTTATCAAAATAGTTGACATTCCAAAATTACCAAATGTATTGCTGTTTAGTGGGACATATTCTTGGTCAACAACTTGAAAATTTTCTCGAATGTTTTCAGAATATGTACGTTCTGCATTGAAGTCAACCACCAAATCTTTTAATGGATTAAATTGGGCAGTGAGTGTTAATTTATTGTTGTGAACCTGAGTAAAAGGCTCATTGAAATTGGGGAATGCTGTCAGATAGCCTTGTCGAGCCATTTCATAACGAACGTCGTCTTGATCGCCAAGCGTAAAGCCAAATGAGGGATCAACAGTTCCAAACCCACTAACTCCTTGCAAATAGCCTGGTAGAACCTTTCCATTATTTTCTGAATAGTTGAATTGAATCCGTTTAAAGGTACTGAGTGCGTCAACCAAGCTTTTTAGAAGATCTTTGTCCTGTTCCTTCTTTTCTTCTTTTTGTTGCTGTGCTTTTTTTTCAGCTAAACGGCGCTGCACCATTGGCGAATAGCTCCCCCCAGCTGTTTTTTTTAAGCCTAGAATATTGTACAAACGACTAAAAGAAATAGAGCCCGCTAATGATTTGGTGTTGGCATTTTGGACAGTATGCACTATTCCCAGTGGGATACCCTCCGGGCTCTGCACCTGTGCCAGCGCATCCGATCCCCGTTGCCAACTAAAATTCCCCGTATAATTGTAATTGGCATCTATAAAACTTAAAAATGGAATGTAACGAAGGGGCAATTTGTAATTCAACACCAAAGATTGATTGTACAAGTTGCTCTCGCCGAGATTCCACAACTCGTCCCAAACATCACGATTGTAAGGGCTACTAAGGGATGGGTTTTGTTCAAATTCTTGAAAAGGCTTACGGACGATATTATTACTATTTGCAGTTAGAGTCATCCGGAGTGAGCGGGTGATATTGTGATTGAGAGTATAGGACCAATCAACTAAAAAATTACGCTGTTGTAATTCGGGAAGGGCTAGTTGTTGGCTGGCATCGACGCCTTGCAAAAATACTTCTCGGAATTTTTGATTGCGATAACGGCGGTTGATGTTTGAGGTAAAGCCAATAGCATTGGGAAGGGGTGAAAAATTGAGCTGTCGCAGCCATTCCCAATATTTTTTTGACTTCAAAAACTTGACTTTTTGGAAAGGGTTAATTTCAAAAGGTTGAAATGTATGACCATAGTTGGCAGTCATCAGTAAGTTAATGTCTCTGAGCTTTTCGACTTCAAAGTCTTGATGAGCTTGTTCATTGTAGGCATAGGAAACATCAAAATTTTCTGGACTGTAAAAACGTGTTTTACCGCTACCTGTTTTTTGTTTTCGCAAACCAATGAGGCTGACACTTCTTCGCTTGGTATAATCGATTGCCTGCTGACGGATGTTTTCTTTTTCACTAGCATTATCCGTGCTTTCTAACCGTGTCTCCAATTCTAAGTCTTGATAATAAGGGTCAAATTCAGGCGTGATGATTGTTTCTCCAAGGCTGAAATTAAGTGGCGCTTGTACGCCCCAGTTTTCAGGTAATAATTGCCCAACATTGAGATTGGAAACCATATTATACTGCAATAGTTCTTCTCTACTACTATTGTTGGGCGATTGATCCAATCCACCAAATCCAATACTTGAATAACGTCCAGTAGCCGAAAGAGAAGCAAAGTTAGCCATATTGGCATCCATGGCCCCTACTGCAGCCCAACCGCCTTCTGAATCGATACCTGCTATACGTAATTCATTAAACCAAATTTCGCCACACAATACATCGCCTACCTGAGTAGAGGGATTTTTTACTCCAATCATTAGGGTTTTGATGCTTCCCAAAGAGGGGTTTCCTTTTACTGAGAAACGATACTTTTTAGTACCTGGCAAGCTTGAAATCGGTGTAAACTCTTGAACTGGATTTAGATTTTCATCAAAATATGCTGCCTTACCCAGTACAGCCATTTGCAATGCCTTGGCTTTTAGTTGAGATAATTGCTCCAATGTCACTTCAATGGAATTGGAATCTGGTTGCCATACTTGCTCTGCACTCAACTGATTGCTCTGATTGGGTTCATATGCCGTAGGCTTGAGTGGTACTTCAATTTGGTAATAGTTGTCCTGGTAGTCCGTTCCCAAACGGATAAATGCCACCATCCTTCTATCCATGGCTGTTTCATTGCCTTCACCAGGAAGTGGTTCTTGGCCGGGAATGGATTCTGCATGCAGATACATATGTAATTTTTTGTATTGTCGCATATCGACATCGACAGATTTAAAGATAGCACGTGCATCTTGCGGCTGCAGATCACAGACACGAAAAGACAACGATTGCTCGTTTTGTCGGACAATGGTATTGTTGGTATTGACCTGCTCACGAACGATGTCTGGTGGAAGTACATAATTGATGGGGATGCGATTTTCGTTTTCCAGAATATTTACTGTACTGATATCAACCGTTGTATTTGGATTTGGATTGATTGCAGGGTTGAGTTGCTTCAAGTATCGTCGCCAATCACCTCGAACCAATTCCAAAGTACCAAATCGTAAAACGACAGCTTGATCAAATCCACTAAGTAACATGCGCATAAATCGAATGGAGCGTAAATCCTCTATAGAATTGATGGCTTCAAAATACTTCTGAAAGACAGTACCTTGATAATATCCTTTTTGTACAGGCACCTTAAACTGTATCCATCGGGTAGTAATTTCATCGCCATTGGGTACCTCAACTTTTACATTTTCTCTAACGTCTGTGATAAAAGGGTGATTACCCACAGTCATATCTCGGGTAATTGGGACTCGGTACTCAAAGTAGCTGTCAATTGTATTCATACTCTGATCCCGATTGATATCTTCTGTATCAGGCTCCGTGTTGCTGCCCCTGTCCGTATTTGAAAAATCTATGGGTGAGTTTCCTTCGGTTCCATTATAATTTTTGTAACGCTCTAGAACACCACCATCGGCAGCAAGAAAGTAAGTATAATTGTCACCCGCAGGGTCCTCTGTAGGACCATTTGTATAGATGGCTGCTTCCTGGCTATCGGACAGGCCGTCCAGCCCAACATCTTGCAAAGGACGGTCTTCAGGAACTGTATTGAAAGCATACAAAAGGGACTGTGTCGCAGGAACCTCACCCCATTCCGTATTATAAACCAAAACGGATTCGTCACTCCCCGGCAAACCGTTTTCATATTGCTTGCGACCATCTTTTAAAATATCTTCTGAAATATTTCCCAAATGAAACACCAATTCTCCCAGATCATTATTCTTTCCTTCCAATTGGTCGAAAGTATCCAACAACCAAAACTCGATAAACTCAACATTGGACTGCTCAAAATTGGTAGCAGCGATGGGGCGCGTAATTCCTGCCCAATTTTCCTGAGGTTGTTGTGCGAAATCCGCAGCCGTACTATTGTTATAGGGTCCCCTTTCCGATGGATAATAGGCCAAATCCAATGTATTCTGTATGGTTGTCGTGCCCTGGACTAGGTCTTGCTCGGGAAATATTTCTTGGATGGTAATTCGTCGGGTTGTATTCAGTGATACATCATTGTTATTGATCCCCGCAGGGCGATTGCGCCAAAAAACAGGGTCTAGCGTGTACCAGGCCAATTTAGCGCGTCCCAAACCTGTTTCTAAACCAGAAACTGCATCCGACCCTTTGAAATTTTTGGCAGGGACGCTGGCAAGCTTCCATGCGTTAAACCCTTTGACATCTATGGTCGTTTGTGCCCCTTCAAAATCATCAACATACACGGTTGCCTCGCCTTGTAACTGGGTATTTCTAGGGTTTCCAGCCCGCAAAGAAGCAATTTCACCTCGAAAAGAGACTCGAGATGGTGCATCAGTTTTACCCCCTGGTAACTGACTGACCAAACGTGTTAAAAAAGGGATTTCGGTAGAAAAATTTGTGTTAAATCCTAGCATTGTGTTGTTCACAGGCTCGGTACCATAATTCGCTTTTTGAGTCAAAGGATTTTCACTCAAATTCAATAGTGTTGCACCGACTACTACTTTTTCATCCACCTGATGCTGTAAATTGAAACCAGAAAAACGCTTGTTTTGCTGATTGAAAAACGAATTATTTTCTACGGATATTTCGATAGGAACATTTGATGATTTTAGGCCTTCATCAATGATGATAACCCGTCCAATATCATAATTGACCGTGTAGTCTATTCCTTCCTGTAAGATTCTACCCCCTGCTGTTACCCTGACAGAACCCCTCGGGACATTGAAGGCTCCAATCGGTATGCCTTCTCCCCCTTCGGATTTGTAACGCCCCTTGAGCTCAAATTTATTTTTTTCGGTTGCTTCCAATGCAGCTGCTTTTGTCAAAGCATACATTTCTCGGAAAACATATTTTTTCTGATTGGGATTGTAAGAGCTGGGCTGGTCGTACTTTGCTTGGGTTTTGTCTGATTGTAGTAAGTCAAACAAAAAAGATCCGAAAGGCTCCACATTAGGAAAAATAATCCGTCCGTATTGTGGGTCTATGGTAATCCCAGGAATAAAATCAAAAAAACCATCTCCCTGTGGTAATGGGTCTTGATAGTTGTTTAATCGGTCTAATTGAAAAGTGTTTAATAAGATTTGTTGCTCCAAATTATCAGGCCATTGTGCTGTGTCTACTGGACTCATATAATTGATTGGAGACGGATCTGTATAAAGGATAGACAGTCGAAATTCATCTTCTGCTAATTGGAAAGCCCCAGTGTTGTAGATATTTTTCATCATCAAATCCCAAACGGGTTGATTGACATTCGTCAGGTTACTTTTTAGCATTTTGACGACCAAATTGTTGTTTTGCACTTGCTGTCGGCCATCATTGGACTGGGAAATGATCTCTGTGCTAGCAACATCCCCGTTGGCAAATTCTCCTACTTGGTACAATTCACCACCGTAAGTATATTGAAAAGCAACACCCAACACCTCATCGTTGCTCAAACGTTGGTTTAAAGAAATATACCCCAGCTGCGGATGGAATTGATATTCATTGGGTTGTAGTTTTCTAGCGCTCTCCAGCACAGCATAATCAAAACCTTCTTGAACTTGAGCGCTTATAGCACCAAAGCCCGATCGAATTGTAGCAATATCTCGAATTGGTGTAGTCAATATTCCTGTGTCGCCGATGCTTTTGGGATCAAGTCGGTTCGCAGTGTTGTCCGGAAGACCTCCAGCGGCTTCAGCTGTGAAAAAGTTTGCTGTTTTTTCATCAAATGTTGTATTCTCAGGGTCTGTTTCCCCTAAATCCTGAATCGCAACAATGTTCCTTATGTTTTGGGTTTGCGCACTTCGATTGGTCACCCACACTTCAATCCGAGTGATTTGTATAGGAGAATTGATATAAGGATAAGTCTCTAAGGCTTCATCATAGTGGTCCCGAAAATATTGGGAGAGAAAATAGTGCCGGTCTTCTTCGTAGTCAAGGGCAAAAACACTAAAACTACTCAACCGGCCTCCGCCTTGCGCGGTAATATTTTGAGACTGAGAACGCTGCTCAGAAAAAACAGCAGTAATGTTGGTCTTACCAAACTTTAGGTCTGTTCGAACCCCAAATAAACTTTGTGCCCCTTGTATCAAGCTGTTGTTGATGGGCATGCTAATATTTCCTAAGTCAATATTTTGTATGATGCCATCTTCGGTGACTTTACCATTGAGATAGTCGGTAACTTTTCCTCCCAGTTGTGTGGGATCCTGAGCATAACTTTGGATTTTATTTTGAAAGTTTTCAATAGACTGACGGGTACGTTCATACTCGGCTTTGGCTTGTGCAGCCACCGACTTTAGATCTTGGACCGTGCTTTTTACTTGATCGTATTTTCCTTTGAGGTCTTGTGCTTTATCCAACAATGCCCCTTCGTTGGCGATACCAATCGCTTCAGATAATTTGGGGGGGTTAAATTGAATCTTAACCAAATTTTGAAAATCAAAGGTTGATTCTGTGTCATAATTAGCTGTGATTTGAAGACGCTCCCCAATATTTCCAATTAAACTAAGACTGATCCTTTGGTCAAAATCAAAGCTGAAATTTCTCCGTAAAGTGGGTGAGGCGATGGGGTTGTCATTGCGCTGGTACCGCCCTCCAAAATCGACTCCAATAGACCCCTGCGGCTTGATGTCAATGGCATTACTCCCAAAAATGGTTTGGAAAAATTGATTGTTAACATACAATTCAGGGAGTAGATTTTTTTGTGAATCTTTGAGGTTTGCTGCCTTCCCTGTTAAGGTTTCTGTTTTTTCTTTGAAATAGCTATTCATCGACTCTTTCAAGATCAAAGCCTCGTATTCTTTTGGGGTAAGCACCAAAGGGGTAGAAATAGGATAACCATCAATTTCTGTGGCGAGATAATACAAATCTGAATCGGGATCGTATTGGTAGTTTTGAGTTGTAGCACTTGCTGGGGGTAAGCTTATTCGACCCAAATCGGCCTCGGCTGTTTGGGCAAAAACGTGAATACCTACTAACAGCCCACATACGAGATGTAGCCATTTTAAGTGGTAATTAAAAAAAAGTGGGTTCCAATTCCCGACTAGCAACGTATTTACAATTTATTCAAAGCGGCTTTGATGAGCCCTTCAACTGTGGCCTCAGTTGAACTTTGAATGAGGTTATCAATCACTTTTTCACTAGAGCGTCTTGGATAACCAAGTACCTCTAATGCTGATAACGCTTCTTCTTTGATTGTATTGCCTGGAATTGCCTGAATTTCCTCCATTTCTGGGAGGGTTTTTACTTTATCTTGTAGATCAATAATGACACGCTGGGCCGTTTTGAGTCCAATACCTTTAATCGACTGGATTGTTTTGACTTCTTCCGAGACGATAGCACGCTGAATTGTTTGGGGCTCCATAGATGACAACATGGTTCGAGCAGTACTAGCCCCGATACCTGAGACTCCTATCAAAAGTCGAAACAAAGCTCTTTCGCTTTGCGTAAAAAACCCATACAAAGTATGTGCATCTTCTCGTATTTGTAAATGGGTATAAAGCTTTATGGCTTCAGCATCAGGTAACTGTCCATAAGTATGAAGTGATATGTGTACCTCGTAGCCTAAGCCGTTGCAGTCAATGACCAAATGGGTAGGGTGTTTTTCAACAAGTTTTCCCGTCAGCTGTGTTATCATGCTTCTGATTGTTTGCGTTGTTGGGCATCGACAACCGCTACAGCTGTCATATTTACAATTTCTTCTACAGAAGCACCCAACTGTAAAATGTGAACAGGCAAAGCCATTCCCATCATAATGGGACCCACTGATAGATTATTATTGAGTTCTTTCATGAGTTTATAGGTGATATTGGCGGCATCCAGGTTGGGAAAGATCAGCGTATTTACCTTACTATTAATCAATTTAGAAAAAGGAAAGCTGTTTTCCATCATACTTGGGTTGGTGGCAAAGTCAGCTTGTAGTGGTCCATCTACAACTAAATTAGGATAATGACGGTGTAAGTAAGCTACGGCTTCACTTACTTTTCTTGCTTCTTCTGAACTATTAGAACCAAAGTTTGAAAAAGACAACAAAGCCATTGTAGGGGTCAAACCACACATCTGAGCTGTTCTTGCTGTCATATTAGCAATTTTGGCCAGTTCTTTGGCAGACGGATTGATGTTAATTGAAGTATCTGATAAAAATAAAGGTCCCTTATCAGTCAACATTAAATTAGTGGCTGCAACTTTTTGTACGCCCTTAGCTTTGCCAATAGTTTCCAAAATAGGCTTAATTACTTGTGGATAATTTCTGGAATAACCAGAAATCATGGCATCAACTTCGCCTGTTTTGACCATCATTGAACCAAAGTAATTGCGCTCACGCATCATACGTTGGGTGTCGTACAAGGTTTTACCTTTTCGTTTTTGTGCCTCCCAAAAGATTTCACCGAAGTATTTACGCTTGGATTTCATATCATCAGCTTTAGGATCCACAATTAGTACCTCTTCATCAAAATCAATCGCCTTCATTAGGGTTTGAATGGTTTCTTTACGTCCCAAAAGCACAGGAATGGCAATGCCTTCTTCAAGAACAATTTGGGCTGCTTTGAGAACATCCATTTGATCTGCCTCAGTAAATACAACTTTTTTGGGTTTCGTTTTAGCACGATTATGCAACAATCGTATCAGTTTTTGATCGTTCCCTAGACGGCCCTGGAGGGTTTCTTTATACCGGTTCCAATCTTCGATAGGTGCAGTTGCCACCCCCGATTCCATGGCCGCCTTGGCAACTTCTGGCGGAATTTCTACTATCAGTCTTGGATCAAAGGGTTTTGGGATAATGTAATCTTTCCCAAAACTGAGACGTGTTTCGTCATAAGCAATGTTAACCTGTTCTGGAACTGGCTCTTTGGCCAGCCGAGCTAAAGCACGAACAGCTGCCATTTTCATGGCTTCATTAATTTTGGTAGCACGTACATCCAAGGCACCTCTAAAAATAAAAGGAAAACCCAAAACATTATTCACCTGATTAGGGTGATCAGAACGCCCTGTAGCCATGATGATGTCGTCACGTACTGAGCAGGCTAGATCATAATTGATTTCAGGATCGGGATTGGCCATGGCAAAAACAATAGGGTCATTTGCCATACTGCTAAGCATCGCTTCATTAACAATATTTCCAAGGGATAAGCCGATGAATACATCTGCATCAATCAAAGCTTCTTCCAGGTTTGAGACTTCTTTTTCGGTAGCAAATTCAGACTTTTCTGCTGTTAAATTGGAACGATCTTTACGAATCACACCTTTACTATCCGTCATGACTATATTTTCTGCTTGGGCCCCAAAAGCTTGGTACAAGCGGGTACATGATATAGCTGCTGCTCCAGCTCCAGAAACCACAATTTGGACATCCTCTATTTTTTTATTGACCAGTTCCAAAGCATTTAACAATGCCGCACAGGAGATAATAGCTGTACCGTGCTGATCGTCGTGCATGATGGGAATATCCAATTCTTCTTTTAACCGTTGCTCAATTTCAAAAGCTTCTGGCGCTTTGATGTCTTCTAGATTGATGCCCCCAAATGTAGGTGCAATCGCTTTGACGGTCTGGATGAATTCTTCTGGATCTTTGGCATCTATTTCGATATCAAATACATCGATATCAGCAAATATTTTAAATAACAGTCCTTTCCCTTCCATAACTGGTTTGGAGGCGTTGGGTCCAATATCACCTAGTCCTAATACGGCTGTGCCATTGGAAATTACTGCTACCAAATTTCCCTTGTTGGTATATTTATAGACATTGCCTATTTCCTTTTCAATTTCTTGACATGGAATTGCGACACCTGGCGAATACGCAAGGGCTAAATCACGTTGTGACTGATACCTTTTGGTTGGTACTACAGCTATTTTCCCAGGCTTGGGTTTTGCGTGATAAACAAGGGCTTTTCTTCTTTGTTGATTTTCGTTCATAGTAAATGACTTACTCAAATGTAACAAAGATATTTTGACCCACTAAGTTAGCCTTTAAAAAATAGCTCAATCGCTTTTTTTGACTTGTACAAAGAGAGAGAATAAACCCCCAATCATAAGAAAGACTCCTGCCAATCGAATGACATTTATAGGGTTTTGACCCAGCCAATCATAAACAAAGTACTGGACAGTAAAAATTTGAATGATCATAGGAACAACAATAAACATATTAAAGATTCCCATGTAAATTCCAGTTTTATTGCTAGGAATAGAGGCTGCTAGCATTTGATAGGGCATCGCCATCATACTTGCCCAGGTAATCCCTAAACCGAAAGAAAACAAATAAATTTGGCTGACTTCAACGGCACCATTACCAAATGGATTGGGAATGGAAAACAAAATGACATTATCGGATAAGTAGGGCATTAATAAAAGCCCGAGCCCACCTAATAACAAACTGACAAAATGAAGGCGCTTGGCTCCCAAAGCACGAGCAATGGGAATCATTGCAAAAGCAATTAAAAAACAAATCACATTGTAAGTCCCATTAAGATTTCCAGTCAACAATTGGGCTTGATTAAAAAAGGTTGTGTTTTGATCTAGTGTATCATAAAGAGATAGTGAAAGTGCAGAAGTGATATATTGCCAATAGCAAAACATAGCATACCAAGGGAAAAACATAACTGGAATCAATTGCTTCATTGTCTTGGGCATCTCGCGAATGGCGGCACCAATTTCTTCTATCGTTCGTGTAAATAAATTACCTTTTTCTTTATCAGCCTCAATTTGTTTTAATTCTGCATCTGTGGGTGGATATTCTGAAGTTGTTAAAACCGTGATAAGTATCGTTGCGGTAGATGCAATGGCTCCAATTCCAAAGGCCCAATAGGTTGATACTGGAATACCATTAGCCATTTTATCAGAGAGTGCCAAAATACCAAAAGAGACGAGTATGGCTGGAGTAAAATTGGCCAAAGTTGTTCCAAACCCTGTGAAAAAACTTTGCATTAAAAAGCCGAGAGAGTACTGTTTTTGTGGAAGTTTGTCAGAAATAAATGCACGATAAGGTTCCAAGGCAATGTTGTTTGCCGCATCTAAAATCCATAATAAACTTGCAGCCATCCATATGCTACTAGAATAAGGCATTGCAATCAAAGCCAAACTTGCCACAATTGCTCCCATAAGGAAAAAGGGCTTCCTTCGACCAAAGCGCGGAGACCAAGTACCATCACTAATGGCACCAATAATAGGTTGAACAACCAAACCCGTTACTGGTCCAGCCAACCACAATAGTGGAAGCTCTGATTCTTCTGCTCCCAAGTACTTGTAGATGGCACTCATGTTACTCTGTTGCAATCCAAAACTAAATTGTACCCCAAAGAAACCAAAGTTCATCGTGAGGATTTGCCAAAAAGAAAGTCCTTTTTTTTCCATATTAGTCGTTTGAAGCCAAAGCGTCTGGTGCCTTCACTTTAGTTTGTATTTTTTCGACAACATAAGAACCAACTTCTTGTCCTTGATTGACCCCCTCTTCAATTGCCATCATATAGTGAATACCACCATATAAACGTGAAATTGCAGCTTCTTCAGCAGCATGAATAAATGATGTATAAGACCGCTCTGGAAGTCCATATTCTAATTCTGTCGTATCTGTAAACTTAAAGTTATCACCAAAAAGATCGGTCAATGTCAGGGCAGCTGCACGTGAAATAACCGAATGGCCACTTGTGTATTCTGGAAAAGGTGGGGTTTGTAATACAGGAAGCCATTCTTCGTCATAGTGTTTGTTGATTAAAGTTTCGGGCCGCACCACTAGCGTATCCCATTTTTCGTCCCAACAACTGATAAAAGCATCAAACAAAGCAATACTTACATTAGCATAAGCATTGACGGTATCTAAAAAACTAGATTGCGATTGCCGGGTGGCTATGGCAGTAATCCCTATCCAATGACCACCAGGGGTGATTTTTTTGGTAGCGAACATAGCGTGCCCACGGTGGTGGGTGACATAAGGATTACAATCCCAAAACTTTGCAATTTCTAGTTGTTCATCAGTGAGTCCATTACCGACTTCATATACTTGCTGTAACTGCTTTTGAAATGGGCTCCCTTTGGTCAAATCAAATGTTAATGGGGGTTTAGGAGCAAACTGGTTCGAAGAGTCTAAGACCATCGTCCGAATCTCCTTCCAGTGCGGCTCAATACCATCCATATAATCTGGTGGTGTCGGTTTCCAGAATTCTTCGGCTTCCTTGATGGTATATTTTGGATAAGTACGTGTTTGATTGTACATATCGTCTTTGGCCCAAGCCAAAATATGACCAGCTACCTGTAAGCCATACTTCCTTGAGGCTTTTTGAACACTTTTGGGAACATTGAATTCTTTGAGCTGACTTTGAAACTTCTCTTCAAAGCTGTCCATCTTGTTTTCAGAGAAAATCAATGCGCGCCCGACGCTGTTAAAGGCATACAAAGAAGCTAAGGAATAATTAACGGAGTTGGAAGTAGATTCTGGAACTGGAGACAAACTTCTTATTTGCCCACTGAGAGATCGATAAATTTCAGGTTGTGCCCATCGTGCCGTCTCATAGGCAGCAATAGAAGGATAAAGATATACCCTAGAAGCCACTGGTGGTGAGAATATATCATAGACAACAATGTCAGAGAGATTTTTTATGGCTGATTGAAACAGTTCAGCATCTGCTAACTTCTCTTTGTAAGAATCATCTACTGGGCCACATGCTGCTAATATGGCTAGACCAATTAGGGAATAAATTAATTTTTTCATACTATTATTTATTAAGGACAAGGGGTGCTTTATTGTTGACGGTGATTAACAATTCCGTATCAGAAAGGGGTTCGATCGAACGGGTATTAATTCCTTTTGGTAGATATAAAGATTGGTAATTTTCAAATTGTTTGGTTTCAGCGTTGAAGTTGGATAGAAGGCCACCTGAATTGGCAGTGCTTGAACCCAATTCAACGACGAAATTTAAGTAATTCCCCACAAAATATAAGACATCTTGTTGTGAATCATAATGCAAATCTTGCATAACCGATTGTTGCGCAACTGGTTGTAAGGGTATTTTTTCAAATTGAGATCCAGTATTGAGAAAGAGCATAGAGCGCAATTCTTTTATTTGCTTGGTCGCTAGCAATTTGCTTGCTGACTTACCTGTTAAATCTTTTATGGTTTTAATTTTTGAGAATGATTGGTAATCTGTGAATCTTTTTTTCAGATAGGGTAACTGCTGGGCTAGTTTGTCTTTGGAAGCAAATGGAACTGACTTGCCAAAAAATGTATAAAAAATGATCGGATCTAGCTGTTCGTTTTCGTCGAAATCATCTAGATAAATAGAAACTGGTTCTGACGGTGAGGCCTTCCACTTAAAGTTTTGACCTACATTGGCTGCCAAAATATCGATTTTGCCATCTTTGTTTACATCAGCAAATTCCAAGGCATTCCACATTCCCTGCGTGTCAGATAGACCCCATTCTTTAGTGACATCAACAAAACGTTGGCCATTTTTGTTGAGAAAAACAGTAATCGACATCCAATCACCTGCTATAATTAAATCCAAAAAGCCATCGCCGTTTAAATCTTTCCATGCACTACTAGTGACCATCCCCAACGGCATGGATGCAAATACTTTCAAGCCTTTACCTGCTTCATTCTGAATAATAAAGCTATCTGGGTTCAATCCATACGCGCCTGGAATGGATCGACTTCCTACAAATATATCGGCAAAACCGTCTTGATTGAAATCGCCCACCGAAACGGTTCCACCGTTGGTATTGGGTAAATTGATGGGCACACGTGTCAGGGTACCATCGCCTTGGTTGATATACAAACGGTCAGTTAGCAATCGATTGCCCTGTTCTAGGTCATTCCCTCCACTAACGACGTAAAGATCCAAATCGCCATCTCCATCCAAATCCAATACAGCCGCATCAACATCCTCAAAACTACTATCCTTTGTAAAGGATTCGTTTTCTTTAACCTGATATGATCCTGCTGTGGTGCCCAAAAATAGTTGAGATGTTTGATAGCGAGCACCTCCAAGGAAAATATCATCTATCCCATCTTGATTGAAATCAGCTACAACCACAGCTGGGCCCTCATGAGATAATTGTTCTGGGATTAGTTGCTCTCTTTCGTAGTCCAAATAAATATCTTCATTATGGTTAAAGGGAAAAGGCGTTCCCTTTACGATAGACCTTATTGGGATTGACTGAGTGGATTTGGCCTCCTGAGTTTGATTGACAACAAGCTCTCGGGCAGTGGGTTCCCATCGGACTTGCTCCATTTTCCCGCCTGGCCAGACAACGAACAATGAATCAATTTCTGAAGCAGGCGCACCCAGATGTATTTTATGGGATGAAGAAGACTGAAATCCACGCACTGTCTCTAAGGTTCTTGTCACCATAACACCCGATTTATAGGCTATAAGCTTGCTACCTTTTACCTGATTACCTTCTGAAGCATTCAGGACTATAGACAAACCTTTGCGCTGACTTTGGTTATCAAGTATTGTAGCTCCTTCATTAATATTGTTAAGAACCAAATCTAGATCGCCATCAGCATCTAAGTCAGCAAAAGCGGCACCGGTGCTATAACCTGGATAGCCCACCTGAGATTTGCGCAATGGACTAAACTGTAAGTTTCCTTCATTTGAAAACAGAAAGTTAGATATCCTTAAACTCGGCATTTGGTTGATTACTTGCTGTTGTGCAACTTCACTTTCCGACTGCTTAAGATTTTTAAAGGGATTGTTACTCAAATAGTTGATGTAGTCAAGGTCATTGGGTCTTTTGACAATACCATTCGATATAAAAATATCTTGATCCCAGTCGTTGTCAAAATCTTCTAACAAAACTGACCAGCTCCAGTCCGAAGCATAGGCTTCTGTAGTGAGGGATAAATCAGAAAAAGTCAAATTACCTTGGTTGATTTGCATATGATTGTGTGCCAATTGGGCCTCAAAACCAAAGTCCTTTTTGATCCGGTCAACCTTATCAGTATCCTCACCTCCTGACTTTAGAAATATCTCTGCCTCATAAGGCATCATATCTGTTGAGAAAATATCTGGGTGGCCGTCATTGTTCAAATCACCCACATCCACCCCCATGGTGAATCGGGTAGCGTGATTGAGTAATTCATCAACAGCTTCTGTAAAAGTACCGTCCCGGTTGTTCAAATAAATCAGATCATTTTCATGGAAATCATTTCCTACGTAGATATCAGGCCATCCATCTTCGTTGAAATCTGCTACGCGAACAGCTAACCCATACCCTAAAGGACTATTATAGATTCTAGACTGGGGAGTAACATCAACAAATCGGCCTTCGGATTCATTTAGCTTGTTTTCGTACAATCGATCACCACTCAAACTGTCTTTCTCCAATCTTTTCTCGATTGTTCCGTAGGAACGCACAGAATGAATGGCATGGTTGAGCAAATACATATCTAAATCTCCATCTAAATCATAATCTAAAAATGCGGCTTGGGTAGAAAACCCAGAAAAGTCAAGACCATAATCCGTTGCTTTTTCTTCAAATGTTCCATCGCCTTTGTTGATATATAATTGGTTGGAAGCCTCTTTGCCATTGAAAAGAGAGACTTTACTAACATAAATATCTAAATGACCATCTCCGTTGACATCATCTACAGCAACGCCTGTTGACCAGTGTGGTTCTTGTAATATCCCTGCAGCTTTTGACACATTTTCAAATTGCATTTGGCCTTTATTGAAATAAAGTTGATCGGCCACCTGATTTCCAGAAAAGTATAAATCCTCGAGCCCATCACCATTAAAATCACCCACACCAACGCCACCACCATTGTAATAATAAAGATATTCCAGAATATTTACTACAGGATTGAATGTTAGTGTATTAGAAAAGTCAATTCCCGTTTCGGCTGCTCTTAATGTTTTAAATTGTTCATTTTCTCCTCCTGGTTGGCAAGCTATGCACAGTAGGCCTGCCGAAACCAGAGCTACTAATACCCTCATTTGCTATTGAATTTATAGACCCCTAAGGAGTCATTACTTTTAAATACCCATAATTGATTGTCAATAACTTGTAAATCGCGAATTTCACCTTTTTCAGAAAAGCCTTGGCTGGATTTGGTCGTCGCAAATTTATTGTTGCCTAAATTTTCTAAATATACCCCATAGGACGCATCGTAACTGCCTACCTCAGGTTTGGCTTTGTACAAATTCCCACCCAGCAAAATATCTAAATCTCCATCTGCATCAAAGTCATGACAACTGATCGCATAAACGGGACTCAACTGGGCTTCTTGCGGTAAAACAATAGCCTTGAAATTCCAATTATTCTCATTGAGGAAAAGGGTTGTTTCCAAATGGTTTGCCTCTAACACCAATGCTGTTGCCCTTTCTTTTTCTGAAAATATCTGGCTAATATCTTGGTCTTTAAAAGAATTGAAATCGGGATACTTTTTCTTTAGCTTTTTGATTTGATCAATCAAATTATGTCGTAATGCATACGGATAATCTTTGCCATCATCGGCACGAAAAGTCAGAATACCTTCTGCAGTCCCATTTTGGTCAAAATCGTTGTAAAAAAGTTGAATGGGTAATTCTTTGGATGCAGAAAAACGAGTGTTTCTACCATGATTACCAACTAATAAGTCTAAGTCACCGTCGGCATCTACATCAGATAGTGATAAAGTATTCCACCACCCTTTGAAGCTACGCAATGGATGCTTTTTTTTCCAAACCAGTCGCCCTGCTTGATTTTCGAACATTTCTACTCCTAAAAACTCCCCTACAACAATCAAGTCTAGATCTTTGTCCTGATCAATATCCATCCACTTGGCATCTGTAATCATACCTAGATTTTGCAATTCAGGGGCTATTTGGGTGGTCATATCAGTGAAATCTCCTTGACCATTGTTACGCAATAAAAAACCAGATCCAGGTAGTCCATACTGACCAATTTTGATACGTTCTCCAACAAAAAGATCGAGGTCACCATCGGCATCATAATCCCCAACCGCAACAGCACCAGTACTGATACGCTGGTTGGTCGCAGGAAGCTGCTGTTCAGAATCCTTGAAATTGCCTTTCCCGTCATTCAAATAGAGTCGGTCATATAAAAAATCGGAGTAGGGAGATAATTCTACCCCACCCGAGGCCATGTACACATCCAAATCGCCGTCTCCATCAGCATCAAAAAGTTGGGTTTCGATCAGTTCAGATTGTGTCATTTCAGGGAATATTTGTTTGGACTCACCATTTTCAGTTGACACCCAATGTGGTGCCATGCCTTTGGCGCCAGGAACAATAATCTCAGGCTTCCCATCACCATCCAAGTCTCCATGCGCAACCTGTGGTCCTTCATTGCTACACATGTGATACATCAAGCGTTCGCGGTGAAAGTCTACATAGTAATTTTCTTTATGTCGAAAGTTGGAAACATTGGCTTCCCTATTAAATAACGGATCAGTAGAGATTTGCTTTGTGTTTTCATTTTTCTGCACAAGCGCCTCATCTAAAAATAGAAGTTGATTAACCTTAATATTAGGGTGCCATGAAAATCCACCCGTGGGCCATTGAACTTTAACAGAAACCAAACTATCATTAGGGATTCCAAAGTGCATGCGTGGATCCATACTAGATTGAAAGCCTCTAGTGGGCTGTTGTTCGGCATAGTAAGTATTATCGGTTGCCAAAACGGTTACCTGAGCCCCTAATGCCTGTGTATTCCTAGCAATACCTTTTAATTGAATTTGAAGTGACTGGGTATTGGGATGATTGTTGCGATAAACAAAAACTTCTTGATTGACATTGTTAACAATCAGATCCAAATCGCCATCGTTGTCCAAATCACCATAAGCAGCTCCATTGGAGAAGCCCACATCATTCAAACCAGACGTTGCATACAATTCAAATTGAAAATCTCCTTGGTTTAAATATGATTGGTTAGCAACGGGCTCACTTGGAATAATATCAATGAGTCGTTTGTAATCAACCTTGCTTTTCTGGACTACTGATTGTATTACTTCTTGATTAGAAACATATTGTAAATAGTCTTGATCTGTCAGGTCTTTGTATATCCCGTTAGCAACGAATAAATCCTTAAGACCGTCACTATTCATGTCAAAAAACAGGGCACCCCAGCTCCAATCAGAAGCTTCCACACCTGCCAGTCGACCTACTTCAGAAAAAGTATTGTTTCCATTGTTACGGTGTAGCATATTTCGGGTAAACTGATGATGGTAACCGTTTTTGACATTGTATTCATATCGGTTCCAATCTTCAAAGGTGGTAACCGATTTGAGCCTTTCATATTGGAAAGGGAGCATTTCAGTAACAAACAGATCGTTTTTTCCATCATTATCAATATCAGCCATATCGGCTCCCATTGAGGCCCCACTAATGGAACGCATTTGGTCGGTTAATACTTCTGTAAAGGTGCCGTCTTGCTGATTGAGATAAAGATAATCTCGTTCAAAAAAATCATTAGAAATAAAAATATCTTCCCACTGGTCTCCATTGACATCACCCAAGGTTACACCCAAGCCAAAACCAATAACACTTCCATAAATACCTGCGGCTTCACTGACATCAACAAAAACACCATTGCGATTTTCCATTAATTTATCGCCTCCAAGCTGATCACGTTTGGGGCGTTCATTTCGTCTCAAATCAAAACTGCCAATCGCCTGATAAGAATTGTTCAATAAATACACATCTAAATCGCCGTCTTTGTCATAATCAAAAAAAGCAGCATGAGTTGAAAAACCGTTGTCTGCAAGATTATAGGCCTTGGCTTGCTCTTTGAAGGTTCCATCGCCTTGATTGATAAAAAGCTCGTTTTCTTTATTGTCGCCTTTAATATCTCCAGAGTTACACACATAAATGTCCAAAAAACCATCTGCATTGATATCCACCATAGTAACCCCTGTAGACCAAGCACGAGTCCCGCCTACACCAGCCTGCGCTGTTGCATCTTTGAAAGTAAAGCCGCCTTGGTTTAAAAATAGTTTATTTTCTTTTTGGTTAGCGGTTAGGTACACATCAACCCAACCATCATTATTGACATCGCCTATGGCTACACCTCCACCATTGTAAAAATTGCGGTATTGGTAAACATTAAAATCATCAGTGTAGGTCAAATCATTTGAAAAATCAATACCGATTTGATTCGGATTCATCTGCTCAAAAAGACTTTTTTCGGTTGGTGTACAACCTATAAAAAGCAAGCCTAATCCAAGCAAAAGAAAGGGGAATTTATTACTCATGTGATACAACTATTTTTGTAAGAGGTTTTCAATTTTTACTGCAACCTGATAATCGTTAAACGGATACATTTTGATTTGTCGATTACCATCAACTTTGACCCATGCCTTCATACTAGGTTCATCCAATTGAATTTCTAAAAAATCATTTCCAGGCATCCATCGAAGCAAACTATCCTTTAGGGGTTCAATCAAGGCTTTGGGCTGGTATTGGTCATTCCAAGGTGACCAGCCAGAATATGAAAAACGCATATCCATTCCTGAAAGAATAGAATCTTTAAAAATCCCATAAAACTGCATTTCGATTACATCAGCAATTTTAGAAGAGTCTTTGGGGAAAATGCGATATTCTACAAATATTCCACCCTTTCCTTGCGTTACTTTTTTTTCTTTATTTAACTGAGTACAACGATCAAAAAAGGATTGCCTCGGAGCGCCCATTTGCATCCCAAATAGCATCTCATTAAACTGTTGGCCTGAAGCCAGTTCTGATTGCACCAATCGGGTGTATTCGGAAGTTTGACACGCACTAAGGGCTATTGATAGCCAGAAAATACAAGTAATTTTAAGTTTAATTCCATTCATAGCATTGCAAAACATCATCATTTAAAACCACCATCAAACATTCACTTTCGGGCAACCATTCGAAGGCTCGAATTTGGCCACGTATATGTAAGCTTTTGGGGGTCTTCCATACTAACTTATTGTTTTTTTCGCTGTAGGCGACATACCAGCCGCGAGAGGCGTCATATTTTCCAAATTGGGGTTTGACCAAAAACTGGTTACCCCCCAACACTATGCCTTGGCTGCCTTGTTTTGAAACAGGATGAAAGGCATAAACAGGGGCATATTGAACTTCCACCGGTAAATCTTGACGCTCGAAGCCTTGACCAGTAGACAAAAATACTGAAGATTTTAATTCTTTGAGTTCCCATTGCCAGCTTTTCATCAGTTGTTCTGGCGAAAATAAATCCTCCATACTGGCCTGTGCATAGGTTTCAAACAATACAACCTTTTTCTTCAGTTGAGGTAATTGTGACAGCAGTTCTTCTTTATCAACTACGGGGTAGTATTTATCGCCGATTTTTTTACAAATTATCTGTTCAACGCTTCCATTTTGATCAAAGTCATTGACAAACATTTTCATTTCTGGTTCATAGAAGTTATTGCTCCCTAAATTCCCTACTAACCAATCCTTTGTACCATCTCGGTTGATATCTACGGCAGTAATCGTATTCCAAAGCCCTTGAGTGTCTGACATTCCATAAGTACCGGTTATGTCTTCTAATTGACCCTTTTGGTTTTTTAGCATTGTTATTGGCATCCACTCGCCCACCAGAACAAGATCCATCCAACCATCTTGGTCAAAGTCTGTTGCGGCAGCGTCAGTGAGCATCCCGAGCTGCTCCAAAGCAGCTTGTTTTGATAATTTAAACTGATTATCGCCTTCATTCAGATACACAAAGCTACTTACAGGAACTCCATATCGCTGTGGATCATATCGATTTCCAATAAATAGATCGAGTAAACCGTCTTGGTTGATATCAACTGGTACTGCAACCGATGAAGGAAAATGACTATCAAAAGTGAGTGCATTACTCTTTTTGACCCATTGCCCCTGTTGATTTTCGTAGAATCTATCATCCAGAGCTAAATCATAGACCGAAAAGTTTTTCCCGCCACTACATATATAAAGATCCAGGTCACCATCTTGGTCACTATCGAAAAAAACAGCATGGGTATCTTCAGATTTTTTATCGTCTTCAAATGGCTGCACAATTTTTTTATAGTCTCCTTCTTTTTGTGAAATAAATAAAGCACCAGCTTGATTTTTGGCCCCTCCGATGTAAAAATCTTTAATGCCGTCTTGATTAAGATCAGCAACGGCCAAAGCAGGTCCTTCGTTATTAGTCATTTGCGGCAGGAGCCGGTCCCGATTAAAATCGATAAACTTATTTTCTTTATGTTCAAAGTCAATACGACGTTTGACCTTTGCAGAAGTGATGACCACTGGCTTTTGCTCATAAATATAATTTGACTGTTCGGGTTCTGCTAAGGTGTGGATTTGATTGGTTTTTAGCTGGGTATGCAATGCCGTTTTTCCATTGGGCCATAAAACAATAACAGAATCAACAGACTGGGCTTTGCCAACCCCAAAATGGAGCCGATTACTGATAGCTGATTGAAAACCTCTGGAAGTCAATTGCTCCATTACAGCTTGATCCTGCCCCTGGTTGTACTTGATGATAACTTTGGCACCAACACCAAAAAGATTTGTGTTTAGCCCTTTTAACTGAAACTGTATGGACCTATTCATCAAAGTATCAGTTTTATTTTCATAAACAAATGCGGGCATATTGACATTATTGATGACCAAATCTAAATCCCCATCATTGTCTAAATCGCCATAGGCATTGCCATTACTAAAACTTGGTTTTGCTAAGCCCCAATCTTCGGTTACGTTTTGGAAATCAAAACTGCCCTTGTTGCGAAAAGCTGCATTGGGGACCGCCTGGGATGGCATAATTTCAATAAGCCTTTTAACTGGATTTTTTTCTTTCCGTAAAATATCTTTCACATTTTGATTATTGGCCATGTAAGCCAAATAATCTCTATCTAAGAGGTCCTTGTAAATTCCATTAGCAATAAAAATATCTTTCAAACCATCATTGTCCATATCAAAGATGAGCGAACCCCAACTCCATTCGGTTGCCGCTACGCCCGTCATCCGACTCAGCTCAGAAAAACCAGCACTTCCCAAATTACGTTGTAACGCATTTCGAGGATATTGATGGTGATAGCCTTTACGAAGGGCCAATGTATATTTGTCCCAGGAATCAAACTTGGCTTTGGTTTTTTGTCGTGCCAAAGTCGCAGGCAACATTTCTGTAACAAATAGGTCTGTATTCAAATCATTATCTAAGTCGGCAGCGTCAGCACCCATAGAGCCCATTGACAAGGATTCAAACTGAGACTCAGCGACTTCTTTAAAGCCATTCCCCTCATTAAAATAGAGATAATCGCGTTCAAAAAAATCATTAGAGATAAAGACGTCTGTTTTGCGATCGTTATTAAAATCACTCAATGTGATGCCAAGACCAAAACCAATGGCACTTGAATAAAAATTATTGGATGTTGTCTTGTCGACAAAAAGACCCCCTACATTTTCAAAAAACTTGTTGCCCTCTGGATCAGGAAGCTCTCTTTGGCCTTCAATCAAATCATAACCGCCCACCGCACGGAGGGAGTTATTTAGTACATAACAATCTAAATCACCATCACTGTCTGCATCAAAAAATGCAGCATGAACTGACAGGCCTTCAACATCTAGGCCATATTCTTTTGCAGATTCTTTAAAAGTTAGGTCACCTTGATTGATAAACAGTTCGTTATACCGATTCCTACCACCAGGCTTTCCCGACTTACAAACATATAAATCTAGAAGCCCATCATTGTTCAGGTCGGCAAATGTTGCGCCAGAAGACCATACACCCGAACAAGCAACACCTGCGCTTTCAGTGATATCCTCAAACTGCCAGTTTCCCTTGTTTAGGTATAATTTGTTGTCGACGATGTTTCCCGTAAAGTAAATATCTATGAGACCATCATTATTGATGTCAGCTAATGCTACCCCACCTCCATTAAAAAAATTGCGATAAGTGTATGGGTTAAACTCCTCGGTATAAGTTAGGGTATTGGCAAAACCAATCCCGGCAGCCGAGGCTTTTTCCTCAAAATGAGCCTGCCTTTGGGTACAACCAATTAATAAGATTGCAACTAAAAGTAGGGTTAATGGGTGTTTCATAGTAAATACCAAAAAACAAAAAAGGGTTATTCGCAAAAATAACCCTTTTTGATGTATTACAGGACGTGATTAATAGCCCTCGTTCTGCTGAAGTGTTCCACCACTAGCTTGAATTTGCTCAAACGGAATAGGGAACAACGTACGTGACGGATCAGAAGGAGAATTCTTAAACTGCCAAGTACCAGTAAACTTACCAAAACGGATTTGATCCGTTCTTCTTGAAGTTTCTTGGAACATTTCACGACCGCGCTCAGCAAGGAAAGAGTCGGCTGTGATGTTTGAAATAGGACCTAATCCAGCTCTAGATCTAATGGCCGTTACATCACCAAGCTGATCAGCAGCAGACCAATCGCCTGCCGCTCTAGCAAGGGCTTCTGCACGGTTTAGGTGCAATTCTCCTAGACGAACAATAACATAATCGTTATCCATATCAGGGCGCCCAAATTGCTTAAAGCTATATTTACCCATACGGGCCCCAGCTTCACGAAGTGAATTGGGCTCAAGCTCGTTAATTTGTGGCGTATAGACTAAGGGAATATCACCATCATCAGAGGCGTAGTCCAAAACAGCACTACCACCAAAGTCTAACTGAGGACCTGCGATAAAGCTAGCAGCTTTTCTAGCATCGTTATCACTGTAAGAGTTATAAAAATCTGTCAATGTAGCATATCCGTTCCAAGGTTGATCTTGGAAGTTCCAAGTAAACTGACTAGAATAGTGCAGTGTCATCTGAGAGAAATTCATCCCACCTGCAGTTGCTTCGTCATACTCCACACTAAAGATAATCTCTGGATTATTCTCATTGTTAGGTGCAAAAATAGCAGCAAAGCCCGTTAAGTTTTCTGGATCAGAAGCTACAGAAGGACGACGTCCTAAATTAGGGACAGATACAGAACTGTCAGATAAGCGATAGCCACCGTTGTCGATTACATAAGTAGCCGCTAAAGCTGATTCTGTGTAACGATCAACATTTGCATAAACTTCAGCATTTAAATATACTTTAGACAGAATACCTAAAGCCGCAAAAC
>WTJI01000038.1 GCA_011524905.1 Flavobacteriales bacterium
GTTGTTCCCCATTTGAAATTGCGCATTAAAAGCAATCCCATAGTTATAAAATCCGTGGTTTCTGTGCCATTAGACAAAAACTGCTTTCCTGTGTAAAAAGTTTCATAACCTATGCGCCATTTATCAGATTCGTACATTAAAACGCTACCTGCATTATGTTTTGCTGTGAGCGGTTTTTGCGGATTTCCTGCCAAATAGTTCAGCTTTGTATCAATGAGTGCATAGTTTAAAAACCATCTAAAATCCTTGTACGTAAATTTAATATTGGTTTCCGCTCCCTTGCTTATTATTTTATCGGTTGCATTTTCAAACATAAAAAATCCATCGTCTGTTGAATTTAATAATAGCCCGTTGTTTATAGCTGAAACGTAGAAGAGTTGGTTAACACTAAAACCTACCACATCGAATAACCTTGTTTGGTAATTCACATCAAAATTGACACCATAGGAACGTTCTGCCTTTAAAGCAGATTTATCTATAGCAAGTACATTTTCAAAACTGATATATTCCGCCTCTTCGGTGAAAATATCTGGAATTTTATAACCTAATCCACCACCAATTCTGCTCGAAAATCCGCTGTCGTTCTTGTAAAGCAAGGAAACTCTTGGAAGTGGAAAAAAACCGAAATCTGTATTGTAGTCTGCTCTTAATCCTGTTTCTAAAATCCAACTATCTGAAACGTCGTAAATGTTGTTTACAAATGCTCCATAAGTAACGTCTGATTGGTCTCGTTGTAATGTCGCATTATCATTTTCATCAAAATTAGATGTGTATAAATTTGCACCAAAAATCCAATCGGTTTTTTTGGATGCCTTTTGATAGTTGATTTCTGTGAATGTATTGGTTTGTTTGCCGTCAAAACTGAAATCGGTAATAGATAGTTTTCTATCGAAAAATGAGATGCTATTCTTGATGTTCAATGAACTGACCGAATCTATCTGTGTTTCGTAAACAGCCTGACTGCTCAATCTTTTAGAAAGATTTTCTTCGGTATATTGATGAATCCCATTTTCGCCACTTTCAATTTTTGTAATGTCTCCACCAATTCTGTCGTCATAAGTTCCATTTAAACCTATCCAAAAAGTTGTTTTTTCTGAAGGATAATAAAAGAATTTGGGGTTAAAAGATAACGAAGTTGTTTTTGGTAGATTGCTGAAACCATCATCTTCTGGGTCATACGCTTTTTGGTAATGACCAGAACTGTATAATGAAACTCCAAATTTTTCATTTCGCTTACTATAAAAGACATTTGCTGTACTACCCAACGCTTGTGTTTGAGTTAGCATAATATCCAAAGATGGTTCTTCATCAGGTGTTTTTGATACCATATTTATTAAACCCGCAATAGCCCCTCCTCCATAAAGTGTAGAAGAACTTCCTTTTATTATCTCAAATTGTTGTAGGTCTAGAGGCGGAATTTGTAAAATACTCAAACCACTTGAAAATCCACCATACAAAGGAAATCCGTCTCTTAAAAGTTGTGTATAACGTCCATCGAGACCTTGAATTCTAATATTGGTGTTTCCACTACTTAACGAGGTTTGTTGCATTTGTATTCCGGTACTTTCACGAAGCACCATTGAAATATTAGTCGGATTCATTACTGCTTTTTCGCCTAATTCTTCCACACCTATAAATTCTATTCTCGTGGGTATTTTTTTAACAGTTCGTGTACTTCTTGAAGATTGTATAACGACTTCATCCAATTCATTTCCTCCCGATTCGAGCTTGAAAGAGAACTCTTTTTTTGTGCCAACCTCAATAGTGGTTTCAATGGTTTTGAAACCTACATATAAAATTTTTACGGTTTGGTTTCCATTTGGGATTTCTGTAAATGTGGCAATTCCGTCAAAATCTGTTACTGCTCCTTTCTCTAATTCTTCAAAATATACAGTCGCTCCCAATAATGGCCCATCTGTTTCGGCATCGCTCACAGAAATGGAAATATCACTCGTTTGTGCGAATGATATAATTGATAACATTAAAAATAATGTGTTTAAAAATACTTTTTTCATTTGCTTATTCTGGTTTTTAAGAATATTGCAAATGTATTTAGCATTTACCGCAACTCGATTGCAAAGATTATCTGTTGCAGTTGTCGCACAGGCCTTTCACGACCATATTTGCTTGTTGCAACTTGAAATTTTTTGGAAGTTGAATATTGGGAATAGGAACGTCGAAAAGACAAAACGTTTTGTCGCAGTTAGTACAATAAAAATGATAGTGCAAATCTTTTGGGTCGCAGTTACAGCCTTCCGCACAAACTGCATATTTGGTCATTCCAGAGCCATCTTCAATGCTGTGGATAACTTTGTTTTCCTCAAATGTTTTTAGTGTTCTGAAAATAGAACTTCTATCCGTATAGGGCAGCGCATTTTCAATATCCTTTAATGATTGAGCTTTTTCTAGGCTTAAAAGATGGCGCAGAACAACCGTTCGTACTGCGGTGTTTTTTACTTTTTTTATTTTTAGGATTTCTTCTTCCGTTTGCATTTTCCTAATATATCATTTTTTAGAGTATTGTCTTTTCAGCAACAACTTTTGTTTTCTTGAATCGGCGGACAAGGCACAGTTCCGTAAGAACAATAAACACAACAATCTCCTTCATTTGGTTTTAGAACCGTTTTGCAACTCTCACATTCATAAAAGAATTGACAAGATTCCGTTGGCATTTCTTCTACTTTTTTATGTCCGCAGTTTGGGCAAGTTATTTCAGATGTCAATATAGTTTCCATTATTTTTCTTTTTTGTCGGTCACGTTATAACCTGTAGAATTAATTGCTTTCTCAATTTCCGCTTCATTGGTCTTGGTTTTATCAAATTCAATGATTGCATTTCCACTTTCGTATGATGCTTTTGAGCTCACGATTCCGCTGAGTTTATTTACTTCGTGGTTTACGTGTTCCTCACAACCCGCACAGGTCATTCCACTAATTTTAAATTCAGTTGTTTTAATATCCGATTTATCTACTACGATAATGTGTTTTGCCGTGTCTGGGTAAAAAATTCCTGAATAGTATGGAAATGCCAACATTACTATTGCAAATACAGTTATAATTCCTAAAAAAGTTTTGGACTGTGTGAATTTTGGTTTTTCGTCTGTCTCACATTCACAATCGATTTCCTTTTTAGGCTTTAGCATTTGATACCAGGCAAAACCAAGAACCAAAATTGTCAAACCGATGAAATATGGTCTTGCAGGTTCGAGCCACGAAAAACTAGAAGCAAGCCCACTTGTCCCAGCAACAAGAGCCAAAACTGGTGTGATGCAACAAAGTGAAGCAGCAAATGCTGTTAAAAGTCCTGCGCCGATTAATTTTTTGTCTGTTTTCATATTGATTCCAAAATTTTATTTTCGTGAAGTATTTTGAAAAACGGTTTGAGCATTTTTCCATACTCTTTTGTCAATGAGTAGAAAATGGTTTGTGCCTGTCTTTCTGTTTCAATGAGTTTTCGGTCTTTGAGTTTTCGCAGGTGTTGTGAAATTGCCGAAATGGTCATTCCGAGAATGTCGCTCAAGTCGCAAACGCAAAGTTGTTTCTCTTCGTAAAGTAAGAACAGGATTTTCAGTCTTACATTATTACCAGCCAATTCAAGTCCGTTCGATAAATAGTCAAACGAACCGTTCAGTTCTGAAACTCGGTCTTTACAACGGTTGATTTGTTTAATGTCCGCCTGTTGTCTTATACAAGAAATGTTGTCCATACTGAAAATATAGTCAATTTGTTTATTTAAGCAACTACTAAAATATAAAATATCAAAAAGAACCCGATTTTGTCTATCGGGTTGTGTTGTCTTAGCCTTGCCACTAACATAGCGCTAAGCGAAATCACTTGGTTAACAAACGAGCGTCCGGCTGAGATAGAAACGTATTGGAACACCGAATACCCCGAAATAGACAATGCTCAAGGAAAGATCAGGACACTCCATAAATCCGGATACCAACTCCTTGATCATTTCATTCTATCTGAAGAAAGTTGGCTCA
>WTJI01000059.1 GCA_011524905.1 Flavobacteriales bacterium
GAGGGCCTAGTGGGAGTTAAATCCCGTGGAAGTTCGAGTCTTCTCGTGCGCACTTTGTTCTATTCGTTTAATTTTCCTATGTTTGTATAAGCTTTTGCATTGAAACATTGAACATGAATAGGATAAAAAGCACGTTTTCTATCAAAAACCTTGAGAATATATCAGGGATAAAGGCACACACCATACGTATTTGGGAGAAACGTTACAACCTGCTGCAGCCCGAAAGGACTGATACCAATATCAGAAGATATAGCTTAGCCAGCCTGCAAAAGCTTCTCAACATTACCTTACTTTACAACCACGGATTCAAAATATCTAAAATTGCCAGCCTTGAAGAAGGTGAAATCCCCATTATGGTCCGTGATATTGCTCTCAAATCTAGTTCAGAACAAGTTGCCATCAATGCCCTTAAACTAGCTATGGTGAACTTTGACTATGTGATGTTCGATGCCACCTACGACGAAATTGCCAACAAATATGAGTTTGACTACATCTTTATTCAAATTTTCATGCCCTTGATGCAAGAACTAGGTATACTATGGCAAACAGGTGCCATTAGTCCGTCACATGAACACTTTATTACCAATTTAGTCAAACAAAAGATTCACATCCAAACTGAACTCATACAACGCAAGCAATCTCCACAGGAAAATCAAAAAATATTTGTTCTATTTCTACCAGAAAATGAGATTCATGAATTGGGTATCCTTTTCCTCAATTACTATATTCTTTCCCAAAACTATAAAACTATATTTTTAGGACAGTCCCTTACAACTGAATCCCTACGAACAGTTATGACTTATAGCGATATCTTAAATTTTGTTACTTATTTAACGGTTGAACCCAACAAAGACGAAATTGACGGCTATCTGAAAGACTTCCAGGCCCAGTTACTAGATAATACAGAATCTAAACTCAATATACTCGGTCCTCTTCAAGTTCACATCAATCCTTCCCTACTTCCTAAACAAATTGAATTATTCCCAACCTTTGAGTCATTTAGGCTCAAATACTTCGGAGCTCAAGTTTTTGTTTAACATTTCTCATTTTGTTTCAAATTTTAGTATTTTTATTCAACTAAATTTGCGCTATGAAAAACTTATTCGATTCTGTTTCACAGGACTGCAGTCGACTTGTCACACAAAGGTATAGTACCTCATTTTCTTTAGGAACTAAATTGTTGGGCCCTAGTATCCGACCACATATCTACAACATTTATGGCTTTGTTCGATTTGCAGATGAAATCGTTGACACCTTCCACAACTACCCTAAAAAAGAACTTTTAGATAAATTTGAAAAGGATTTGTATGAAGCGCTAGCACAAAAAATTAGCCTCAATCCCATTTTAAACGCATTTCAGCAAACTGTTCATGAATTTAATATTGATACTGATCTCATTGATGCCTTTTTAAAAAGTATGCGTCAAGATTTATCAAAACAGATTTACAACACTAAAGAAGAGTATCATGATTACATTTATGGTTCAGCCGATGTTGTTGGTTTGATGTGTCTTAAAGTGTTTATGAAGGGTAATGACAAAGCCTATCAAGAACTCAAACCAGCAGCCATGTCATTGGGGTCAGCTTTTCAAAAAGTAAATTTTTTACGGGATCTGAATGCAGATTTTGAGAACTTAGAAAGAACGTATTTTCCCAACGTCGATATAAATGCCTTCCAAGAATTAGACAAAATGGCAATCATAGCCGATATAGAAGCTGATTTTGAAAAGGCACTTGTCGGTATTTTTAAGCTGCCCAATGAAGCACGCTTAGGTGTTTACACAGCCTACAAATACTATCATAAACTGCTATACAAACTTAAACGCACTCCTTCTTTTCAAATCAAAAATACACGGATCAGAGTCCCTAACTATCAAAAAATGGGGGTTTTGGCACAATCTTATTTTAAATACCGATTGAATTTATTGTAGTATGGATTTGCTAGCATGGATTTTAGTTTTCTTGCTTACATTTTGTGGTATGGAGTTTATGGCTTGGTTCAGTCATAAATTCATTATGCATGGCTTTTTATGGGTATGGCACAAAGACCATCACAAAAAAGACCACAACTCTTGGTTTGAGCGCAACGATTTATTTTTTATTTTTTATGCTTTAGTTAGTACTGGCTGTGTTTTAGCCTGGGGAGAGCTCAACTTTTGGGCAGGCCTACCCATTGGGCTAGGAATTTTTGCTTACGGGTTTACCTATTTTATGGTACATGATGTATTTATACACCAGCGTTTTAAACTATTTCGTAACGCCAATTCACGCTACGCTAAAGGTATTAGACGTGCCCATAAAATACATCATAAAAATATTCACAAAGAAGGTGGTGAGTGTTTTGGGATGCTTTGGGTACCACTTAAATATTTCAGATAATATTTACTCTTGCGTTTTTAACCAATTGTTAGAAAAATTACAATCACGTACATCACGGTTTAAACTAACATAGGTTTCTTCTATTTTACTTCGCATCCATGACTGGATCTGATTGAGTTTTTTCTCCTTCAGTGCCAACTCTTTAACTTTAATATAGTCTCTGGTAAAGTCAGCTTTGTGCTCTTCAAAACGATTGGTAACAGTTAACAACTTATATTTTTTCTTTCCTGCCCTTCCTTCTTCCAGCAAAGGCTGTGTAATTTCTCCGTCCTTCAAATTTCTGATTTGATTGTATAAAACGGGATCGATTTTGGTTAATTCAAAACGTGTATCTCCAGTAGCGGGGTTGACCAGAACTCCGCCATTATTTCGAGTTTCTTTTTCATCAGAAAATTGAAACGCAGCCTCTGAAAATTTTAATTCGTTGGACAATATTCTTAGACGCAAACTATCCAATGTAGCCTTTGTCTCGACCAATTCGGCATCATCAACTCTTGGGATAAGTAAAATATGACGCACATCTATTTCTTGCCCTCTTATTTTATCGACGGTCAAGATATGCCAACCAAATTCTGTTTGAAAAGGATCAGAAATTTCTCCTTCTTGCAAACTAAATGCCATGTCTCGGAAGGCTTTTGCCATTTGAGGTCGCTTACGTAAGAGGGTATATTTACCCCCTTTAGACCGTGACCCAGGGTCTTGGGAATATAAAATAGCCTTTGAGGCAAAACTTAATCCACGCTCTAGTACGTCTTCCTTGAACCCTTTCAATTGATCTATGATTCTTTGCTCTTCTTCTGGACTGGCTTTTGGCTCAAAGACAATTTGTGCAATCTCTAGTTCGGTGCCAAAGACAGGCAATTCATCCTCGGGTATTTTTTCAAAAAAAGAACGGACTTCTTCTGGGGTTATCTCAATCGCATCAACGATTTCTGATTGCATCAAACTTGCTAGTTTTTGCGTTTTATTGATCGCAAACAATTCTTCTCTGAAAGAAGCCTCATCTGATTTTTTGTAAAATTCAAGGACTTGTTCCATACTTCCAAGCTGTGAAACAAAATAGTCAAGACTCTGATCGACATAGTCGTAAATTTCTTGATCACTAACTTCAAGGCTGTCTTGAACAGCATGATGGGCATAGAGTTTATCCTCCATGAGTTTACCCAATAACTCACAACGGGTTATATTTTTGGCAGATATGCCTTGCGATTCCATCTCAACAATCATTTTATCGATATCGGATTCAAGAATAACAAAATCACCAACCACAGCAGATACGCCGTCAATTTTAATTTTTGTTTGTCCTTGAATAGATAGTGTACCCGCCCACAAGCAAAGTGCCAAACTAATGACCTTAGGGTACCAAAATCTCAAATTGTTTCGATCGGATGGCGTCTTGTAATAAATCATTGTCAAATTTTCTAGAAAATTCAATTTTACGTTGGTTTAACAATATGCTGCGGAGTGAAGGTTCGACATACAACATTGGAGCCAACTGGGTTGGTCGTCGGACTTCTAAACCCACAAACAAATATACATTTAATGAGTCTTTCACTTCAACTAATTTTTTACTTTTAAAGTAACGCATTACATTTTTTTCGTTTAAAAAAGTAACACGTTCACTTAAAAACTTTTGATTGACCCAAAGGGAATCACCTGAAAAATAGCGCGTGAACTGAAAAGAAAGCGAATCTAGAAAAATACGGTCTATGGAGTCAAATCGGCTAAATCTTTTTTTTATCTCCTCTTGGTTAACGTTGGTTAATGGCATTTGTAGTGAACGGAACCTATAAATGGGTTCTTTGAGAACAAACATAGATTTATTGGAATTGTATATTTGAGACAAGTCGGCTGAACTAATGAGTGTATCCATACCACTATTTATGATCGATTCTTTATACACTTGACCAAAAAGTTCAGCTTCATATTGGCGAATCAATCGCAATAGGTCTCTGCGCTTTTCATCTGGTATATTTATTTGCGCTTGCTGGTATAGAAGCTGCTCTTTAGCCCAAGTATTGATAAACTTTTGAACGCGCAACAAGCTATCATCATAATTATTGAACGATCCAAAATGAGATACGATATCCGACCGATATAGATATACATCACCTACCCTAGCTACAGCTGTATTTTGTCCAGATTCTAATGAGTTACACCCCATTGTGATAAGTAATACAAAAAAACTGATGAGGCAAAACTGTAGTGAATGACACTTTTTAAAATGATTAAGCATGTCTTTAGCGTTTATCAATAATTTTGACGATTTATTGTTAATAAGTAATTAATAATTTTTAAAATATTTTACAAGTAATTGATTTACAAATAAATAAAATGTTGATATAATTTTAAACTCTCATAAAATCATCGTAATTTAGTAGCAAATATACAGCGTATTGCGAAAGATTACTCTTTTTTTATTTTTTCTATCTTTTTTACCTGCCACTCTTATTGCAGTTCCAAAGGGTGTATCTACTGGCAGCTTTGTTTATCAACAGGATAAAATCAATGTATTCTACACAAATAACACCCTCTATTTACAGGGAATGATAGGTGCAGGTAAAATTGAAATTTTTTCAATCATTGGTAATAAAATAGCGCAATACGAAATAAGTGATTTAACTAGCGCTAAGGTTTCTGTAGATTTAAACCTGGGGCATATGTATATTATACGTGTCCGTTATCAAGGAAATATTATCAAAACCTTCAAAATATTAGCCTCGTAATTGAGGTTTTCTTCAATTTATCCTACAAATTAGGGGCTGTAATTAGGTGCCTCCTTAGTTATTCTTATGTTATGTGGATGACTTTCACGAATTCCTGATGCCGTAATTTTTACAAATTGTGCTTGTTCTTGTAAACTTGTAATGTCAGGAGTGCCACAATATCCCATACCGGCTTTAAGACCACCTACAAATTGGTGGATGCTTTCAAACAATTCTCCTTTATATGGTACACGTCCTACAATTCCCTCGGGAACTAGTTTTTTGATATCATCTTCAACATCCTGAAAATAGCGATCCTTTGAGCCCTTGTTCATGGCTTCTAATGATCCCATGCCACGATAGGTTTTAAATTTTCTTCCTTCAAAAATAACTGTCTCACCGGGTGATTCCTTGGTGCCGGCTAGTAGTGATCCCAACATGACAGCATCTGCACCTGCAGCAATGGCTTTAGGTATATCGCCGGTGTAGCGAATTCCACCATCGGCAATAACAGGAACACCACTGCCTTTAATGGCTTTGGAAACTTCCATAATAGCAGTAAGTTGAGGAAAACCAACACCCGCAATAACTCGTGTTGTGCAGATTGACCCGGGACCAATACCTACTTTCACAGCATCTGCTCCATGATCAACTAAATATCTAGCCGCATCGCCTGTGGCTATGTTTCCAACAATAACATCCAAATCAGGGAAAATATTTTTTACTTGATTTAAAGCATCTACAACACCACGAGTGTGCCCATGAGCAGTATCAATGACCAAGGCATCAACACCTGCTTGTTGTAATGCAGTGGCACGTTCTTGCACGTCAGCTGTAACCCCTAAGGCTGCAGCAACACGCAATCGGCCAAAGCTGTCTTTATTTGAAATAGGCTTGTCGGTATGTTTGGTTATATCACGAAAAGTAATCAATCCGAGAAGCGTATTATCTGCTTCTACTACGGGTAGCTTTTCGATTTTATGCTTTTGAAGGATTTCCTCTGCGTCAGATAAAGAAGTATCACGAGTCGCTGTTATTAAAGGGGTATGGGTCATGACTTCCGTAATAGGGCGTTCATTGTCCTTTTCAAAGCGCAAATCTCTGTTGGTAACAATACCTGCTAGTTTGCCATCTGCATTTACGATAGGAATCCCGCCTATTTTATATTGACGCATGCTGTCTTTTGCATCTTTAACGGTGCTTCCTAGGGGTAATGTGACGGGATCCATTATCATTCCTGATTCCGCTCTTTTAACTGCGCGCACTTTGGCTGCTTGCTCAGCGATCGTCATGTTTTTATGCAATACACCTATCCCGCCTTCACGTGCCATCGCAATGGCCATCTGACTTTCAGTAACCGTATCCATGGCGGCAGAAATTATGGGCGTATTCAGTGGAATATTTCGTGACAGCCTAGAACGAATAGAAACTTCTCGGGGCAACACTTGTGAAAAGGCTGGAACGAGTAAGACATCATCATAGGTAAGTCCCTCACCATAAAATTTATTGGAATCCATAGGCAATTAATATTGAATTAATTGCAAGCAAATATACAATTATTTTGACCAATGTATCAGAATACATTTGGGCTATTGAAAGAGCTGTAAAGCCTTATTGTAGGCCGATTCAAAATGAAGTAACTGTAAACCGTGATGGCATTTTTTTTGGTTAAAAAAATTAATTAGTGTTTCTGTGGGCATGTTACCGACCAAATGATCTTGTGCCATAGGACAGCCACCAATTCCTCGGATAGCCCCGTCAAAACGGCGACATTTTTTGGCATATGCAGCATTGATTTTTTCCATAGCCGATTGGGGTGTCGTATGGAAATGGGCGCCAAAAATAATCTCAGTGAAAGATGGTATAAGGGAGCCAAAAAGTTCTTTTATTGTTTCCGTTTGTGCTTGTCCAATCGTGTCAGACAATGAGATGCGCTGTACCCCCATTTTCTGTAACCGATAAACCCAATCCGAAACAATATCAGGGTGCCAAGGATCACCATAAGGATTCCCAAAAGCCATTGATAAATAGACCGTTAAATCCTTTTTGGACTGGCTGGCTAATTCTAAAATAGATTCCAGTACCCCAAATGATTGTTCAATACTTTTTCCAGTATTGCGCATTTGAAAATTTTCAGAAATTGAAAAAGGATAACCCAATACATCAATAGCATCAAAATCACATGCAGTTCGGGCACCTCTGGAATTTGCCACAATAACCGAAAGTTTGGTGCTGGCTTTGAAGGGTCCAATAGCCTCGATAACTGCGGCTGTATCGGCCATTTGTGGGATGGCCTTGGGCGACACAAAACTACCACAGTCAAGTGTATCAAAGCCCACACGCAGCAGACTCTTCAAATAAGCAATTTTTGCGTTTGTTGGGATATGTGTTTTCCATCCTTGCATGGCATCTCGGGGGCACTCAATGACTTTCACACTTTCCATTGGTTTAAATGTAATCTTTTTATTTTCAAAAAAGATACTTGTCAGTTTCCCAACATACTAGCATCTACTATATTTGCAAATATTTCGAGATTATGCAAGAGAGACTGGAGCAAGAACTGAAATCATTTAGATCCCAATTACTGAACCACCCCATCTATAACACGTTAAAAGACATAGACGACCTAAAAGTCTTTACCGAATGCCATGTGTATGCTGTATGGGACTTTATGTCGCTGGTTAAAAAACTACAAATTGAACTAACGACTATCAGCCTACCCTGGAAGCCTGCCCCCCGTGCTGCTACAGCTAGATTAATCAATGAAATTGTGTGGGGTGAAGAAAGTGATGTGGACGAAAGGGGCAACGCAGTCAGTCATTTTGAAATGTATTGTAATGCTATGGAATCCCTTGGGGCGAATACGCAAGATATACAACAATTTCTATCAACATTACCCAATGAAAATTCTGTTCTGGCAAGCATAAAGCAAGCCTCCCTACCCGACTTCATCAAAGATTTCCTTCTTTTTACCTTTGATACAATTGAAAACAAGTCGTTACATGAAATTGCAGCAGTTTTCACTTTCGGAAGAGAGGATTTAATCCCTGATATGTTTATTGAAATGGTAAAGAATATGCAGCAAGCAGGGGAAACTAAGCTGGCTCCTTTTCGCTATTATTTGGAAAGACACATTGAAGTAGATGGTGACCAGCATGGACCAATGGCCCTAGAGATGATTGCCGACCTTTGCGATAATCAACCCCAAAAATGGGAAGAAGTTATTGCTATTTCAAAACAAGCATTGCACAACAGATTCCTGCTATGGACGGGGATTCATGACCAAATTATTGCAAGCCGAAAAGCCGTGATTGCTTAATTCAGTTTGAATGCCGCTCGAAATTCTTGTCAATTTATATCTTTGAAAGATTGGATACATGACCCATAAAGTCATATCCTATTTAACTTTTATATCATGAAAAAAATCATTTGTTTCAGTGCTTTTTTGTATTGCTGTGTAGGAATTGCCCAGGTTGATCCTATGCCTTATGAAAAAGAAATTAAAGAAAACGATCTTAGAAATTTGTTATATGTCTATGCCTCTGATTACTTTGAAGGACGAGATACAGGCAGTGAAGGGCAAAGAAGAGCAACAGCATTCTTGCGCCATTATTATCAATCCCGTCAAATAGAGGCTGCTGAGGGGACTGAGGATTATTTTCAAAACATGAACCTGATTATTAAAGGAGATTCAGTTGCCACGCAAAACGTAGCTGCTATCATTAGGGGATCTGAAAAAGCTGACGAATACATAATACTTTCCTCACATCTGGATCATGTGGGAATGAAGGATGGAAAAATATACAATGGAGCCGATGACGACGGTTCGGGCACAGTTGCCATGCTAGAAATTGCTGATGCCTTCCAGAAAGCCAAAGCCGCTGGTCACGGTCCCAAACGTTCGGTTGTTTTTCTCCATGTTTCCGGAGAGGAAAAAGGCTTGCTTGGTTCTAAATATTATACTGAAAACCCCTTATACCCCCTTGATCAGACTATCACCAATCTCAATGTAGATATGATTGGCCGATTGGACCCGAAAAGAGAAAATCCAAATCCCAACTACATTTACTTAATTGGATCTGATAAACTTAGCCAAGAACTCCATGATGTTTCCGAACAAATCAACTCAAAGTATTGCAAAATTGAATTAGACTACACCTATAACGATGATGCAGACCCTAACCGATTTTATTACCGTAGTGACCATTATAATTTTGCCAAAAACAATATCCCGATTATATTCTACTTCAACGGAACCCATGATGACTATCACAAGCACACGGATACCCCAGATAAGATTAATTATGACATTTTACAAAACCGTACTCGTTTAATTTTTCATACTGCCTGGGAATTAGCCAATAGAGAAAAACGCATATCTTTAAACAAATAATTCAATAGACGATGAAAAAAATATTTTTGATTTTATTAGTTACCAGTTTTGGCGTCTATGCACAAGATGGTGCTGAGTTGGATAGCCAAATTATGGCTGAAACGATCATGATAGATAGTGTTACTACAAAACCCAAAACCCTAGCGCTAGGGGTAAAACTGGGGATTCCCAATATCATTGGAGGTAATGTTGAAGTGATCCTCCCTGTTTTAAACAACCATTTAGCCCCTTATGCTGATTTCAGTGGTTTTGACATTGACCCAGATGAAGATACCAGTGTTGCCATGAGCTATACGGAGTTTGGTCTAAATTACTATTTCGGACAAACAGGTACAGGTGCCTATTTGAGTGCAGGTTTAGGAAATTTAACAACAGATTTAACCTTTTCAAATATCGAAGTAGAAGACGGCATCTATGATGGAATAGGTACTGTTGAAGAAAAAATAGCTACAACCAACTTGAAGATTGGTTATAAATCTAGTGGTCGCTTTTATTTCCGCATTGAACTGGGGTATGGCATAGGAAACATACCCGACCAATTAGAAATTCAAGCCCGTTCTGCTTCCCTTGGTGAAACTTCTACTGAATATGAAGAATTTCCAGACATTCCAGGGGTCTCCGAAAATGGAATAGTTATCGGAAATATTGGATTTGGGATATCATTTTAAAATGAATAGATTTTATGAGAAGCCTCCTCTCGGAGGCTTTTTTTATGGATTGCTACGACCTGATTCTGTTTACCAATTGCCGCAAAAAAACAAGTAAAAACAAGCCCAATACGCCAAGAGCAAGGTAATGGATAGGACTCGACTCACTCCCTTCAAAATCGCCTTTGATTCGGGATAAGTAGGTCACCGACATAACTACCCCTACATAAAAGAAATACAAAGATAAGAGCCATTTGTAGGCTTTGATTTTACTTTCAAAAAAAGGTAAGCATAAAATCATAAGATACGCCAAGGCGCCCCCAGTTAGTTTAACAGGAACCAACGGAATGGCATTCCAAACTACATTGGCCGTTAAAAATCCAAAGTGAATCGCATGTAAAATTGCAAACACCCGAAGTCCAGCAAAAAGTGATCTCTGATCATTCTCACCCAATTGGTTTTGCAAATAAAAAGCGAATGGCAACAGAAAAACCAACAAAGATAAGCGACCTGAATATCGTGCTGCGAGGCGAAAAGTTTCGCCCATATCATATGTCAAGAGATAAACTGACCCAAAAATGATGAACTCAAAAATTATACCCAGTATTAGGTATTTTTTAGAAGCTAATAGGGCCGACAGAGAAAAAAACATGATATTTAAATTCAGTTTAGTAAAACATAATATAGATGAAATTTTTCGAATACAAAATATTGACCAACAAAGTCTTTAAAAAATCGTTGATGAATGAAGAGGAATTTAACCGTTTAGGGAAGCAAGGCTGGGAACTGGTACAAGTGACCTCAGAAGAGGCTGGCGTTGCCCGTGCTTTTTTTAAAAGAGCTGTATAAAATGGGATCTTTTTTTCGGTCTCCCTTATTCATCGCTATTGTAGGCTGTTTCACTTTGGGGTTGGCCCCCTTTCTACCTGAACCCCATCTTGTTGGAAAAATCAGGTGGGTAATGGGAGGTGCTGTTGGTATGCAGCCCAAAGACTGGTTTGATTTGTGCCTACATGCTAGTCCTTGGCTGATACTTTTGCATTTTATTTTTCGTGAAGTAATTTCGAAAATATGAATGTAAGTTTATGTTAGGTGTGCTTTGCTTATTCTTTGATCAAAAAAGAAATACCAAATAAAACCAAACCTGCTAACAAAACCAGTTGGCTGTTTTCCAATAAAAATTCAAAAATACTCAAGGTCAACCCTAATCCAATCAAAGCCCATCCTATGGTGCGCAGTGGAATTTTCATCAAACAACTGTTTTGGTTGACTCAGTCGTCTGTGATAATGCCCGTCGGTATCCTTTAATGGCGGCTGTTTGATCTACTGCTGTAAAATAGGCAAGTTCTTTTTCTAATACTTCTTTCGTCATCCCGAGCTTAAGAAGCCCCATCGCTTTTTGATAATAAAACAATTCTTTTTCTTCCATTTGGGCTATAAGATTTATTTAAAACTAAATATTTATTAAAAACGACTGTGATAAAGAAGTGTTAAAATGATAGTCATGAGAATAATTAACATGTATTGTACTGTCTATCTGCTCTTTAAATTAAAAGACCATTATAAAATTGATAAATGATTAATTGCTTTTTAATTGGTGAAATGATTTGGAGGTGTAATTGAGTGTAGGCTAAAATGTGTAATCCCCTTTAACTATACATTTGATTTATTTATATTTATTCATATAAATCACATTACAATGGAAGTCGCATTTCGATTGTTGGCCCGAATTTTTGTTGGTCTCTTTTTCGGATATCATCTGGGACTGGTCCTGGCAAAAGTCCTATAGAGATATGTACTTTATTCGGAATTTAATTTTGTATTTGGCAATTATTTTGGTTGCATTTTTGCTTTACGAAGGTATTCGGAGAATGAAAAAATAAAACAAATTATGCGCCTTTTCGCAAGCTAGCTTTCTCGACAAATGTCAATGCCTGTCCGAGCTTGCCAGCCCTACCCGTCCGACCAATGCGGTGTACATAGCTTTCTTTTGACCCAGGAATGTGATAGTTAACTACCAAAGCAATATTATCAATGTCAATACCTCTTGCTGCGACATCAGTGGCTACCATGATTTGAATTTGTCCAGATTTGAAGTTTTTAATGGCTTTGGTTCGGTAATTTTGTGATTTATCACCGTGAATTTCATCAACCTTAAATGCCTGCTTTTTAAGTTGGCGATACAATCTTGTGACTTGTCTCTTGGTGTCAAGGAATATCAGGACTCTTCGATACTCCTTGCGTTGAAGGATTTCCTTTAAAATACTATTTTTTTCTTCTGGAGTTTCAAATGGAATAATATCTTGGTAGATATTATCGGTGTTGGACTGGCCATCAGACACTTGGACTTTAGTATAGGTGGGCATTAAAGTGTTTATGATTTGTTTTTGCTTATCGGTTTGAGTAGCCGAGAACAAGATGGTTTGTTTTCGGTTATTCATTTGATCTACAATCCGCAAGACTTCTTTTTGGAATCCCATATCCAACATGGTGTCAAATTCGTCTAGCACTAGATGTGAGTAAGCATCCAACTTTAGTGCCCTTCGGTTGAGCATATCATTAATTCTACCAGGGGTACCGATTACTATATGTGCTTCACGCCTGAGCTTATCGATATCTTTATTGATGTTGGTTCCGCCAATCAAACAATGGGAATATAGTTTTAGTCCCTTAGTAAGACTTTTAAACTCTTCTACTACTTGCTGAGCCAACTCGCGAGTAGGAACCAGCACAAGACTATAATTTCCTTTCTTTTGCAGTAACAATCGCTCAATGAGTGGGATTAAAAATGCACCCGTTTTGCCTGTACCTGTGTTAGCAATACCCATCAAATTGACACCCTCCAGTATAGGTTCTAAGGTTTTATCTTGAATGGATGTGGTGTGTATAAATTTTTTATGCTTTAGTCGAGATTGAAGCTGTGCATGTAGTGGAAAAACACCAAAAGGTCTTGTTTGTTCTTCTTTTGTCTGCTTGGGAGATAGTTTTTTATTGATTAATGTTCTGGGGTCGATATCACTTTTTTTAAAGCGATTACCACTAGAACTCTTTCTTCGCCCGCCGTTATTTCGGGCACTCGCATGTTTCGTGCCTGCGGTATCAGCGTGCCGATTGTCTTTTTTGGGGCGTTTTTTTGGGTTACCCCTAAACTTGTCGGGGGTATTTCTTTTTTTAGATTTTGTCATAAGTATTTGATAAGACACCTATTCCAACCCCGTAATGAGAAAAACTTAAACCGAAAGATTGCGCATTGGTGTAAAAGGATAAGAAAATGTGCGGTATAAAAATAGCTGAGTTTTATTTCTAGCATTTATGGGTGCAAAATTAAGCTAACGCCTTGGGCAAACCTAATTTTGTTTGGAAAATAAAAACTAGGCGGAAAATGGCTAAACGTTTGTTAAATATCTGACATCCGATAGCAGATCAGCACGTGTAGATCTTGTAAATGGAAAAACAAGCTACATTAGAAATGAACAGTCAAATAAAACAGGAGTTAACATTACTGTACAGATGAGATTCTTGAAAAAGAGGCTGAAAATAGTATTATTAAGTTGCAAATTTAAAGACATCCTAGAGTAAGGTATGCTGTAGATTGAGCAAATACAAAGTAACCCTTAACATAGCCCAATCGTTTCAGCATTTAATCACTAAGATAGTATGGAACAAGAAGACTATTTGCTTTGAGATGACTTGAGTCTAATCTTTTGATCATTTTCGAGTTTTTTAAGTGTTCTCGAAACAACTTCTCTAGAACTTGCAATATCCTTTGCTATCTCCTTATTGCTTTTACTTAGAGAAATAAATCCAGATTCATCTTTAAAATTATCTAAATACTTCAACAATCGATCTTCAATTTTTTTAAAACTAAGCGCCTCAATTGTTGTAATTAAATCATTATACCTATTGATAAATAGGTTTAGAATTAAATCATTCCAGTCCTCGAACTTAATTTGCCATTCTCTTATTTTATCCGCTGGGATTAATAAGATCGTAGCATTACTTTCTGTTTCCGCAGAAACTTTACTTATTCTATTTGTGAACCCTGCAATGATAGACATCATACATGTGTAACCCCCTTCCACATAATACAAAAGCAATTCTTTACCTGTGTCGTCGTTTTCGATAAAAACCCTAACAGTTCCGTTTAAAACAAATGGTATAAATTCCATTTTATCTCCAACAGATACAATTAATTCATGAGCAGGTATTTCTACTTTGTTTGACGAATTTCTAATTTCATCTTTTAATTTTTCTGTGAGATTATTGAATTCTACCATAAGTATTACTTCTATAATTGATTAGGTTATTTTCTTTAAAGTTAATAAAATGTTCATCTTTTTTAATGGTATTAAACATGCAAATACAAATTATTATTGGTTACACAAATACATATTAAATTTCCATCAAATCAATCAATTGTTGAAAGAGGATAGTTAATTACAATTTTATTCGTGCATTTAGGATTATTCAGGAGGAACAAACTTACACATAACTTTTTCCCTAAAATTTTAATGATAAATAAAAAAAACTGCAGAGTATAAAATCTCTGCAGTTCAAATTCAAAATTCAGTATTAAATGAATGGTTTATGGTTAAACCTTTTCTAATTTAACATTTACTAATTCATTAAGTGTGATTAAAGTCACAATCACGAATGAAAACTTCTTCGTCTTAAAATAGCTAATTCAAGAAATCACCTGAAATGGCTTGATTGTACACAGCTTTGTATTCTTGCGGATTAAATTGTCGCATATGTACCCACATACCTTTTATTTTCCCACCCTTAACATAGGTGGTTAACATCATATTTTGAACGTCGATTTTTTTACCGTTTTTGGTCATTACGTCAAAAACCGCCACCACTCTATTTTTATTTTTGGTTTGAATACTTTTCGTGGCAGACCCCCAAACGGGACGATAAGTGTATTGGCCTTTGGAATGGCTTTTTCGAAACGTCTCAATTACCTTCTCTTTCCCTTTAACATAATATCCACTCGCGTAACTTATGTCCATTTCTTCGTCCAAATACCTCGCTGCGGACTTAAAATCTTTTTGATTAATTGCTTCTACAAAATTCAACACAAGGTCAACGCTAGATTGATCACCGATAACATCATCTATTTTTTTACCAAACAAATGACCAGCCGTTTTGGGTTTTCCCTGTTTAGATTGCTCCCATTCTTTGAGTTTGTTGTCCACAATGTAATACCATTCATCATAGATTACACCGTCGCTTTGAGAAGTAAATCTCGCATTTACAAACTCACCATCGTCATTATCTTGGTTGTTTCCTTTTGTGACTTTAACTGAAAATGCAAAGTTTGTTTTCCATCCAAAATCTTGATTGGTTGCTATGGATTCTTGGTAAGTATCT
>WTJI01000014.1 GCA_011524905.1 Flavobacteriales bacterium
TGCTAAACCAAATTGCTTAAAACCTACTTATGACAATATTCCCATTACAGCCAAAGACTGGCTTCGAGCAAAACGCAATTCAACAAATGCTACATCGCAATTGGGTAAGGTTCTATAGTCTTTTGAAAAGACGAGTGAACTCGCCCTTTCAAAATCCCGAACCTCACTTCGTTTAGCAGGGCGTTGTGCATAAGTGGAGAAAATGGAAAGAAAACCAGACATACTAATTGATTTTAAAGAAATTCTTCCAGAAGAACTAATATCGGAAGAGCTAAGCGGAATCTCTGAATGCGGAGCGAATGTTAAAATTAATTAGCGTGAAAATAGTGTATGGAATGCTCTTGAATGGTCAATACCAACAATAATTGTGTGCTATATCTTAAAACCATATTTTGAAACATTTCTAAAAGAAACTGGAAAAGAACATTATAAAATATTGAGCGAGAAAATTAAGCCTTTATTGAGAAAAGGAAAATCGTTCGAAACTAAATTATTGACAGCATCACAGTCGACTGAAAAAGTTAATAAAGCATATAATCAATCACACACGATATCTATAATAGTTGAAACAAAAAGTGGCAGATTAATAAAGCTACTTTTTGACAATGATTTAAGTTTAACAGATTGGGAAGAAGCTTTAGATGAGTTAATGAACTTTGTAATTGAAAACTATGAAAGTCCGAATGACAACAGAATTGAAAAGTTAGCCAAAGGATTAGAGGAACATCAAAACTTTAAATATTATGCAGTGATTAATGGAGAAACCAAAAGGATTGAATTTTACGATGATAAAAAACTATTGAATAAAACACGAAATAAGAAATAACACCTATGCACAACAATGGCTATACGTAATGCGGGCGAAAGTGCTGATATGAAAGTAATTACATTAAATAAACTAATAGCTAAACGGTAAGTGAAGTGCCTTGAAAACCCACACTACCCATACAATCAACGTTGCAATGAGATGGAAGATTCAAAAATAAAAAATAGCCCCAAATTTTAAACCTTGATATACGATCGATTAAAGTATTTGAATGATAGGGCTTTTGCTAACGATTGTAATCAATAGAATGGGATGGTATAATTTTATAAAAGAAAACAAACCTGCGCTATCTATGCAGCCTAATTTAAAAACTACTCCAGCTGATTAGGTTCCACTAGACAAGAGATACGCTTTTAATTCCTCGTAATTTTGAATAGGTACACTTTGTTTTTCTTTTTCCATTAATGCAGCTATCCGTTCGGGGACAGGTACAGTTGTTTTCAAAGTGTCTTCTACTACGTCTAAAAACTTAACAGGATGCGCCGTCTCTAAAAATACACCATATTGATCATCCTGTTCTTGTGCCAAATAATCTTTTAGTCCCAGGTATCCAACTGCACCGTGGGGATCAGCCATGTAATTGTGGTCGTCGAAGAGTTCTTTAATGGCTTTTTTTGTTTCGTCATCAGTATAACTAAAGCCAGTGAGCAATTTTCTTAATTTTATAAGGTCGTTATTCATAATTTTTTGAATACGGATAAAATTACTTGGCGCGCCTACATCCATGGCATTGGATAGCGTTTGAATGGTTGGTTTGGGTTCATACACGCCAGAATCGAGATAGTTTACGACGGCTTTGTTGCGGTTATTGCTTGCCACAAAATGATGAATGGGAAAACCCATTTGCTGCGCCATCATTCCGGCACAAAGATTACCAAAATTACCACTAGGGACAGAAAAAACTATTTTTTTCTGTTGAGCAATAAGTGACCGAACAGCCAGAATATAATAAAACATCTGGGGTAGCCATCGGGCAATATTGATGGAATTGGCTGATGTCAAGGGGCGTACGTCTTTAATTTGCTGATCTAAAAAAGCTGTTTTAACCATATCTTGACAGTCATCAAAAACACCATCTACTTCTAGGGCAACAACATTTTGTCCTAGTGTAGTAAGCTGTTTTTCTTGAATGGTACTAACCTTTCCTTTTGGGTAAAGAATAACGACATCTATGCCATCAACACCCAAGAATCCGTCTGCTACGGCACCACCTGTATCCCCTGAAGTTGCCACCAAAACTGTTAGTTTTTCCTTCTTTTGGCTATTGAAATACCCTAAACACCGCGCCATAAAACGAGCGCCAACATCCTTAAAGGCTAGGGTTGGGCCATGAAATAATTCTAAGGAGCCTATGTTGTTCGTGATGGGGGTAATGGGGAACGCAAAATCTAAGGTTTCGGCAATAATTTTACGTAGTGTTTCATCTGGGATACTTCCCCCAACAAAGGGTGCAATCGCCAAAAAGCAAAGCTCCAAAGGGTCTTGTTGATCTAAAGTGTCTATTACACCAGAAGGAATAGCGGGTATTGATTCTGGGAAATACAAACCCCGGTCAGGGGCCAACCCACTGCGAACTGCTGTTGGAAAATCTGTGGGTACCGAATTGTGATTCAGGCTAAAATATTTCATGATCATCCGTTGTTATGGTTCCTTTGGTGTTAATGGGCGACACCCATATTTCAAAGGGGATATCAGTAGATTTTAAGATGTTGGCCATGGCTGTTGCAGCTTTTTCCGCATTGGTTTTTCCTTGAGTCAAGGCGAATAAGGAAGGACCGGCACCAGAGATGCTAGCACCAAGTGCTCCCATTTCTAAGGCGGCATTTTTCATTTCATAAAAATGTGGGATCAAAGGAGCCCGTTTGGGCTCAACCAAGAGGTCAACCAAGCTACGACGAATCAACTCATAGTCTTCAGTGTACAATCCACTGATTAATGCACCTAAATTGGCCGACTGTTGGATACTGTCTTTAAAATCTACCGTGTTAGATAAGACGGCCCTAGCATCGGAAGTTTTTATTTCAATTTGTGGGTGGATGACAGCAGCATATAAATTTGAAGGTGACGGTAGCTGAACAATATCCATCGGCTCTACAGAACGAACTAATGTAAATCCACCCAAAAGGGCAGGAGCAATGTTGTCTGCATGGGCCGAACCACTAGCAAAAGACTCTCCAGCCATCGCAAAAGGGAGTAATTCATTTTTTTTCAAACCAAGCCCTAGCATTTTATTCAATGCATATACAATACCTACTGCACTTGCTGAACTACTACCAATCCCACTACCAGGTTTAATACCTTTTTTTAGGGTAATATCTATTCCAAAATCCACTGGATATTCCTTAAGCAAGGCTTGTGCCGCAATACCAGCTACATTTTTGGCGGGATCCATCGGTAGTTCCTGTCCCAATATGGCTTTGAATCTAATATTTTTGTGGTCTGCTTTTTCTAGTAGAAAATGATCTCCCACGCCTTCTAGACAAAATCCTAAAATATCAAAGCCACAAGAAACATTAGCAACACTAGCAGGTGCAAAAACACTGATTGAGTTCATAATTTATTGTTTGCCGATTCGTATGATGTCAGCAAATATACCAGATGCAGTAACGGCTGCTCCAGCCCCGGCTCCTTTGACAATCAGTGGTTGTTCTGCGTATCGATTGGTGTAAAATAGAATGATATTATCACTTCCCTCTAAATTATAAAAATCGTGCCCTTTTGGAATATGTTGCAATCCAACAGTAGCTTTCCCGTTTTCCAATTGCGCTACGTATTTGAGTTTAGCGTCTGCCCCATTGGCATCACTCAGAAGTTTTTCAAAATGACTTTGATGCTGAACAAGAGCATTAAAAAAGGATTCATTGTCTTTTGTATCGAGACAGTCTTTGGGTAAAAAAGACTGGTTATCAATATCCGCTAATTCTATGTGCAATCCACTTTCTCGCGCTAAAATCAATATTTTACGCGCTACATCAACACCGCTTAGATCAATCTTTGGATCGGGTTCTGTATATCCCTCTTCCATCGCTTTTTTGACTACTTCAACGAAGGGAACACTTTCTTTATAATTATTAAAAACAAAATTTAAACTACCAGAGAGAACAGCTTGGATTTTAGTGACCTGATCTCCAGATGCTATTAGGTTGTTTAGGGTGTCAATGATTGGAAGACCTGCCCCTACATTGGTTTCAAATAAAAAAGGGCTGCTGTATTGTCGAGCTGTTTTTTTAAGATGTAAATAGTTTTCTAGATTATCGGCGCAAGCTATTTTGTTACAAGTTACCACCCCCATACTATTTTCTAGATATTGTCCATATTCTTTGGCAATTATTTCACTAGCCGTATTATCTACAAAAATTGTATTTCTGAGATTAAGTGTTTTTGCGTGATCAAAAAATGCTTTTCGGTCAGCTGGAGATTGACTCCGATCCAAGGTGTTTTGCCAGTTATTGAGGTCAATAGGATGCTGGCTTAATACCATTTTCCTTGAATTGGAAACTGCCATCACTCGAATTTTCAATCTCAAATTTGTTTCCAAGTAATTTTGTTGTTGCTGGATTTGTTCTAGTAGTTTACTTCCAACATTACCGACACCTGTCACAAAAAGATTAAGCTGTTTGACTTGGGCCTCAAAAAAGCTTTCGTGTAAAGTATTCAGCGCTTTTTGGGTGTTTTTTTGGTCTATGATGATGGAAATATTTCGCTCAGAAGCGCCTTGTGCAATGGCTCTAATATTGATGTTATTAGCGCCCAAGCTACTAAAAAGCTTACCACTGATTCCTTGATGTTCTTTCATTTTATCACCAACAACGGCAATGTTGACCAAGTCTTTTTCAATTTTAGCAGGATAAACTTTTTTGAGCGCGATCTCAAAAGCAAAATGTTCATCAATAGCTTCTTTGGCGACAGGGGCATCAGAAGCACTCACACCCAGGCAGATAGAATGCTCTGATGAGGCTTGGGTGATCATGATGATATTAATGTTTTCAGTGGATAAGGTTTCGAAAAGTCGCTTTGAAAAACCGGGGATACCAATCATACCGCTGCCCTCAAGACTCACAAGAGCCACGTCGTCGATATGACTAATTCCCTTGACAATCCCACCATTTTTTAACTCACTACCGTTACTAATCAGTGTTCCTGGAGCGGTAGGGTCAAAGGTATTTTTAATGTAGGTAGGAATATTTTTTTCTACCAGCGGTTGAAGCGTGGGTGGATAAATTACCTTCGCACCGAAGTGAGAAAGTTCCATGGCTTCGTAATATGAGAGTTCAGCAATAGGTTGTGCTTGAGCCACCATTTTAGGGTGAGCGGTAAACATTCCACTGACGTCTGTCCAAATTTCCAATGCTTTCGCTTCTAATACGTTAGCAATTATGGCGGCTGAAAAGTCTGAACCTCCACGTCCCAAGGTCGTAATATTACCCGCTTTGTCACCGGCAATAAATCCAGGGACAAGGTGGCAGTCGGCTGGATTGGCTTTTAGCGCAGCATTAATTTTTTCTTTTGAAAGGTCAAAATCGACAAACAACTTTCCATTCTTTTCGTAAGTCACAATAAGTTGCTCTGCCGCATGTAATTTGACATCTATCTTGGCTTGTTTCATTAAGCTTTCAATGATACTGGAAGAAAGTAACTCCCCGTAGGCTGAAATTTTGGATAAGGTTGTTGTGGTAACTTCACCTAGTTGATAGGCAGCATGAAGTAATTGGGTCAGTTCTTCAAGTTTTTCTTCCACAAAATTGATGACTTTTGTCTGCTCGTTTTGGGGCAGCATAGCCAAAATGGGTTCTAGATGCCGATTTCTAAGCTTTTGGATGTCATCTTTATAGCTACTATCCTTGGCTTGGGCACGTTTTAATAGGTCAATTAGGAGGTTGGTAATTCCACCCAAGGCAGAAACAACGACAACTTGCGGTTGGTTTTGCGATTTGACGATTGAAAGAACATGAGCCAGGCTTTTCGAGTCGGCAACAGAGGTGCCTCCAAATTTTAAAATCTTCATACAGTAATAGGTTGTCCCCAATAAGGTTTCAAAACTTCCGACAAAAGTATCATAAATACCAGTAGAAAGGAAAACTAATGAACAAAAAAACTAGGCAATCGGACAACTATACCTTACTCAATGCATACGAAAAGTATCAAGCTGCAGGAATTTCTTTGACTACGAGATCAAGGGTATCACTGTCGTTGCTTTCAGCATTTAAGGATATGGTATCACCTTCTTTGATCGTATTAGCTACTACATTTTCTGCAATGAGATCCTCGACATATTTTTGAATGGCTCGGTTTAAAGGTCGTGCACCATATTTTTGGTCATATCCCTTTTCGGCTAAAAAGTCTTTGGCTTTATCAGAAATTTCAATGCCATAGCCGAGTTTTTCGATTCTCTTTTCTAATTGATTGAGTTCTAAGTCAACAATGCGGCGAATAGCTCCTTTGTCTAAAGTGTTGAAAATGACAAGATCGTCAATTCTGTTTAGGAATTCAGGCGAAAATGTTTTTTTGAGTTCTTTCTCTATAATTCCTTTTTCAATGTCCTCTGATTGGGACTTTTGAGCTGCAGTTTCAAATCCTACACCAGTACCAAAATCTTTCAATTGGCGGGCACCAATATTAGATGTCATGATGATAATGGTGTTTTGGAAGTTTACTTTACGGCCAAGGCTATCGGTTAGAAATCCATCGTCTAGAACTTGGAGTAGCATATTAAACACATCAGGGTGTGCTTTTTCAACTTCATCTAAAAGTACAACAGAATACGGACGGCGACGCACTTTTTCACTGAGTTGACCACCCTCTTCATATCCAACATAGCCTGGAGGCGCACCTATGAGTCTAGAAATGGCAAATTTTTCCATGTATTCACTCATATCAATGCGTATCAGATTTTCCTCTGAATCAAAAATTTCTGAAGCAAGGATTTTTGCCAATTGGGTTTTTCCTACACCAGTTTGGCCTAAGAAAATAAAGGATCCGATGGGTCGCTCGGGATTTTTCAGTCCCGCTCTGTTTCGCTGAATCGCCTTGACTACTTTTTTAACAGCCTCATCTTGACCAATAACCTTTGAAGCAATTAGGTCTGTCAAACTGGCTAATTTGTTTTTCTCAGACTTTACAATTTTAGTCACTGGGATATTGGTCATCATAGAAACGACATCGGCAATATGTGTGTCATCAACTTGAACTCTATTGAGCTTTGAATCTTCCTGCCATCTTTCTTGAGCTTCAATGAGTTGTCTTTCTACGCGTTTTTCGTCATCTCTGAGTTTAGCAGCTTCTTCGTATTTCTGCTTTTTGACAACTGCGTTTTTATTTTCTCTGACCTTTTCTAAATCCTCTTCAAGCTGAATGACTTCTTGTGGAACATTCATGTTATTAATATGAACTCTGGATCCCGCTTCGTCTAAGGCATCAATGGCTTTGTCCGGCAAATAGCGATCTGACATATATCTATTGGTCAAATCAACACAAGCCTTTAGCGCTTCGTCTGTGTAGTTGACATTGTGATGATTCTCATATCGTTCTTTGATGTTGCGGAGAATCTCAAGTGTTTCTTCTGGGCTGGTTTCTTCGACCAGAACTTTTTGAAATCGACGTTCAAGCGCCCCATCTTTTTCGATATTTTGACGGTATTCATCTAGGGTCGTTGCCCCAATGCATTGAATTTCGCCACGGGCTAATGCCGGTTTGAACATATTTGAGGCATCCAGGCTTCCGGTGGCACCACCAGCACCAACGATGGTATGGATTTCGTCGATAAATAAAATTATGTTGTCGTTTTTCTCGAGTTCGTTCATGACAGCTTTCATCCGTTCTTCAAACTGACCTCGGTATTTGGTTCCAGCAACAAGACTTGCCAGATCTAATGTAATCACACGCTTGTTATACAAAACTCGAGATACTTTTTTCTGTACGATACGCAATGCTAATCCTTCTGCTATGGCAGATTTACCTACTCCAGGCTCACCAATAAGCAATGGATTGTTTTTCTTGCGACGACTCAAAATCTGTGAAACGCGCTCTATTTCTTTTTCTCTACCAACAACGGGGTCCAATTTATCTTGCTCTGCTAGTGCAGTGACATCTCGACCAAAATTGTCAAGTACAGGGGTTTTGGTGTTTTTGGGATTACGGCTTTCTGAGGTAGGCACAAATGGATTCTCTTTGGATGAACCAGAATCATCTTGATCTTTCTCATCTGGGAAAGATGCATCTGTAGGGATGTCCATGTAATCGTTGTCGGAAGATAAAAGTACTTTGAATTGTTCTTTTACCGTGTCATAATCGACATTGATGTTGGCCAATAATTTTGTGGTGGGATCATTTTCATTTCTGAGAATACACAATAGTAGGTGGGCTGTATTGATTAGTTCACTCTGAAAAAGCTTGGCTTCTAAAAAAGTGGTTTTGAGCGCTCTCTCAGCTTGTCGAGTCAAGTGTAGATTTTTTTTGCTCTGAAGTTCAGGACCACTTTCTAAAACGGCAGGGTTAAGAATTTCTACCTTGCGGCGAAGTTCTTCTAAATCTACATTTATTGAATTTAAAATTGATATGGCTTTACCGCCTCCATCTCGCAAAATCCCAAGCATCAGGTGTTCCGTTCCTATAAAGTTATGGCCTAAGCGAAGCGCTTCTTCCTTACTGTAGGTGATTACATCCTTTACTCTTGGTGAAAAATTATCATCCATACTAATCAATTTAAGACTTGTAGTACAAAAAGCATTCCAGCTATATGTACAAAGCTAATTGACAAAAAAAAATAACACCATCAAAGTATATCCAAATAAAAATTATCAAATTTTGAAAAAAATTCTGTTGATAAATCCCCTTAAAAAAATCTCATAAATCCCAATCCAAAGCAAGCAATAGTGGTATTTTAGCGATAATCGATAATTATCAACTTGTATGAACGAAGGGGAAAAACTCATACCGATCAATATAGAGGATGAAATGAAATCCGCTTACATTGATTATTCAATGTCTGTCATTGTGTCACGTGCCTTACCAGATGTAAGAGACGGATTCAAGCCTGTACACCGACGTGTGCTTTTTGGAATGCATGAATTAGGAATCCGAGCCAATTCTGCTTACAAGAAATCTGCGCGTATCGTTGGTGAGGTATTAGGTAAATATCATCCACATGGTGACAGTTCGGTTTATGATACGATGGTGCGTATGGCACAAGAATGGTCATTGCGATATTTATTAGTTGATGGCCAAGGGAACTATGGTTCAGTGGACGGCGACAGCCCAGCAGCTATGCGATATACCGAAGCTCGGATGCAAAAAATATCAGAAGATATGATGGCCGACATCGAAAAAGATACGGTTGACCATCAACTTAATTTTGACGATACCCTCAAAGAACCAACTGTACTACCAACACGGATACCAAATCTGCTTGTCAATGGTGCTTCGGGTATTGCTGTAGGGATGGCCACCAACATGCCACCACACAATCTTACCGAGGTTGTTAACGGTATCATACAGTTTATTGATGATGCTGATATTACGATAGAAACGTTGATGCAAACAATCAAAGCTCCAGATTTTCCTACTGGGGGTACGATTTATGGTTATGACGGTGTTAGAGAAGCCTTTCTGACAGGAAGGGGTCGTGTTGTATTACGTGCCAAAGCCAATATTGAAGAGGTCAATGGCCGCGAGTGTATTATTGTTACTGAAATACCCTACCAAGTCAATAAAGCAGAGATGATTCGTAAAACAGCTGAATTGATTAATGACAAAAAAATCGAGGGTATCAGTAACATCAGAGACGAGTCGGATCGTAAAGGTATGCGAATCGTTTACATTTTAAAACGCGACGCCATACCCAATATCGTTCTGAATAAGCTTTACAAGTTCACAGCCCTACAGTCGTCTTTTTCAGTAAACAATATCGCCCTTGTCAATGGTCGTCCAGAATTGTTGAACCTTAAAGACATGATTCATCATTTTGTGGATCATCGTCACGATGTGGTTGTACGGCGTACACAATTTGAATTGAAAAAAGCCGAAGAAAGAGCCCATATACTGGAGGGCTTAATCATCGCATCTGACAACATAGATGAAGTTATTCAGCTTATCCGTTCTTCTAGTAACGCTGAGGAGGCGCGACAAAAGTTGATTGAAAAATTTGAACTGACTGAAATCCAGGCCAAAGCCATAGTTGAAATGCGCTTACGCCAGCTGACAGGACTCGAACAAGATAAGTTAAGAGCAGAGTTTGATGATTTAATCCGAACCATTGCCGATCTTAAAGACATACTCGATAAAAAAGATAGACGTATGGCTATCATTAAAGAGGAGTTGATAGCGGTCAGAGAAAAATACGGCGATGAACGTAGATCCAACATTGAGTATGCAGGTGGAAACTTCCGTGTAGAAGACATGATTCCAGATGAAAAGGTTGTGATAACTATTTCACATGCAGGATATATCAAGCGTACCGCCCTAACAGAATACAAAACCCAAAATAGGGGTGGTGTTGGTCAAAAAGCATCTACAACAAGAAACGAAGACTTCTTAGAGCATATTTTTGTTGGAACCAACCACCAGTACATGTTGTTCTTTACCCAAAATGGGAAATGTTTTTGGATGCGCGTTTACGAAATACCAGAAGGATCGCGGATTGCAAAAGGACGTGCCATTCAAAATCTGATTAATATTGAACAGGATGACAAAGTCAAAGCATTTATCTGCACGCAAGATTTAAAAGACGAAGACTATATCAACAGCCATTATGTCATAATGGCAACAAAAAAAGGCCAGGTGAAAAAAACCTTGTTGGAGCAATATTCTCGTCCACGGGCTAACGGAATAAATGCTATAACCGTCAAAGAAGATGATGAATTGCTGGAAGCAAAACTAACCAATGGCAACAGTCAAATATTACTGGCAGTAAAATCAGGAAAAGCCATCCGATTTGAAGAAAACAAAACCCGTCCGATGGGTCGTGGGGCCTCTGGTGTAAGAGGAATTCGCTTGGCCAATCAAAAAGATGAATTGGTAGGGATGGTTTCCGTTAATGATATGGATAGTAATATTTTAGTGGTTTCTGAAAATGGCTATGGTAAACGTTCAAGTCTTGAAGATTACCGTACGACCAATCGAGGTGGAAAAGGGGTAAAAACAATTTCCATCACAGAAAAAACAGGAGACCTAGTAGCCATTAAAAATGTATCTGATGAAGACGATTTGATGATTATCAACAAGTCAGGGATTGCAATTCGAATGTCTGTCGCAGATTTACGCGTCATGGGGCGTGCCACGCAAGGGGTTCGATTGATTAATTTGAAAGATTCAGATTCCATTGCCGCCGTAGCCAAAGTAATGCCAGATGATGAAGGCATCGATGATGTTAATGACATGGAAGTAAACGATGGCACTGTTATTGAATAATAAACTACAATCAAATAAATTCAAACACTAATGAAAAAAACTATAATTTTCTTTTTATGCATGACCGCTACGCTGGGAATGGCTCAAAAGAAAGAATTGAAAAAAGCAGAGAAATTATTTTCTTCAGGAGATATTGCAGCGGCCAAAGAAATGCTGTCGTCAAATCAATCGCTTTTTGATGCAGCAGACGAAAAAACCGCAGCGAATTATCAATTTTTACAAGGAAAAATAGCACAGCAAGAAAAAGACTTTGCCGCTGCTATGGAAACTTTTGTGGCACTTAAGGACAATAGCCGACTCAATTCAGTAGTCAATGACCAACTAAAGCAACTGCAATCAGAAATAATCACCTCTGCTATCGAAGATAATGAGGGAGGGGACTTTATTGCGTCTGCAGAGAAGCTATACATGGCTTACAAGATTGACCCTGAAAACGGTCAGGACTACCTGTACTTTGCAGCCTCTAACAGCATTAACGGGAAAGATTATGACCGCGCTTTGGAATATTATTTTATTCTAAAAGAGATTAATTATACTGGAGTGACTACCAAATATTATGTCACCGAAGTAGCAACCAACCAAGAAATTGAGGTTTCAGAAATGGAATATGGAATCTACCAGAAGTCAAAAGACTATATGAATCCTAAGGAAGTAGAATCTGAATCTAAGTATCCTGAAATCGTCAAAAACATTGCTCTGATTTATGCGCAAAAAGGGGAAAATGACAAAGCTATTGCCGCTGTTAAAGAGGCCCGAGCAGCCAATCCAGATGACTTAAACCTCATTCTTACTGAAGCCAATATCTACATCGAACTAGATGAAAAGGAAAAGTTTAAGGAATTAATTAATCAGGCCATTGAAAAAGACCCAACCAATGCCAACTTATACTTTAACTTGGGTGTGGTAAACAATGATTTGGGTGATCGTGATGCTGCACGAACTTTTTATGAAAAAGCGATTGAGTTGGATTCTAACTTTGAGGCGGCCTATTTAAATTTGGTTGCACTAATTTTAGAAGGTGAAGCTGGGATTGTAGATGAAATGAACAGTCTTGGCACCTCTCGAAAAGACAACCTCCGCTACGATGAATTAAAAGGTCAACGCGAAGCTTTATACAAAGAATGTGTCCCTATTTTGAAAGGCCTTATCGCAGTCAATAATAATGAGGAAGCTATTAAAACACTAATGAATATTTATGGGACTCTTGGTGAAAATCAAGGTTATATGGAAATGAAAGCTTTATTAGAAAATTAAAGACTATTTCCAATCTAAAAGAAAAGCCCTTAAGGATTTTACTTTTGGGCTTTTTTTATAGGATGGATTTAATCATCCGAAGTTTGTGAGAATGTGTTTGTAATTCTTTATTGTATATACCTGTTTGATCAATGCTATCGATACGTACTTTTCCATGAGCATGGATTATTTTGTGATTTGGAAGCAATATACCAACATGGACAATAGCGCCATCTGAATTGTCAAAAAAGGCTAAATCACCAGCTTTGCTTTCTTCGATAAAACTTAAAGTTTGCCCTTGTTCTGCTTGTTGAAAAGCATCCCTTTTCAGCGCATGACCATTGATTTTGTAGACCATCTGTGTAAAACCAGAACAATCAATACCAAACGGGGTTTTACCACCCCACAGGTAGGGTGCATTTAAATACATATAAGCAGTATTGATAAGTATTTCTCTTGAGTTTTGTTGATTATTTTGATTTCCATCATGCTCATGATCAAGGATTTCAAGTGCATTCAAGTTGCTTCCAAGAGGGATTGAAAATAGAGTCTTGTTTTTTTGACTACAGTAACTAATTAGATCTGTACTGTAAACGTTTGTTGCCTTACAGGCGAGTTTCCAATCTTTTTCTGGAATGTGGAAAGCCTGATTGTTAGCAATCCATCCCTCGTATTGATCGAAGTCTATTCTGATTTTTGACCATTTTTTTTGGACATCCAGTAGTGTATAAGTATCGCCATAGAGAAGTTGAGTAACAATCTCACTTCGGTCATCTTTTTCAGACCTGACAGGGACAATCCCTAAATGGCAAACTCCGTATTTCATAGTATTAGACTGCCCAAAAATAACTAATTTAAGGCCAACAATCGAAGCAGTTCTGTCTTTCTTATAAAGGATTGAATTGATGTTTTACAACAAAAAAGCACATGAAGCGATATTGGGAGTGGCTTTATTACAATCAGCCCAAACTCTACAAAGGGTTTATATTGTTGGTGCTCAGTGCCAGCATCCTGTACTTATTTCCTAAGGGGAGTAAATTTCAGTTTGAGTTTCAAAAAGGTTTTCCTTGGCAGCACAACACACTCTTTGCACCTTTTGATTTTTCGATTCTAAAAACAGCAGAAGAAATTGCTCAAGAGCAATCAGTTATAGAAAATCAACAAGCTGCATATTATCGCTTGGATACTTCAAAATTGACGTCTTCTCTTACAGCCTATAACAATCAGTTTGAAAATTTCTTTTCAGGGATCAACCCTTCAGAGCGTACATCATTATTTGAACAAGGGCGAAAAATGATTACGACCTTCCATAGCCAAGGCATATTTCCTCCGAATCGACTTTCAAATGATTTGGAAACCATCAATTTGGTAGTTGGAAATGCAGAAGAAAAAAGGAGTATTAATTCATTCATACGCTTAGAGCAACTTGAAGTATATGTGACAAAAAGCCTTCCCCCGTCATTGCAAAAATACAGGCGTAATTTTTACCAGCTTTTGTTTAGGGTATTAGACCCTAATGTTCAAGAAGATAAAGCGCTCAGTCAAAGAATAATAGACGAACAATTACGAAGTATGTCCTTGACCAAGGGTCTCGTTAAAAAAGGGCGGTTGATTATTGCCCAGAATGAGTTGGTCGTAGGGGAGCGGTATCAAATTTTGGAATCGCTCAAAGCCGAATATCAAAGTAGCTCTCTTTCCCAAAAAAAGCAATGGATCATATCGCTGGGATACGCTGTTTTAATTGCCTTGGTTTTATTTATGCTATCCCGATTTATGTACTTGTATCGTCGAGATATATTTAACAACAACAAACAGCTAACATTTATATTTTTCAATGTTTTACTGATTGTCGCTTTGGCAATCGTAGTGATAAACTTTGATCCTGCTTTGATATATGGTTTGCCGTTGTGTATTTTACCCCTAACACTCAAAGCTTTTTTTGATGCCCGCCTTGGACTATTTACGCACGTATTAACCATACTTATGATTGGCTTTGTAGTGCCAAACAGTTATGAGTTTATTTTTTTACAGTTATTGGCTGGGGTAGTTACCATTCAGAGTAGTACTCAACTTTATCAACGTGCAAATTTATTTCTTTCGGTTGGTCAGATTGTTTTGGTTTATATGACTGTTTATGTAGCATTTACATTGATTCATGAGGGGCAATTGGATAATTTGTCCTTGACAACAATCAGCTTATTTTTTCTCAACGGATTGTTAACACTTTTTGTACAGCCTTTGATATACCTTTTTGAGCGACTTTTTGGTCTGACTTCAGATATATCTTTATTGGAATTGTCTGACACCAATGCTCAGTTATTAAAGGCCTTATCTGACCAAGCCCCAGGAACATTTCATCATTCGCTTCAGGTAGCAAATTTGGCCGAAGCTGCAGCCTCAGAAATTGGAGCCAATACACTCTTAATACGTGTTGGTGCCCTATATCATGATATAGGGAAAATGAAGCAGCCTACCTATTTTTCTGAAAACCAAAAAAGCACGAGTTCACCACACCAAGAGTTACTACCACGACAAAGTGCAGCGATAATAATCAACCACGTACGCGAAGGCATTAGAATTGCTAAAAAATACAACTTACCAGAGCGCGTAATCGACTTTATTCGCACCCACCATGGCACATCTTTGGTTTATTATTTTTATAAGCAAGAAAAAGAGATGTCAGGCATTGAACCAGAAAATATAACTGATTTTCAATATCCAGGTCCGAAACCTTTTTCAAAAGAAACAGCCATTTTGATGATGGCTGATGCGGTAGAAGCGGCCTCTAAAAGCCTTAAAGAACCCAATCTATCAAAAATAGAATCGTTTGTTAGATTAATCATTCAAAAACAACTTGATGATGGTCAATTTAGTAACTGTAATATTACACTTGCTGAAATAGAACGCATCAAGAAAATATTGATTCGCAAGCTGTCAAACATATACCATTTACGAATAGAATATCCTGAGTAGTATTTTTGAATTGTGTGTTGGTAAATTCGTTTCGAAAAAGTATTTTTGTCGAAA
>WTJI01000043.1 GCA_011524905.1 Flavobacteriales bacterium
CACCAACATTTTACTAGCGTAAATTTTTGTACCTTTCTACTGAAAAGAAAAATGCGAAGGATTTATGCTGGGGCTTCATGATGTACAGTATTTGTACGAATTTCTGTTTTGGTTAATTACGTTTTTTATCCTGAAAAAAGTTTGGCATAAACCTAGGGTACGTTTGGTATACGGTTATGCTTGTGCGACCTTTAACGTCATTGCCGTGATGTTTTTTACGGCCATGTCTGTAATGGGGACTATGACCTCGCTAGATGCATTTTCATTTGGCTTGCTCCATGCCATGGTTGCCGCTGTGATGCTGACTTTGGTTCGATTAAGTCAGAAACTATAAATAGGTACACGGCAATATCAAAAAATTAGGTCCAATTGTTTTGTTACTTCCCGATACAGTATATTACCTATCCCTGTAAAGTCCTATAAATAGTGGTATTTTATCGAATACAATGCAAAACCAGTACTATATCAGTACTAACACTATGATATTGTATGCTATATTATGCAATTCTGAGTCGACCCATTGACTCCCTAGTACTGAGCATTCTCTACAGCATTTTTTCTACTTATTGCGGTTTCTTCCATTCGCTCTCAACTGTCTCTACTTGCCAATCGCCATTCTCGTCTCGACTATGTATATTAATGAATAACGGTTCGTCCTCTTGTTCTGTTTCTTTCTGCGTGGTAGTGCTACGTAATTTTGGCACAACATAGTGTAAAGACAACTGAAGTAGTTTCAGCTTCTCCGCTATAGTCATATCATCTACAACTATTGAATCCACAACCTCATCGATCAGATCCTGTAGCCTTGTCTTGACTGCACTAGTAATCTTATTGGTACTTCCTTTTGTTCTTGGCATATTTGTTTAATTTAGTGTTAACCGTAAACCTATTCTCGTGTCTAAATCTAAAGAGCGTCTGAGCAAATTCCTTTTCATTATGTGTGTACTTGGGTCAATACTATGTGTCTACGTTGTTATTGATTCTCTTATAAGAAAAGAATGGGGAGATGCTTTCGTTTATTTTGCATTAGGTCTTGCTTGCTTTGCCAATCCTCTATACGAAGGTATCAAGAGGTATAAATAGTTAATGCGAACAATGAGGCTTTCATATACAATTTACAGTACCAGTGATTTTGCAAAGTGAAATATATTTTGTAAATTACTGAAAATCATTAAAATGGGTGTAATTGGTATCATTCTAGTTTTTGCCTTTGTGGTGATTATGTCCTGTCTAGAACAGTACGCAAATTAATCACTTCCCACACTTAGGTTGCAACGGTTAGTTAGGTAAAACAGACTATTCCAAGTACACCCTTTTTGTACCCCATTAAATCCACATCGGAGAGTCGAATAGTAGAAGAAAAGCTATGACCCTCTTAGTCCACGAACCAGATTATGGTTCACTACATACTCCTGTTTCCTCACATCATACCCTACTAGATTGCTAGTCCCTGCAATGATATTACTCGCTGTAACTGCTACGTGCTTTTTTAAGCCGTTTAAAGCCTCTATAAAGCGTTTTGTATCTCTCAGCATTTCGTTCTGTGTTGCAGACTCTGTATAAGCCTCGTATGGCTTTCTATCAACGTCTGGCACAGGGACTGCATCTATTCCGTTAAAGGCTATTTCAGCCTCTGTAAGCTTGTATTTCTCTTCGCATTCTCGCAAGGGTACTAGATCTATTTCCATTAAGTCTATTAGCTTCTCAGGACTTATCTGTAGCTGTATCTTTTCCTTGTTGAGGCTATAGTATCTACTTACGAAGTACCCAGTAAAAGAATCTGCAAACCGTCTGCTATTGTCTACGTCTACATACTGAGATACGAATGCGTGAGCCTTCTTATACAATTCAACTTTCTTCCGTGCTTTCTCAATTGCATCATCGTAGCCTTGTTGATCAAAGTATATGAGTACTGGTCTATATTTTGGCATCGTTTAGTGTTTTTGTTATGAATGCTCTTAGTATGTGTTCTGACCCAGCTGTCTTTATTTGTGCTATTTTACGCATCTGCTCCAATTCGGCTAGTGTTAGAGTAAGCTTTACTTCTTTACGCTTCTTGTTGCTTAGCTTTACTTGATCTTCTTTTGTCAGTTCTTCTAGTTCTGGTCTGTTTTGATCCATTTTTACCTTGTACATATTCTGTTATTTTTATTCGTGGTGGATTATTGTTTCTGTTGTCTATCCAGTTTCTCAACTGCTTCAGGCGTCTCTTATTACTATTCTGTGCCATCGTACCCAGTATTGCCAGAACACATTCTGTTCCTTACATAAGCTGAGATAGATAGTCTCTCCTGCTGAGCCATCTTTTTGATGTACTCTTTGTCCATTTTGGACAGTTTAAGCACTATAGCGTCATCAAATTCTTTCATAATCATTAATATTTTGCTGTTTTATCCAGTTGCCTATTGAATCTAAAATGCTGATATACAAAGCAGTAAATGTGTCCGACCCATATACAGGCTGAAACCGCTCTTTATTAAAGTCTTCATATACCATTATCTCGACCCTTTTAGGGATAGTTCATCCAGTTTAGACTGCACTTCGTCTATGTAATCATTTCGAGTAGAGTAGTGGTTGAGCATTCTTTTCTTTTTCTCTCTCGCCCTGTTACGATAATTGGCTCTCGTTCTGGGATTGTCTCCCAAGTAGCCTAGTTCAGTAGCTAGTTCTAAAGCCTTCTCAAATAAGTCTTGATTTTGTTTGTACATAAACGCTTCCCAGTTCTTTAAAAACGTTTTTGCGTTTGTAATACCGTCTAGCATTAGTTCAGTATTTTCCATTAAGTAGGGGATGTTCTTTGTAGCGTCTTTGTAGTCCGCAAACAACTGGCTAATTCCCCATTCGCTTAGCAAGTCGTATACTATTGTTTTGTCTGTGCCTAGCACGTTATTAAGTGCATTTTGTTTTACGCTTGTCTCCACACGAAGCAGATTACCTATTTCAGTATTTGATCCTGTATACTGCCCAAGTTTATTTATTGCGTCTAACTTGCTGTATACCTTCATAGTTCTGTTTCCTTTTTTCCACATCTTGTAAGTAGGATACTCTATAGTCTCGTGTCCCTGTGCATCGCCCATCATACTGATATATCTCACAGGTGGTTCTGTCATCTCTAGGTTAAATGCTACGTCTGCTCTAGTTACACGCTGTTGCAACATATTAATGCCCATAGAGTGGGACATACCAAAGAAGTAGTCGTGCATCTCGTCTGGATCTATTGTGTATACATTACTCCCTTTTATCGCCCTGCTGAGTGATCCAGTAAACGTGGCACTATTACCCTTTATATTAACCGTCATTGACATCTGCCGTGCTAGTCTCTTGTCACTAGTCCGATCTGTAACACTTGGGTCGTAATAATTGCCGAACACCTTGTTAACCGTACCATCTTCGTTCAGTATGACCTTATGAGTCGCTAAATGTTCCACTAACCGATCACGAGACAATCCTTGCTCTTCTAAGTCATCTATCCGTATGTGTATAGTATCATACATCAGTAAAGTGGTTATAAAACAGGTTATAATAGACCCTTCTATGTAGAAATAACGTGTCCTGCTTTTTGTTTTGCATTTTCTATTACGTTTTGTATTAGAAGTAACTAGAAAGTAATACCGTGTACCTCACAGGTGTGTATGCGTGATTCTCACATATCCCACGTGAACATTTGGCAGTTGGAAAAATTACTCTGTAAAAAGTCCAGTCTACTATCTAGGTGCTTACCCTATCTTGGCAGAGTAGTCTATTCTGTGTCTGTTTCAGGTACTTCCAGAGCAGGTGTGTGGTATTTCAACATATGCCTGTTAAGATCACTAACTAGAAAGTAACTTGTGCGTCCTTTCTTCCTGTCAAGATTCTCTGGATTATAGAATGGTAGTATCCCACTAGCAACAAGCTTGTCCATTTGCGACTTGGAGATTCCCAAGTAGTTTCTGGCTTCTTCTCTAGTGAGAATGCTCTTATCCAGATAGGTATTCTTGACTTCCCTACTTAGCCTATCGGTATCAATAAGATTCATAAATAAATATTTAATATTTTATGACACTAAGTTACTGCTAGACAGGGTACAGGTACAAGCCAACTTATCCACAAAGACCCTTAGTTTTTAACGAAAATACACGTAAAGTCGAAAATTAGACACTACTGTAAAGAAACGTAAGTAGCTGTAATACAGACTATAAAAGGCTATCAATTTCTGTGAAGTACTATGAATGCTGAAAACGTCAGATTAACGTCTGATACTAGGCATTACCTCATTGCCCTTCAGACCCGAATAATAATCGCCCAAATGATTGGCAACATATTTCATAGTCTCACTCATATTCTTATGATCAAGGTATTTCTGAACGATTGTCAATGAATCTGTTTCTCTTAATATCAAACTTGCACAGGTTCTACGTGCATCGTGAGAATGAAAGCTGTCTCGTTCAATTCCGCACAGGTTGATCATCTTTAGGATATTTTCATTGTACGATTTGTAGCTTATACCTGCAAACACTTTATCTTCTGGTTCAAGTCTCTGACCCAAGTAGTGTACGGCATCATCGCTAAGTGATATTATCTGGCTGTTTTTATTCTTTCGTTGTTCTATTACCACACTAACATTGTCTCCATCTACTCGTACATCCTTCCATTGTAACTTCTCCATCTCACTAAACCTCAAACCAGTAAAACAAGAAAATAAGAACGCATTCTTTACTATGGGTCTGATGAAGTTTGACTTGTCTATTATCTCCAACTGTTCTAGTGTAAAGTAATTACCGACCCTATGTTCACCGTATTCGACCCTCATTAGGTCATCCTTTATCCTATCAGCTGATTCTATCTTCTTTTCTCTTTGTGCCTCGTGTAGCAAGAATACTAGCGTCTCGAAGTACTTTCTGACCGTAGTCTGCCTTATCTCCCCTCGTTTGACCCTTTTCAGTTGTTCTTTTACCCAACTATTAATGTACTGAGCATCTAGATCTTGAAACGTAATATCATTGAATTTCCTTATGTGATTAGCTAATACGTTGTAACCTGACGTTGTTCTTTCTGCTTGCTTAGTATCTGCAATTGAATCTATCCAGTCCGACACACGCTCATTACTAGCTTCCACCTTATCAAATTCATATATTCCTCTAGACAAGTCCGCTTTTGCACGTGTGAGTGCTATATCTACTAGTTTTTCTTGTCTCTTATTGTGTTGCTTTTGCTCAGCAGTAAGATTTATATCCTGCTTGGTCTTAGGGTCATATTTCCTGTGAAAACCTTCAGGGAGCGGAATACGTACCTTTTTCTGTGGATTATAAGCATAAGTCTTCCCAGTCTTGCTGTTGACCTTCAGAATAGCCTTCTTTCTGTATATGAGGTGGAATGTGTTATTGGTTCTGTCGTAGTATTTGATTACGCTTTTGTACTCTGCCTGACCCATATTTGTACTGAATTAGTACTGGTAAATATACAAAAAGTACTATATAAGTACTAATGTTATGCAACTAAATGCAATTAGATGAGGTTTATTAATGTACTAAGACCAGTAATAATAAGCTATATGAAAGATTATGCAACGTAATGCAATTCTAATCACTTTCCAATACAGAATTTAGAAAATATATTTCCAAGAAGGTCTTCTGTATCGACCTTTCCAGTTATCTCGCCTAAGCTATCCAATGCTACATTGAGATCTATACTTAGTAAATCTGTTGGTATATTTGAAATCAAGCCCTCTTTGATAGCAATCAAAGAAGCCAATGTTTTTTGAATAGCTGTATAATGTCGCATATTACTGATGATTATATCTTCATTGGAAAAACTTTCTTGAATTTTTTCGAGTAAAACTCGTTTCAAATCTTCAACTGTTTCTCCATTTTTTGTAGATAGCGGAACGATAGGTGTATTGTTTAAATGATTTAGTTTGATTGGGGCGTCTAGTAAATCAATTTTATTGGCAACAACAATCACTTGACCTTTTGTTTCTATTGCTTCTAGGGCTTCTTCTAAGTTAAAATCACTTTCGGTTACATCATACACATAGAAGACCCATTGCGCATTTTCCATTTTTTCTTTTGCTCTTTCGACACCAATGGCTTCAATAGTGTCTTTGGTTTGGCGCAAACCTGCCGTGTCAATAAATCGAAAAGTATAGCCATCTATGGTTAGTTGGTCTTCGATACTATCACGTGTTGTTCCTGCGATATCTGAAACAATAGCCCTTTCTTCATTTAGTAGTGCATTTAGTAGAGAGGATTTTCCTGCATTGGGTTTACCTACAATCGCAATGGGAATCCCTTTTTTTATAACACTTCCTTGGGTAAAGGAATCAGAGAGTTTTTTGAGTTTTTTTTCAAGCGTATCAAGTAAATCCATTAAAGCAGATCGATCAGCAAAAGCAACATCTTCTTCAGAAAAGTCTAATTCGAGGGCAATAAGCGAAGCAAAGTCCAATAATTGTTGACGTAAAAGTTGAATCTCTTTTGAATAACCGCCACGCATTTGTTGCATAGCTAGGCGATGGGCGGATTCTGATTCTGAAGCGATTAAGTCTGAAACCGCTTCGGCCTGACTCAAATCCATTTTTTGATTGAGGAAAGCACGTAGGGTAAATTCTCCAGCTTTGGCTGCCGCAGCCCCCCTGCTAATACATAGTTCCATGATGCGTTGTAAAATATAGGGAGAGCCATGACATGAAATTTCCACTATTGTTTCACCCGTATAAGATCTGGGTGCAAGAAATGGAGTTGCCAAAACTTCATCGATGACTTGGCCTCGATCAACTATTACCCCAAGAGTGGATTGGTGTGAACTAATTTTATCCAGGGGGAGCCCATTTTTGGCTTGGAAAATAGAAGCTACAATTTCAATAGCTGTAGATCCCGATAAGCGCAAAACACCAATGGCTCCCGAACCTTGCGGTGTGGACAACGCAATTATTGTTCCGATGCTATACATGGCACAAAAATAAATCTTTATTCGAGCCTATAACCAGGAATGTGTACATTTAGACTATGAAAACAGACAAACAATTATTGGTGCTGCTTCATTTGTCTCAATTGATTGACTTGATTACTGGAATCGGTGGCTTATTGGTACCACTCATTATTTGGTCTATTAAAAAGGATGAAATTACTGATTTGGATCAGCATGGGAAAGCCATAATTAATTTTCAACTTTCCATGATAATTTATGCGCTTATCGCTTTTCCTTTATTATTGTTGATTGGTTTGGGGATCTTAATATGGATAGCCGTGGGTTTAATGTGTTTGATTTATCCAATTGTCAACGCCTTGCGCGCCTCTTCGGGTCAAGAGCCTTTTTATCCGCTCACGATTCGTTTCATTAAATAGATCGATTAAAAGTAACTCTTCTTTTGTGCTGGCGGTGTTCGTAGTTGCGCCAGAGCTTTTGAATTGCACTGTTTTCGACCAATTCAGGATTTGTCTCAACAATAGTAACCCCGTGCTTATTAAAGGTCTTTTGCATTTCATTAAAAATTACAGCAGTAATTCCCTTGTTTTGGAAGTCAGGTCGGACACCAATTAAATAAAAGGAAGCCCTATCATTAAAATAACGGGCTTTCATGATATGAAAAATACCAAAAGGGAAAAGTTTGCCGTTTACTTTTTTTAGAGCTTTTGAAAAAGAGGGCATCGTTATGGCAAATGCAATCAAGTCTCCATTTGCATCTGCAATACACTTGATATAATCAGGGTGAATAAAGGGGAGGTAGCGCTCTTTGTAATGTGCAATTTGGTAAGGCTGAATAGGAACAAAGGTTTGTAATTTGTCATAGGTCTTAGACAAGAGGTCAAACATTTGATCGACATAAGGAAGAATATCTTTATGTGATTTAAAATCCAATAGCCTCAGTTGGTAGCGATCAATAATGAGTTGAGAAAAACGCTTGACTTTTTCAGGTGAATCTTGAAATGAAGAAATTTTGATTTCATACTCCACCCATTCTGCTTGCTTGCTGTAGCCTAGTTGTTCAAAATGCTGCGGATAATAGGGTGCATTATACCATGTAATCATTGTATTGAGCTCTTCAAAACCTTTAGTGAGCATGCCTGCTTTATCCATGTTTGAAAAGCCCATGGGCCCTTCAATACTTTTCATTTGATGTTTTTTGCCAACTTCAACAACGGCTTCCAATAATTTTTTTGTGACTTCCAAATCATCAATTACGTCAAACCATCCAAATCGAACTTTGCTCTTCTTTAATTCTTTGATTTCAATCCAGTTGATAAATGCTGCAATTCGCCCAACAATTTGATCCCCTTTGTAGGCCAAAAAATAATGTGCGATGGCATTTTGAAAAACAGGATTCACTTTTTTGTCCAACATCTCCAATTCCTCTTTGATGATAGGAGGGACCCAAAAAGGATTGTTTTTATACAATTCAAACGGGAATTTGACAAAGGCAGTTAATTGGTCTCTACCCTCAATTTCTCTGATGACTATTTCGCTCATGGACATTAATTTCTTCGGGACCTACGTGTTCTTTTGTTGTTTTGTTTGTCCCTTTTCTTTAGTGATTTTTTTTCTTTTTTTGCCGCTTTTTTATTGGCTTTGGCTTCTCTTTCTTCTGCAGTAGTAAAGGCTTTATGAAAATCCAAACGGTAAGAAACACCCGTATTAACAAACATTGAATTGGGACTATTTTTAGTATTTGTCCCTAGTGTCGCCTCAAGCTGAATGTTGTCGAATAATAAATAAGCAAAGCCTAAGCGAAAAATAGAGTCTGTATAAATATCACTACTCATCCCTTGATTTTCGATATATACAGACCACAAAGGATGAAAAGTATGTGTCAGGGTTAGGATATAACTCAGCTCGGGATAAGGTGTTAATAATCGGTTGTAAGAAAAATTGGTTACAAACACCCAACGCCCAAAAAAATGGGATTGTGTTGCGATAGTTCCGCGAAGGCTCAACAGATTTTCATCATAAACAGGTTGGTAAATATTTTGATAGAAAAAAGGCTGATATAAATCGGCAAACATATTACCGTACGGGTAGGGGTTAAGGCTCTTCGGAAGTACGTTGGCCCCAAAAGTAACTGAAATGGCAGGGAAAAGATCGCGCAGTCGAAAACGGTTGTTGGCTTTCCAGCTATATAAATTGGGTTCTTCTTCGCGCTTGAAAGGATCAAAGATTAAATATTTGAGTCCCAAGAAATTTTGCAAAAACCCCTTTCGCTCTGTCAAGATTGGGTCTCCCGTTGTTTTGTTTTGTAATTTATCCCACAAAAAAGCACCCTCATAAGTTAATTCCAATTCTTCCCTTAGAAACCCCCAACGCACTGAAAGAAAACCAAGCGTACCGTCAATGGTGGATTGGTTATAGCCATGGTGAATATATCGTCTTTTGGCTGCCCCCGCTTCGAATTGAACCACGCGTTTGCCCACTGAAAAAGCACCAATGGACATACCAGGACGGTTGGAGTTGATCTGGTCAGTATATTGGGCAGACGTGGAGTAAGTAAAGGCAACAAACAGCACTACAATCCACTGGCGTCTCATGAATTTGGAATTTGCTGCAATATACTTTGAATTTGTGAATAGCTATTGTGTCATTTATACTTTTAATAAGACATCTGTTTGCTTAGGATTATTTACTTTTGAGAAACAGCTTTTTTCTGTGATTAAATTTCTTTTTTTATTGTTTCTCGGGCTTTATATTTTTCGATCTTTAATGCTTGGACTACTGCGTTTGTTTTTTAATTCTGTTGCCCCACAGAAAAAAAAATCCGATCGAAATGCTGTAAACAAACAGAAAATAGACTCCAGTTCTGTAGGTGAATATGTTGACTATGAAGAAGTTGATTGAATCTCTTAAAATTTCCTCTTGGCGTTATCATCTGCTGTTTGTGGGTCTGCTAGCAGCTATTGCATTGCTTTTTTATGCGCCACTACTTTCGGGTAAGGTATTATTGCAGTCCGATATCCAACAATACAAAAGTATGGGACGACAACTTAAAGATATGCGTACCCAAGCCGATAAAGAGACCTACTGGATTGATAATGCATTTGTGGGCATGCCGACCTATCAGTTGGGTGCAAAATATCCAGCTGACTTTTTGCAGCCTTTTTACTTCGTTACCCGTTTTCTACCAAGACCAGCCAATTTATTGTTTCTATACTTTCTAAGCACCTACATTCTATTGACAGTATTAGGTCAACGAAAATTATTTGCTGTTTTCGGAGCGCTTGCTTTTGGCTTTTCTACCTATTTACTGATTATTTTACAAGTAGGGCATAATACGAAAGCCGAAGCGATTGGCTATTTTCCATTGGTTTTGGCTGGATTTTTTTTACTACTTCAAAACAAAAAACTGTGGGGAACAATTCTAAGTGTAATAGCCTTAGGGATGCAAATTCGTGCCAACCATTATCAGATGACTTATTACCTTTTATTGATGTTAACAATACTAGGTCTTATTTATGGGGTTAGTGCATATAAAAACCAGCAGTTGAGCAAATTTGCCAAGCAAATGGGACTATTTGTAGCAGCAGGTATTTTTGCACTTGGATTTAATGCTACGCCGTTAATGGCTACTGCAGAATACACCCAGTTTTCTACTCGGGGGCCATCAGAATTGTCGCTAACAATCGACGGCACCCCAAAAGTAAAAACCGGCGGATTAGAATATGACTACATCACGCAATATTCGTATGGAATTTTTGAAAGTCTATCCCTGCTCTTTCCGCGAATACAGGGGGGAGGGTCGCGCGAGAATTTGGGTGCTGACAGTGACTTGTACCAACTTTTGATACAAGGTGGTCTTTCTCGATCACAGGCCCAATCGTTTGTAACGGCTGTACCCACCTATTGGGGAGATCAACCTATATTAGAGGCACCTGCCTATATTGGTATAGTTCTCGTTTTTCTGGCCATTTTAGGGTTTCTTTCTGCCAAGGGGCCCTTGCGAAACGGTCTGGCGCTAATCGTTGTTTTGTCACTTCTCCTTTCTTGGGGTAAAAATATCCCTTGGTTCACTCATTTTCTCGTAGATTATTTTCCCCTATACAATAAGTTTAGAGCAGTTTCATCGGCACAAGTGCTGTTAGAACTATGCGTTCCCTTGCTTGCAGTATGGGGATTAAGTCAGTTTTGGAGTAATGATAAAGCCAATCAAAAAAAATATTTATTTCAAGCTACACTCATTCTGGCCGCCACAGTACTAGCCTTGTTGATGGGTAAAGGTGTGTTGTCTTTTCAAGGTAATTTTGACAGCTATTATAGAGAGTCTTTTGGCGAAATGATTTTTGCAGAGATAGTGGCAGCACGCAAACAAATCTATACGAAAGACCTGATACGTGGTGGGTTATATATCATTGCTGCTGCTTCAGTGTTATATGCCATTTGGCTGCAAAAGCTTTCTCAAAAATGGGGAACCGTTCTTCTGATTGGCTTGGTGTGTTTGGATCTATTGCAAGTCTCTCAGCGCTACATCAACCGCGACTTATTTGTATCGAAAAGAGTGTTGAATCAAAGTTTTAAACAATCAGCAGCAGATCGAACCATTTTGGCAGACAGTAGTCGCTTTCGGGTTTATGATGCTGATGCGCAATTGAACAACGCACAGTCAGCCTATTTTCACCGTTCCATAGGAGGATATCACGGCGCCAAACCCAGGCGTTTACAAGAAGTATTCGAGTTGTTTTCACAAAAACGAGTAGAAGCTATCTTGAATATGCTCAATGTTAAGTATGTATTGTATTCGGAAGAAGGAACGCAAAAAGTATTACGCAATCCCGAGGCCTTGGGGATAGCTTGGCCTATAGATTCGTTACTTGTTCTTTCATCAGCAGACGCTGCCTATCAACAGTTGGCAAGTTTAGATCTAAAGCATCAGGCGGTCACTACTACGTCTGCTATCCCCAACGATTTTAAGCGCCCAGCTGTTATTGACAGTACTTTCCAAATTGCGATGACCGATGACACCACCGATCGACTCGTGTATCAATATCGAGCTCAAAAAGATCAATTTGTTGTTTTTTCTGAAAGCTTTTATGAAAAAGGCTGGGTTGCCAAAGCGGGAGGGAAGTCTATTCCCATCATCAAAGTGAATCATATGCTTCGCGGACTCTGGCTCCCTGCCGATCATAATCAAGTTGTATTTACTTTTGATCCACCTATTGTAGCACTTGGCACAAAAATCCGATGGTTGACGCTAATGATCTTTTTATTAAGTATTTGTACAGGATTTTGGTATAACCAACGTAAAGTAATCGACTAGTATGGGTGTAGTAGCCAAGCAGTCATTTTTTAATTTAATTTCCATTGGCATTGGTTTCTTGGTTGGGGCCCTGAATGTTCTTTTGCTATATCCAGTCTATATGGGTGACAGTAGGCAAGGACTGGTTGTGGGTTTGTTGGCATTGTCCAACCTATTTCAACCCTTTTTGTCCATGGGATTGCAGCATGCGCTCATTAAGTTTTTTTCTGGTTTTTCACTAAAATCAGAACGTGATGCTTTGCTTTGGTTTGTAGTTTTGAGTCCTTTAGTTTTGGTGTTGTTCCTGGCTGTGCTTTATACAGCGACCCCCCAACTTTTGAATCGTTGGGTACAGTTCAAAGCAACACTCGATTTTCCTTACTTAGAATTCGTTCTTTTAGTGGCTGTTTCCACGGCTTATTTCGAAATATTCAATTCCTGGTTGCGGGTTCATCTAAAATCAATTTTTGCCAATTTTTTGAAAGAGTTATATCCCCGTCTGTTAATTGCTATTTTAATAATTGGGTTTTCCATGGAATGGTACGATTTCCCTCAATTCATTTATTTGCTATTGGGGGGGTATTATTTCCGTTTGGTTTTAATCATTGGTTTTAGCTTATTGGTTTATCGACCGAGTTGGCAATGGCATTTGCCGCCTCAGGCACAAAAAATTGTACAGTATAGTCTCATGATTTTTCTTTCAGGGGCGGCTGCTAGTTTTATTTTGGATATCGACAAAGCCATGTTGTTGACTTTTTCCAAAGAAGAGGTGGCCTATTACAGTGTTGCCATTTATATCGCAGCCGTGATCGAAGCCCCTGGTCGGGCATTGTTCCAAATCATTAGTCCCATTGTTGCCGAAGCGTTAAACAAAAAAAACAATAAACAGGTCCAGCGTCTTCTTCAAAAGAGTAGCACGCTATTATTGGTAATCTCAGGTGGTCTTTTTCTTCTCATCCAATTGAATGTAGCTGATTTTTACAATTTAATTCAACCTGAATATAAAGCAGCAATGTTTGCTGTTCAATTGGTGTCATTGGGAAAATTATACAGTATGTCTACTGGCTGCATGAATCAGATCATCAGCAATTCAGATTATTATCCCTATGTGCTGTTCTTTAGTGTTACGGCTGCGGTTCTAGCAATACTGCTCAATATGTTCGCTATTCCAAGATATGGCTTGATGGGAGCAGCCTATGCCACCTTAGCTGTATTGATTTGTATCAATAGTTTAAAAGTAACTTTGTTGTGGTGGAAAATGAAAATGCAGCCGTATAGCATGGACTCACTCCAGGTTATAGGAGCCGTAGTACTCACTTATTTTTTAGCGACTGTCATCACACTTCCGTTTTCACCTGTGGTTAATATTGTCATACAATCTATGCTGATTGGAGGCGTTTACTTGATGTTGTTATGGGGTATGGGCAGTTTAAAGCAGTTGACGACTTTTTGGAAGCGTAACTAGTTCATTGATGCTTCTAACTTGTTTTTGAGAAAGTAGCCGGTATGTGATTTTTTGATTTTTGCAATTGCTTCAGGTGTTCCTTGTCCCACAAGATTTCCGCCTGCATCGCCTGCTTCAGGCCCCAATTCAATCACATAATCGGCACATTTTATCAGATCTAGGTTGTGTTCAACGACCAAAATACTGTGTCCTTTTTCGATTAGGGCTTCGAAAGACACCAACAGTTTTCGAATATCATGAAAATGCAAGCCCGTGGTGGGTTCGTCAAAAATAAAAAGTAATTTTTCAGCAGTATTCCCTCGACCAATAAATGAAGCCAGCTTGATCCGCTGCGCTTCTCCACCAGAAAGTGTGGCAGATGATTGACCTAGCGTGATGTAGCCCAAGCCAACTTGCTGCAAGGGATATAATTTTTTGACCAAACGTTTTTCTCCCTCTTTTTCAAACAATGTAATGGCATCATCTACCGTCATATGCAAAAGTTCGTCGATAGAAATACCATGATACCGAACTTCACGAATTTCTTTTTTAAATCGTTTGCCTTTACATTGTTCACACGGCAAGACTACATCTGCCATAAATTGCATTTCAATAGTCACAACCCCCTCGCCTTTACATTGATCACAGCGCCCGCCATCGACATTAAACGAAAAATGCTTGGCTTGATAATTACGCTGCTTTGACAGCGTTTGTTTGGCATATAATGCTCGAATATCGTCATATGCTTTGATATAGGTTACAGGATTGGATCGGGAGGAACGACCAATCGGATTTTGATCGATAAATTCTACACCTGCTATGGCATCCAAGTCTCCTTCCAGTGCAGTAAATTCTCCTGGCTTTTCTGTGTAAATATCAAAACTGCGCAGCAAAGCAGGATAGAGGATTTTTTTTACCAGGGTTGATTTACCACTACCCGAAACACCCGTTACAACAGACAACCCCCCCAGAGGTATAGTAACATCAATGTTTTTGAGATTGTTTTCACGTGCGCCAACTATTTGAAGTGTTTTTTTATTGTTCTTACGGGTAACTGGAAGCGGAATTTCTTGCTTTCCTGTTAAGTATTGAGCTGTTAGGCTATCTGTTTTTTTTACTTCTTCGAGTGTGCCTTCAGCAACAATTTCGCCACCTAAGCTTCCAGCTTCAGGACCCAAATCAACCACGCGATCTGCAGCTTGCATAATTTCTTCGTCATGCTCCACCACAATAACTGTATTGCCTAAATCCCGTAATCGTTTCAGCACACCAATCAATCGCTCGTTGTCTTTGGAATGCAGGCCAATGGAAGGCTCATCCAGTATATACATGGACCCAACCAAACTACTCCCTAATGATGTGGCCAGATTGATTCGTTGTGACTCACCACCCGACAGGGTATTTGATTTCCGATTCAAAGTCAGATAACCCAGTCCAACATCTAACATAAAGCTGATACGATTCCTAATTTCCTGGAGCAAACGATCAGCTACAGCGGTTTGATGAGGAGTTAATGAAAGTTTATCAAAAAACAATTGCAATTCCGTTAGTGGCAACTGAAGAAGTTCAGATAAATTTTTCCCATCAATTTTAACATAATTGGCTTCAGTTCGCAATCGGCTGCCCTTACATTGATGACACAATGTTTTGCCGCGGTACCGAGACAGCAGCACTCGGTTTTGAATTTTATAGTTTTTTGACTCTATCTTTTTAAAAAATTGATCAATCCCAGTAAAATAGGAATTACCTTTCCAGAGGAGTTCTTTTTCCTCTGAGGACAATTCAAAGTAGGGGCGATGAATGGGAAAGTCAAACTGATAGGCGTTGTCTATCAATTTATGATAATGTTTCTTATATCCAGTGCCTCTCCAAGGGGCAATTGCATGATCATAGATGGATAAACTTGTATCGGGCACCACCAAGTCAGGATCAATTCCGATTAAATCTCCAAAGCCTTCACAAGTCCGACAAGCCCCATGTGGGTTATTAAAACTAAACAAATGAACACCAGGGGTAATGAAATTCATCCCATCGCGTTCAAAAGCATTTGAAAAAGATAAACGTTTGTTTTCATTTAAGAAAAATAATGAGCATTTGCCATTCCCCTCATAAAATGCTATTTCTATGGCATCAGACAGGCGCTGGTAAAAATCTTCTTCTTGTCGAACAACAATCCGATCGATTATCAGTTCATAAGGATCCTCAGGCGGTATGTCTAATTGATCTAAACGCAGTACTTTGCCAGCAGCGTAAATGCGACTAAATCCTTGCTGCTTTATGATTTTAAATATTTCATCTGGGGAGCGTTTTTTGTTGTTGAGTACAGGGGCCAAAAGCAATAATTTTTCGCCTTCTTCCAGCTTTTTTATTGGCTTTAGTACATCTGAAACAGTGTCTTTTTGAACAACTTCATTTGAAATGGGGGAGTAGGTAACACCGATTCGTGCAAATAACAATTTGAGGTAGTCGTAGATTTCAGTTCGTGTGCCTACTGTTGATTTTGGGTTGGAAGTGTTTACTTTTTGCTCTACTGCAATAGCTGGCGCAATCCCTCTAATCTGATCAACCTTAGGTTTGTTGAGCCGCCCCATAAATTGACGCGCATAAGAAGAAAGACTTTCAACATAACGGCGCTGTCCTTCCGCATAAAGCGTGTCAAAGGCGAGTGAAGATTTCCCAGAACCCGAAAGACCAGTGATTACAATCAACTGATTTCTAGGAAGCGCCACAGATACGTTTTTAAGGTTGTGGAGTTGCGCCCCCTCAATTATGATATAGTGCTTTGGGTCTAATTCCTGCAAGTTTTTCATAGCATCAATTCACAAAAATACGACATCCTACTGGCTGTCAAATTTTTTATTTCAAAAAAAGTATGCTATATTGCAACAAATTATCTGCCTATACAGCAAGAATACTTTTAAAATTTTGTTTTATCCCGCACAGCACAACTGCTGTTTAAAAGTATTTTTGTTATGTCACAAACCACACCCAATTATACCGATGACGCCCCTTTAGTATCAGAATACCTCAATGGTAATGAGTGGGCATTAGAAAAACTAATCAACAGACATCAGCAACGTATCTTTAATTTTATATACTCAAAGGTGCACAATCGTGATACCACAGAAGATATATTTCAAGATACCTTCATTAAGGTCATAAAAACCCTTAAGAACGGACAATACAATGAAGAGGGTAAGTTTTTACCCTGGGTGATGCGGATTGCGCATAATTTGGTCATAGATCATTTTAGAAAGAGCAATCGCATTCCAAAATTTGAGAATAGCGATGATTTCGATATTTTTCAATTTATCAGCGATGGTTCCATCAATGCAGAAGATGCTATGGTCACTGATCAGATTGTCACCGATCTGCAAAAGCTTGTACTTGAGCTGCCAGAAGATCAGCGCGAAGTGCTGATGATGCGGGTTTACAGAGAAATGAGTTTTAAGGAAATTGCCGAATCAACAGGCGTTAGTATCAATACTGCCTTAGGGCGTATGCGGTATGCCATCATTAACCTACGTAAGTTGATCGAAGAAAATGAAATTGTTTTATCATAAATACAATAAAACTTAATTTTTTGCGTTCAAACTAAAACTACAATTAATGGAAAAAGACTACTCAGCAACAAAAAGCGAATCTACTGCTTGTCCAATTGCGCCCAGAGAACTGGTCATTAAGCGCATCATGGCTTTTTCAAAGGCCTATGAAGAGCAAAAAACAGAAGCAGCCAAAGACTTACTTGACTCACTCAAGAATTAAGCTTTTCTAGTGCTTTTCGAACAAGGGGTCGGCGTCCTATTTTTAGGGTGATCGGGTCTTTTTTTATATTCCATCCTCTGGCAGGAGAATATTCCCTGCCGTACCAAATGATTTGCAAATGCAAGTCATTCCACTTTTCCTCTGGGAAAAGTCTTTTTGCGTCTCTTTCTGTTTGTGTAACATTCTTTCCATTACTAAACCCCCAGCGATACAATAAGCGATGAATATGGGTGTCTACTGGGAAAGCAGGTATCCCAAATGCTTGTGAAAGTACCACAGCTGCTGTTTTGTGTCCTACCGCTGGAAGCGATTCTAAATCCTCGTAATTTTGCGGGACCTTACCCCCGTGTTTTGCAAGTAATATTTTTGAAAGGCCATGAATTCCTTTTGATTTCATAGGAGAAAGACCCACTGGGCGAATGATATCTCGAATTTGTTCAACGCTCAATTTGACCATATCTTCTGGGGTACGGGCTTTTGCAAACAGTAACGGAGTGATCTGATTCACTCTCACGTCTGTACTCTGGGCAGACAATAAAACAGCAATAAGCAGGGTGTAGGGGTCTGTGTGATCCAAGGGTATCGGAATTTCTGGATAGAGTTCCTCCAGGGTTTTTATCACAAATTCTACTTTTTCTTTTTTTAGCATTGTTTATTTTTGTTAAGAACAAAGAAAATAAATTGCTATGAATACTTTACAAGTGGGTGCTACTTTACCCGAATTTTCAGTAACAGACCAAGATGGTAACGTAAGAAAACACACCGATTACCACAATCAGAAATTGGTAGTATTTTTCTATCCCAAGGCCAATACCCCTGGCTGTACGGCAGAGGCCTGTGATTTACGGGATCACTATGCTGAACTCCAAGCAGCTGGCTATGCCTTGTTGGGCGTAAGTGCCGATAGTGAAAAAAAACAGAAAAACTTTGCGACTAAATACGATTTTCCCTTTCCACTGTTGGCTGATGAAGACAAGGCTGTTATTGAAGCTTTTGGGGTTTGGGGGCCAAAAAAGTTTATGGGTCGTGAGTTTGACGGTATCCATCGAAAAACCTTTGTGTTTGATGCTTCAGGGGTCTGTGAAAGAGTGATTGATAAAGTAAAGACGAAACAACACGCCGCACAGATTTTGGAGGGGTAGTCGGTGCGTATTTGCCTAGTAGGACCGTTTAGAGAGCATTATTGCACATCGGTAGTTATAGCCAGTACTTTTACTCTTCAACCTTAAATCTTAAGGTTAACTAAACAATTATTCCAAAAAAAAATCTGTCTCAAAATATTTTTGTTGAAATGGGAGCCACGGAATAAAAATAGTTGAATACTAAGATGGACATTGTAAAAGAAGCCAACAACGTCACATAAAAGTATCATTCAAAATTAATTTAGCTGTCTTTCTGCAACGCTTCCCACATCCGTTTGACTTGCAAGTCGCCAAAGCCATAGAAGGGAAGCCTTTGCTGAAAAGCTTGAAAAACAGGGCCAAAGGCATCGGTGTCCAATTCTGCTATAATACCTTTCAGGGTTTCTTGTGGCAGGCCTAAATTACCATCCTTTGGCAAGCGATCCAAATGGGCTTTTATGGCTTTTTTAACAGGCTCATGTTCCGCATCCAAACTTTGAGCAAGGGATTGTAATTGATCCGTAGCTGCATTGACATAGGCTGGCCAGAGTTCACAAAGTAAGGAGGGGAGGGGAATGGGCTTTTTGGCAGCATATAGTTTTTCTAGGGCTGCTGTGGTGTAAGTAGAAAAACCATAGGGTGAACGCTTATCTGGACGTACTTCATAAATGCTACAGTCGTGTCGGTTTTGAAGCAGGTACAGCACAAACCATTTGTTTACCTGACAAAACAAATCATCTTCAAACCACAAATGGATCTCAGCTGCTGGGGGTATTTGAAGAAGTTGTTTGAATTGTGAGGCAGAATCACGCTGATATTCTTTTGGGGTACAGACCTTGTAACTTTCGGATAAGAATTGAGCCCGTAGTTCGAACAGCGCCTTAAGTGAGCTGGTTGTTACGGGACCGTCCACCAAACATTCCCTAGCGACAATTCGAGTGCCTGCTATTGCTGTTGGAAATTTTTCCAAAAGGGCATCACCGTTGAGTATATGAAAAGGCCCTTTCAAATCCGCATTTACTTTTTATAGCCAAACATTTGGTTTTGGATAATCATTTCAGAAATCCCCTCTGGGAGTTCAGATTCCCAGCCCGAGTCGTTGGCTTTTATTTTGGACAAGATATCACGTGAAAAGATGCTCAAAAAGTCTTCTTCATAATCAAAGATATCCACCACCTTACCATTGTATTTAAAGAATTTGTAGAAATCTTTCATTCGAGGATGCAATCGGAGATTGTTGCTGTTGGTGATGGCTCCCGTTTCAAGGTTTTTAGTTGGGTAAAGGTAAACTTTGAGGTTATTGTAGAACATTTTCCCGAAGGCTTCCAATATCCCACCACTAAGATCGTCGTAATAATCTTCTTTAAAGATCTCTATAAAGTTGTTGACTCCCATGGATAAGGCCATTTGCTTTTTCGTGTAAGCAGAGAAGTAGTCCACCAAACGGAAATATTCCTTAAAATTAGAAATCATGACAATATGACCCAGCGAGCACAATAGTTTGGCCCGGTCCATAAAGTCTTGTTCATCAATTTCTCCTTGTGCCATCAGGTTGGACAAAGTGATTTCAAAAATGACAACAGTTTTATTTTCTTCTACATTGGGTTCTTTGAGAAAAATATCCAAGGACTTTTCAAACATGTCTATATTGACCTTGGTTACCGGGCGAAAACTTCCCCGCAGGGCTAGAATATTCTTCTTGTAGAGGATACGGGCTGGGAGGATATTGTTACCGCTAGAGTCAAACATTACCGCTTCGGTCATTTTGTTTTTGACCAATTGCAGACTCATCAATCGGTTGTCGACTTTTTCAAAAAGTGGGCCATTGAAGTTGATGGTGTCAATTTCTATAGCATCTTGATCAATGTAGTCGTAGAGATATCGGAGTAGTTTTTTGGGTTCTTGGTGCTTGTAAAAGGCACCATACACTAGATTAACCCCCATATAGCCCAGGGCCTCTTGCTGCAGTCTGGCTTCTGTGTGGTGGAAACGAATATGCAGCATGATTTCGCTGTAGGGCTCGTCTGGTGCCACTTGAAAGCGAATTCCCATCCAGCCGTGCCCTTTGAATTTTTTAGCAAAATCAATCGTGGCAACAGTGTTGGCTAAGGTGAAGAACATTTTCTCTGGATGCTTTTCTCGGGGGATTCGGTCTTCGAGTAAACGCATTTCATGATCCAGCATTTTTCCCAATCGGGTTTCGGTCACATAACGTCCGTCGTCTTCCTCACCGTAGATGATATCGGAAAAGTTTTTATCGTAAGCACTGATGGTTTTGGCGATAGTTCCAGAGGCCCCTCCAATTCGAAAAAAATGTCGGGCAACTTCTTGGCCGGCGCCAATTTCAGCGAAAGTACCATAGATGTGTTTGTTGAGATTGATGCGAAGCGCTTTGGCTTCTATGGAGGGCCTGTTTTCAAAGGACTGATCGCCTGGGAGGGATGGACTCATTTGCGTAGTTTCTTCACTCTCAAAATTACACATTTTTATATAGGCACAAATAATTATCTTTGGGAATCGTATGCTAAAAGTCACTTTTTTGGGTACGGGCACCTCACAAGGAATACCGATTATTGGGAGCCAACACCCCGTTTGTTTAAGTACCGATAAGCGTGACAAACGTTTGCGCGTATCTGTTTTATTGTCTTGGGATCAATACCATTATGTGATTGACTGTGGTCCAGACTTTAGGCAGCAAATGCTGACCCATCCTATTCCTCAGTTAGACGGACTGCTATTGACCCATGAACACGCCGATCACACGGCAGGACTAGATGATATTCGCCCCTTTTGTTTTCGGCAGGGTGCTATTCCAATCTATGCCGAAACCCATGTTATTGCAGCCCTTCAAAAGCGCTTTGCCTATATATTTGAAACTAAAAACAAATACCCTGGCGCCCCTTCGGTGGCGGTACAGGCGATCGACAAAGACACAACTTTTGTGTTAGGCGGGAAGTCTATTACCCCCATCCAGGTTTGGCATAATCAATTGGCAGTACTCGGCTTTAGGGTCGATAATTTCGCCTATGTTACTGATATTAAAACCATAACAGACGAAGAAAAGAACAAGTTAAAAAATCTTGATACTTTGGTGTTGAGTGCACTTCGTTTAGAACCCCACCCGATGCACTTGAATTTGGAAGAGGCCCTAGCTTTGATTGAAGACTTAAAGCCCAAACGCACCTACCTCACTCATATCAGTCATTTATTGGGCTTTCACAAAGCGGTGTCTGAAGGCCTGCCACAAAATGTTTTTTTGGCATATGATAATTTAGAAGTTTACAGTTCCTAACATGAGAAAGCAAATTTTTTTATATCTCTTTGTTTTTACCCTTTTGATTTTAATTTTTCAATTGGTTAACTCCAACAAAGTATTACAAAACTTAGAAAGCGATTGGAGATCCGAAAAAACCGAGCGCAAGCAGTTACAAGATTCCTTGCAACGTCTTCAGGAGCGCTTCGAAGATGAAAGTTATTTTTCCTTGTCTCAAAACGAAGGGGCACAACTTTACTATGAAGGGGTTGACTTGACAGATTTGGAATCAAAACTAATGGATGCTATTTACGAAACCAATCTGCTACCCAATAATCAAAAACTAGTGCCATTTGCACCCATGGGCGAAGCAGGTTTTTTAATCAATAAAGTCAAGGTATTAAATCACAAATGGGTATTAGCAGATTTTACGGATGGTTCCTATTGGGGTGAGTTGTTTATGATCTACACACCGCAAAATGACGGTAGTTTTAAGCTGCAAGTACAAGAATCTTTTCTTTACCCTTTAGAAAAATAGGTTTGTACCCATTGCAGCATGTCTTGGAAATTTTCAGGGTTAATAGTGTGTCCTGCAGCGTATTCTTTATAGGTAATGTTGGGGTTGTTTTTTTGTAGGGCCACCACGGTTTTTCTAGGATAGGTAATAGGGATAGTTGCATCTTCAGTACCGTGGGAAGCAAAACCTGTAATCCCTCTGTAGTGGGCAATAGGCTGCGCCAGTAGTTCAGGATCGATCACGCCACTTAAGCCAATTACTTGTTGTACAAGTTGGGGATGGTCTAATGCTAAAGTCCAACTCAAAATGGCCCCTTGACTGAATCCCATAGCAGTTACTTTTTGTGGGTTCAATTTGTATGTCTTACAGTAGTGACTGATGTTGTTTTGTAATAATGTCAGGCTTTCTTTTGCTTGGTTCAAATTACTCAGCCGTTCCATATTGGCAGTAATCTCCAACTCATACCACGCATAACCACCAAAAGGTAAACCTATTGGGGCGTTGAGTGCAACAATTCCAAATTCGGGCGGAAGGTATGGGACAAAAGAAAATAAGTCTTCCTTGTTGCTTCCATAGCCATGCAACAAAAAAATGGCAGGGGCCTGAGAAGATGTAGGAGCAAGGGGTGCGCGATATAAGTGGTCTAGGAGAGTATTATTTCCCATCAGTGCTATTCCATATGAGTTGTTGGTTGTGATAACTACCCAATACTTTCCCTGTAAGTGTGGCTCCAAGATAAGCACAGTTCTTAGAACTTGAATGCAAATCTTTTTTTTCTAAAACCGAACTGCCGTTGGGATTAAAAAAGGTTAGATCAGCCACTTGGCCCTCGGATAGGGTAGGAGAAGGTAAACCAAACACCGACTTGGTTCGCGTCAAAAATGTAATGACCTTTTCTACAGGAAATAGATTGGTTAAAAGACCAAAGCAAGCTTCTAAGCCAATGGTTCCAGGGGCAGCCAGGTCGAATTCTACATCCTTGGCTTCTGGATTCATGGGTTGATGCATGCTAGTGATACCGTCAATGGTCCCATCTAATAACCCCTGTCTGAGGGCTTGTTGATCGATTTTTGATCGAATGGGCGGGTAGATTTTTAAATTGGCATCATATCCCATCAAGGCACTGTCGTCAAAATACAAATGGGGCAGCCCAACGCTGCAACTGACTTGGAGCCCCTTTTGTTTGGCTGCTCGAATATGTGCAACTGCAGCAGCTGTGCTGACAAAAGGGATATGCAATTTACCCCCTGAATTTTCCAACAATTCTAGATCGCGGTTGACTTGAATACTTTCTGCAACAGATGGAATCCCTTTAAGCCCTAAAATTGTACTGGTTTCTCCTTCGTGCATCATTCCTCCTTCTTGTAATTCAGCAGCAGCTGGGTGAGAAAGAATAAGCCCATTAAATGATTGCACATATTCCAGTCCAATTTTTAGAAGCTGTGGATTTTGTATGGGTGAGAAAGCATCATAAAACGCCATCGCACCAGCTTGTTGTAGGGTAAATAATTCAGCTAGTTGCTGTCCTTTGCTTCCCTGGGTGAGTGCGCCCAAGGGGTGTAGTTGCGTTAAATGATTCTGACTTTGGGTTAGCTGATGAACAATACCGTTTTGTGAATCAATCACAGGGCTAGTATTGGGCAGCAAACCAATATGCGTAAACCCAGAACGGGCCGCTGTTATCAAGCCATTGGCGATGTTTTCTCGATCTTCAAAGCCTGGCTCGCCAAAACATACCAGGGGGTCAAACCAGCCTGCGGAAACATGAAGGTTTTCATCGGCTATGATCCGATCAGCTTTGGTGGCATTGGTTCCAAATGCTTTAAGTATACCATTTTCAATAAAAAAAGAAAGCTTTTCCCCATGCTTGGGATGTGAAGGGGCTATCAATGTGGCATTTTTTACAAGTATGCGCATAAAAAGAGTGCCTTCTGGCGTCCCACAAAAATAACAAAGATTTGGCTGCTGGCGTAGGTCTAGATTAGAATTTTTCAAAAGCACCCAAACCAAAAAGGGCAAAATCATAGCGAACAGGGTCGGTAGCATCCATTTTTCGCAATACCAAATCGAGTTCTTCAAGTGCTTTGCGGTCGTTTTGTTTGCGTTTTAGCAATCCCAACTTTCGAGCGATGTTTCCGGTGTGCACGTCCAAAGGAAGGGACAATTCGCTGGGTGAAATCGATTGCCACAAACCGAAATCAACCCCTGCACGGGCTGAGCGAACCATCCAACGCAAAAACATGTGCAATCGCTTCGCTGCTGAACCTTTTAAAGGGTCTGATAGGTGTTTTTCACTGCGTTTTTCATGTGGGGAAGCCAGCATAAAATTGCGGAAATGGTGGATTTTTTCTGCTACATTTTGGCCTGCTAACTGTCCAAAAAATGCATCCATGTCCGCATATTCATTATAAAGGTGATGGAGACCCAAACAAAGAAAATGAAAGTCATTACTGTTAAAAGTCCGGTGGACAAAGTGGGGGAGTGTCGTATCTTGATAATTTTTAATGAAGTCATAGGGTGCATGGCCCATTATAGCCATCATTTTGTGGGCGCTCTTTAAAATTGACTTGCGATTGCCCCAAGAAATTGTTGCTGTTAGAAAACCAGCAATTTCTATATCAGCTTTTTTACTAAATAGATGGGGAATTTGTATGGGATCACTTTCAATAAACTGCGGCTGTTCGTAGAAAATTGCTTTTTCATCTAAAAATGATTGTAACGCTTGTTGCTTCATGCCCTAATTTGACCATCTTGTAGGACAATTGTTCGGTCGGCTTGTTCAGCCAAAAGCTCATTGTGGGTCACAATCACAAACGCACATTTCAATTGATCACGGAGCTCGAAAAATAATTGATGCAATTGTTGTGCATTATCACTATCTAAGTTACCACTGGGCTCGTCGGCAAAAATGATATCGGGTTGGTTAATCAACGCTCGGGCTACAGCTACTCGCTGTTGTTCTCCTCCTGATAATTCAGCTGGTTTGTGGTGGATACGGTCCTGCAGTCCTAATGTTTCCAAAAGGGCAATTGCGCTGTTTTCGGCTTCTTGAGTGTCAGTTTTGCCAATCCATGCAGGCAAGCAAACATTTTCTAAGGCAGTAAACTCTGGTAATAATTCATGGAATTGGAAAATAAAACCCAAGCGTTGGTTACGAAAATGTGCCATTGCCTTGGTTGTCATTTTCGATAGGTCATTCCCCAACACAATCAATTCAGAATTAGCTGCAGCAGAGGGTTTGTCAAGCGTCCCTAGCAATTGGAGTAGGGTACTTTTTCCTGCTCCCGAAGGACCTACTATGGCTAGAACCTCACTGGCTTTTACCGTTAAATCCACAGATTTAAGGACTGTTAGCGAGCCAAAAGATTTGGATAGATTACGCGCACGAATGATGTCTTGCATGTCCCAAAAGTAAAGTAATTTTCTTAGCTACGGTAACAGAAACGGCCGCCTTTTTTGTTGATGATTCTGGGCTATTTATCATCTTTTTACCAAGAAATATGAAACAAAAAGGCAATCTGTTTAATAAAAAATGTATGTTTGTTAAACAATATTTACTCATTGGAAACAATTGCATATTTTGCTGGCGGATGCTTTTGGTGCACAGAAGCAGTCTTCCAAAGACTCAAAGGGGTACAAGAAGTAGTGCCTGGATATATGGGCGGCACCATCAAAAACCCAGCCTATCGAGAAGTATGCAGTGGTCGAACAGGGCACGCCGAAGCCATAAAAGTTACTTTTGATGCCAATCTTATTACTTATGATGAACTGGTCGCGATCTTTTTTTCCACTCATGATCCAACTACGCTCAACCGACAAGGAGCCGATGTAGGTACGCAATACCGTTCCGCAATTTTTTGTACTGATTCGGCGCAACGGGATACCGCCGAGCGTATCATTCAGGAGCTAACAAATCAATCGGTTTTTGACAGCCCTATTGTGACAGAAATCAACGATGAAGTTCCTTTCTATCTCGCTGAAGAGGAACATCAAAATTATTATAACGAACACGGACAGCAGCCTTATTGTCAGGCGGTTATTTCTCCTAAGATTCAAAAATTTATCCAACAATATCAATCTCTTTTAAAATGAATGATAATTTTAACATAGACACCCTACCCATCACTGAAGCAATTAGCGAAAATTACACCCATATCATTGATTTATTGGGAGAAAACGCAACCCGTGAAGGGCTCTTGAAAACACCAGAAAGGGCTTCTAAAGCCATGAAATTTTTGACGCAGGGTTATGAAATGGATCCCAAGCAAATTCTTCAAAGTGCTATGTTCAAGGAAGACTACAACGAAATGGTTATTGTGAAAGACATTGAGTTGTATTCACTTTGCGAACACCATTTACTCCCTTTCTTTGGGAAAGCACATATTGCATATATCCCCAACGGTCACATAGTTGGGTTAAGTAAAATTCCCCGTGTGGTAGATGTATTTGCCCGCCGACTTCAAGTGCAAGAACGGTTGACCGAGCAGATTCTGGATTGTATCAACGATACGCTCAAACCAGAAGGAGTTGCTGTTATTATCGAAGCCTCCCACATGTGTATGATGATGCGTGGAGTGCAAAAGCAAAATTCGACCACCACGACCTCTGGTTTTCGCGGAGCATTTAAAGAAACTGATACCCGTAATGAGTTCCTGAAATTGGTGTCCTCAACTTTGACCTAAGACGTTATTTCTCCTTGGGGTATAAGCCCATTTTTCGCAGCATTTTCTTTTCGAAGGCCCAAAAGAACTTGAATTGAAAAAAAACAGTGCCGAAGAAAAGTAAAAGAACTTGGTAAAGCGGGAAAATCAAGACAATCCGAAATAAATAATACAAAAACACGCCATAGTTTTCCTTTGTGATGTTGAGGTAGTCCAAGATGGGCTGGCCCAGCTTGACACTCATGGAACCAGTAATGGCAAATACGATAAAAATGACAAACAATTGGAAGTTAGATTGTACTTCCCACCGTTCTTTTAACCTTTTTAGCACTTTATCTAGCTCAAAATTTCGATAATTTGATCGGCTAACTCTTGGCCAATTCGGTCTTGTGCCTCTTGGGTAGCTGCACCAATATGGGGGGTTAAAGAGATTTTAGGATGCATCAATAATTTGATTTCAGGATTGGGTTCATTTTCAAAAGTATCCAAGGCAGCAAAAGCCAAATGATCGTTATCCAGCGCAGCTACTAATGCGACTTCATCGACTACCCCGCCTCGCGCAGCATTGATCAAGGCAGCTCCTTTTTTCATTTTTCCTAAAGCCGTCGAATCAATGACATAATTTTTTTGTGCTGGGACGTGTAGGCTGACAAAATCCGATTCCTGTAATAGCTCATCCATAGCAGTTGTTTTAATGTTTACCGCTAAGCTGTCACCGTTGAATAGGGTCACAGGTACTTTTGCTTCTTCAATAAACTTATCCGATGCTAGGACCCGCATACCTACGCCCAATGCAATTTTAGCTACTTCTTGACCAATCCGCCCAAAGCCGATAATCCCCATGGTCTTACCGCGCAATTCCATCCCTTTGGCGTAGGCTTTTTTGAGTCCTTTAAAATTAGACTCACCTTCCAAGGGCATATTGCGATTGGCGTCGTAAAGAAAGCGTACCCCGCCATATAGGTGGGCGAACACCAATTCAGCAACAGAAGCTGAAGAAGCTGCAGGGGTGTTGATCACATGTACCCCTTTGTCGCGAGCATAATCAACATCAATATTATCCATTCCAACCCCACCTCTGCCGATGATTTTGAGATTAGGACAAGCGTCGATTAGATCTTTTCTGGCAGTTGTAGCCGATCGTACCAATAAGACCGCTATGTCATTATTGTTGATGTAATCAATCAGTTGTTCTTGGGCGACATTGGTCGTTTCAACGGTAAAACCCGCTGCTTCTAGCGCGGAAATTCCAGATGGTGAAACACCATCATTGGCTAAAATTTTCATGTTTTGTGATTATAGCGTTCTTTCAAATTCTTTCATAACCTCGACTAAGAGCTGTACGCTCTCCAAGGGTAGGGCATTGTATATAGAGGCACGGTAGCCACCAACGGAGCGGTGACCTTTTAGTCCGCTGATCCCTGCTTCGTTCCACAAGGCATCAAAACGTTGGGCCGTATTGGTATCAGTCAGATTAAACGTGGCGTTCATCTGGCTGCGGTCGTCTGGAGCTGCAAAACCAGTAAATGCTGTGTTACGGTCAATTTCCTGATAGAGTTGCTGTGCCTTTTCTGCATTGATTTGTCCAACGGCATCTAACCCCCCTTGTGCTTTGATCCAACGCATGTTGAGCATCGCGGTGTAAACTGCAAATACGGGTGGCGTGTTGAACATACTTTCTTTGGCTATCATAAGTGAATAGTCCATCATGGAAGGAACTTTACGAGGAACCTTGCCCAATAAATCCATATTGGCAATGACCAGTGTGGTGCCTGCAGGTCCTAAGTTCTTTTGTGCTCCAGCATAAAACAGACCGAATTTGTTGTAATCAAATGGGCGGGAGAAGATATCCGAACTCATATCCGCCACCAATGGTGCAGACAACACTGGAATGTCATGAAATTGTGTGCCAAAAATAGTGTTATTCGTTGTGAGGTGAACATAGTCCAAATCATTGGTCACAGCATAATCTTTGGGAATGTGATTGTAGTTTGCCGATTTAGAAGAGGCTAGTTCAACAACTTCACCAAATAATTTTGCTTCCTTAATGGCTTTGTCAGACCAAGAGCCTGTATTAATATAACCTGCTTTGGTATCAAGCAAGTTGTATGCCGCCATAAGGAATTGAGTACTGGCACCACCTTGAAGAAAGATTGCGCGATAGTTGGTGTTCTCCAAGCCTGAAAGTTCCAATGCTAGGGCACAGGCTTCTTCCATAATGGCAATAAATTCTTTGCTGCGGTGAGAAATTTCGATTAATGACAAGCCCGAACCGTCCAATTCACGAACGGCATCTGATGCCTGCGAAAGAACTTCTTGTGGAAGAATGGCGGGACCTGCACTAAAATTGTGCTTTTTCATACTTAATTTTATAGCTGCAAATATCTGAACTTCTTGGCAATCACCAGCCATCACATCCGTTAATTATTCTTTTTTGTCAACATATGTGTGATTGAAAATTAAATTCGTTTTTTATCATGAGATTGTATAATTGAGTTATACGGTTAGATCATGGCTAGTAAATCTTGATTTTCAACTACAAGTCGTTTGGTGGCCCTATAGTTTAAACCAGTAATTCACACCAACCCAAAAATCATTAGAATTTAGTAGCTAGGTACGGTCATGCAATTGCTTAGGCTAAAGAATTGGATAAAATGACAAAAACGAAAGACTTATAGTTGTTGTAAAAAAGTCAGCGTATCCACGCCATCGGCATAGTCCCATAGTTCTGGTTCTTGTGCCTTTCCTAGTGGGATGGCATTAGGAATTTCTAAACTGCTTATAACACACTGGATTTGCTCTTCGTTTTGTTGTAGTTGTTGGCTGATCGTGGCGAGGTCGTCGTAATAGGTGTAGTGCAGGCAAGCAATGGGTGCAGCCCAATCGTTGCTTTCTCGCAACATAAAAAAACCATTTTCCAAAAAAGGAAATTCACTCATCAAAAAAACAGCTTTATTGTAATCGTAGTTATTGGCATATTTTTGGTTTTCCATCACAGATTGGTAGGGATAGAGTCCACCAAAAATAAGGTCGAGATCAAAACCTTTGGGCACGCATACTTTGGCTACATTTCGGCAACCAAGACCATAATACCGCAAGATATCATCGCCCAGCGCAGTATATTGTTCAGCACTTTCCGTGCCGTCCAAAACAGCCACGGCATTTCTATTTTTTCGGATCAAATGGGGTACGCTGGTAAAATAATGCTCAAAATAGCGTGCGGAATTGTTGCTTCCGGTGGCAATAACAGCGTCATAATCTTGTAATCGGTCCACAAATTGAATCCGTCCTTTATTTTCAGGGCTAAGGCTTTCTAGTACACCAACCAACCAAGGCAGTAGGTAGGGGTCTTTGCTAGCGCATTTTACTTGTGCGTGATGTCCACTCACCCAGATACAGAGCAAGTCATGCAGCCCCACAAAGGGAATGTTCCCCGCTAAAATAAGCCCAATTGTTCTTGGGGTAACTGAGGTCGAGTAGGGCGTGAGCCATTTGGTCAGTTTATCGGCTTGTAAAGCCTGCGCCCAACTGTGTAATGCGGTTTGAACCTGCTGGGTTGTAAACCATCCGTTACTGAGGTGGACTTGATTTAAGAGGGTCTTAAAGTCAGGATCAGAAGCTGGATTGGCGGCTAAAGTGGCCATTTTTTGCCCTAGGGCGCTAAGGGTTACTACAGATGTTTTCAATAGAAAGGTGCTTCGTTTTTGGATTTAGCCCTATTTTTGCACAAAATTAATGAAAAAGAGCAACCCATGGCGATTATTATTACCGACGAGTGTATCAATTGTGGCGCCTGTGAACCAGAATGTCCCAATACTGCAATTTATGAAGGTGCCGAAGAGTGGCGCTATCAAGATGGCACCCAGCTAACAGGTTCTTTCGTTTTGCCCAATGGTACGAAAGCCGAAGCGGGTACGGTTATGGAACCAGTGTCGGATGAATACTATTATATTGTTCCAGACAAATGTACAGAGTGTAAAGGCTTTCATGATGAACCCCAATGTGCCGCCGTTTGTCCTGTTGATTGCTGTGTCCCCGACGAAGATCACGTAGAGTCAGAAGAAGCTCTTTTGGCCAAGCAAAAATTTTTACACCAAGAATAAATTACTATGAAAGCAGGGATAGTAGGCCTCCCCAATGTTGGAAAATCAACCTTATTCAATTGTTTGTCCAACGCAAAAGCGCAAAGCGCGAACTTTCCTTTTTGCACCATTGAACCCAATGTTGGCGTTGTCAATGTTCCAGATCCACGCTTAGATCGTCTGGCAGTTCTTGTCAGTCCAGAAAAAGTGATTCCCGCCACAGTAGAAATTGTAGACATTGCTGGTTTGGTTAAGGGCGCCAGTAAGGGCGAAGGCTTGGGCAATCAATTTTTGGGTAATATCCGTGAAACCGACGCTATTATTCATGTTTTGCGCTGCTTTGACAATGATAATATTGTACATGTTGAAGGCTCTGTCGATCCCCTACGCGATAAGGAAATCATTGATTTTGAATTGCAATTAAAAGACTTAGAAACGGTTGAAAAAAAATTAGACAAAATCAAGCGTGCCGCGAAAACTGGTAACAAAGAAGCCGTAAAAGAGCTGGAAGTTCTGGAAAGTCTTAAAGCGGGCTTGGAACAGGCGACCAACGTTCGGGGCATTACCATTGCCGAAGAATTACGAATGGCCTTTGTAACCCCATTGCAATTGTTGACAGATAAACCTGTTTTGTATGTGTGTAATGTAGATGAAAGTGCAGCCGCCAGCGGTAATTCCCATGTGACGGCTGTTCAGAAAGCTATTGCATCCGAAAATGCAGAATTGTTGGTCTTGGCTGTTAGTATAGAAGCCGATATCAACGAGCTAGATTCTTACGAAGAGCGCCAATTGTTCTTGGAGGATTTAGGCCTTGAAGAGGCAGGGGCTGCCAAGCTAATCCGTTCTGCCTACCAGCTATTACAAAGACAAACGTATTTTACTGCGGGTGAAAAAGAAGTCCGTGCTTGGACAATACCCGTTGGGGCTAGTGCACCGCAAGCCGCCGGTGTTATTCATACTGATTTTGAAAAAGGATTTATACGAGCTGAAGTCATCAGTTTTAGCGATTATGATGCTTTGGAGTCGGAAACAAAAGTTAAAGAAGCTGGAAAAATGCGTATTGAAGGGAAAGAATATACGGTCGCAGATGGGGATGTGATGCACTTTCGATTTAATGTTTAAACGCTAAAGCCACAAAAACTTCTCAACAAATCGATGTTGAAATTGTTAATTTTTTAAAGCTTGAGGCGCTATTCGCCAAGCGGCTATCTTTTAACTTAGTGCCACCAAATGGCAACACAGACAAATTATACCGAAGACAATATCCGTTCACTAGACTGGAAAGAGCACATTCGTATGCGTCCAGGCATGTACATCGGAAAACTGGGTGATGGATCTTCTCCAGATGATGGTATCTATATCCTTTTAAAAGAAATTATAGATAACTGTATCGATGAGTTTGTCATGGGGGCCGGAAAAACCATTGATATCACCATCGAGGAAGGGGTGGTTCAAATTAGAGATTATGGTCGTGGGATTCCCTTGGGTAAAGTAGTAGATGTGGTATCGAAGATGAATACAGGCGGGAAATATGACAGTCGTGCATTTAAAAAATCTGTTGGACTCAATGGGGTTGGAACCAAAGCGGTCAATGCCCTTTCAGCGGCATTCAGTGTTGCTTCATTCCGTGAACAGCAAACTAAGTCTGCTGTATTTTCATACGGGGAATTACAAGAGGAAAGCGAGATAACCAAAAGCGCCAAGCGAAGGGGGACTTTGGTGCGTTTTCAGCCTGACAATCAAATATTTAAAAACTATAAGTTCCGGATGGAATACATTGAGCGTATGCTCAAAAACTATGTCTATCTAAACCCTGGTTTGACAATAGCCCTCAATGGGCAAGCATTTCAATCTGAAAATGGATTGAAAGACCTATTGGAAGACCAAACCAACGCAACCGATCTGCTTTACCCCATCATTCATCTGAAGGGTGAGGATATTGAAGTGGCTATGAGTCACAGTAAAACCCAATACAGCGAAGAGTATCATTCATTTGTTAATGGACAAAACACTACCCAAGGTGGAACCCACCAAGCTGCTTTTCGCGAGGCAGTCGTAAAAACTATCCGAGAACATTTTGGGAAAAACTATGAAGCCTCGGACATTCGAAAATCGATCATTGCTGCGCTTAGTATTAAGGTGATGGAGCCAGTTTTTGAATCCCAAACCAAAACCAAGCTTGGCTCAACGGATATGGGAGGTGATTTGCCTACGGTGCGAACTTATATCAATGACTTCTTGACGCATCAGTTGGATAATTATTTGCACAAAAATCCAGAAACAGCCGAGGCGATTCAACGAAAAATTATCCAGGCAGAAAAAGAGCGTAAAGAACTGTCTGGGATCCGAAAATTAGCCCGAGAAAGAGCTAAAAAGGCCAGTCTTCACAACAAAAAGCTGCGGGATTGTCGGGTGCATTTGGGAGATCTCAAAAAAGACCGTCGCCTGGATTCAACCTTATTTATTACGGAGGGGGATTCTGCTAGCGGTTCAATCACCAAATCACGTGACGTCAATACCCAGGCAGTATTCAGTTTACGGGGAAAGCCCTTGAATTCCTATGGCATGTCCAAAAAAATAGTCTATGAAAATGAGGAATTCAATCTACTTCAGGCAGCCCTCAATATTGAGGAAAGTATGGAAGACTTGCGCTATAACAATATTGTCATTGCCACCGATGCCGATGTAGACGGGATGCACATACGTTTACTCCTGATTACATTCTTTTTACAATTCTTTCCTGAATTGATTAAAGAAGGTCATCTGTACATACTCCAAACTCCACTTTTTAGGGTACGCAACAAAAAAGAAACCATCTACTGCTATTCTGAAAGAGAGCGTATTACTGCCATGCAAAAATTGGGAGGTAAACCGGAAATAACCCGATTCAAAGGATTGGGAGAGATCTCTCCAGATGAGTTCAAGTATTTTATTGGTGAAGACATTCGCCTAGACCCGGTGATGCTCGATAAGGCCACTACTGTTGAGCAATTGCTAGAGTTTTATATGGGAAAAAACACCATTGACCGTCAAAAATTTATCATTGAAAATTTAAAAGTAGAACTGGATTTGGTCGAAGAAACATTAATGGGATAATTGTCAACACAGATTAATAAGTGTTGTTAACTAAATTTTCATATTTAAGCTCAATGAACTCCCTACAGTATCTATTTTAGTACCGATGGACAACAGCAATATCACACCGGACTCGACACCTACTTCAGGCGAAAGCCTAATCCGTGTTTCGGGTATGTATCAAGACTGGTTTTTGGACTACGCTTCTTATGTCATTTTGGAGCGTGCTGTACCAGCCATTGAAGATGGATTAAAGCCCGTTCAACGTAGGATCCTTCATTCTATGAAAGACCTAGATGATGGTCGATATAATAAAGTTGCCAATATCGTTGGACATACCATGCAGTACCATCCCCATGGTGATGCCAGTATCAGTGATGCAATGGTGCAGATTGGGCAAAAGGAATTGCTTATCGATATGCAGGGTAACTGGGGGAATATACTAACTGGTGACCGTGCTGCCGCTTCAAGATATATTGAAGCCCGTTTGTCAAAGTTTGCGCTTGAGGTTGTTTTTAGCCCGAAAATAACGGAATGGCAATTGTCCTATGATGGTCGAAAAAAAGAACCCATCAATCTACCCATCAAATTTCCGCTTCTGTTGGCCCAAGGTGCCGAAGGAATTGCCGTTGGTTTGTCCACCAAAATACTCCCACACAACTTTAATGAATTGATAAAGGCATCTGTACAATACCTTAAAGGAAAGTCATTTACACTTTATCCAGACTTTCTAACCGGTGGCGTCATGGATGTGCAACAGTACAATGACGGGCAACGCGGGGGCAAAGTGAGGGTACGGGCCAAGATTCAACAGCAAGACAAAAACACACTGGTTATTACCGAAATTCCTTTCGGTACCACTACGACCAGTTTGATCGATAGCATCCTTAAAGCCAACGAGAAAGGCAAAATCAAAATTCGAAAAATTGAGGACAATACTGCTGCAGCAGTAGAAATTATGGTGCATCTACCCAATGGTATTTCACCCGATAAAACTATTGATGCCCTCTATGCTTTTACTGCTTGTGAAACTTCAATCTCCCCATTGGGCTGTGTCATTATTGACAACAAACCGCATTTTATTGGGGTGTCAGAAATGCTAAAAATTTCTACAGATAATACGGTCGAATTACTCAAAAAAGAGTTGGAGGTTGCATTAGGTGAGTTAGAAAATCAATGGCATTTTGCTTCGTTGGAGCGCATTTTTATTGAGAATCGTATTTACCGAGACATTGAAGAAGTAGATACTTGGGAAGGCGTGTTGAGTACTATCGATAAAGGTCTGCAACCCCATATAGTACATCTTAAGCGACCTGTGATTCAGGAAGATATCATTCGTTTGACCGAAATTAAAATCAAGCGAATCTCCAAATTTGATATTGACAAAGCCCAACAGAAAATTGAAGCACTAGAAGCGGAGATTGCGACAGTCAAAAACAATCTGGCAAACTTAGTCGCCTACGCTATTGAGTATTTCGAACAGCTTCAAAAAACCTATGGAAAAACCAAGGCCCGCAAAACCGAAATAAAAACCTTTGACGATGTTGATGTCAAAAAAGTAGTCGTGCGTAATCAGAAATTATATGTCAATCGGGCAGAGGGCTTTATTGGGACATCTATGCGTAAAGATGAATATGTATGTGACTGTGCCGATATTGACGATGTGATTGCTTTTACAAAAGACGGGCAGATGATGGTCGTTAAAGTGGATAGTAAAGTGTTTATCGAAAAAGATATTATCCATGTATCTGTCTTTAAAAAGAAAGACAAACGAACTATTTATAATATGATTTACCGAGATGGAAAGCGAGGTACGTCGTTTATCAAACGTTTTGCGGTTACAGGAGTCACACGTGACAAAAAATACGACCTTACCCAAGGCAAAGCAGGTTCAGAAGTACTCTATTTCACTGCCAACCCCAATGGGGAAGCCGAAGTGGTGACCATTAATTTGCGCAACAATGGCAGTATCAAAAAATTAAAATGGGATCTTGACTTTGCGGATTTACAAGTTAAGGGTCGCGGTGTTCGTGGCAATATAGTAACCAAATACGGAATCCGCAACGTAACCCTCAAGGCGAAAGGGGTATCTACTCTCAAACCAAGAGATATTTGGTTTGACAAAGCGGTTGGCAAACTCAATGTGGATGAAAGAGGCGATTGGATTGGGGCCTTTAGTGGCGATGATAAGTTGTTGGTTGTCAACGAAAGGGGAGAATCAAAAGCAGTGGCACCAGATCTCAATTTGCATTTCGACCCAGCCCCTTTGTTACTAGAGCGATGGATTCAAAACAAGCCCATAACTGCTGTATATTACGACCCCAATAAAGATCGGTATTTTCTCAAGCGCTTTTTAATTGAAACCCCAGAAAAAGTAGATGCATTTATCAAGCCTGGAACGACCCTATTGTTTGTCAGTTCAGCATGGCGACCTGTCCTAGAAATATCCTATGTCAAACCCAAGGGCAAACCTACACCGGACCCATTGCAAGTCAATGCCGAAGAATTTATCAGTGTCAAGGGTTACGGGGCTATGGGCAATCAGCTGGGTAGTAAAAAAATCAAAAAAGTAAGCTTGCTAAAGGCCTTGCCCTATACCGAAGCACAACCGGAAGCCATTGAAAATATCGACGTCGAAATTGAAGAAGGAGAAGATTCAGCTCCACAAATCAAACTGGATCTTTAGTCAGTAACTTTCTGCTTTCGCAAGCGCATATTGATAAATTCTACACCCAAGGAGAAAGCTATTGAAAAGTATAAATAGCCCTTTGGAATACTCCCAATTTCCTGATTTAATACTTGCGTGTGCGATAAATGCGCGGCTTCAGTAACCAGCATAAAACCAATTAATAGTAAAAATGCCATTCCCAAGACTTGAAGTGAAGGATGTTTGTTGACAAATTGCCCAACCGGATTGGCAAACAACATCATAATCAGCACAGATGCAACGACAGCAATTACCATCAACCAAAAAGCATGTGGCAAGCCATTGGTCATTCCGATAGCGGTTAGTATGGAATCAAAAGAAAAAACAATATTGATCAAGGTGATTTGAAGAATAGCCTTTGTTAAAGATAAATGTTCTTTTGATACGGAAGCCACGGAATCTTGGGGTGCTTCGACTCGTTCATAAATTTCTTTAGTGGCTTTGTATATCAAAAAGAGTCCACCAAAAAACAAAATGATACTTTGACCACTTACCTCTGTAGATAAATATGTAGTATGAATGACAAACCAATTGTCTTGCATTCCTATAAAGAAAGAAATACCCATAAGCAGTAAAATTCGCAGCAACATAGCCAAGAGCAACCCTATTTGGGTCGCTTTTTTACGATCTTCTGTAGGCAATTTATCGGATAAGAGCGTAATGAAAAGAATATTATCTATACCCAAAACAATTTCGAGAAAGGTAAGGGTTAAAAGGGCAGATAAGACTTCTGTTGTGAACATAAATAGAAGGGGATTACTTTATTTTTTGGATAGTACCGCGTTGGGTATTTTTATTGTCGCCAACCAATGCATATTCAAAAATATAAGATGAACTGTCTTGGGTTTGGATGATTCGCATCCGAATAGGACGTTTGTCTTGGTTACTCGTTGGATTGATTTTAGTCAAGATACACTCGCAGTCGTTGACCCAGCGGATATTCGCAGAGTCAATTTGACCCTGGAAGCGTTCGATTTCCAAATTGCCTTTTCGCGAAAAGGTAGCGGTTTGCATCGCACCGTTAACCATAGTCGTAAATTGAAACTGGCCCTCGTGAAAAGGAAGACAATTGCGTTCAACGGAATAGCATCCCCAAATCAGTAAGCTTAAGCAAGCGGTAAAGCATTTTTGCATGCGGCAAAACTACTAAGATTTTGGCGAATAGGTTTCAAAATGCCCATCTTCTGTTAATAGGATAACTTGACGTACAACAGTTTTTGATAAAGGTGTTGTAGTCTTTGGTGTTGCCGGTCCAGGAGGAGTTGGCAGGGATTCGAGGGATAAACTGGCTTGTGATTGTCGTGTAGTCTCTTGGTACTGCATTTCATTTTTTCTATCTGGGCCTGAAATCGATTGGGGTGGTGGGGAAGCCTTACCATAAACCAAAGCGTCCAAAGTTACCTCGGGAAAGCTGTCGATAATTTTTACCAAAAGATCGAGTGAAGGTTTATTTCGACCCGAAACCAAATGCGAAATAGTGGAGCGCGGTACGCCGATCCGTTGGGCAAAGGAGGCTGCAGAGAGTCCTTCTTTCTTTCGAATGGCTTCAATACGCCCTATGATTTCTTGATAGTTTAACATTGTAAACATTTGTAAACATATCACTAATATACAAAAGAAATAAAACAATACACAAAGCTTTGATAAGAATATTATTTTGATTTAACACTTCAAGAAAAGCATTTAAAATATTGATAAAGAAACATATAATAGTTAAATATGTGATTTCGTTTACAATGCTATACAATTTTAGCGTCATCTACTTGACAATTGTTTACATTATTGAATATTGTGTGTATATTATTGTAAACTTATGATTGTTTACTTTTGTGACATGGCTAGATACTGTCCGCCTGAACAGGTAGAAAAATTTGTTGTAAGACACTCTAAATTGCCTTTTAAAGTGCTGGGTCTATCAGAAGAAAATAGACCTATATATGTTATAAGCATAGGTAAAGGTCCGATTAAAGTGATGCTTTGGTCTCAAATGCATGGCAATGAAAGTTCCACGACCCGTGCACTTTTATCTTTCTTAGCGGACTATGCTGCAGGTACTGATTTTCCTTTTTTAAATCAACTGCAGCTTTGTATTATTCCACAATTAAACCCCGATGGGGCCTTTCGCTATCAGCGTTATAATGCCAATGCGGTTGATCTGAACAGAGATGCGCAAAAGCTGACACAGTCTGAAAGTCAATTGTTAGAACAGCTCTTTCTGTCTTTTCAGCCTGATTATGCTTTGAACCTTCATGGGCAACGAACCTTCTTTGCTGCTGGGCCATCGGGTCTCCCAGCAACACTTTCTTTTTTAGCCCCTGCGGCCGATACCAATCGATCAATACCTCCACATCGCCTGCAGGCCATGCAAATCATTGCTGGTATAGCCAAAGACCTTGAGCTAGATTTAAAAGGAAGAATAGGGCGTTATGACGATAGCTACAATCCCAATTGTGTTGGGGATCGGTTTACCACAGCTGGGGTGCCAACTATTCTTTTCGAAGTAGGGCATTATCCCGACGATTATCAAAGAAATATAGCTACTCAATTCGTCTATCATGCTTTGTTGTCTTGTTTTCAACATATGGCGCGACAATCGTACAATAAGTATAGTAGGCATGATTACGAAGCCCTGCCCGAAAACCATAAAACATATGTTGATATCTTATTGCAAGATGTTTCAGTCTTAGATCAAGGTAAAACCCTATCCCATCAAGATGTAGCCATTCAGTATCTTGAAGAACTTCAAGACGGGAAGTTGGTATGGGTGCCTACCTTTCATAGTTACGGGAACGATCTGGCACTAAAAGGGCATAAAACGATTAAAAGAAACAGCAAAATACCAAACACAATTGTTTTTATTCCAGGCGGTATCGTAGAATTTTTAGAGAATATAACATATTGATATTTTTTTGATAGTTAAATCTTGTTTTCGTTGCGAAAAATTAAATTTATCAGGATATTTGATTGGTAATATTATTTGCTATGAGTAGAGTAAAATTAGATGATGTAGACCATCAAATCCTAGACATCCTGATTGAAAATACCCGAGTTCCTTTTACTGATATTTCAAAACGATTGTTAATCTCTGCTGGAACTGTCCATGTTCGTGTTAAGAAAATGGAAGAGTCTGGTATCATAAGAGGATCATCGCTCAATCTTGATTATTTAAAATTAGGCTATTCTTTCATTGCGTATGTTGGGATTTTCTTGGACAAAACCAGCTATACACAAAAAGTGTTAGACAGCCTAAATGCAATCCCTTTTATCACAGTAGCACATATCACTACGGGGAAGTTTAATATTTTTTGTAAAGTCCGAGCACAAGACACCTCACATGCCAAAAACATCATTTTTTCGATTGATGATATTGAAGGCGTTGCACGAACTGAAACCATGATATCTATGGAAGAAAGTATCAATGACAAACGTCGGTTGATGCATCATATTTTTAATGAACTAGAAGACTAAAACCCCATGGCGAGACTCCCCAAAATTGACCGTTTTAACGAACGGGTACTTTCCAAATACCAAATTTATAACAACCTTTTCTTAACCCTCCCTTTTGAAAGCATAAAGCAGACAGGGATTTACCTGCCGCTTTTTGCTGCTTTGTGTCAAGAACAATATGCCAAAAGTGAAGCACCAGAAGCCATAGTAGAATTATTTTTTGAAAAGATTTTACCTAATTTGGATTTTGATGCCCGACAAAATCTTTTGTTTCAATTCATTCAATACATTGAACGTCAAGTTGTTTTGTTTGATGCAATTGAAGATGCTGGTTTTGCTTACGTCAATAATATGCACGGTCGCGGAACGATAAGAAATATTAAAGAAGAAGCCAATTCTAAGGGGAAATTAGATGCACTCCGGGACTACCTCAATCGTTTTCGCGTACGTATTGTTTTGACAGCTCACCCAACGCAGTTTTATCCGGGATCAGTATTGGGTATCATTAATGATTTGTCATCAGCTATTCAAAAGGATGATTTGAGCACCATCAAAGCACTATTGACGCAGTTAGGTAAAACGCGTTTTTACAACAAACAAAAGCCCACACCGTTAGATGAAGCCATGAGCTTGATTTGGTTTTTAGAAAATGTTTTCTACCAATCTGCAAGCACCATATATAGCTATCTAGAACAAAACATATTCCAGGATCAGCCGCTAGCGAGCACAATCTTTGACCTAGGTTTTTGGCCTGGTGGTGACCGCGATGGCAATCCGTTTGTCACAGCTACAATAACGCAAAAGACAGCTGATGCCTTGCGCTTTTCTGTATTGCGAAATTACTATCGTGATCTGCGAAAGCTTAAGCGTAAAATAACTTTTGATCAGGTGGATGAAATCATTGATAATCTTACTGATCTATTGCTTGAAGAATTGTTCTATGCCAAAGAAGATCCAGTAATTTCAAGTAATTATTTGCAAGAGCAGCTTGATAAGGTGCATCAAATTTTGGGTGAAGATCACAATGGAATCTACCAAACTGAGGTGGCCGATGTGCGCAATAAAGTTCGTTTGTTTGGATTTCACTTTGCGAGTTTAGATATACGACAAGATTCACGTGTCCACCATGAGGTCTTTAAGGCCCTGATCACCCACCCAGAGGCACAACAGCACATAAGCCAGCTCCCAGACGATTTCAACACATTGGATGTCAGTGCCCGCCATGAAGTGTTATTGCAACTGCGGGGCCAATTTCCTACCCAACTCTTGGACTCGGAAAGCATGGCTTACCAAACACTAGAGAGTATCCATAGCATGCGTAGCATTCAAGCCAAAAATGGTGAAAAGGGTTGCCATCGTTATATTATTAGCAATTGTCAATCCGTAGAAAATGTCCTACAACTTTTTGCGATGTTTCGTCTTTGTGACTGGGAAAACCCTACGGTTGATATCATACCCTTGTTTGAAACCATTCCCGATTTAGAGGCGGCAGAATCTGTCATGCGTACGTTGTATGAAAATCCCATTTATCGTGCCCATTTGGCGCAAAGAGAAAACAAACAGACCATTATGCTTGGCTTCTCTGACGGAACCAAAGACGGGGGCTATTTTATGGCAAACTGGAGTATCTATAAAGCCAAAGAGGTGCTGAGTCAACTTTCTAAAGAATTTGACCTATCTGTAGCTTTTTTTGATGGTCGTGGAGGTCCTCCGGCTAGGGGTGGTGGAAATACACATCGCTTTTACGCTTCTTTGGGCGAAACCATTCAATCTGATGACATTCAATTGACCATTCAAGGACAGACAATTAGCTCTAATTTTGGAACGCTAGATTCATGTCAATTTAACCTGGAACAACTGCTGAGTTCGGGAATTGAAAATCAAGTTTTTGCCCAAGAGAAAAACCAATTATCATCCGCTGATCGAGAAACCCTAGAAGCACTCGCTCAACGCTCTTATACTGCCTATCAAGAATTTAAAGCCCATCCCCAATTTATCCCATACTTGGAGAAAATGACCACACTTCCCTTTTATGCTAAGACCAATATTGGAAGTCGTCCTGCCAAAAGAGGTAAAAGCAAAGGTTTGGTTTTTTCAGATTTGCGCGCCATCCCTTTTGTAGGTGGGTGGAGCCAGTCCAAACAAAATGTACCTGGTTTTTATGGGGTAGGGACCGCCCTTCAAGACTTACGTGACAAGGGACAGTTCGAACAGGCCCAGCAACTCTATCGAAACTCTCTGTTTTTCCGAACTCTCATTGCCAATAGTATGATGAGTATGACGAAGTCTTTCTTTCAGTTAACAGCCTATATGGCTGAAGATGAAGAATTTGGTTCTTTCTGGACGATGATACACCAAGAATTTCTACTGACCAAATCCCTAGTATTGGAACTCAGTGGCATGTCTAGTTTAATGGAAGATGAAAAAGCTGGGAAGGCTTCCATCAGGTTGCGAGAAGAAATTGTTCAGCCATTGTTGACCATCCAACAGTATGCACTTCAGAAAATTCAAAAGGCTAAAAACGATGAATCTTTACAAGCTGCCCTTCCGTTGTTTGAGAAAATGGTTACCCGCTCGCTATTTGGAAACATTAATGCCAGTCGGAATTCGGCTTAGTTTTATAGCATTCCTTTCAATTGCCTAAGGGGACAAGGACTATTTTTTACTCCTCATGGCAAACCAACACTTGTTCTGTTGCCTTTTGTTGGGCGGTAAATGGGCAGGGAAGGAGTTATGGAATTAGTCATACTTAATTCATCATTCCAAAATTTCAATTCAATCTTACTTCTTTTCATTCCGTGCAGTAACTTGATTGAAACCCTGAATAGCCCGCCGCAGTTTTTTCCTTCCTTTCCGTTCAAGGGGTATATTGACTCCCAGCGCCACCACGGCCGGTGCAGTCCACTGCCATTGTGGTGGTTTTTGTCCACTGATCCATTGGGCCGTTTGTATGCCTAAAACCAGTACAGATGCGGCTTGCGTATAACGGGCCGTACGCAACTCTCTTTTGGTTTGTAGGGCTAGAACGCGCGTTGCGGATTGACTTTCCAATAATGGCCATAGCGCAGCAGTTGAAATCGGTTGTTCATCTAAAATATATTGCGTTTGCCAGCCTTTTTGCATTTCGGTCAGGGTTTGGCCATAAAGTGGGGTTACAAAGAAGGCAATAATGACTGTAAGTAAGATATTCATAGCTGTAAAGATTTGGTTTTGGAGCTAAAAGATAATACTTCTTATTCAAAGCAATCAACTCATTGCGAGACGGCAAGAACAGTAAAAAAATAAATTATGAGCGCTTCAATGCTTGCTACGCCTTGTAAAAAGCAAAGGCAGGTGCAAATAATTCACTAGGTACTTGTACGTCTATTACTGGTTTACCGATAGCTTCTAACAGCATAAAATTGACTTGTCCGTGGCTGTTTTTTTTGTCAAATACCAAAAGTTCTAGAATCTCTTTCTGGGCAGTTGCGCAAAAATCTTCTTTGGGAAAAATGGATAAGAAAACCTTTTTGATTGCTTCGGCTTGAGCCATGGGAAGGCCACAGAGTTCCACCGAAAGATAAGCTTCGAGGACCATTCCTATAGCAATGGCTTCACCATGGAGCAGGCTGCGTTGCTGGTCTTTTTCTAAAGCATAGGATTCTATAGCATGACCGAGGGTATGTCCGAAATTAAGTATTTTACGTAAGCCTTTTTCGGTGGGGTCTTGGCAAACGACTTTATTTTTTATACCAACGGAGTGATGAATGGTCGGCAGTAGTTTGTTGGTGGTCAGTTGGTTATAATCTGCCAGTTTTTCCCAGTAAGCAGGATCGGCAATCAAACCGTGTTTTAGCATTTCAGCATAACCACTTCGCATTTGCTCGGCGGGGAGCGTTTCTAAAAATTTATCGTTTACCCAGACCATCTTGGGTGGAACGATCACCCCAATTTGATTTTTGAGTACGCCCAAGTCAACCCCTGTTTTGCCACCCACAGAAGCATCAACCATGGCCAATAGGGAAGTCGGTATATTGATAAAATCAATACCCCGTTTAAAGGTGGCTGCGACAAAACCGCCCAAATCTGTCACAACACCGCCTCCAAGATTAATGAGTAGGCTTTTCCGATCCGCACCACTTTCAGAGAGTGTTTCCCATACACCCAAGCAAGTTTGCAGGTGTTTGTGTGCTTCACCCGCCTCTATTTCAATAATTTCAATCGGTTGGTCTGTTGCCAGTAGGGGGAGAAAAACAGGTACACAATGTTGGTGGGTATGGCTATCGACCAACAAAAAGATGGTGGAATAGTCATTTTTCTGAATCAGCTGTTGCAGTGCTTTAGCGCCTGTTTCGCCAAAAACTACCTCATAATTCAAGGATGGGATGGATGCCAGTGTTTTCATTGCTTACAAAAGTAGCAGTTTCCCTTCAACCCATATACTTTTTTTTGATGCGTTTGACGTTGGGATTAAAATGTAAACAAAACACTACTTAACAGTCAGATGCTCTAACCAACTGAGCTAAGGAGGACTATCTCCTGTTTATATGGGTTTCAAGCGGTTTTTGCCTTTTTGTATGCTTGCGGTTTTTAAAAATCACAAATAAAATCACAAAAACGTAGATTTTACCCTTACATACATCCTGCTAACAGGTGGACAATTATAAATCCAAAATTGAAATAAACAATAAAAAAATGTCGGATGTCGGAGCCCGATACTTATTACTTGGTTTTTATAACTTTTATAAATAAAATTTTTGGTTAAGAAACTGAAGAATTAGAAAAGATATAATAGATGGGGATTAAAAATGGGGAGGCTATGGATATTGAAATTTTTATCCTAACCGAAGTTCGAATGTTTGTTTTTAATATTTGAATGATTCCTGTGTCACTTTATCCAAATGGGTTGCCTTGCAAATGTGAAACTGTCTGTGATTTTCGCCAATCGTGGATTGATACAGGAAGCCCTACAGAACTCTACAGGCTTGCAAAAAAGTTAAAGCTAGATGAAGGACAGGATCTAAATTCATTTATTCTTAGTATTTAATTACCTAGTTAATCACCAATTTATTTCTTCAAGTCAGTATTAATTTCCAATTATTTTAAGGTATTAGGGTAATACTGCATTTTTACTGCATTTAA
>WTJI01000024.1:0-1282 GCA_011524905.1 Flavobacteriales bacterium
ATCTATGTTAGTACAGAAGACGGTAGCAATGCAACCTCGTCATGGCTTAAGAAGTATTTTGGAAGTGAAGAAAGTAGTGATGAAAACCTTTCTAAACTGCAATTCACTTTTTCAACTGAAAAAATACTTGAAAACCTTCGAAAGGTAGTAGAGGAAAAATGTATTGACTTAATAATCGTTGACTCATATGCAGATCTATTTGTTGGCAGCATGAACAACTCAAATGAAGTACGTGCATTTTTAAACCAATACAATGATATAGTAAATGAGTATGGTACTACTGTAATATTCCTTCATCACACCAAAAAATCTGCAACAGGTTCTAGACCAAACAAGAACAATATTTTAGGATCACAGGGTTTTGAGGCAAAAATGAGAAGTGTACTCATGCTCACTAAGGATAAAGAAGACTATGATAAAAGGCATCTATGTGTCGTTAAAAACAACTACATGTCGGAAAGTAATAAAGCTGAAAGCTATGTATTGGAATTTAATGATCATTTGGCATTTGAAAATACTGGTAAAAGAGTTTTACTTGATAGTCTTGGCGAAGATGAGATGCTTGACAAAGCAAAGCAATTTGAGAAAGAAGGATATTCTCTTAGAGAGATCACACAGTTTTTAAATGCCGAAGGTTTCAGCATTTCAAAGTCAAGTCTTCACAGAAAAATGAGTTAAATGAAGTAATTGTCCCTGTCCCATTCTTAGAGAATGGGACAATGGGACAATCTTCATTTAGAGGAAAAAATTAAAAAAGATTGGATAGCGGATTTCGCTTACAAAACACTTGTGTTCAATATAATAGATATTTTTTCTTGCCTTGTAAAACGAAATATATTAAATTATTATTCAAATTGACTAGCCTCAAACTTTAAAGTCTTGTTTACAAGATCCAAAATTCCTTTGGCTACAGTTTTCTTGCCATCAGTTACATTATCAAAAGTGTAAAGTTCAAATACCTTTCCATTTCTCTTCCATATACCTTGTAAAGAGGCTCTAGCAAACTTGTCACCAGCTTGAGTCCATGCTAAACCAGTAAATTCTCCAGCATCTTCGGTTTGCATTTTATTGGTAAAGACATAAGAAAGATAAACTCTTCCATAGCCAGCTCCAACATCTCCAGAAACATTCATCTGGTTGCTATCAACCCCTAATGTGACTGAATCTACTGTGAAGTCAGCTGTAAACATATTTTTGCCTAATGGGATGTCCTGACCATATGATACAGAAACAAATAAAAAAGTAAATAGTAAAATTAATTTCTTCATTTTAGTTGATTATT
>WTJI01000024.1:1382-3850 GCA_011524905.1 Flavobacteriales bacterium
AGGAAAATGAATTTTTTGAGAACAACTCTGTTTGTTAAATCTCTCAATTTCATCATCTTTTGATAGTCTTTATCTGCATCCCATGATGGACGAGAAGCAGTCTTAAGAAAGTCAGAGTATTTGTCAAACCAATCGACAGTAAAATGTGTCCAAGACATTTCAGTGCCTATACGATCAACTCTTTTCGCTAAACTCCAGCCTTTTCTTGCAGACCCTTTGCTAATTGATTTTGTTAAAGCCTTTTCTAAATCTTCATAGGACTTATATTTTCCATGCTTCACTTTCATTAAATTCATTACTGCTATATCTGGATAAGTAGTAACTCCATCTTGTAAAACCTCTGCAACGTTTACCATCTGTGTTTCAAAGACAATTTTTCTATTTTCATTATTTTTTTTTGCCCAATCACGCAATTCAGATTCAGTCATGTCTGTAAATTCTTCTGTCCACTTTTTAGGTGTATAATCATCATCCAACTTATCCAAATCATAAATTGATACGGCTAAATGTGTAAATGGTGTTTGTGCTCCATTAATTACTTTCCATACATGCCATCCTAATATTCTATCATCATCAATATAATTTTGATTTATTCTTTGAAATTTTGTTTTAAGATTTTGGTCATACGCATTAATATCTTCAGCCTTCACAAAGGCAAAATCAAACGCAATATTTTGTGCTATTGCAAAAGTTGAAAACATTAAGATAAGAGAGAAAAAAAGATTTTTCATTTTAATTGATTTATGGTTAATAATAGTTTTTATATTCATTAAGTAGGTATGAAAGCAAAGCTCAACGATTAGAAGAAAGATTAAATTGGAGACAAATTATTCCTTATTTATTGTTGCGGGCTTACCAACGACACCTAACACACTTCCAATTAAGATTGTTTTTTCTTTACTCTCATTTTTTGCAGTATGCCAAACATCTGGTGTTCCTATGTAAGTTTCACCAGCTTTTTTTACCACCTTGTTTCCCTTATCATCTTCAACTGTAAATTCTCCTTGAAGAACAGTCCCTATATTAAATCCAGTATGCTTATGTGTAGGAAAACTTTGACCAGCTTCTAAAACAACAATAGCATTTGTAATAGAAGCTTTCCCTTTCGGATAATAAATATTACCACCGAAAGAGTTTTTAGTTACATTTTGATCTATGAAGTTTGTTGATTCAGTAACTGAGGGTACTATATCTGAATAGTTATACCATTCTGATTGGGATTCAATTTTACCTTCATCATTAAAAAATAATACAGAATAATAATCTAACTCTGTTGCTTCTCCTGTAAGGGCATAGTTTGATTTCCATGTACCATAAACCCTAACATCACCATTAGGCTTCATTTTTTTATCCAATCCAGCATAATATTCGGCATTAGTAAACTGAATATTATCGTAAAGATCATTGAAAAGTCTCATTTGAGTTTCCCACGCTTCAATAGAAAGTGAATCTAAATTTGACATGGGAGGAGTCCACAGAAAATCGTCAACAACATAGCTTTTCATTTTATCAATATCATTATTCGAAAATGCATCAAAAAAAAGTGATACTGTTTTAGAATTAGCTTCAAATTTTTTTAATTCAGCTTGATTTGATTCGCAGTATGCAAATAAAAGAGGTAAAAGAAAAATTAATTTTTTCATTCTAAATGGTTTATGGTTATTTCTTAAAATTACAAAATAAACTTAAAACACTTATGTGATATAACTTTTCGTGAAAATGCTGAACATGTGTCCCTTTGTCCCAATTCCATAAATTGGGACATGGGACAATTATTTTACAGGCATGACCTATTATCAAGTTTGGAGAGTAATTTGTATATTTAAGTAATAAACCATAAATCAATTTCAATGAGAATCTATACATTATTATCAATTTTCTTATTTTTTTCTTGCAATCAATCCCAAAAGAAAGCGATTGAAAAAGAGCAAAGTATTGACTTCATATATGAAGCCACATATCTTGATGACTTTAAAATGGGGAATCCCGAACTAGTCCTGAAAGTTCAAGAAATGCATAAATACATAATTAAAAAAGATTACGAAACTGCGAGCAGTTACTTAGCAGACAATGTTGTTTTTGCTTTAGAAGACGGAACAAGACTCGAGGGCAAAGAAAGATGTATGCAGTTTATGATTGAAGGCTATTCTTCCATAGAAATAGAAAATTATCAAGTAGCTGTCAATCTCGCTGTCACAGGAATTAATGGAGATGAATGGGTTTTATTATGGGATAACGCCAATGTTGTATCTAAAGACGGTAGTTCTTCAAGCTTCAATTGGATGGAAACATTTCAGTTTGAAAATGATAAAATAATTTTCATGAACCAATTTTCAAAGCCAAGAAAGTAATTGCAAAATTTACTAATTGAATAATTTGAGTGTAAAAATATCTTAAGCTTGGGCTAAAGAGATTTTTCCAAGAATAAAAACGTTAACCATAAAACAAGTACAAATGAAAAATATTTT
>WTJI01000017.1 GCA_011524905.1 Flavobacteriales bacterium
CATTGTAATACCATATATTACAGATCAATATATTACGAATCACAATTAAAAATGTACATGGTGTCATTTTTTTTATTATATTTGAATTCTAATTCTTCATAAGAGAATTGGTTTATGGTTATTCGTTACCCTGGCAGCCTTGCCAGGGTTTTTTTTTGAATTTCAGAGAAAATAAAAATCCATCAAATGACACAATATTTTTTAATTTGAACGTTTAGATATTGAGCATTTATGGGACATAAACTAGATATTTAGTGTCATTTGCTTCGTGTTTTTTTATCAAAAACGTCATTTATGAAAATAAGATTACGTCAGTTAAAAAATAAAAACGGAACTATTTCGCTACGCTTGGATACCTTCATGGGGTACTACACCGATGCATATGGCAAAAGAAAAGCCAAACGGATTCGGGAAACACTCCCATTTCATATACCACCTGAAGACAGCTTAGAGTTTGAATCTGAAAAAGAAAAGCTTCTTAAAAAAGCAGATAGAATACGTTTTGAAAAAGAACAGCAACTTCTTGAAAATGGTGTTTATCCCTTTTCTGTCAAACAGACAAAAAAAGCTTTTTTCATTCCTTACTTAGAACAAATAGTAGCGATCAAAATATCAAACAAACGCAACAACGAAGCAGTTTGGATGGGTATGCAAAGATGGTATAAATTGTTTGCCTCTCCCATTATTCAGTTTAAGTCCATAAATGAAAATCACTGTACCGATTTTTATACCTATCTGGAGCAAAAAGCCAAAAAATCAAATGGCACCCCGCTGGCCTTGAGTACGGTACGCTTGTATTATCAAAAGTTTTTTGCAATTGTACAGCAAGCCTATCTTGAGGGAAAAATCAAAGACTTGCCTGCTCAACCCAAATCATTTAAAGTTGTTACGCAAAAGTTTAAAGCAGTTTTAAAATCATATGAGATTATTGCATTAAAAAATGCGCCTTTTGCCAATATTGATGTTAAAAATGCCTTCTTGTTATCAGTCGAGATGGGACTGAAACTTGGACAATTGCGGACTTTGAAATGGAGCGATGTACAACACGAAAGAGAAGAATGGTACATTAAAATGCCACCCAAAGCCAACTCAAAACCTTTCTTTTACCCCATACCTGAAAGCATCAAAAATATTTTAGGTGCTCCAAAAAGTGAAGATCAATTGGTTTTTCCACTACTGCGTTCGGCCAGTGAAGCTAATGTCCAACTCCTCAAATGGGTTATTCAAGCAGGTATTGCTAGACATATAACTTTTGAGTGTGCAAGAAATACGTTTGCTTACAACAAAGTCATTAACCAGACACCTCTTGCGAAAATTCAACTTTATCTGGGGCATCAAAATAAAAGAACGACTGAAAAATTTATCCAGCAACTACAAATTGATCTTCCTAAAAATATTTCGCAAGTCATCACTCCCCCAACCCAATCCAAAAAAGCTGTGATGAGAAAGAAAAACACTTTAGATGCACATATCAAAGCAAAACTATCTGCTTATTCATATCAATTTTAGTTAGCCTTAAGCAAGGGGCTATCATAAGGAATTACGCCTTGAGTTTGTAGCCAGTCTAAGTGTTTTGTTACACGTTTTTTGTATGCCTCCCACGCTCTATTTTCTGATCTAGTCCATGCAATTTCAGCATATCCTATTAAACGAGGAAAAAGCAGATAATCCATTTCCTTATTGTCAGAAATAGTTTCAGACCAAAGTGGTGTTTCTAAACCAATAATGTCATCAAGAGGAAGCGAAGGCACTACGGATTTAGGATCCCAATCATAAGCCTTTCGAACATTAATATATCCAGCCCAATGCAGACCGAATTTACTCAAACTATCATACTGCATATCCATATATGCGAAAGATGAGGGTGACATCACAATGGGATTACCCTTTTTGACGTTTTGGGGTTCATTCCCTTCATTGGCCCAGTATTGATGAACCATTTTTCCTGTATAATTTGATGCACGGGTTTCAAACCACCCCATTGGTGTTTTCCCATAGCGTTCCACCTTTGGCAAAATCGAATCTATAAAGGCAATAAATTGATCATTGGGTGTGGCGTGGGTTTCGTCTCCACCGATATGAATGTAAGGACCAGGTGTGATATCAGCCAACTCTCGAATAACATCATCAACAAATTGATAGGTGACTGGTTTTTCGATACATAGTGATGAAAATCCTACTTCGATACCCGTATGTACTGGAGGTGCTTTTCCATCACAATTGAGCTCAGGATAGGCATTTAAAGCAGCATTCGTGTGCCCTGGCATATCAATTTCAGGAATGATCGTTATATATCGATCGGATGCATAAGCGACCAAATCTTGATAGTCTTTTTGACTATAAAATCCGCCAGTAGTTCCACCAACTTCTGACTGTCCGCCAATTGTCGTTAGTTGTGGCCATGATTTAATTTCTATACGCCATCCTTGATCATCAGACAAGTGTAAGTGTAGGTAATTGAACTTATAAAGGGCTAAGAAATCAATAAAACGCTTGACCTCACTGATACTAAAAAAATGACGGGCAACATCTAACATAGCCCCACGATAGGAATATGTAGGTTGATCACTTATCAGACCTGTTGGGAGTTTGGTTGCATCGTCTGCCAGTAATATTAATTGCTTTAAAGTTTGCCAAGCCCGGTATAACCCTTCATCTGAAGCTGATCGAACATCAATGCCTGTTGTTTGAATCTTGATTTCGTAATATTCGGATCCTTTAAGACTTTTATCTAGACTAAAACGTAAGTCACCTTGACTTTTCCAAGCCAATCTAAGATTTGCCTCCGTTTGCAAAAATGCAGTGATTTCCTGGGCCAGATATGAATTTTCCTGCGGGGTTGAAAGGGTTTGTAAAGATGTTATGGGAAGGGCTCCCTGTTGATTTGTCACTGTTTCTGGCAAAGGAATCAATGCATACTGATCTAATTTTTTTGTGCTCGTTGAATTGCAAGCCGTAAAGAAAATGGCAAACCCTACCAAGATGACCGATTGAATTTTATTTTTCATGCTACTTAATATTGATTTCATACTCACACCCAAATGAGCAATGGTAAACACTTAATATATAGAAAATTATGCCGTCAAATATTTCTTTTTGCTTATAAATATTAGCGCCTTCTATGTTACCGTTGTATTTTTGAGGATTGTAATTAATCATCAATGTAATGAAAAAGAAATTAATCAGCGGTTTGCTGTTGCTAATCTTTGGTTTGTGGCTTCCTGCACAAGAATCCATTGACCCAAACCAAATTGATATCGTAAGGGATGCATATGGTATTCCTCATATTTTTGCAGCAACTGACGCTCAAGTCGCTTACGGATTGGCCTATGCACATGCTGAAGATGATTTTAAAACCATACAACTGGCTTATTTGGCTGGTAACGCCATGTTGTCTAACGCCATTGGCAACAAAGGACTTCCAGCAGATTTTGTCAGTCAATTCATTGGAGCAGAGGAAATTGTAAATCAACAATTTGAAACAAAAATTAGCCCAGCTTACAAAAAAGTAATATCGGGTTATGCACAAGGGCTCAACAGTTATGCCCGAACCCATCCTGATGAAGTGTTAGTCGCAGCACTCTTTCCAATACAACCCAAACAAATGCTTCGTTATGCACAACTGCAACTCTTTATTTCTTCTGGTGGCGACAAAGCTATTGGCAAAATATTAGGAAATCAATCGGCACCCAAAACTGCCCAGCCTCAAGGTTCTAATACATTTGGTTTTAACAGTCAAAAAACAAAAGATGGGGCGACCTACTTGGCCATCAATACCCACCAACCCTTAGATGGACCAGTTTCATGGTATGAAGCGCATTTGTGTTCAGAAGAGGGTACCAACATTCTTGGTGCCTTGTTTGCTGGAAGTCCTAATATTTTGATTGGAGCCAATGAATATCTTGCTTGGGCCCATACCGTAAACAATCCTGATAAAACTGATATTTACAAATTGGAAATGCACCCCCAAAATAAACTTCAGTATCGGGTCGATGCCTCTTACGAAACCCTCATTCCTAAAAAAGCAAAGCTTCGTGTAAAAATTCTAGGAATTCCTATCACGATTAAACGCAAGTATTATGAAAGTATTTTTGGACCGACCCTAAAAAACAAATCTGGTTATTATGCGGTTAGGACGCCTTCCTTATTTGAAATTAGAGCGTTGGAACAGTGGTGGAAAATGAATAAGGCCAAAAACTTTACTGAATTTTATAAGGCCCTAAGGATGAAAGCCATCCCAGGTTATAATATAGGATATGCTGACCGGAATGATACCATATTTTATATTTCAAATGGTTTGATTCCAAAACGTGCTAAAGGCTATGACTGGCAAAACACTGTTCCTGGAAATACCCGTGAAACCCTTTGGACTGAAACCTATGACATAACAGAATTACCACAGGTTATCCAACCGCAATCAGGTTATTTTTATAATGCCAACCACTCCCCTTTTCTTTCTTCTGCGCAAGGTGACAACCCAGATATCTCTAAATTTTCAAAAGATATGGGCTTTGAGGAATTTGACAACAATCGTTCTTATCGACTCAAAAGGCTAATTGACCAATACGATTCCTTGGATTATGCTGATTTTAAAACAATTAAATACGATCGTCAATTTCCTAAACCATTTCAGTTTACTTTTATGAATATTGAAAAATTATTCACTCTAGAGGCTGATCGCTATCCAGAATTATCCCCATTAATCCATCGCATTCAAACCTGGGATCGAGTTACAAATGCTGAATCTTTAGGTGCAGGAAGTTTTGCGATTTTCTATTATCTGGCAATTAAAAGGGCAAAAACACTCCCTGGCGAAAGGATTTTCCCTGCAACTGTTCTTTTAGAGATCCTTCGTGAAACCCAAACCTACATGAAAAAGCATTTTGGCACTTCTGATGTTACCCTAGGTGATTTTCAAAAACTTGTTCGAGGAGACAAAGAAATCGGCATTTGGGGCATGCCCGATGTCTTAACAGCCATGTATGGAAATCGATATAAGAAAGGTAAAATACAGATCGTTGCAGGAGAATCCTACATAGAGTTAGTCAAATTTACGGCTAATGGTCCTGAGATTGAATCAGTAATATCCTACGGAAGTTCAGACCACCCTGATTCCCCACACTATAATGATCAAATGGAATTGTATGCCCAGTTTAAAACCAAAAAAATGACATTAGATAAGGCGACAGTTTATGAAAATGCAAAAGAAATATACCACCCGAACTAGTAGGTTTGAGTTAAAATAGCCTTTTGATAGACTGCTTCATACTGCGGTACAATTTTTTTGATGTCAAAGTTAAGTGCAAGCTCAAAAGCAGCTTGCTTAAATTGTTGATGGATTTCAGGATTCAAAAGTATTTTCAGTCCTTTCTCTGCCATGCCTTGATAATCACCTACATCGAGCAAGTATCCTGATTGACCTTCGCGATTGACCTCAGGGAGCCCACCAACATTTGATGAAATCACTGGAACTTTATGTATCATTGCTTCGAGGGCTGCCAAACCAAAACTCTCTTGTTCTGATGGCAATAAAAACAAGTCTGAAAAACAGAGAATACGGTCAATATCATTGCTTTTGCCAAGGAAGACTACTTTATCTTTAAGACCTTGCTTTTTGCAATAGGCCTGTGCAGCAGCGCGATTTTGACCATCCCCAATCATCATCAGCTTGGCAGGGCATTTTTTTTGAATGACCTCAAAGGTTTTGATGACATCGATTATCCGCTTCGGAGGACGAAAATTACTGATATGGGTAATAACTTTTTCAGACTTATTGGCTATTTTCTCTCTTTCACAAGGTTTTTCTCGATGCCTGTAATAATCTGCATCAATAAAATTGTATATAACTTTTATGTCTTTTTTAATATCAAATAGGCGTAGGGTATCAGCCTTGAGACTTTCAGAAACTGAAGTCACTACATTTGAGTGATTGATGCTAAAGGCTACTGCATCCTTATAAAAAGGATGACTCCCCACTAGGGTTATGTCTGTTCCATGCAAGGTTGTTACAAATGGAATATGAATACCCTGATCATTTAGCATCTTTTGTGCCATGTAAGCCGCATAGGCATGAGGAATTGCGTAATGAACGTGTAGTAATTCTAATTGATGTTCTTTGACTACTTTAACCAATTTACTGGACAGGGCTAAAGCATATGGTTGGTATTGAAACAATGGATAATCAGGTACATGCACTTCATGGAAATGTATGTTGGCTTGCAATACATTGAGACGCACGGGTTGTTTGTAAGTGATAAAGTGTATATCATGTCCTCTATCAGAAAGTGCGTGTCCCAGTTCTGTAGCTACAACGCCACTACCACCAAAGGTTGGATAACAAACAACGCCAATTTTCATAAACAATTTTTAATCTAGTCGGGCGGCTTCGACCAATCCCTGCATTCGTGTTCTGATATTATGGGTGCCAAGTAGATTATTCTCCATTGTGGGATAAGTTCGGTTGGATAAAAATACAAATACAATTTGAGATGATGGATCAGCCCATGCATAAGTGCCGGTAAATCCCAAATGACCAAAACTTTGCTTTGAAACACAACCACAAGTATTCTGACTTCCATCTAAAAAAGGTTTGTCTAGGCCAACTCCCCTCCTGTTTCCTTCGTCACAAAAATGACAAGTATTAAAAAGATTAAAAGTCTCTGGAGCAAAAAACCGTTGACCGCCATAGCTGCCTTTTTGTAAATACATCTGCATGAGAACTGCGACTTCATAAGCATTGGAAAACAAACCAGCATGACCGCCTACCCCGCCTAACATGGCAGCCCCCATATCGTGTACATAGCCATCTAATTCTGTGTAACGAAAATAAGTGTCGTTTTCGGAGGGAACGATCGCTTCAGCCGGTAATTCGGAAGCAGCATTGTAAAGAGTACGCTTTAACCCCAATGGCTGATAAAATCTTTCTTGCATTTGCTGATCCAATGGCTTATTGTAGCGCTTTTCCAGATATTTTTTAAAAATTATAAAAGGTAAATCTGAATATCTGTAGTAAAGCGAATCAAGCATGGGGCTCTCTTTGATGGCTTTAAAAATTTTATCCTCATACCCTTTCTTCAAAAATAAATTTTGGCTAACAGCTGTTGGAAATCGACGATTGGCTTTAGAACGATACAATCTACGCTTGGGTAACTTTTCGTCGTCCAATGTTTCTTTATAAAAGGGTATCCAGGGTGTTAGTCGGGCATAATGCGATAACATTTGTCGAATAGTAACATCTGCTTTATTGCTATCCTTCCAAGATGGAAACATCTCTTTGAGGGGGGTTTTCATTTGGATATGACCCGAATCCTTTGCTTGCATAATCAAGGGAAGTGTACCTAAAATCTTAGTCAAAGAAGCAAGGTCATATACATCATTGTTACCCACCTTTTTCTTTTTTTTGTAGGTGTGATATCCAAAACTTTTTTGGTAGCAAATTTTACCATGCCGGGCTATTAATATTTGCATCCCAGGAGCCATTGCAGAATCAATCACAACTTTCGCCAAGGCATCAATTTTTTTCAATTTATTCGGATCAAGACCTACACTGGTTGGGGTAGCATATCCCAAACTTCCTTGAGTATTAAGCACTATTCCATGCCCAACAGGATAGGAATCACCGATACGGACTGGAAGTTTTCCTTGCCCCGACTGACGGCCAAAAATTAAGTCGGCAGTTAATTGCTGAACAATTGGATTGTTTTGATAGCTTACAATCAAACCATCAAAATCTTTGGGATGTTCTAATCGATCTAGTGCATACGGTTTGACAAATACAGCCAGTACCATAGGGATATCTGATTCTTGCAAGGATTGAATTAATTGCTGTTCTTGTACAGTAAACTTTTCTGATTTCCATGGTGATTCATCCGAACGATGGAATCCTATGACTAAAGCTTTATGCTGCTTCATCTGCACTTTAACCTGATCAGGTTCTTTTCCTTGTATTGCTGTAAAAGATCCGTACTGCTTTAATTGTCTTAAAAATGCTGCTCCACTAGCGTCACCAAGATGTAAATAACCATAGGAATTGGCTGTATTCAAAGGGAGAATATCGTTTTTATTTTCTAAAACAGTTAAAGCGGCCCCCATCGCTTTGGCATATAGCAGACTGTCTTTGGGAGCATTTAAATCACGGGTCAAGTTTTGCGTTTCAACAGCCTTTAATGGTTTGTTTAAACCAACAAGATATTTAGCTGCCAGCATTTTTTTTACCGAGTGTGCAAGTCGGTCAGCGGATATTTTTCCCCGTCGATAAGCTTTTTTGATCGCTTTAATACCGGCTCTTGTATCTGCAGACACCAATATTACATCATTCCCCGCTAGAAATGCTTCCAAATCTGCATTAGCATTACCAACAAAATCCGTAACACCTTTCATATCCATTGCATCGGTAATAACCATTCCAGTAAAGCCTAAATCTTTTTTAAGTACGCTTTGAATAATCTCTTTTGAAATAGAGCTAGGACGATTCTCCTGCGTTAGAGCAGGAACGTTTAAGTGTCCTACCATTACGCTGTGCAGTCCATTTTGGATTAACTTTTTGTAGGGCATCCATTCGATACTATCCAATTGTTCTCTTGTAGCCTCTAGGGTTGGAAGTGTTTTATGGGAATCTGCTGCTGTATCTCCATGTCCTGGGAAGTGTTTACCAGATGTCAAAAGTCCGGCATCTCGCATCCCAGAAAACATAGCCAGCCCTTTTTCAGCAACATTTTTTGGATCTTCCCCAAAAGATCGGTTTCCAATAATTGGGTTTTTAGGATTACTATTGACATCTAATACAGGGGAATAATTCATACGAAGTCCCATTCTTAGATGCTGTTCGCCTATACTTTTTCCAATTTCATAAATAATTGCGTTGTCTTGGATAGCACCTAATGTAAGGTTCCAAGGAAAATCCATGACAGAATCTAGACGCATACCGACTCCCCATTCCCCATCTAGTGTTGCCAAAAGCGGCAATTTAGATTGGCTTTGCAGACGGTTTAATATGTTGGTCTGTAAAACAGGTTCGCCTGTAGAAAAGACTACGCCCCCGATGTGATCTTCAATGACCATCCGCTCGATATCAGCAATATGATTTTTGCCGCTTAGGGGCCGAATCATGGGTATAAATAATTGTCCAACCCGTTCTTCGAGTGTCATATTAGCATAGATACTGTCAACCCATTGGGTTTGAGCCAATGGATCTTTCGCTTGAAGGGGGGTATTAGATTGAGCGTGAATGGTGTTTGTCGCATATAGCAACAACAAGAAGTGAAAATATCGCTTCATTTTAAAAAAATCTAGCGTGCCAACTTTGTTGAGCAGGAACCTCCCATAAGGTTTCCAACTCTTTTTTGTTGAGCACCAAATTATTAAATACAATCGTATCCTTAGAAACAGAGCGGTTTTTGACCAACTTTTTGAATTCCGATAATGGCTTATAGGCCAAATATTCCCCTTGTCGGAAAGTAACATTCATTTTGTCTAAAAGAGTCAAATTAAATTCTTGTTCGATCTCTTGGATACATCTAACGGAAGCGTCAATTGAACAACCACTTGCCGATTGAAGGGCTTCGTTGAGGGCAATTACCAAAAAACGCTTGTAGATAATTTTGAACCCTGCTTGTAAGTCCGTCCCATGGGCCGTCCATTGGGTTAAAAAAGTTTGCATTTTATCTTGAATTTTAATGCTTTCCTCCTCCGAAAGAGGACGGTTAGCAGGATAAATCCAAATACGTGCAGAATCTGGCAGGGTGTCAAATGGAACAAACATAAGCTTATAAGTCTTCGGCTTCGGCAATCAACTCAGCAATATCTTTGACTGGTAATAGATCTTCTTTCTCTTTGTTTTTAACCCCATCAGTCATCATGGTATTACAGAAAGGACAAGCTGCTGCAATTATATCGGGTTGCACTTCAAGTGCCTGTTCAGTGCGTTCTATATTAATGTCTTTATTTCCTGCTTCTGGTTCTTTGAACATTTGAGCCCCGCCTGCGCCACAGCAGAGACCATTGGATTTACAGTTCCGCATTTCAACAAGTTCGGCATCCAATTTTTTTAATAGCTCTCTTGGTGCTTCATAAACACTGTTAGCACGACCTAAATAACAAGGGTCATGGAAGGTTATTCGCTTGCCGCGAAAGGTATCGCCTTCTACACGGAGTTTGCCTGCACGAACTAATTTTTTGAGTAATTGGGTATGATGCATCACTTGATAGTTGCCACCCAATTCAGGATATTCGTTTTTAAGGGTATTGAAACAGTGTGGACAGGTTGTAACAATCTGAGTGACTTCGTATGCATTAAGAACTTCAATATTGCTCATGGCTTGCATTTGAAAAAGAAACTCGTTTCCTGCTCTTTTAGCAGGATCTCCTGAGCAGCTTTCTTCTGTACCGAGTACAGCAAAGGACACTTCTGCCTTCTGAAGAATTTTTACAAAAGCCTTAGTTATTTTTTTAGCTCTGTCATCAAAACTCCCCGCACAACCAACCCAAAATAGGACTTCGGGCTTTTCGCCTCGTGCATTCATTTCAGCCAAAGTAGGTACAACCATGCTTGTTGTTATTTGTTGTGTTCTCCGTCGTCAAAAACTTCTATTGTAACTTCTTTTTCTACCAAGTCGGTAAATTTTCCATTATAACGTGTGGCACGCACCAAATGGTTATCTATCCAATGGTAATTGCCACCACGAGGTTTTCCCATCAAAAGGCTATGGTATTTAAATCCATTTTCTTTAAGCCATTTTTCAGTAACCGCTCTGTGAGCTTCAACACGAGAGGTAAAAAAACAGATCAAATGCCCTTCGTCGTACCATTTATTCAAAGTAATTCGAGCGTCTGGATAAACATTAGCAGTGGCCATCCGTTCTGGTTCTTCGTTGGGAATATCATCACAAATTGTTCCGTCTATATCAATTAAATAATTTTTGATTCCATCAGGTAATACGGGACTGACTACTTCACCGTTTTCTACTTTTTTATGCAAATAATCTTCTGCTTCTTCTTTTTTCATGAGATATTGATTGTAAATGTTTAGTGATCAGAGGGAACATCCAAAACAAGAGCCTAATGATATAGGGTCAAAAAATATAAGGATGTTTCATTGGTTTAAGGGTTGATTTAATTTTCTTGTGCCCAGAGTAGGCGGTCTTGATTGTTGAAAGGCCAGGGTGCGCCGTTATTTTCAATATTACTCATCATAGCATTTAGGTCAGAAGGAGCAGCAGACTGTTCCATGACTAAATACTGTCTCATATCCATTATTATTGAGAGCGGATCAATATCAACAGGGCAAGCTTCAGTACACGCATTACAAGAGGTACAAGCCCACAATTCTTCGCGTGAAATATAGTCATCCAATAATTGTTTCCCGTCAGAAAGCCCGGTTTTTTTACGCTGTTGATTACCCACTTCCGTCAATCGATCCCTGGTATCCATCATTATTTTTCGAGGTGATAGTTTTTTCCCAGTTTGGTTGGCGGGGCAAACACTCGTACAACGACCACACTCAGTACAGGTGTAGGCGTTCATTAGTTGTACCCAATTTAAATCCATCACATCAGAAGCACCAAATTTATCTGGTTCTGCTTCAGTTGTTGGTGCTGCGTATGGGTCAGCGTTTGGATCTAGCATTAATTTCACTTCTTGGGTAACGGTAGCGTTATTTCGAAAAGCACCCTTAGGCATCAAATTTGCATAAAAGGTGTTTGGAAAAGCCAGGAGTATATGCAAGTGTTTTGAATAATAGAGATAATTCAGGAAAATAAAAATCCCGATGATATGTGACCACCAAAATGTTCTTTCCAATACGATCAATGTTGATTCTGACAAATTGTCAAATAATGGCATGAGATATTGGGAAACTGGAAAATACCCAGCTTGTTGATAGTGTACTGCTCCAAGCTGTTGCAGTAAGGCATCGGTAGCATTCATTGACAAAAATAAGCCCATGAGAATGATTTCGAAATATAAAATCAGATCTGCATCTAACTTTGGCCAACCTTTCATTTCTGCTTTCCAAAAGCGTTGGATACGCAAAACATTTCGCCGCAACCAAAAAACTATGACCGAAACAAGGACAAGAAAAGCAAGGACTTCAAAACTACCAATAAGAAAATTATAGAAACTCCCTAAATATGGTGCAAAAACTCTATGAGTACCTAGTAATCCATCAACAATGATTTCAAGCAATTCGATATTTATCAAAATAAAACCCAAGTAAACAACAACGTGCAAAATTCCGGCAACAGGCCTTCTGACCATTTTTGATTGTCCAAGAGCAATACGAGCCATATTGCGCCATCGTGCGCTTTTTTGATCGGTTCGGTCTGTGGATTTACCCAACTGAATATTAGCTATAATCTGACGTATATTTTTTGTGAATATACCTACGGCAACAACAAGTAGAACTGCAAAAATAACATTGGGTATCAGATTCATAAACTTACCTATTGCTTATTTGTATTGGTTTTATAGACTTGATTTTTTTTGCCAAAAAGTGAAAAATGAACGTATCGCTTAGGATTTTCCTTTAAATCGTTGATTAAAAGTCCTAATTCTTCTATTGTATAATTTAGATTCGTGTAGAGACTATCGTTTTTGAGCAAGCGCCCGGCAGTACCGTGCCCCTGATCTAGTTCTTCCAAAAGATGATTTAACTGAATTGCGATCGCTTCGTAGCTGGCAATGGTTTTCTTGAGATCAACCTGACGAATTGAATCTGTGATTTGAGATAAATTCGCTGATGTTTTCTCAATATTTACAAAGGATTTTTGGATTGATTGATTGTTTTGCTGAAGCAGTTTGGCAATAGCCAAGCTCGCCTTATTGGCATTTTTTGCGGTTTCTGTAAGATTGTCCAAGGTCGCTTTAAGATTGTTTTGCGAATCCTTGTTAAGTACATTACTGACTCCTGAAAACAAGGAATCCACACTAGTGAGCGTACTGGTAATTTTTTGTTGTAAGGGTGCTATTTGTTGGTTGACCAATTCTGTTAAACCTGGTTTGGTTTTAGCGATTAACGTATCTCCTGTTTGTATGGGGTTTGATTCAGAAAAATCGGGTAGTATCGAAATAGCTTTTCCACCAATCAATCCGGTTTCATACAGTAATGCCGTGCTTTTTTTGGTGAACGTCAGATTGTCCCGAATATTCATGGTCACCAAAATCTTAGTAGTATTGGGCAAAAAATCGATCTGAGTTATTTTTCCAACAGTTAATCCATTAATAGATACTTTGGCGCCATTAACTAAACCTTCAATTTCGTCATAAACAGCATAAACGGTTTTTTCTTGTGAAAAAAGGGTGCTTCCCTTTAAAAAATCAAAACCCCAAATAAAGGCAAGGACTCCCGATAAAACAATAAAGGCTGTCTTTATTTCTCTAGATATCTTCAAAGTGCTATTCTATGTTTCAAAAGTACAAAATAAATGTGCGAGGATGCTATTATTTTTCTTTCAATGCTTGATCTATTGGAATTTTTTCATCTCCTAAAAAAGCAGCAACAAAAGCAGACTTATACCCTTTTCTTTTAGCCATTCGCACCCACCGTTTTGCTTGTTCATAGTTAGTTGTTTTTTCATAATAATAGCGATAGAGACCATTGTTTTCTTCTTTATGTATGGGGGAAAGTCCGTTGAAATTAAAGGGTTTGGGTGCCAAAGAATTTTTACTCGCAGCAATTTGTATGCGAAAATAAATAGCCTTATCGGGAGGATTTGATTGAGACGGTTTCCCAGCAGGTATGACCTCTGCCACACTTTTTTGAAGTGCATCTCTGTAATCAACGACAGCATCGGCTATAGCTTGAGCCATTTGTTGTTGGCCCCTAGCTGAATTGAGATATGCACCTTCTTTGGTATTGGTTAGAAAACCTGTTTCAACGAGAACACTGGGCATGTAAGTGTATTTTAACACAATAAAGCCAGCTTGCTTTACAGTTCTATCTTTTCTTTTTAGATTTTTGACAAAACGATTTTGAATTTTTGAGGCTGCAACTATACTTTGATCAAGATAAGTTTCTTGCATTAGGGTTAAACCTATAACAGACTCTGGGTTGTTGGGGTCATATCCTTCATAATTTTTTTCAAAATCATCTTCATAAAAGATTACTGAATTTTCACGTTTAGACACCTCAAAATTGCGCTGATTGGCATGAAGCCCTAGAACAAAAGTACCTGCCCCATAGGCTTGTGAAGTATGAGCATCACAATGTATGCTAAGAAAAAGGTCAGCGTCTGCCTTATTAGCAATCTCTGCGCGCTTTATCAAATCAACAAAAACATCCGTTTTTCGAGTGTAAATGATTTTGATGCCTGATTGCTTTTTTAATTCCTTCCCGATAGCAAGAGCAATGTTTAATGCGATGGTCTTCTCAGTGTATCGATTTTTAAAACCCCTGTTGCCAGGATCTTTTCCGCCATGACCTGCGTCAATGACGACAACAAAAGGTTCTTGGGCAAATATTTTGATTGGTTGCCCCATAAATACGATACATAAGATGAGCAACAGACGCTGTATATCGAAAATTTTTGCAATCCTTGTGAAATCGAAAGGAAGTAGGTAAAATATCATTAATTTAGCGCATTTCAATAACCTAAGCCCAACAAATTTAGGATTAATCACTTTGCGCACAAAGTCTTTTTATACACTTCCGCTGTTAATATTTTTTCATGCTGCTCTGGTGTGGAGCCAGCAAACACCCCAAGAAGTCCAATCCATTCAGAAAATCCAAAAGGATAGTCTCACTCGTACAACCATTCAAAAAGACAGTATAAAAAAAGAACCTTTATTACTCGATAAAGTCCGTTATACAGCCAAGCAAAAGGTCAATATCAATCGAAAAGAAAACAAGCTATACTTGGTTGATGAAGCTGAACTTTATTATCAAGACATCACGCTGCGTGCGGGGTTGATTGTCTTGGACTATAAAACCAAAGATGTATACGCAGGTCGTATTGCTGACAGCGTTGGGAATTTGAGCCAATTTCCTTTTTTTAAACAAGGCCCAAATGAAGTAAATCCAGATTCGATACGATACAATTTCGAAACCCAAAAAGCATTGATCTGGAATTCGAAATCGGCACAATCAGGGATGAACGTTTTTTCGCAGTTCACCAAAAAAGAAAACGATTCTGTTTTTTATTTGAAAGACGCTAAAGTAACCACAGCTGGAGATTTAGAAACGGCAGATTATTATTTTAAAACCCGTCGGGCTAAGTTGGTCCCAGGTGGAAAAATTATTACTGGGCTTACCAATATGTGGATTTCAAATGTGCCTACTCCCATTGCCCTCCCCTTTTCCTATTTTCCATCAAATCAAGAATTGACTTCTGGTTTTTTGTTCCCCTCAATTAGTGAAAACAATAATAGAGGCTATGCGGTACAAAACGGAGGATATTATTTCAACTTATCTGAGTATTTTAACTTGGCATTGACTGGGGATTATTTTACCAATGGGAGTTATGGACTTCGTGTTGATTCAAATTACAGGAAGCGTTATAAATACAATGGTACGCTGAGTTTTCGATATGAAAATTTAATTTCTGGAGAAAGAGGGCTTCCTGGTTATGGAAAGTCAACCATCTCTAACCTAAGATGGTCGCATAGCAAGGATCCTAAATCTAGCCCCAATTCAACCTTTTCTGCCTCCGTTAATTATGGAAGTAGTGATTATTACCAACAATCAATCAACCAATTGAACTCACCAAATTTTTTAAATAATAATTTGAGTTCGTCAATTTCATACGCTAAAACATTTCAAGGTACGCCGCGGGTTAATTTATCTCTCACTACGGCATTATCTCAAAATTCAAGATCCAAAGAAGTCAATCTTACACTACCTACCCTGCAAGCGAATATGGATCGAATATTCCCATTTGCCCCAAAAACAGGTTCGAAAAAAGGGTTTATTCAAAACATAAACTTTCAATATACAACGCAGGCAGAACAACGCATTATAGTTCAAGAAGAAGAACTTTTTAAAGCGGGGATGTTTGACAAAGCTCGATCTGGAATGAGACATACAATCCCTATCTCAACCAACTTCAAAATCCTAAAGTACATTAGTGTTTCTACAAATGCCAATTACAGTGAAATATGGACACCAAGAATAATCAGATACAATGATTTTGATCCTGTTCTTGGAACTGCAACAAAAGATACAATATCAAAATTTGGAGCATTTCGTCAGTATAGTTTTGGGGCAAGTTTTGGTACAACGATTTATGGAACTCTAAATTTTGGAGAAAATAGTCGTATAAAAACCTTACGCCATACGATTCGTCCCTCAATCACATACAGCAATCGCCCGAGTTTTGATCAATATTATGATGAATACATAATTGATGCTGAGGGCAATACCAGAGAATATACAAGATTTGAAGGGAGTTTATATGGCGCACCAGGTAAAGCCTATTCAAGTAGCATTGGCTTGAGTTTAAGTAATAATTTTGAAGCCAAAGTAGTCGATAGAGATACAACCAAAAAAGAACTAAAGAAAGTGGTTTTACTCAATAACCTCAATATAGCAACTAGTTACAATGTGGCTGCTGATTCTTTAAACATGGCACCAATAAGAATGACTACGGGCCTTTCTCTCTTAAAAAATAAAATGAGTGTCAACTTTGGTGCTACCTTCGATCCATATACCCTTAACAATGATAATGTAAGAATCGGCACTTACCACATAGCAAATGGAGGTGGTTTGGCCCGATTAACAAGTGCCAATGTCAATATGAATTACAGCATAAACAATAACACTTTCGGTGGTGATAACGATGATGATGGAGAATCTGAAAATACTGAAATCACATCAAGTGGAGGACGTGAAGATGATCTCTTTGGTAGATCTGCTAATTTCTACAGTAGGCAAAATAAAAACAATGATGAGCAGAGTAACGTGCCTGAATATCCACCCTTTCAAACTAAAATTCCGTGGAATTTGAAATTCGCTTACTCACTTACCTACAACAACAATGTAGGACAACGAGACTTTTCAACTAATTCTTTGATGTTTTCAGGGAACATTGACCTCACCCCGAAATGGAAAATTGGAATTTCTTCGGGCTATGACTTCAAACAAAAAGGATTCACTTACACCCAATTCAGGTTTGACCGTGATTTGGATAGTTGGCAAATGAATTTTAGTTGGGTGCCATTTAGTGATAGAGCTTCTTGGAACTTTTTTATAGGCATTAAGTCTGGCATGCTTAGTGATATTAAATACGAAAAAAACAGTGAACCTTATCGAAATCTTTAAAAGTATGTACGTATGAGAAAGATCATTCAGACTCCCCACGCACCACTTCCTATTGGTCCGTATAGTCAGGCAGTTCAAATTAACGATACACTTTACTGTAGTGGCCAAATTGGGCTTGATCCTGTAACTATGGAATTAGTGACTGAAAGTATCGAAGAGGAAACTGAGCAGGTTATGAAAAACTTGACAGCCGTACTTAAAGCCGCAGGAATGAGTTTTGATCAGGTCGTAAAGGTATCAATTTTCCTAAGTGATATGGCTCATTTTGAGTCCGTCAATGCCATTTACGGAAGATATTTTGACCACCAAACAGCACCAGCACGAGAAACTGTTGCCGTTCAAACGCTTCCCAAATCAGTCCGTGTAGAAATCAGTATAATAGCTGTGGGGGCTTAAATACCCGGTATGATACAAACCCTATTGGGATGAATTCTCTAATTGCTTTTTATGGTAATTAACCAAACCATCGATGGGACGCTTAACCACATTTCCAATATTTAATTGGTATTCCGTTGTCAATATTTCTTTGATATCGTCTTGTAGAAAATGTGAAATAGATCCAACAAAATGAATGGGTATTTGCTTGGCATCTTCAAATTGTAAGATTTGATGCGCTATAAATCGCCTTAGTCCACCTCTGATGATATTTTTCATTACAGGATGTGATCGATGTTCAATCATGAATTTGGCAAATGTCGCCAGATATGTGTTTGGGTTTTCTTTACGATAAATATTTTCTTTGATCGTATCCGCATCCAGTTGGTATTCTTCTTCAAAGGACTTTCTAAGATCTAGTGGCATTTCATTAAAGTAATAACTGCGAATAAGTTGCTTACCGTAAAAGTTACCACTTGCTTCATCCATTAACACATAGCCAAGAGAAATCACGCGCTGGTCTATTTCTTTACCATCAAAATAAGTACAATTGGAGCCCGTACCTAAAATACAAACGATCGAAGGTGTTCCTGGTTTTGCCGTGGCATATACTGCAGCGTAAGTATCTTCTTTGACAGAAATTTCAGCTTGCGTAAAGATCTTTTCAAACACCTTTCTAATTCGATCCTGTGGGCTACTAATACCGCATCCAGCTCCGTAAAAATAGAGATGGGATACGGATTCACGATTCTGATTAAGATCGTAATTGTTTATGATCCGCTCTGTTAAAATTTCACTTGAAAGAACCTGGGGATTGAGACCCAATGTTTGGGTGGAAAACAAAACCTCACCAGTATCAGATATGGCAAACCAATCGGTTTTCGTCGAACCGCTATCTACAACTAAAATCATTTTTCAATTACAATTGGTTGACATGCTTAGCCAAATCAAGCAGCTTATTAGAATACCCACATTCGTTGTCATACCAAGAGATGATTTTGAAGAAATTACCATTTAATTCCATACCAGCACCTGCATCGAAAATGGAAGTCCTAGCATCTCCTACAAAATCCTGAGAAACAAGGGGTTCGTCGGTATATCCTAAAATTCCTTTCATGGCTCCATTTGCATTTTGCTGCATGACTTGTTTGATCTCCTCATATGAGGTGTCTTTTTTGAGTCTTACGGTAAGATCAACAACAGAAACGTTGGCCGTTGGAACGCGAAATGCCATTCCCGTTAGTTTCCCAACTAATGAAGGAATAACCTTAGTTACCGCTTTGGCTGCACCGGTTGAAGCGGGAATTATATTCATCAGAGCGCTACGCCCACCACGAAAATCCTTCCGTGAAGGTCCGTCTACTGTGAATTGAGTCGCAGTCGTAGCATGAACTGTTGTCATCAAACCTTCAACAATTTCAAAATTATCATTCAATACTTTGGCTACTGGGGCCAAGCAGTTCGTTGTACAAGATGCATTTGAAACAATTTTTTGTTCTGCTGTTACGGAATCATGGTTTACGCCCATCACAAACATGGGTGCATCGGCAGAGGGAGCTGAGATAACTACTTTTTTGGCGCCGCCATCTAAATGAGCTTGTGCTTTATCTAGCGTAGTAAATATCCCTGTACATTCAGCAACAACATCCGTATTCATTGCCCCCCATTGAATGTCTGCAGGGTTGCGCTCAGCAGATATATTGATTTCTTGACCGTCAACAACCAAGTTGTTGTTGGCCACAGTTACTGTCCCATCGTATTGACCATGAACAGAATCATATTGCAGCAAATAAGCCAAATGTTCTACATCCAACAAATCGTTGATTCCAACGACTGTGATATCTTTTTGTTTCATTGCTGAACGAAATACCAAACGTCCAATTCTTCCAAATCCATTAATTCCAATGCGTAAAGCCATTTTATTTAAGTTTAAATTGATAATATATCCGAAACACGGATGAGTTCTTTATTTATTTTTGAATTGCCTTTGATTGCTTTTTCAAGGGGACTTAAAATCATCCGATCATTTTCTATGCCAACCATCACATTTGAAGCACCATTCTTGAGAGATTCTACTGCAAAAACCCCCATACGAGAAGCCAAAACACGATCGAAACAACTAGGTGCACCTCCACGTTGCATATGACCTAATACTGAAACCCTAACATCGTAATAGGGCATATTTTTCTCAACATAGGAAGCAATTTCAAATACGTTATCGCCTGTCTTGTCGCCTTCAGCAACAACAACAATGCTCGAGGACTTCCCTGTTTTTTCACTTTTCTTCAAAGAATCTAATAAACGTTCTAATCCCATATTTTCTTCAGGAATTAAAATCTCTTCGGCACCAGCTCCGACGCCTGCATTGAGGGCAATATGTCCTGCATCGCGACCCATTACTTCGACAAAAAACAAGCGATTGTGTGAACTTGCCGTATCTCTAATTTTATCAATTGCTTCGATTACAGTATTCAATGCCGTATCATAGCCCAAGGTGAATTGTGTCCCACTAATATCATTATCAATTGTGCCAGGAATTCCAATAACAGGAATTTTAAATTCTTTTTGAAAAATCATAGCACCAGTGAATGAACCATCACCACCTATGACTACCAAAGCATCGAGCTGATTTTTTTGTACGGTATCAAATGCTTTTTTTCTTCCCTCTGGCGTTCTAAATTCTAAACAGCGAGCTGATTTCAGAAAAGTTCCGCCTTTATTGACAATATTGTTTACCGAACGGGCACTCATTGGCTTTAATTCAGCATCTATCAGACCCTGATAGCCTTTGTATATAGCTATACATTCGAGATCATGAAATATAGCCGTTCTTACAACAGCTCGAATTGCCGCATTCATTCCAGGGGCATCGCCTCCTGAAGTCAAAACACCAATTTTTTTGATTCCTTCCATCTTCAAATTTGACCCACCAAAAATAGTATTTCTATTCTTTTTTTAAAGGTTTAGTGGATAATTTCATAAATCACTATCCATTACCTAGTTTTTATCACGAAACTGTATTAAATTCGTTGTTTTATTCTGAATTTTTGAAGCTTGGAGGCTATCCTTAACCGCACGCTTTTTGATTTTTTGTAGCAGATCACGAAAATTATTGAAATCCACATTGTAGGATAAGCCCATTCCTTGCGTGTAACCAAAGTCCTGACCAATGTAGCGAAACTCGTTTTCCTTATTGAAAACTTTAGCGCGAAGACTACCGTCTTCGTTTAAAATAAAATCAATTTGTACGTCCCCGACAACCTGGGTCTGAACAATGCCACCGACAGGAACTCCAATTTTTCCATTAATCAAAATCTTATCACTTAGCTGAGTGCTGAGTGTTAATCCCAATCGATCTTCTGTTTCAATAGCGAGTTCATTATTTTTCTCGCCTTGAAGATAGTTTACACCAACTTTTAATTTTTCATCCCGTTCTCCCAACAAGGATGACAATACATCCGAAGCTTTTTCGTATAAATTATTGGTAATGCCCTGAACAGAAACACTCACATCACTGATAAATACGCCTTGTGACAGCAATGAAATGGCTTGTAATTGACTTCTTTGTGGGTCTGCTAATCGATAATTTATTTCAGAAACAACCAAATTGTTGGTATTGGGAAACTGAATACTAAACTTTGGGTCATCTGGCTGGAGTAAGTTTCCTTGCAACTGTATGGATACTTCGGTAGGGATTTTTCGGTTAAAGTTTGGATTGTCCAACAGCAAGGCTGGATTGGCACCGCCGGGGACGGAATATACTGCTTCCATATTCATCTGAGCACCTAAAGGATCGCCTTCCCAGCTTACAGAACCACCAGGCTTTAAACTAAACTTCTTATCGATCACACCAAGATTTTTAAAGTTGTAAGTCCCTTCAGTTGTCAAAAAATCTCCCCACATATTGAATTTATCCTCAGTGTTGATTTCCATCAATAAGGTTCCTACTCCCTTACCAGACAAAGAACTATTGGATTCTGGATCTATGACAATCTCTATAGTTGCATCATTTGTTACATCTAACTCAAAATCCATCTCAAAGGGTTTCTTCTTGTTGACTGATGTTTTTTCTTCCTGTGAAAAGTTGTTTTGGTTTTCTTTCCCTACAAAGTCAATAAATGAAGTGTCAACTAAGCCAAAATCATCGGTCCATGGGACTTTAATATTGGTGCCTTTTTCCGTCTGACCATCCAAAGTCAGTAATAAAGATTTTGTAGGGCCTGATAAATTTCCTTTTCCACCAAAAAAGCCCTGCCCATAGAATACCCTTTCTGGGGTCTCTTGAATATTAAAAACCAATAAATTATCGGAGTTCAAATCAAAATCTAGCGTCCAGTTATTAAAATTTTGATGTGAAAATTTACCCGACAGAGTTCCCTGTGTATCAAATTGTGTATCGGTAAATGGAACTTGCAAAAACGAGAAATTTTGCTGGGTCAACAATACTTTAGCCTCACCAAAACGATAGGCTGTATTGAGGTAAGGGATAATCAGTCCTGCTTGGGAAAGTTGTAATTGACCGTCATGACTCAAATCCGAAACAGGACCCCATAGGAAAGCATTTCCTTTCACAAGACCTGTTATCTCATCTAAACTCCCCTTTGCTAAAGGATTGAGAAAGTTTATTTGAAAATCATTGAAAGTTATGTCCAAATTTAGATTGGGTTCTAAATTACTGTTTTGCAACGTACCCCTAGCAATCAAGGTTTTTTGCAGCTGCTTTTGTACTTCCAGACTCGTGGTGTAGGTGCCTAATTGAGTATTTCCAGTTCCCAATATTTTTAACGTACCCATCATTTCATTGTTCAAACTCAACTCATCAACTGTAACAGAGAGATCAAGTTCGTTTTTTTCAGCAGATCGAGTGAATTGTAACTTTGAAGTCATAAAACCCTCGATATCAAAGTTTTTAATGTCAGGTAGAATACCACTCAAAATAACAGCATCAAGATTTGCTTGAAATTCATACGCCTGATCACTTGAAAAATAGCCAGATCCAATTATCTTCTGTTGACCCGATTGGGCTGAAAAGTCTTCAACAGCTATCGTCTGATTTTTTAGTTGATACGTGAAGCGTGAAGGGTTTGCTGTTGCTTGAGATAAAAGCCAATCGTTTGACTTAAAACGGATTGATGATGGCAGTAAATCAAAGCGAAGTTCTTTTTCAGGAACTATGGTGTGTAAAGCTTTTATATTGAATGTATCATTACGTTGATTTCCCCCTCGTGCTGAAATTTGAAGTAACAGCCCTTCTTTTGTGTCTTGACTAGATAATGCTATATCTTCAAATTCGTAGTTATTGTAAACTAGACGATTTGCAGAGAAACTATTGGTATTATTTTGTGTTACCGGATTTAGTTTAAGCTCCAAACCTTGAAATAAACTTTTCTTGTACTTCAGGAGGGGCGCACTAATTTGTAAACGACCTTTATCGGGCGCTGTATGTAACAAGCCGTTGATTGTAAAATCCTTTTCAATATTCCATTCGGGAAAAGCTGCATTCAAAGCCTTTTGAGCAATAGTAATATCAACCAAGGCATTTTGTGGTTCTTCAAATTTATGCTCAAAAGCAAATGGATAAGCCCGACTTAAAGTGTTTTTCATCAATAGCCCCAAATCGGTCAGTTGAAAGATCCCACGAATACTGCCCTCTAAAAAATCTGATTGTCGTATCGATAAGGTTCGATATTTATTTTTTGTATGTGCTTCCAACGAAAAGTCATCAAAACGAACAACTTCTCTCATATCATTCAAACTCCAATTCGAAAACTTAAAATTTCCATTGATCTTATTGAGATCTAGTTCAGTAAATCGGGCATCTACCGTTCCTTTTAAAGAAGCGTTTCCTAAATCTGAAAATGAATGAAATATTTCTAAATCAATATTTTGTGCTTCTAAATGGACCTTATTTACTAAAAGTGGGTTGTCAGTATGTAACATAAACTGCGCTGCTACATCAAGTCGATTGTCTCCAACTCTAAACTGACCTTCCCAAATACCCTTTGATAAGCTACCCTCACTAGATAGTTTATTGAAGCGTTGATTGTCAATTGATAAATAATCAATAGCTGCTTCCCAGTCCATTGTTTCAAGCTTTTTATTGGCTTGAATGCCGGTAAGTCCAATTTTTCCTGTAAATGAATGAATCGGGAAATGGACAAAAAGATCTTGTACTTCCCAATCTTTGGCTTGTAGTTGCAAGGCGAATTTATCCTGTCCAGTTAGATCAAGAGGCAAAGTGGTTACAATATTTAGTATTCCATTTTTTTGCCTGAATTGACCTTCGATCTGAATCCTATTTTTAGCAAAAAAAATCTCCCCTGCATAAAATAATTTTAAGTCGTCATTACCATTTAAATAGGTCGATGGGAGTATTTCTTGTTGAGCCATCGATTTCAATGCATCTGATCGTAACAATAAGCTATCAATAGCCAAAGCAAATTGCACATTTTTGCGATCGGCTTCAAATTGAATTCTCGCCGCAGCTTCTAATTCAACATTTTCTGAAACAACTTGTAGGGTGTCAATTTTGAAATCATATAAGTTTCCCGATCCACTGATTTTAGTTTGGACTGGAAAGGGATAATATTTTTTGAATCCCCATTCTTTAGGATCTAGTTGCTCTGCCAAAAGTGAAATCCGCATTTTTTCTACCTCTTGTCGTTTTGGGTTTAAATCGATTTGTGTTCTTCCTCTAAGTTGGCTTCGAACCGTACGAAGAGAAAAAGAATCCACTCTCAATTCACTAGCAGTTTTTAGCACCGAAGCATTGAAAGACTGAACTTCCCCCCACTCAGGACTCATGAATGATAAGTCACTCACATGACCAGATACCTTTTGTGGGCTTATATTAAGTTCTTTTAATTCGAATTGAAGTTCATTCAAATTAATATTATCCAACTGAAACTGCGGGCTACGGATATTGATTTTTCCTTTTGAAAAAAATAATTTATTTGTTTTAAATGCCACCGAAGTGTTTGGGTCACTTGCATTTTGGCCTAATTTTTGAATAAATATTTCAAGGTTCGTTAAACTATCTCCCTCATACTGTCTGAGCCTAAGATCAAAGCCTTCCATTTTTGCGGCTTCAAAAATAATATTGCCATTTAAAGCTTCGTTGGCTTCTGCGAGTCGGGCTTGGAAATGATCAATAAAAAACAACGTATCAGCGCGATGATCTATCCCAACCACACCACTAAAATTGATATTACCCAGTAAATCAATTTTGATTTTTGCAATATCTAAGTTCGCTTTTGTTTTTTCTTGCAAGGACTTTGTCAATCGCAATGCCAATTGTGTTTGGACTGTAGGTAAAGAAAGTACCATTACAATACCTACAGCTAGTAGTATAAAAACAAGGCTAAGCCCCAATGTTATTTTATGTGATCGTTTGATATTAAGCTTTATTTTTGTCTCATATTTATGCAAGCATCCAATTACTACATTCTCGGTATTGAGTCATCCTGCGATGACACAGCTGCTGCTGTTCTTTCTAACGGTAAAGTTCTGTCAAATTGTATTGCTAATCAAGAAATTCATAAAAGATATGGCGGAGTAGTCCCTGAATTAGCTTCTAGAGCCCATCAATCGAATATTGTTCCTGTTGTCGATCAAGCACTCCTAAAGGCAGGAATCAAAAAAGAACAACTTCATGCGATTGCCTACACGCAGGGGCCTGGCTTATTGGGATCTCTGCTGGTTGGCAGTAGTTTTGCCAAATCACTTGCGCTTGGACTAAATATTCCACTATTTGCAGTCAACCACATGCAGGCCCATTTACTAGCCGCATTTATTGATCACCCGCAACAGCAGGCACCTAAATTTCCATTCATTGGGGTCACGCTTTCAGGTGGTCATACACAGATTGTTTTATGCCGTAACCATTTTGAGATGGAAGTAGTAGGTGAAACGCAAGATGATGCAATAGGCGAGGCTTTCGATAAGTGTGGTAAAATTTTAGGACTGCCCTATCCAGCTGGCCCCATTTTAGATAAATACGCGCAAAAAGGTAGGGCTGACGCATATCCATTTCCTATTCCCAAGATGCCTGACTTGAATATAAGTTATAGTGGAATCAAAACCGCTTTTCTCAATTTTATCAACCAAAATCAACAAAAGAATCCAGATTTCATCAATCAAAATCTAGTGGATATTTGTGCTTCACTTCAATACTGCTTGGTTGAAAATATTTTTAGAAAAATTAAAAAAGCTGTAGCGACACACAAAATAAATACTGTTGTTATAGGTGGTGGTGTCTCGGCCAATTCAGAAATAAGAAGAAGACTGCTTTCACAAGCCGATAGCGCTGGCTGGGAAGTTCACCTGCCCCCCTTTGAATTTACAACAGATAACGCCGCTATGATTGGGATTGTTGGATATTTAAAACGACTTCAAGAAAATCCGTCTTTTTTGGATGCAGTCGCTGATGCACGCTTAAAATTCTAGCTATGGACAGATTCTACCATGCTGCACTTCAATCTGAAAGTCAACGAATTAACTTGTCAGTAAGTGAAAGTCAACACCTGGTAAAAGTACTACGTAAGAAAATAGGAAGTCAAGTAGAAATCATTAATGGAAAAGGAGGTATTGCGACTGCAGAAATCCAAAGTTTAGACCCCAAAGGCTGTGGGCTTTGGGTGTACAACTATAAACAATTACCCCCAGCTAGCTACAGTTTACACATAGCAATCGCCCCTACCAAAAGCAATGATCGATTTGAATGGTTTTTAGAAAAAGCAACAGAAATAGGTGTTCAACATATCACGCCACTTCTTTGCACGAATTCTGAACGTAGAAAAATAAACCTGGAACGTTGGCAAAGAATTATTTTGAGTGCCACTAAGCAGTCGAAGCAGGTATACAAGCCCTTGCTAAATCCTTTAACGCCTTTTCCTAAATTCATTAATCAACATACAGAAATGCTTATAGCACACTGTCATGATAAGCCCAAAAAAGAATTGCATACAATTCCATTTAGCACAAATCCATGTTGTATTCTTATTGGGCCTGAGGGAGATTTTACTCAAGAAGAAATTGATCAAGCACTAAACCGTGGAGCACAGGCGATTCAACTGGGATCAAATAGATTACGAACAGAAACAGCAGGTATGGTTGCTACTCATACCTGGCGTCTTTTAGCAGATATAGCGCCATGATCGCTTTAATAGAATCTCCCTATATTTAACCTATGGAACCAAAAATGATTGCCAACGGCATCCTCCAGGCGGTCTTCAAATTATTACTCATCCTGGGAGGAATTGCTGTTTTATACTATCTCAATAGTCTTATTATTTACTTTGTGATTGCTGCCGTTATTAGCTTGATGGGGCGACCAATTACAGTTTTTCTGAAAAACAGATTGAAATTCAATGGGATGTTTGCCGCTGGTATCACCTTGACGTTGTTTGTTCTTCTTTTATTTGGATTACTATCGCTGTTTTTTCCTTTACTAATTGAACAAAGTAATAACTTATCTCTGTTGGATATAGACCAACTTAAATATAAATTAGAATCATTAGTACAAGAACTATCAGTAAGCTTTGCTATAGATAATTCATTTTGGTCTGGACTCTTAGAAAGTGAAACCCTTCTACAATCCATCAACTTAGGTTTTCTTCCTGATTTCTTAAATAGTTTATTGAATGCTTTAAGTTCTATTTCTGTTGCACTATTTTCAGTCGTATTTATATCTTTTTTCCTCTTAAAAGACAGTGAATTACTCGAACGTATTGTTCTGATTTTTATTAAAGAATCCTATCACAACCGAGTACAAAAATCCTTTGAAAGGATTAAAAATCTGTTGTCTCGCTACTTTATTGGTTTGTTGATGCAAATCACAATTTTACTAGTCATCTATGCTATAGCCTTAGCTTTATTCGGTATCAAAAATGCATTCATTATAGCGTTTTTGTGTGCCTTGCTCAATCTCATCCCATACCTCGGGCCTATTTTTGGGGGTATTTTGATGATCATTCTGACATTAACTAATGATTTAGACCTAAATTTTAGCAACGAAATATTACCGAATATTCTTGGCGTTACTATCGGTTTTACCGTCGGACAATTGGTGGATAATTTTTTCAGCCAGCCATTTATTTTTTCACGCTCAGTAAAATCGCATCCGCTAGAAATATTTTTTGTCATTCTAGCCAGCGGTTCGTTATTTGGAGCAGTAGGAATGATTGTTGCTATTCCACTTTACACAGCCTTAAAAGTAATTTTAAAAGAATTTTTATCTGAAAATCGCATTGTTCAATCATTAACAAAAGATATTTAATCATGCGCAAATTATTACCCCTGTTTTTGGTTAGCCTTTTGGTAAGCACAACCGTAAACGCACAAACTCGATTAAATCGTACGGAGAAAAAAATCATAGAAAAAGTGGCGTCTTATGAATCAAACGCCATTGCATTTTTAGAAAAAGTAGTGAATATCAATAGTGGCACCCTAAATAAAAAAGGGGTGCGCAAGGTTGGAGATGTTTTTGCACTAGAATTTGAAAACATTGGTTTTAAAACTCAATGGATCGATATGCCGGAGGAAATGAACCGAGCCGGTCATCTGTTTGCCTCTATTCATGGGGATCGTGGTAAAAAATTATTGCTCATCGGTCATTTAGACACAGTCTTTGAAGAAAACAGTCCCTTTCAGCGATTTGAACGGATCAATGATAGCATGGCACATGCCCCTGGTGGTAATGACATGAAAGGTGGTGATGTAGTTGTACTCTATGCGCTAAAAGCTTTATCCGATTTGAATTTACTCAAAAACGCAGATATCACAGTTGCATTTACTGGTGATGAAGAAAGTACAGGTAAACCCTTGTCTATTTCACGAAAGGCACTGATTGATGCAGGCAAAAAAGCAGATATCGCTCTGGGATTTGAAAATGCAACAGGCTATAACAACGCAACCATAGCCCGGAGGGGCGCGTCTGGCTGGAAAGTAGAAAGTCGAGGCGTAAGAGCCCACTCTTCAGGGGTTTTTCGACCTAAAGTTGGTGCAGGTGCCATTTTTGAAATGTCTCGGGTCTTACATCGTTTTTATGAAGAAGTACGTGGAGAAGAACTTCTAACTTTTAACCCAGGTACCTTACTAGGCGGAACTTTTGTCACCTATGATCCACAAACAAGCAGTGGTAATGTATTTGGAAAAACCAATGTTGTGGCACAAAAAGCAGTTGTTAATGGCGGATTGCGATTCATTTCTGAAGCCCAAAAAGAAAGAGCACGGAATAAAATGAGAGAGATTGTGGCGGAGCCCTTACCGCAAACCCAATCGTCGATTAGCTTTGTCGACAGTTATCCCGCCATGGGACCATCAGAGGGGAACAAAGCGGTATTAGAACAGCTCAGCCAAGTTAGTCAGGCTATGGGACAAGGCTCAGTTACTGCCTATGATCCAGCCAAAAGAGGAGCTGCTGATATTTCTTTTGTAGCTGACTACACTGATGGCATTGACGGGTTAGGAACAATGGGAAAAGCAGCTCACACCCCAGAGGAAACAGTCAACTTAAAGACAATGAATACATTGATCCAACGAACCGCCGTATTGATTTACCGATTAACCCGATAACATTTAGCACTAATAATTAACAATAGCGTTTGTATTGTTCCTGCTGTTTTTCTAGTGCTGATCTAAACTCAGATTTGAGCTGATCAACTAGTGCTGCTATTGGAACGGAGTCTGAAATTGAACTGACTCCCTGTCCAGCCGACCAGATGGTTTTCCATGCCTTGGCTTCTGCTTTGGCAGCATCTAGTTCAGATCCAAAGTCGATTTTCTTTGTATTTTTCCACATTTCTTCCGTAACGCCCATAGCTTCTAGACTGGGTCGAAGGAAGTTTGCATGTACGCCCGAAACAGCAGCCGTGTAGACAATGTCTTCCGCCTTGCTGTTGATTATCATATTTTTATATTCATCATCTGCCTCACTTTCATCAACATTGATAAAACGAGTCCCCATGTAGGCCAAATCTGCTCCTATTTGTAGTGCGCTGGCCACATCTTGACCCGTACTAATACAACCTGATAGCAAAATAGTTTTATCAAAAAATGTTTTGATTTCGTTTACCAAAGCAAATGGGTGAAGCGTACCTGCATGTCCACCAGCACCAGCTGCCACCAAAATCAAACCATCGACACCCGCTTCAGCAGCTTTTTCAGCATGACGCTTTTTGATTACGTCGTGAAATACCAAGCCACCATAGCTGTGAACAGCAGTAACCAATTCTGACACCGCCCCTAGTGAAGTAATAATCAAAGGGACATTATGCTTCATGCATACCTCTAGGTCTGGTTGCACTCTTGGGTTCGTTGGATGAACAATGAGGTTCACACCAAAAGGGGCTGCTTTTTTGCCTGTTTCTTTCTCAAATTTGTCCAATTCGGTTTTGATGGTGACTACCCACTCTTCAAAGCCTTCTGTAGTGCGTTGATTCAAGGCTGGAAAGGTGCCTACTATGCCATTTTTACAACATTCTATGACCAGCTTGGGACCAGAAATTAAAAACATAGGAGCAGCAACGACAGGGAATGAAATATCCTCGAAAAAAGAATTTTTTGACATAATTATTTAGCTTTTAGTGTCCATTCAAACTCAAAAGTTGAAACCACATCTCCTGCTCTATCTGTTCCAACAGAAGTAACCCAGATAGTTTGTGGTTCTTTAGTTTCAATAGCTTTTTGAACGGTTTCGGCTATGGCTTTTCGTTGGTTACAGCGAAAATGAATGCGCCCCGTTGCCTTTTTAGAAAAATTGGCTTTGTTATTTAAAACCAACATCGAAACAGGTTTTTGGGATGCTCTAATAGCGACGGTCATTGGAATACCCGTAGCCAGCTCGGCAGCCATTCCTTGTACCGCCCAAAACATAGATCGAAAGGGATTTTTGGTAAACCAGTTGTGTTTCACCGTGGTTGTACAACTTTCTGCGTCCAGTTGAACCACACGTACACCCGAAAAATAAGCAGATGGAAGATTGAAAAGGGAAAATAAATTAAACTTGGCGAGACTCAAAATCTAGTATTTGATGTAAAGGTGTATATTTTTTTTGGAACAGTCGTGCAATATCCGAACTTATTAATTTACCATCGACCACCGTTAAACCACTCCGAAGCGCCTCATTTTGTTTACAAGCCGCATGCCAACCCAGACGCGCCAACTGGACCACATAGGGCAAAGTAGCATTTGTTAATGCAAGGGTTGAAGTTTGTGGTACGGCTCCAGGCATATTGGTTACTGCGTAATGAACAATACCGTCTATGATGCGGATTGGGTCATTGTGTGTGGTCGGGACAGAGGTTTCAAAGCAGCCGCCTTGGTCAATAGCAACATCAATCAAAACGGTCCCAGGTTGCATTAGTTTCAGCATCGGTTTAGTAATCAATTTGGGGGCTTTGTCCCCAGGAATTAATACTGTACCAATAATCAGATGACTTTGACTTATTAGTGTTTCAATAACTAAAGTATTGGCGTGAAGCGGTGATACATTGGGGGGCATGACCTCTTTCAAATAACGTAACCGCTTTAAGTTGGTGTCTAAAATATATACTTGCGCCCCCATACCAGCAGCTACCCAGGCTGCTTGAGTTCCCGCTGTGCCGCCACCCAATATCAATACTTTAGCAGGGGGAGTGCCTGGAACACCTCCCAATAAAACCCCTGCCCCACCGTATGTTTTTTCTAAATATTTGGCGCCTTGCTGAGTGGCCAAACGACCAGCAACCTCTGACATGGGTATTAAAAGGGGTAATTGGTTGTTTTCTTGAATAGTTTCATAAGCAATGCAGGTTGCACCGCTATTTACCATAGCAGCAGTAAGAGATTGACTTGCTGCAAAGTGAAAGTAAGTAAATACTGTGTGTCTTGACTCAATGTAGGCATATTCTGATTCAAGTGGCTCTTTGACCTTTACTATCATGTCAGAATTATTGTAAACCTCAGCGGCAGTAGAAACAATTATTGCACCAGATTGACGGTAGTCGTCATTAGAAAAACTACTGAGCAGCCCTGCATTTTCTTCTACAAAAACAGTGTGATTCTGAGTTGTCAACTCTTTTACACCTGCTGGTGTTACTGCAACACGTGACTCCTGAGGCTTTATTTCCTTGGGTATTCCTATTTTCATGGGTCTTTGATATAAAATAAAATATGTTATCTATAAAATAAAAACCTCCAGGAAGTAGTCCCAGAGGCATAACCATAAACCAATTCTGAAAAATAGACTTGGTACTATAAAAATACCGTAATTTTATTTCAGAAAAAAAATGTAAACTGATTTTTTACTGCTATGAAAAAAATATTTATTCTCCTCATTTTGGCAATTGGCTCTTTGCAATGTCAAAGTGGTCAAGTTGGTCCCAAAAAAGAATTGAAGATACCAGCTGGACATGACGTAGCTTATTTTGCATCCGGATGCTTTTGGTGTGTTGAAGGGGTGTATGAAGAAGTTTATGGCGTGAACAATGTTGTTTCTGGTTATGCTGGTGGAAACGAGATTAATCCATCCTATTATGACCATGGCAATCACGCTGAGACAGTAGCAGTTGTTTATGATCCCAATCGGGTATCTTACCAAGATTTAGTTCAGGTATTCTTCGACATAACCAACCCTTACACCGTGGGTCAAGCACCTGATTTTGGTAAATCATATCGTTCTATTCTTTTCCCTGCAAATAATGCGCAAAAACAGATTGTTGATCAATTTTTGTCAACAGTAGAAGGACATAAAATTGAGGTGTTACAAGACGAACAACAAAACTTTACCTTTGCCGAAGACTACCATCAAGACTATGTTGCGCGTTTACTGCGTGGTGAAAAAGTTGTCAACCAATCCTACGGGTTTAATGTATCCCTGCCCAGAAGACAAGAATTTATAAACAAAACTAAAGTTCGACTCAAAAAACGCTAATTCAAAGTCTTTTCAATAACCCCACAACGGAGCATTTTACTGCCATAGTAGGGGTTTAGCACTTTATCCTCCATACTCAACCATGAATTACCACCCTTATACATAGGGCAATATTGGACATAGATTTTTTCTTTGGCGGGAGCAATCTGCTGCCAAGCGAGTAAAGATTCTGTGAGGCCAATCAATTGAAAACGCTGCATGGCAAAGGGACTGTTTTGCATGTCAGCAACCTGTGCTTTTAGTTGAGAGACTAAAGTTGTAGCTGTATTTGTCTCAAGTCCTTGGGCTGCTGCGGTTATGATTGCCGGAAATACCTTTAAGTGTTCTTTTGTTTGCAGCGAGTCGTCTGATACCATAGCGTTTTTGATTCTGATATATTGGGCTAAAACAGGCTCCGAAGGTAGTTTCTCTGTAACAACTTTTTTATCTTTTTGAGTCATTTCAGGAGCCACCTTTACTGCAGGACGAACTGGTTTATCTTCACAGGCGTTCGAAAGAATAAGGATCAATAACAGTTTCGGATAAAGGATTGCTTTTTTCATGTTTTTGATTTTTTTTCAAATATAGATAAGCTTAATGAGTTTGTCTTTTCTAGACAAGTGAAAATTCAAACTGTTGATATGCTTAAAAAAATCTCAAAACCCTCTGATTAGATAGCATTTTGTCTAATTTTCATAAATTTGTTTGACTTATAAATTTAAACTGAATTGTGTTGTATTTCTCCTAAAAAAACCTACAATTTTCAATTCATCAAATCAAAAACAAGAAATTATGAACAAACTTACATTTACTTTTTTAAGCCTACTATTCGTATGTATTCACAGTTTACAAGCCCAAAGTGTAGACGAAATATTAGATAATTATTTTGAAAATACAGGTGGTAAAGCCCAATGGGAGAGCCTTCAAGGAATCAAAATGATGGCCAAGGTCAACCAAATGGGTATGGAAATTCCAATTGAAATCGTTCAACTCAAATCTGGTAAGCAAATGACCGTGATCAATTTCCAAGGCCAACAAATGAAACAAGGTGTTTTTGACGGGGAGGTACTATGGAATATCAACATGATGACTCAAAAAGCCGAGAAAAGTGATCAAGAAACAACAGACAATGTGAAGCGCGAAGTAAAAGGTGAATTCCCTGATCCTTTTCTAAATTATAAAGAAAAAGGATATACTGCAGAACTATTAGGCACCGAGGAAATGGATGGTGCAGAATGCTTTAAAATAAAACTGACCAAAAAGCCATTAATCATCGATGGAAAAGAAGTAGAAAATGTATCCTTCTATTTTTTTGATACGGAAAACTATGTTCCACTCGTGATTCATTCAGAGATCAAATCTGGGCAGTTTAAAGGTCAAATCAGTGAAATTAAAATGAGTGATTATCAAGAGGTTGGTGGCCTTTATTTTCCTTTTTCTATGGTTCAAGGTGTAAAAGATCAAGAGGGACAGACCATTTCATTGGATGAAATTATCCTCAATCCAGAAATAGACCCAGCGGCTTTTGCTTTTCCTGAAGATACTGATTCGGACTCCAAGTAATTTACTCATTAGCCAATTTGAATATGAAAAAATCAATAATCCTAATTGTTTTGGGCTGCTTGATTATGGGATTCGTTCCTGTACAAGCACAACAAAAAAAAGTACAAAAACTGGGTTCCTACTTTGGCGACATGCGGGCACGTCATATTGGCCCAGCACTAATGAGTGGACGTATCAATGACTTAGAACTCCACCCAACTAATTCACGTATCATCTATGCAGGCACAGCTGGTGGTGGAGTATGGAAATCCAATGATGGAGGCGCAACTTTTAATCCCATTTTTGACGATTATATCCAATCGATTGGAGCGGTAGCACTCGATCCAAATGATCCTGATAACACCATTTATGTTGGGACTGGAGAAACATGGACTCGGAACAGCGTCTCTGTTGGCGATGGTCTTTATAAATCTACAGATGGTGGAATCAATTGGACGAAATTAGGCTTTGATCAATCAGAACGCATTGCCAATATAATTGTCAATCCTAAAAACGCCAACGAAGTTTATGTCGGAGTATTGGGAGCGTTGTGGTCTGATAGTGAAGAAAGAGGTGTTTACAAGTCCATGGATGGGGGTATTACCTGGGATCGAATTTTGTTTGACGGACCTGCCACGGGATGCGCAGACTTAGCCATGGATCCCAATGATCCCAATACTCTTTATGCTTCCATGTGGGAATTCCGCAGAACAGCCTGGTCATTTAATTCAGGTGGAGCCAAAAGTGCTTTGTATAAATCTAAAGATGCTGGGCGTACATGGAAAAAAATCCACAACGGTTTCCCCAATGGCAAACTGGGTCGTTTGGCCATTGCTGTCGCTCCTTCTAATTCCAATATCCTCTATACGGTCATTGAAGCAGAAGAACAAGACCGAAAAGGTCTCTATCGCAGTGACGATGGAGGAGAAAGTTGGGTCCAAAACAACAACGATTTTGGCATAACAGTCCGCCCATTTTACTTTTCGCGATTGGTTATTGATCCAAAAAATCCTGATGTAATTGTAAAAGCTGGTCTTTCTGGGTCTATTTCTCGAGATGGTGGGAAAACATTCAAAGACTTGGGAGATATGCACAGTGATATCCATGATTTGGCATTTCATATCAAAGACTCAGACTTTATGTTTGCTGGTACTGACGGAGGTGTCTATCGATCATGGAATGGTGGAACAACATTTGAGATTGTAGAAAACCTGCCGCTATCACAATTCTATCATATCAGTGTAGACGATGCAGAACCCTATAATGTGTATGGTGGACTTCAAGACAACGGCTCTTGGTTTGGCCCTAATGCTGCTGCAGGTGGTGTCAAAGCTGCACAATGGACTTCTGTTGGACAAGGCGACGGATTTCGGGTATTGAAGCACACTACAAAAAATATTGTTTATTCTGAAATGCAAGGCGCTGAAAATGTTTGGCGATATGACCTAGACAAAGGACGAATCAAAACCATCCAACCCCTACCCAAAAAAGGGCAACCCAAGTTGCGCTATAACTGGAATGCGCCTATTGCTTTAAGTCGTAATCAACCAGATAGAATTTACATTGGAAGTCAATTCTTACACCGTTCAGAAGATCAAGGTGAAAGCTGGCAAACAATTTCTCCTGATTTAACCACAAACGATTCTAGCAAGCAAAATCAAGAAGATTCGGGAGGTCTATCTATGGATAATTCTGGTGCCGAAAATCATACAACTATTTTTACCATTGCCGAGTCACCATTGGATGAAAATATCATTTGGGTTGGGACGGATGATGGTAACATTCAATTAACAAGAGATGGCGGAAAAAGCTGGACTTTGACCTCAAGTAATCTTCCAGGTCTCCCCCAACCCACTTGGGTTTACCACATCGAAGCCAGTGTACACAACCCAGGAACCGCTTATGCTGTATTAGATGGTCACACTAGGGGCGACCGAACTCCGTATGTTTACAAAACGACAGACTTTGGTCGTAGTTGGACTTCCATCACTACAGATGAAATCAAGGATTTTGCTCGCAATATCCAAGAAGATACCGTGAATCCCGATTTGTTGTTTTTGGGTACGGAACAGGGACTATATATCACCAACAATGGTGGTACAAGTTGGAGTGCATTTACCAATAACCTCCCCCCTGTTGCGATTCATTTTATAGACTTACAAACACGAACCAATGACCTGGTATTGGGTACACACGGTCGTGGGGTTATCATCATAGACGATATTTCTCCGCTACGTAATTTGAATGAAGCACAATTAAAAAGTAAATTAAATTTCTTTGAACCCACAGGTATGGTGATGCGAGATAAAAGCGCTGGCTTTGTTGAATACTTTGGGACGGAAACTCAATTTGTTGGGGAAAATCCCAGTAGGGTAGCTCAATTTAAATACGTGTTACCCAAGCGACACACTTTTGGTAAGATGACCATGGAGGTACAGGATATGCAGGGTAATAAAGTAGCTACCTTGAACCCAAAAAAATCAAAAGGTGTCAATATTGTAAGCTGGAACTATACCATGAGACAACCCAAGGTAGCCAAGGGCAAAACACTTGCTTTTGGTGGGTTTACCTCCCCCCGAGTACCCGCAGGAGATTACAAGCTTGTTATCAAAAAAGGACGTGACACTTTTGAACAAATATTTACACTCACTAATGATCCTGAGACCAGCACTGACTCAGCCTACTTTGATGCAAAAAATCGTATAACCATGCAGCTATATGATATGACCCAAGAATTAGCGTATATGGTATATGAATTGGATGCCTTACTCGAAAAAACAAAAAGTAAAAAAATCAAAGGCAAGCTACAAGCCCTAAAGGAAACCTTAGTCATTACTACGGGCGACAACTATGTTGGGGCTGCTGAGCCCCAGTTACGTGAAAAAATGGCTAGCCTCTACAGCAAGGTAGCCAATAGCTATTCTAAAGCTTCACCCAATGAAATGGAGTTCTTAGATGTCATTGCTACTCGTTTTAATGCAGCTAAAAAAACTTTTACACAGCTTAAAAAAAGAGCCAAAGTAGATTTGAGCACCCTCAAATCCTTTGATACCTTTATCAATGAGTAAGGATTCGTCATCTAGTTTTACAAAACCTCAGCGGTACTCCGCCTGAGGTTTTTTTATTCAATTATTTTCTCCAAAATGGAAGCATGGTAAATGCCAAAATACCCCAATGCATTATTGTCAAAATTTCCTTGTGGATTAAATGGGGTAATATCATTAGATCGAGGATCAGTCACAAGTGCTAATTGATAAAAATAGTCATAATAGGCTTTATTGGTGCTCAATAAGCGTACTTGCACCGTATCTTTGGGCATAAAAGTTTCTCGAATTGGAACAGAAAAATCGGTGTCAATAGGCGCAAAAACATCATCAAAAACAGTAAAGCCCTCGGAAATATTTTCTCCTGATTGAAACAGTTGGATTCGGTAATAGTTTTTTGTCGTAGGATCATCTTCAATTAAGGCAGTAAGGCGTACTGCACTAGGATCACGAAAGGGCAGGTCGGAAAGTTCGATTTGTTCTAGATCAATCAAAGGGGCAGCAGTAGGCACGGTTGCTTTTGCTTCGTAAGACTTATCAGAAACCCGAATCACCAATGTAAAAGAGTCATTAGAAACAGCCTCAATTTGCGTAGCTTGATATCGACCAGTTTCTATTTCAGCCACTGTATAAGTTTTTGTAGGGCTTCTCAATTCGATTTGTGCATCGCTTACCAATGATGAAGAATCTAAGCTATAAAAGGGCGTGGATCGTGATAATTGAACATCAAGAGTTTGCAAACCGACATCTAGGCCTGCCGCAATTACCAAACGGGGTTCGGCGTCTTTTAAATCTAATTCTATTACATCCTCGCAACCCCAGCTCAGAGATATGATAGCAAAGACAAGAAAAATTGAAAAACGATTGTTGAAGTTTGTAGCCATTTGATTTAAAAACTAAAGTTCCAGGAAATAGAGGGTACAACCCCAAAAAGACTTAACCGAGTCGCTTGGGACTGGCCCTGCGTATTGGTATCAAAACGAATGGAATAGGCGTTCCTTCGATTGTAGGCATTGTAGAGAGAAAAGTTTAGTTCGCTTTGATTCATTCGTTTGGATCGCAATAGCCAACGTACACCGATGTCTAGCCGATGGTAGTCTGGCATTCGATCGGCATTGCGTTCTGAATAAATATTGACCAGCTCCCTCTCCACAAAATATTTTCCAGTAGTAAAAGTGACTGCATCACCAGTTGTATAAACCCAATTGGTAGATAGAAATACACGTTCTGACAACTGATACATACCAACCAAAGCCAAATCATGTGGACGGTCTTGTCGGGCAGAGAACCACTCCCCTTGATTGATGGCGTCAAAGAGACGCTGGGAACGGCTCCAAGTATAACTCAGCCATCCCGTTAAATCGCCTTGGGTTTTTTCAAACAAAAACTCAACCCCATAAGCGCGACCAGACCCAAATACAATTTGAGATTCGATATCCTTGTTACCAAATGCTTCTGCCCCATCCTCATATTCCACAGTATTTTGAAGGTCTTTGTAATAGACTTCTACACTCCATTGGTAAGCTTGGTCGTTCAGCACTGCAAAATAGCCTACTGCTAGTTGATCGGCTAAGGTAGGTTGGATTGCAGGGCCACTAGGCAACCAAATATCTGTTGGCGAACCCGAAACCGAGTTGGACAACAGATGCAAGTATTGCGCATTACGATTGTAACTCAGTTTTACTGAATGACTCGAATCAAGCAGGTAGGTCATTGCCATACGAGGTTCGAGAATAAAATATCGATTGAACCAATCATTATCTGTATAGGCTGTTTCTTCTATAATATTATCAATTGCATCATATTGCCTGTAAACATAGGGTCCTCGATTGTGAAAACTACTCAATCGCAAACCATAGTTTAGTTTTACTGCTGATGATAACGCTAGGTCGTGTGCAATATATAGTCCACCTTCGAGAGCATTTTGTTCTTGGGAACTGTTTTGTTCTGCTTCGTTAAATTGAATATTTGATGGCAAAAACCGGTGAAAAATGGCTTGCCATCCAAAACGAATTTCACTGTCAGGATTGCGGTACCAACGATATTCTTGCTTGAGAGTGAAGTCATAAATCCCACCGGTCAAGGCAACATTCAAACCACTATTGTTGATGGCAAAACCATAATTATACCTGGAATAGATCAAGGCGGTGTTGGAAAACAATTTGGGCGTAAACACATGATTCCAACGTAAAGTAAAAGTCTCGTTGCCCCAGTCCAACCCAAAATCACCTGTCGATAGTACATCCTTTCCAAAATAAAGAGATGCAAATAGGCGATTCTTATCATTTAAGATATAATTGGCTTTGGCATTGAGGTCATAGAAATACAAACCAAAATCATCAAAGTCTTTTAGAAAAGGGGCAGCCAAAATATCGGCATAGGTACGACGACCCGATATAATTATAGAAGCCTTATCTGTTTTCAATGGTCCCTCAACAGTAAGTTTGGAAGAAATCAGACCCAAGCCTCCGTTGGCCTGCCATTGTTTCATATTACCGTTCTTCATCCTTACATCCATCACAGAAGAAGCCCGACCGCCATATTGGGCTGGAATACCGCCCTTGTACATTTTTACATTTTGAATGGCATCTGCATTAAAAACAGAGAAAAAACCTAAAAAATGGGCTGGATTGTAAACAGGGGCTTCATCAAGTAATATCAGGTTTTGATCACCATCGCCCCCACGCACAAAAAAACCACTGCTCCCTTCCGAACTACCACTGACGCCTGGCAAAAGTTGAATGGTCTTGAGTACGTCCTGCTCCCCAAAAAGTACTGGAATGGCTTTCATTTCTTGTGTACTTAATGATAATACGCTCATTTCGGTATTGGTCACTACATTTTGTTCATTTTCGATAGAGACCACGATTTCTTCTAATTGTGTACTCAGCGCCACGAGGTCAACGTTTAACGATTGGTCTCCAGTGAGTGTGAGAGAGATGGTTTGGGAATGATATCCGACATAGGAAAAAGTCAATTTGTAATCGCCTGGCGGAAGAGAAAAAGCATAGTAACCATACTCATTTGAACTGATCCCTTGGGTTGTATTTTCGACTACCACGCTGGCATAAAGTAATTCTTCTCCCGTAGTAGCCTCGCGGATGTATCCACTTATGTTATAGGTTTGGGACCAAGCGACTTGAAGGCATAGAAGAAAGGCCCAACAAATTATTTTTTTCAAAGCGTTGTTTTTGCAAAAATAGAGGATATACAAAGAAAGCGCACACAAGGGTCAATTTTTTGTACACACAAAAGGTGTATTTAGGCTCGCCATTGTGTAGCAACACTCAGCTAATTTGAAAATAATCTTTTATTTCAGTGCCAACTCAATGAAATTGCGAATAAAGACAATAGTTCTATTAAGGAAAATGTACCCACCTAAAAGTGACAAATATGCGCCCTATCCAAGCCATAAGTGAGCGTGTTTTATTCTTCACCTTAATTCGTTTTTTTATTTTGAAGCTTATCCCTAACCAATTTGCTAATTAACAGTTATATTCATTAAAACTTTTTCAAATGAATCAGCGGATATTAATCAGATCAAGGAAACGTTTTCGAACTCTGCTTTATGTTTGGATGTTTTTATGGATAAGTTGTAATAACACCGAACGTTTGATGCCCATATCAGTGGGGGATTTTGAAGCTTTTGTAGTGGCTACAAGCTATGTCACTGATGCTGAACGATATGGCTGGTCCATTGTACAATTGGATGTTTACAATTATACTGTAGTGGAGGGTGCTAGCTGGAAAAAACCAGATGGGTTGCATGCACCAAGAAAGAAATCACTGCCCGTAACCCAAGTTAGTTACAACGATGCTATTGCTTTTTGTCAGTGGGCTGGCGTCAGATTGCCTACATATGAAGAATATTGGGATTTGGCGAGTACCGATACTCGAACCGTAGTTACAGACAATCGTTTGCCAATATCACCAGTAGATAGTGTTCATGTTATAGGCAACGTTTGGGATTTGACAGAACCCAAGTCGGGTAAGGCTATACGCTTGGCAGGAGGGTCTTTGTTTTGTTCCCCAACTACATGTCACGGCACACAAAAAGAACGTGTACTTTTTGTCGATAAAGAGACTGGAAACCTGCACTCTGGTTTTAGTGTTGTAATTAAATTGTAATTTATCCAGCATTGAATTTCCCGATTATTAAATTACGTCACAGCAATTTGATTTTTCTTTAAAATATAAATCGAATTCAAGCGACAAGGACCATTCATTAAATATCTTAGAACGATTCCTATACTTGGTTTGCCTTGGATGATATTATATTGATCAAAGGGATAAGTTTCCAGAATGTAGGGGTGATATAATGAGAAATGATAACGCTTCGCCCCTCTAAAGAACCACTTTTTGTTTTCTATTCCTTGTAAATAACTGAATATAAATGACATCCGCATACAGGACACATCTAAAGGCTGCGACACTTTTTGACTAATTCGAATAAAATATGATCTTATGTAGGCGGGCTGATTTTAGAGCAACCGTAGGTCAAATAAATAATAATCATTGGGTTTAAAGTGATCGCGCTAGGATTCAAACATTGTATTAGTATGTATACAGATGTAGCGGGAAGTGTGCGCGTAGCGCTGTCTGAACACTTCACGCATATACATGATATTTCATAATATTTCGTTTCTTGCGGGCAATATGCGGACATACCTTAGAATACGATCAAAGGCAGATAGAATGGTGCCTATCTTCATTAGACAAGGGAGGAATAGTGAATACAGATCAGACTTAACAGTCAATCCAAAAGACTGGAATAATAAGAAGCAAAGGGCGTATCCCAGGACACCATACCTGAAGAATCTAAATACAGAACTCGATAGGATTGTGTTCCAAAATTCAACGCGCATCGACATTGCGAAAAAACCCCTGGGAACTGATAAAGTCCTAACCAGGATGATTGAAGATACATACCTGGATAAATGGAGTGAAGGAACCAGGAGAGGATATAATACATTCTTAAAGCTCCTGGAGAGATATGGGAAAGTTCCCAATTTGGTAACTATAGATAAAGTGGTTGTGGATGATTTCCTGTCTTGGATGAGGAAAGAAGGTTATTCTAAGAACTACCAGGGAAGGCAGCTGGTTAGACTCAAGACAGTGGCCAGAGAGGCCCTTAGAATAGGTGAAGAAGTTCACCAGTATCAGGCTTTACACAGCCCGATAGAGAGCGTATAATCCATGTTCTGACAGAAGAGGAGATAAGGTCGGTCGGAAAATTGGCAGACCTACCAGACTACCTGGAAAACGCTCGTAGGTAGTTTATCCTGGGTTGAACATAGATCTTAGAGTAAACGATCTATTGTCGTAAAAACTTCTCAATTGACGAACTATTAAAGGTAGACAGGCTATTTTCGAATAATTATTTGGAGAAAATAAGTCACCCTAAAAAAAAATTGGGCAGTAGTTTTGCAGTAATTATTTTAAAGCAACATTTTATAACTTAGGTTTAATAATCTTAGATGTTGCATGTTACATCTATTTTTTATACAAATCCATACTAAATAAAATGCCTATGAAATGGTGGAAATCTTTATTCAATTATTTTTTCGGTACATAGCAGAAAATATTGGTACATTGTTTTTATATTAATTAATTGAAATTCAATATATTAGATGAATTATCAGGATATAAATATTTTAAAATAAAATTATGGATGATAAATTTTTGTATTACGATGAAATACCAAAAGGTATTAAGACCATATATTTTAATGGAAAAAGAATAACACGTGAAGAATTTTTAATCAAAAAAAATAAATTCGTTAACAAAAAAAATGAAGCTAAGGCATCTAGTTGAAACCATCTTTATTGTTTTATCCGTTCTGTTAGTTTATTTTTTTTTCAAGAAATAAGAATTTGAAAAGATTATTCATTTTAATTAATATCATTTCCATTGCGTTTCCTATTAATGCGCAAACACACTATCAGCTAAGGGATTCAATTATTAAATACGAAAATATAGATCCTAATAAAGCTATTGAATTTGGTGTTGCTTATACGGGTATCATTCAAAACGTAGAAATTGATAGTTTGATTGTTGGGACTTATGCTAAAATTGGTGGGATACTTTCTAGTATGGGACTTGATGCATCAGCCCTTACATACTTTAACAATGCTTTAAAGTTGTACGAATCAATGCCTGATAAAAACAAAAGATTTCCTAACGCAAGTCAACCGCCATGGATTTTATTGGATATTGGAAACATATATTTGAGAAATGGTGAATATGAAAGAGCAGAAGAAAAGTATAATGAATCTATAAAAATATTTAAAAAAATAGGTGATAGTCAAAATGCATTTTATGGCTTGAATACTTCAATTTCTAACCTTGGATTAATTGAACAATCAAAGCGAAACTATATAGAGGCAGAAAGTTTCTATCTGCAAGTTTACAAAAGAAGAAAAGCTAAAAATAAAGTTGAGGATATTCTATATTCTTTATCTCAATTGATATCAATAAGTTTACTTCAGGGTAATATTCAATCAGCAAACAATTATTTCGAAGAAGCAAGGTTAACATTTGAAAATATTAATGGTGATAAGGATATTTTAGTCAAAAGGAATTTTGGATATAGTTTAGTTGTTTTTGGATCTTATTATCAATCGATAAAAGAATTTGAAAAAGCAATTACATACCTGAATCAATCCAAAGATTATTTAAGTGATTTACCATTAGAGCTAGCTGCTATTGGTTCAAGATTTGCAGAGTGTTATTTGGGCTTAGGAGATCTTGAGAGATCGGAGCAAATTGCACTAGATAATCTAAAAATTAAAGATTTAAACGAAAAAGAAAAAAGGTATAATTACAAGGTTTTAGAAAAAATATATAAACGAAAAGAAAGACCTAATGAGCTTTTAATGATTAAAGATTCTCTATTATTAATTACAGCAGGTGGTATTGAAAGAAAAATCTTTACAACACTGAATAATCTAGAAACCCAAATTCAATTGGCTAAATCTGCTAAA
>WTJI01000027.1 GCA_011524905.1 Flavobacteriales bacterium
GAAAACTGGGAATTATCCATCTGCAATCAGCAGCCCTATGCATCTGCACCGCATTTGTAGATGAAGGCCTACAAGCTTTACTTCCACAAAGAGTTGGCAGTTGGGAAGACATTATTTTTGATGTTGGGGCCGTAGGCTTTGCTTTGGGGGTTATAGCCATCTTAGCCTGGGGAAAAAAAAATTATCCTAAACTAACAAAGTAGTCGCATTTGATCATCTGATATATTGATTTGAAAATATAGAATTTTATTCATACCCGAATAACTGCCTTATTATTTATAAAGTAAGAAGCATACAAATTCAGCGAAAGTTTATATTTTAAATTTCTTTTTTAAGGAATTTGTACCTTGTTGATAAAACCACCTAAATTGTAAACTATGAAGCGATTTCATGTCCACCTACGTGTACACAACCTGGAAGAAAGTATAGCTTTCTATTCTGCCCTTTTTAATGCGATCCCTACAGTTACCAAACCTGACTACGCCAAATGGATGTTGGAAGATCCTAAAGTCAACTTTGCCCTATCGACCAATCCTGTTGGTGAAAGTAGTTCGGGGATTCGGCACTTAGGAATACAGACTGACAATCAAAAGGAACTCAAAGAAACCTACGCACAAATGGAAACAGCAAAAGGAACCATTTTTGCTGAAGGAGAAACAACTTGCTGCTACGCCCAAAGTGAAAAATCCTGGATCAGCGATCCACAAGGGGTCAATTGGGAAGTATTTTACACCCATGGCGATGCTACAGTTTATGGGGAAGGTAACAATGCCCGCCCAGCACCAGCCGTTATGGAAAAGTGGCAAGGTAACGATACGGCCGAAGTAACTAAAACTGAGATTGAAAAAGACAGTTGCTGTGGAACATGATTTTACCGCAATAAAAAGATCCAATCCCTCGAAGCCACAAACGTCATGAAAGTAACCCAAGACAAAAATGATCGAGTAGCGCAAATGACTTTTGCCTCAGTCTATCCGCATTATGTTAATAAAGTGACCCAAAAAGGACGTACCCTACACGAATTACATCAAGTGATAGAATGGTTAACCGGCTTTAATCCCAATAAAATCAAGCAATTGATCGAAGAACAGGTCACCTTTCAAGCTTTCTTTGACCAAGCAAGCCTCCACCCTAACGCATACTTGATCAAAGGGGTTATTTGTGGTTATCGGATTGAAGATATAGAAGAACACTTTGCTTTATATCGCCAATGTCGCTATCTCGACAAACTGGTAGATGAATTGGCAAAAGGACGGAAGATGGAGAAGATTCTAAGGGAATAATTTAGTTGCCTCTCAATTTTAGAGAACTACTTATTTCAAACAGAATCTACGAGTACCTTATAATTAGGATCTTCCATGACATTAACTGTGATGATTTTATCAGCATTCTTAAGTAGTTTTTGACAATCAGGACTCAAATGGCTTAGTTGCACCTTTTTCCCAATTTTTTGATAGCGTTCGGTGGTTTTGTTTAGTGCTTCTATGGCAGACATGTCCACCACCCTACTTTCCTTAAAATCAATGATCACTTCATCGGGGTCGTTCTGTACATCAAACTTTTCGTTAAAGGCCGTTACGGATCCAAAAAACAACGGCCCGTAAATTTCATAGTGTTTTACGCCGTTCTCATCCAAGTGCTTTCGAGCACGGATACGTTTGGCATTATCCCAGGCAAATACCAAAGAGGCGATTATGACCCCTGTTAAGACGGCCAATGCCAGATTATGCATAAAGACAGTGACTAAGGTCACAACAACCATAACAAATATATCCGAGGGTGGCATTTTATTAAAAGTACGGAGACTTGACCATTCAAATGTACCAATAGCAACCATAATCATAAGGCCTGTTAGGGCTGCCATAGGCACCCTTTCAATAAGAGCAGCACCAAACATCACAAAACACAACAGCACGACAGCAGCCACTATACCCGAAAGGCGAGCTCTGGCCCCATTGGAAGTATTAATCAGACTCTGCCCAATCATGGCACATCCACCCATTCCCGAAAAAATACCAGACAGCACATTGGCCATCCCCTGTGCCACTGCTTCCTTATTCCCACTCCCTCGGGTTTGGGTAATTTCATCTACTATGTTTAAAGTCAACAAACTTTCAATTAGCCCCACACCTGCTACAATAGCTGCATAAGGAAAAATCAACTGCAGGGTTTCCCACGAAAGGGGTACTTCAGGGAGGTGAAAAGGCGGAAATCCTCCTTGGATTGAAGCCAAATCACCAACAGTTCGGGTATTAATGCCCAAGGCCACAACCAATCCGAAAATGCTTAAGATAGCTACCAATGAGGCAGGGACAACCTTTGTTAGTCTAGGTAACAAGGCAATGATCAGCATGGTTAGAACCACCAATCCAAGGAAGATAAACAAATCTTCCCCTTGCAACCAAGCTCCAGCAGCATCCTTAAATTGATCAAACTGCGAAGTGAAAATGATGATGGCCAATCCGTTGACAAAACCAAAGATGACAGAATGGGGTACCAAGCGCATCAGTTTACCCAACCGCAAAAAACCAGCTGTGATTTGTAGGATTCCGGCTAGGACAACAGTTGCAAAAACATATTCTGGTCCATGAGAAGCCACCAAAGTAACTATAACTACCGCAACCGCCCCAGTAGCACCAGAAATCATCCCAGGTCGCCCACCAAAGACGGCAGTAACCAATCCCATCACAAAAGCCGCATACAAACCTGTCAAAGGGGAAAGCCCTGCGATAAGGGCAAATGCTACCGCTTCTGGCACCAATGCCATTGCTACTGTTAAGCCCGATAGTACTTCGGTTTTGAAATCTACTTTTTGCTTAAAATCAAAGAGGTTGATGTATTTTTTCATAAAGTTACCGGGAATACTTTTACGGTAGAGCCCACATTTTTTAAAGCGGCAAAGGTAAGGGAACTATTGGCAATGTTCACCCTATTTCGCTTTATTTAAAAGGTCTTTATCTCTATTTTTAGGTAACTTGGAAAAGTTTACCAAGATGAAATACCATTTAGCACAAATCAATGTAGCCCGTATGCACTTCGAAAATATCGAAGCCCCAGCTATGGAAAGTTTTCGGAAACAGTTGGATTCAATTAATGCACAGGCAGAGCGAACGCCTGGTTTTGTATGGCGACTGAAAGACGATACTAACAATGCTATGGCTTATGACCCCTATGACGATCCGCAAATCATTGTCAACATTTCGGTTTGGGAAACCATCACAGCCCTTAAAGACTTTACCTACCATACGGCCCATGCAGGACTGATTCGGCAACGGAAAGAATGGTTTCAGGCTTTTGGAAAAGCCTACTATGCCCTGTGGTGGATACCCAAGGGTACTCACCCTAGTCTAAAGGAAGCACAACAACGCCTGGAATACCTTCAAGAAAACGGGCCAACACCCCATAGCTTTGATTTTAAACAGACCTATGATCCTCCATTAGGATAAAACGGCTCTTTTCTAAAATTTTCTATTTTTTTTGAGAGAATTACGTCAAAATCTGATCAACTACTTTGACAAACCTAAAAACAAACTTTTTTTTTATTAAAAGGATATTTTTAGCCCATAAAAAAACCCTCGATACGGAGTGTAAGGAGGGTTCGAAGAAGGCG
>WTJI01000048.1:0-90044 GCA_011524905.1 Flavobacteriales bacterium
ACCCAAGGCGAGCATGTAAAAGCCGAGGCTTTTTTATCGGTTTGTCAACAAATGCAAGCCAAATTCCCTAAGGCTAAAAAAATTATCACAACACTACGTGGTTCTATATCTGCCTCGCACAATACTTGGGCGGGCGTTTTGTATGATGGTGAAACAATGTTCAAAAGTAATGAATATCAAATCACACATATTGTTGATCGTGTTGGTGGAGGTGATTCCTTTATGGGGGCTTTGATTTATGGTTTAATCCACTATCCTAATGACGATCAAAGAGCCCTTGACTATGCTGTGGCAGCTTCCTGTTTAAAGCATACTATTAAAGGTGACGCCAACTTGGTGACCATTCCAGAAATTGAAAAATTAATGAGTGGCGATGCTTCAGGGCGGGTTGCCAGATAATGATTATGGGACAGTATTCACGTATCGAAGTCGTTCAACAAATGGAAACATCGGGGATGGTTCCATTATTTTTTCATTCTGATATAACAACAGCGAAAGCTGTTCTAAAAGCCTGTTACGATGGTGGTGCCCGGCTGATGGAATTTACCAACAGAGGGGATTTTGCCATTGAAGTATTTAAGGTATTGATCCAATATGCTCAAGCTGATCTTCCAGGAATGATCCTTGGTGTTGGTTCCGTTACTGACGCTGCGGCTGCCTCTCAATATATGCTTTACGGTGCTAATTTTGTTGTAACTCCAGTGTTTAGGGAAGATATTGCCATAGTTTGTAACCGAAGAAAAGTCCTTTGGTCTCCTGGCTGTGGTTCACTTTCAGAAATTGCGCGAGCAGAAGAAATGGGATGTGAACTGGTCAAGCTCTTTCCAGGAAGTATTTATGGGCCAGAATTTGTTAAAGCGATTAAAGGTCCGCAACCCTGGACTTCAATTATGCCTACTGGTGGGGTTTCTATGGAAGAATCCAACCTTAGGGGATGGTTTGAAGCCGGTGTGACTTGCGTAGGGATGGGCTCAAAATTGATTAGTAAAGAATTACTAGTAAACAAAGATTATAATCAATTGACCCACAACGTTAACAAAACATTACAACTCATTAAAAAAATAAGAAATGTGTAAAGAAAATTAAAGTTCATTTTAGCAAACTATCCTCTTTATATTTTTTCTAAAACCCCGAGATAATCGGGGGTTTTTTTATACACGTTACGCTAGTAACTAAATATTTCACTGTTTTTTGTAATTTGGAGGTAATAACCATAAACCTCTAATTCATGAGACAACTTTTCAATTATCTTTTTTGTATGCTTTTCTGTGTGACGGCTTTTGCACAGGTAGCTATTTTTCATCCTGTAAAAATTCATCCAGACGATGTTGAAAATCTAATTCAGCTGGAAAAAAAATTTAGTAAGAAAATGGCCCAAGATGCAGTTGCTAAAGGCGACTTAGTCTGGTGGGGATTTTTGCAAACTTTCAATGCCACTGCAGATGATTACAATTTTATGTTTGTCAATGTTTACAAAGATATCGATGCTGCGGTGTCTCCAAAAGCCAATTGGTGGAACAATGCCAAGCAAGTGATAGGTGTAGAACCCTCAGTATTAATGGATGCTTGGGTAGAAGATGCAATTTTTGATCGACGCTATTTTTATCAAATCAGACAGCAAATCAATTCAGACCAGCAAGGTAAATTTCTGATCTTCAACTTTGGAACCCCTGCTAGCATCGACCGTGTTTTGGCAAGCAACGAAAAACATATCATTCCCGCTTTTAAAAAGAATCTAAAAAAGTCAGGAATGACGGGTTGGGGTGCTGCGACAAAAATTACACCACAAGGGGCTGATTATTCAACGTTTATGACCTATGATGCGTTTGATTCGATGGCCAATTTGATGAAGCATCTCAGCGGCGACGGCGCTGCTATTAAAGGTATTGATCTATCCAAAATTGAACCCTTGACTTTTGAAGCTAGGTATGTCTTTGAAGTTCTTGCGTCAACGGATTGAGCTTGCTTAATGTTATAAAAATTAAACCCTCCCGATTTTGGAGGGTTTTTTTGTTCTACCGAGATTTTATTGCTATTTACTTTTTATAAATACCTCACGAGCTCTTTGATCTTCTTTACTTTTTCTGACTTCAATCAATGCCTCGATTCGAGTTTCTGCTTTTATTTTTTGATTGAGTAAAAGAATCAATTTGCGGGTTTTTACTTTGATGGTTTCAAAGTTTAGGTTTTTATCAAAATAAGTTCCAATGGTTTTAAATGATACAGCATTAGGGTATTCTTTAAGAAGGTCGTCTATAAGCTGGATTTCATTTTTGGAAAGAATTTGAATTTTTTGATTTCTGAAATGAATCAAAACAGATCGATTGTTGCGTTTACTTTGCCGGAACAAATAATAGATCAATAGGATTACCGCAAGAAAAAGTACTAGAAATAAAACTTGTACGGCAAGGGATTTGTCTTTAACTAGAATATTTCCCGATTGTAATTTTTTGGAAAACAAATATTCTTGTTTTACTCGAATTAGTTCGAGGGTGTTTCCATTGCTCTGAGAAAGAATGAAGTAGGTTTTTCCAATTTTTTGCATACCTCTAAGTTTGGATTTGATTGAGGTAATATCTTGAAACTCCTCCCATGTGTTATTTTCAAAGTCAATTAACAGCGTGGTGTCAAAAGATGTTCTGGCATAATACTGATTGCCGATGTTGTAAAAATGATTGATTTTATTCTTGAAGGCATCCAAAAAATCATAGCTGCCAAGCTGTTTCCATTGTCTGGTTACAAAGGAAAACCCCCATATATCTGGTTTTAAGATATTATTGGTTTGAGTTCCATAGTCAGCCTCCCCATAGAGTCCGGCAATAAGGAGTTGATCTTTGGTTATTGCAAAAAACTCTGGTGCCGCATTCGGCGGCTTAATTTTGTTATTGGAACTATAAGGGTAGTATTCCCAAGTGTTTAGGTTAGAATCATAAAAAATGAGATCATTTTTGTGAGAGAAATTACCATAGCCGCCAAATTGATATATTGTATCCTGACGGATAAAAGAAGCTGATTGGAAAAAAGACTGCTCCATATTGGGTTTGTCTACAATTTTTTCAAACTGATACTCATGATTCATCTTGAAAAGGGTTCCCCCCCCTGCAATTTGAAAAATAGAATCCTCTATTATTCGTAGATCTTTTTTTTCAAAGCGATCTGTTTGATGCTTCTTAATTTCACCTTTTGTTAAAATATATACACTGTCGTCAACAAAAAAATGAATCTCATTTGATATTCGATGAAAATCATAGTTATTATAATCGGAAACGGATAGAATAATCTCCTGTCCAAAGCCTATGAATGGCAAGCAAAATAGGAAAATGCGTAATCTCAAAATAGGAAGTGTTTTGGGTAATATACTAATTATGTAGTGTAATTTATATCTTACTGCGTAAATTTAAATCAAGAATTTAAGTGATGAAGAACCAAAACTTGCAACTCGATTTGGTCAAAATGTTCTATGATCAAGAAATCGATCATAAAACGCTTGAAATTGCTCTTGATCAAAGACAGAAAACGGCTAAACAAATTACAAATTTGAGTTTGGCACCCTACCAAGGCGATTTTGATGAATCAGCTCAAAAGCACTTGCTTAATCGCGTATTGGTTGGTTACAGCAAAAAGCACCTAGACGATATAGCAGGCTTATCGCTTTCTGAATCTCTAGACCTCATCTTCACAGCAGAGGAGTTACAGGAGCCGGTGAATTTGTATTATTGGAAAATGAACGCTTCCCAATACCAGGAGCGTTACGAATCTGAAGATGTTGGACCCAATGAACCTTTCATCAATAGAACCTACCGGCCGCTTCGTCCTACTTTTGAGGAACAATTTGGGCAAGAGCGTAATCGTTCTGTGAAGTCTATCGTCTACGATGGCATGTATCGCCAGCAAACCTCCATTCATTGGAAGCTATTTTTATTTCTACATAATTTGGTGCCTACACGCGCCTTTGACACCATAGGGCACAAAGGGGGGTACAACTACATTAAGCTCTTATTTGATTCTTGTTTTGGGAACTATAAAGACTTTATCTATAATATCACATTAGATGGGTCAATGTTAATTTTTCTAAATCTGGCCTTAAGTCAAAAAGATACACCAGATGAAAATTATGCTAGAGAGGTGCAAGAGCTTTTTACTGTTGGCAAGCGACCTTTTGCCCAGTTTACTGAGGATGATGTTCGTGAAATCGCACGTGCTCTAGTAGGCTGGAACTATGACTATGACAGCATTGTATATAAAGCTGGCCACGAAAATATTCCTATGTTCCAAGAGTGGAACCACGATACAGGTGATAAGTTTTTCTCTAGTTTTTACAACAACAAAGTGATTCGTGGAAAAGAAGGACCTGAGGGGGCCGAAGAGCTACAAGAAGTCATCGACATGCTTTTTGAAACTGATGAGAGTGCCATTTATATTGCTCGAAGACTGTATCAATTTTTTGTGTACCCTGTTACTACAGCTGAAATAGAAGAACAGATCATCAAACCACTATCAGTTCTTTTTAAAGACAATAATTATTCACTTATAGTTCCATTAAAAGTATTGTTGCAGAGCGAACATTTTTATGATGTTCACTTACGACATTCACAAATCAAATCCCCAATTGAGTTTCTCAATGGTATATTTAAGTCCCTAGACTTTTTATCGGGTTTTCCACAATATTGGGATGGAAGTAACGAATGGCTGGGTAATTTTGAGCCCGATTTTTTCACTGACCAAGAGAAAGACCTTTCTTGGTACAAATACCGTTATACCAACGAGATGAGTTGGCGTTCCTCCAACATGGGAATGGATATACTCAATCCTCCCAGTGTATCGGGTTGGCCTGCCTATTACCAAGAACCAGTTTATGACTTGTTTTGGATTAATTCTTCGACAATAAAAGCACGAAACGACATTCAAGGGGTAATCAAATGGGGGATGTGGCTCAATATTGAAAGAGATCCTAATCAGTATACCAACCTACGATATGATTTTCACGCCTTTTTAAATTCATTTTCAAACCCGAAAAATATTTCATTATTCATTGATGAATTATTGGCGCGTTTTGTCACTTTGTCCGTACCAACAATTACAAAAACACGCATACGAAACGCTTTGATTAACGACATAGACGCCATGCATTGGGAAGAACTTGCCACAAAAATATTGGATCAGAATGCAGAACCTTGGGAGTATAATAATCTTCACTATCGGGTTTCAGATGCTATTGCCAGTATCATAATTTTAGGAGAATTTCAATTGCAATAAGAATGAAGAGAAGAGATTTTTTACACAATTTAAGTCATGCTACGGCAGCTGGATTGATGCTGCCAGCCTTTGCCAGAACGATGAACCTTAGCGATTCTAATTCTTATTTAGCACAAACTTATTCTAGAGGAAAAATATTGGTTCTGATAAAACTCAATGGTGGCAATGATGGCTTGAATACAGTCATTCCACTAGATCAATTAAGTCCTCTGAGCTCAGCGAGGCCTCATGTTATTCTTCCTGAAAATAAGATTTTAAATCTCAATTCAAATGATTTGGGATTGCACCCCGAATTGACTGCTTTTCAAAACCTGTTTAATGAAGATCGTTTGAAAATCATTCAAAATGTAGGATATGATGTGCCTGATTTTTCACATTTCCGTTCTATGGATATTTGGGAGTCAGCATCGGATTACAATCAATTTATTACTTCGGGCTGGATGGGGCGCTATATCGAAAATCAACACCCCAACTATCCTGAAAGCTATCCCAACACAAATTATCCACATCCTTTATCTATCGAATTGGGCTCTCCTTCTTTGTTGTTAACCGGAAAAAAAGCATTCACGAGTTTTGTGGCTCGAGATCCTGAAAATTTTCAAGAAATCATCAATGAATTTGACAACAATTATGATACATCCTCCTATGCCGGCACCAAATTGGATTATATTCAGTTGGTAGGCAAACAGTCAAATATATACGGTGAGATTTTAAGGGATGTATACAATAATGGTCAAGCAGCCAATGCTTTTAACAATTCAGATTTTAGTCAGCAACTGGAAATCGTCACCAAGCTGATCAGTGGCGGACTCAATACTCGGATTTATATGGTAGAACTGGGCGGTTTTGATACTCATGATACACAAGTAGATATAAATGATCATACGCTAGGTAACCACTCGGTTTTACTCAAGCAACTTAACGACGGAATTGCAGCATTTATGGCTAATATGGATGCTATTGGACGCAGTGACGACGTTTTGATGATGTCCTATTCCGAATTTGGAAGAACCATAGTGTCTAATGGGTCACGGGGGACAGATCATGGTACTGCTGCGCCCTTATTCGTTATTGGTAATAAAGTGGATCCAAGTATTCTTGGGGATAACCCTGTCATACCAGCCAATGCCGAATGGCAAGATAATTTGGCTACTGAATTTGATTTTCGTCAGGTTTATTCATCGGTCATGAACCAGTGGCTGACCATAAACCCGACCACAGAAGAAGATGTATTGTTTAGAAAATTCGATCAATTACAGATAATCCAACCAAAATATATAGATACTGATGGTGACGGAGTAAGTGATGATCGTGATCAATGTAACAGTACTCCTGCTGGTTCTTTAGTTGATATAAACGGTTGCGCAATATTTTCTTTATCGCCCTCAAACTATACGATTCAATCCAATGGTGTGTCATGTCCTGGAAACAACAATGGTCGAATTACTATCGGTGTGAGTCGAACAGATTTAGTCTACCAATTGAACATTGCTGAGATTAATGCAGACTATACCCTCGGCAGTGCCAACGAACACAGCGTTCAAATTGACGACCTAGCTATCGGAGAGTATACTTTGGTGTTTACAGTAGATGGGGAAGATACCTACAATCAAATATTCAAGGTAGGAATACAAGAACCCGAAACCTTTACGGCTAAAACCCACTTAAATAGAGGGACTAAAACCTTATCAGTTACAGCAGACGGATCGTCTATTTTTTATGCTATTGTCAATGGTGAGCAGCAGGAGTTTCGACAGCCCCATTTTTCTTTAATGCTAAAACCAGGTCGCAATAGTATCCAGATTAGCACTCCACAACCTTGTCAGGGCACTCATTATCAGGAGGTCTTTTTGTCGGAAAAAGTACAATTCTATCCCAATCCTGTTGAAACGGAATTAAATTTAATAATTCCAGGGACTGATACTGATGTTCAGATTGGTATTTACAATCGTGCTGGGGTACTAGTCGAAAAAATGACCCGAACCATTCCCAGTTCTCGAGTTGTACAATTGGATGCCCAAAAACTTCGTTCGGACATCTACATAATAAAACTAAATGGAGTAACCGTAGAAACCTCCATCAAAATACAGAAAAAATGAAGTATTCGTTAACCCTTATCCTATTGATTTTTGGATTGGTTTTGTCTTGTAGTGCAGAAGATGACGGGAGCAGTAATAATCCAACTCAAGCTTCGTCTTCTCCACAGTCAACCACCCCTGATGTGCCAGATCCTGGAAAACCCGCTTTGTCAAGTCCAACTGACAACGAAGTTTGCCAAGAAGGAGAGTTGGTAGATGCAGAACGCTCTCGGGTCAATTTTAGTTGGAATGCTGCACCAAACACCGACAGTTATGATTTAAGGGTAATTAATTTGGGAACCAATGAAATTATTGATATTGGAGGAATAACAACCACTTCAAATGAATTAACACTATTTCATGATGTTTCATACCGCTGGTATGTTACTGCTAAATCCGACGGTACCGCGGCTACCAACCAATCTGAAGTGTGGCATTTTTACTTGGCAGGTGATGGTCAAGAAAATCAAGTACCTTTCAGTGCTGTTCCACTCTATCCTAGCCCTGGAGCAACGGTTGATGCCAGCAGTGGAACCCTAGAGTTGCAATGGGAAGGATCTGATCCCGATACCCAACAAGCATTGACTTATACTGTTTATCTGGATACACAGTTTGAAAACATACACAACCTGACCCTAGCCGCTAACGAAGACTTTATTAATCTTGAAGAGGGTCGCTTGGAAGTTGAGGTTTTAAATGAAACCACCTATTTCTGGAGAATAGAAACTTCTGATGGCATAAGCAGTTCTTTTACGCAGGTTTTCTCATTCTACGTCAATTAACTTGACAAATCAATAGTAACGATATCTTTGTTCCGCTCGGTAGGATATTGTTTGAGTTGCCCCGAGTTTCTACCAGAGCTGCAACCCGAAAATCCATTGAGACCGCTTGTGCCATAACTGTTACCATGATTCCCGCAACGAAATTTTGATCCGTCATAACTCCACTGGTTGATTGTTCCAAGATGGGGACAACAGTTACTATTGGCAACGATTTCTTCAACAGACTTTCTCAAAATTAAAATGTAGTGTTCCAAATCATTAACAAACTCACCAACTGTTTGAAGTTGACTATATTTTTCGTGTGTCAGATCAATGGATAATGTTTTCCCTTCAAGATGAAATCCAGTTTCTTTTGTTTTATTTTTTAAGTCAAGGTAGGCGAGTTCTGCTTCGCTTAACTCAGGGGCTACAAATTCTGTCTCTTTACAGGCGATAAATAGGCTGGGAGTTATTGCCAATAGGCCAAAACCAGATTGAAACAATCCTAAAAATCTTGATCGATTCAAAACATTTTAATTTAAGAATACGAATCCAAAATAAACAAATTATCTATCAAAAATAGGATAGATATCGGGTAATGCCCTAATTTAAAATGAATACTTAACCGTATTGAGTAAATTTAAATAATGGAATTTAGTAATCCATAAACCAATTGATTAGAGGCTTTTCATTTTGAATATAGGTAACGAAGCTAAATTCCATTTTTTCTATTATGATTGAACATGTACAGGGCGAATGCAAAGATCAACGTGGCAATACCATAGAATTTGACTTGCACTATGATTTCACCAAAAAAGAAATTGTGGCCTATAAAAAAATCGTTCGTAATCGCGACATTCGAATTCTGCCAAATGATTCTATTGTCAGCGATATAAAAGAATGTATTCACAAAAAATGGAATTGTCCTTCCAACTGAGCACACACAAGAGATCTTTTGTTTTTTAAGCTGGCCGTTTGATCTTAATCCTGCATCAGTTGTTCAATTCAATCCTTCTTCCTATTTTTCATGAATAAACCTTCATGTCGAACCGATTTGACCTGGAGATAGATTTACCGAATGAAACGTAAAAATATATTAATTACAGGGGCCAGTTCTGGATTGGGTATGGGCATGGCCAAAGAATTTGCCAAACAGGGCTGCAACTTGGCCTTATGCGCCCGAAGAACAGACAAGTTAAAAACCTTGATGGCTCAATTAGAGCACATCAGTCCAGCATCAAAAGTTTTTATCCGTCAATTAGATGTCAATGAGACGAAAGCTGTTTTTGATACATTCCATGCATTTCAAAAAGACTTTGAATCGATAGGAGGTACACTCGATCGCATTATCGTCAATGCAGGAATTGGCCGAGGTGGCTCGCTTGGTAAGGGACTGGAAAGGCCCAATCAGGAAACTGCAATGACCAATTTTGTTGGTGCACTCACACAAATGGAAGCCGCTATGCAAATATTTAGAGCACAAAATCACGGCCATCTTGTGGCAGTGTCTTCTATGTCTGCTTTCCGGGGTTACCCGGGTTCTTTAAATGTGTACGCAGCCACAAAAGCGGGTCTGAAGAGTTTGGCACAAGGTGCACAAATGGAGGTGTTAAACAAGCCCATTAAAGTAACTACCCTTTTCCCTGGATTTATTCAATCAGAAATGACGGACTCAATTGGCAAACGCCCTCCCTTTATGATATCTTTAGACAAAGGTGCCCGCTTACTAGTTCGCGCCATCAATAAAGAGAAAAAATCGGCTATTGTACCCTACTGGCCTTGGCGATTGATCAAAGCCTTAACAACAAATATGGGACCAAGAACCTATCGTAAATTATTTGGTTGATTATGGATTTTACCCCTACTGCGCGCGCCCAAGACTATCTGGAACGCCTAAAATCGTTTATGAAAGATAAGGTGTATCCTGTTGAAGCCATTTATAGAGATCACCACAAAACAAACAATAGCCACCCTCGTTGGCAAGAGTGGACGGAATGTCCCGAATTTGAAGCGCTAAAAGAAGATGCACGCAAAGCGGGTTTGTGGAATTTATTTTTGCCAGACGAAAAATTGGGCGCTGGATTGCGTGTTACCGAATATGCCCTATTGGCTGAGGAAATGGGACGCGTTTACAATGCCGCTGAAATCTTTAACTGCAATGCACCCGATACAGGTAATATGGAAGTTCTGTATCATTTTGGTAGTATAGCCCAGAAAGAGAAATGGTTGCATCCCTTACTAGCTGGTGAAATCAAATCGGTTTTTTCGATGACAGAACCCCAAGTAGCTTCTTCGGATGCAACCAATATTGAAACCTCTATCTTACCAGATGGGGATCAAATTGTGGTAAACGGGAAAAAATGGTGGTCAACTGGTTTGGGACATAGCCAAGCCAAAATAGCTATTGTATTAGGGAAAACAGATGCCAACCAGCCCCGTCACCAACAGCATAGTATGGTACTTGTACCTCTCGATAGTCCTGGTGTCAAAATCGAGCGTATGCAAAATACTTTTGGCGCTTACGACCCTCCTGGGGGGCACGGTCAAGTACATTTTGACAATGTCCGCGTACCCAAAGCCAATTTAATTCAAAATTTTGGTGCTGGGTTTGCCATAGCGCAAGGGCGACTTGGGCCTGGACGTATTCATCATTGTATGCGCTGTATTGGCGCTGCTGAGCGTGCCCTTGAGTTGGCTATACTTCGGAGTGGCACCAGAGTCGCTTTTCAGAAACCACTAGCTCGCTTGGGTGGCAATGCAGAGCGTTTTGCCAAGGCCCGAATCGCTATTGATCAGGCCCGGCTCTTGACACTTTACGCAGCTTGGAAAATAGATAACAAAGGGGTCAAAGCTGCCATGACTGAAATTGCGGCGATCAAGGTTGTGGCACCCAACGTATTACAAGAAGTCACCGATATGGCTATGCAAATTCATGGTGGGGCAGGAATATCTGACGATTTTCCCCTGAGTAGCTTTTTTATGCAAGCCCGTGCGTTGCGTTTAGCCGATGGTCCCGATGAGGTGCACCTTGGGAGTGTGGCCAAACTTGAATTCAAAAAATACTTACCTAAAGATGACCGTGGTTAAGGACTTGGAAGATGTGCAACGATCTGGTGAGGAACTCAATTTAGATCAATTGTTGCCTTGGTTGCAACAGCACTTTCCTAGTTTGACAGATCAACCCAAGATAACCCAGTTTGCTGGTGGTGCGTCAAACTGGACCTATCGATTACAATTTGCGCATCAAGAATTAATTTTAAGACGCGCCCCTTTGGGTAAAAAGGCCAAAGGAGCGCACGACATGTTGCGGGAATTCAATCTCCAAAAAAGTTTAAAGCCCCATTACCCAATGGTCCCCAAAATGTTTGTTTCTTGCGAGGACACATCCATTTTAGGTTCCCCTTTTTATATAATGGAGCGTCTTGAGGGCTTGATTCTACGAAAAAACTTACCCAGGCAATACCAATGGGATAGTGCCATGACTCAAGCTGTTTGTCATGCTTTTTGGGACAAGCTTATTGAATTACACCAGGTTGATTATCAAAAAGAGGGATTGCAAAATTTGGGTAAAGGAGCAGGCTATGTAAAGCGACAAATATCGGGTTGGAATCAACGCTACGCCCAAGCGGTTACCTGGAACGTTCCTTCAGGTAAAAAAGTCATGCAATGGCTCGAAACACATTGCCCTGAAGATTCTCAACTGTGTTTGATTCACAACGATTATCGACTTGACAATGTGGTGCTTGATCCAAAGCAACCCCAGAAAATTCTTGGTGTTTTGGATTGGGAAATGGCGACAATTGGCGACCCTCTTATGGATTTGGGAAATAGCTTGGCTTACTGGATAGAAGCTAAAGATGATTTTTTTATCAAACGAATGCGACGTCAACCTTCTCATTTGCCAGGTATGCTTACTAGGGAAGAATCCATCGCCTACTATGCTCAAAAAATGGGTATTGAAGTACATGATTTTAGCTTTTACCGTGTTTATGGTTTATTCCGTTTAGCAGGTATTGTTCAACAGATTTATTACCGTTATTCAAAAGGGTACACCCAAAATAAAGCCTTTAAAAATATTTGGATGTTGACCACTTATCTGGTCAAAACCTGTGAAAACATTATTCGGAAATCTTAAACGAAACTTAGTTTGGGAAAAATTGGGTTATTTTATCACTGGCAATAGCAGAAAAGTCTTGAATTACCATATCAGCCAGTTGATAATCCTGATTGTGTGAATGCTGACTTTTATAGGCCACACAAAAAATACCAGCTGCATGCGCTGCTTTAATGCCATTGGTGGAATCTTCAATGACCATACAGTTTGATCTTTCGAAACCGCTGGCCTCGGCAGCTTTAATAAATATTTCTGGGTGGGGTTTGGATGCTGGCAGATCTCCACCACTTAGTTTGGCAACAAAATATTGATCCAATTCAAAACGGTTGAAAATTTGATTGATGTTGGACATGGAGGCCGAGGAGGCTAAAACCAATTGAAGTCCTGCATCGTAATAATCTTGTATGCGTTCACGTACGCCTGGAATCAACTCAAGGGCACTATCATTTTCAAAAAATTCCTTGAAATAATGACGCTTTCGACTTACCATTTCTGCTGGATGTTGAGGCAATTCAAACGTTTGACACAGTTTTTCGCATATGGCTAAGGTCGCTTGACCAGTAAAAGAGTTGTAGTGTGCTGGTGATACTTCTAACCCAAAGTCAGCAAACATTTGATTGTAGGCCTTGCGGTGGAGGGGTTCACTATTGACAATAACACCATCCATATCGAAAAGTACAGCTTTTAACATTAAAAGTTTTAAACAAAAATACCAAGTAAAACAGTTATCCGTCATTTAAATCATTGCTATTTTAAAAGGAAAAGACTCTTATATTAGCGAGACAAAATTCAAATCAGTTATGAAAAAGGTATTTCTGTGGCTAGCCCTGGCTTCTATGACCTGGGTTAATGGACAACAATCAGCGGAATTATTCAAAGAATTTAAAGCACGTAATATTGGTCCTGGTGGAATGAGTGGAAGGATCACGGCGATTGATGCGGTTCATGACAACCCAAATATAATTTATGCGGGCTCTGCTTCGGGTGGTCTGTGGAAATCAACCAGTGGAGGTATTCGTTGGGAGCCTTTGTTTCAAGATCAGGTCACCGCTTCGATTGGTGCAGTGGCAATTCAACAATCCAATCCCGATGTGATTTGGGTGGGAACGGGTGAGGGTAATCCTCGGAATAGCCTCAACGGAGGGTATGGGATTTTTAAATCTCTTGATGGAGGTAAAACATGGAAATCGATGGGTTTAGAAAAAACACGTCATATCCATAGAATTATCATTGATCCTTTGGCTCCAGATACGATTTATGTTGCTGCAATTGGCTCACCTTGGGGCGAACACAGCGAACGGGGTGTCTACAAATCAACAAACGGAGGAAAAACCTGGAAAAAAATCCTTTCTGGGAATAAAAAAACTGGTGCGGCCGACTTGGTTATGGATCCTAGTAATCCAAACAAACTCATAGCCGCCATGTGGGAACACAAACGCGACCCATGGTTTTTTAAATCGGGCGGTGCTGGTAGTGGTTTGCATTTGAGCCATGACGGCGGGGCCACATGGAAAAAGCTGACCTCAGCTGATGGTCTTCCCAAAGGCGATTTGGGAAGAATTGGCTTGGCAATTGCTCCCAGCAATCCCAATCGGGTATACGCCTTAATCGAAGCGAAAAAAAATGGCTTATATCGCTCTGATGATGGAGGACAAAAGTGGACCCTGATCAACGATAAAAAAGAAATTGGTAACAGACCTTTTTATTACTCTGATATTGCTGTAGATCCTCAAAATGAAAATCGAATTTATTCTATTTTCACCTATGTCAATGTTTCAGAGGATGGTGGGAAAAGCTTTAAAGAATTAATGCCTGCTTATAATGTTAACAACGGTGTCCATCCCGATCATCATGCTTGGTGGATACATCCCAATGATGGGAGTTATATGATAAATGGAAATGATGGTGGACTTAATATTACCCGAGATCGTGGAGCCAGTTGGCGTTTTGTAGGTAATATTCCCGTAGGACAGTTTTATCACATCAATACTGATATGGATTTCCCTTATAACGTTTATGGCGGAATGCAAGACAACGGATCTTGGAAAGGCCCAGCTTATGTTTGGCGCGACCAGGGTATCCGTAATGCCTACTGGCAGGAAATTCTTTTTGGAGATGGTTTTGACGTCGTTCCTAATGCAGCCAATTCTAGATTTGGTTTTGCCATGAGCCAACAAGGTAATGTTTCACGTTATGATGCAGAAACAGGCAATAACTATACAATCAAACCTACCCATCCCGACCCCAATATACGACTTCGATTTAATTGGAATGCCGCCATCGCTGCTGATCCTTTTGACAAGAGCACCCTTTATTTTGGAAGTCAATTTGTCCATAAAAGTACAGATGAAGGGCTGACTTGGTCCATCATTTCTCCTGACCTAACAACCAATGACAAAAGCAAACAAAAACAGAGTGAGAGTGGGGGATTGACCCTTGATGCAACTGGAGCTGAAAATTTTTGTACGTTATTGGTTATTGAACCCTCAACTTTAGAAAAAGGTATGCTATGGACGGCCTCAGATGATGGACGGGTTCATTTTACCCAAAATGGTGGTAAAACTTGGACCGAGGTGACCCAAAATATCAAAGGATTACCCGAGGGTAGTTGGATACCTCAAATCAAAGCTTCTTCCTATCAAAAAGGAGCTGCTCTTTTAGTAGCCAATGATTACCGCAGGTTTAATTACACTCCTTATGTTTACCGGACTACTAACTACGGTAAAAGCTGGGAGCGGATTGTTGATAGTAAAGATGTAGCTAGTTATGCTTTATCGATTATTCAAGACCCAGTTTCACCCAATCTCCTTTTTTTAGGAACTGATGATGGACTCTACTTTTCTATTGACGGGGCGAAGAGCTGGGAAAAGATGCCTGCTTCCGTGTTTCCAACTGTTTCAACCAAGGATTTGGTTATTCACCAGCGGGAACCCGATTTGATCATCGGAACTTTTGGTCGCGCTATCTGGGTTTTGGATGACATTGAAGTTTTGCGTGAATGGGCCAAAAATTCAACTTTTTTAAATCAATCGATTCACTTGTTTGATGCCCCCACAGCCTATCATGCTGCTTATCAGCAACCAAATGGCACCCGTTTTGGCGGTGATGCCTTATTTCAAGGTGAAAACCGACCCGAAGGTGGACGATTTACCTTCTTTTTTGACCCAGGAAAGACAGCTCAAGCGTCAGATTCACTCAAATTGATATTTTACCGAGAGGGTAAAGAGATTAAATCCCTGGAGAGAAAAGCCCCGAAAGAAAAGGGGATTTATCGGTGGATTTGGGATTTGACGGAAGAGGCTGTACCAAGACCACAACGAAAAAAATCAAAAAAGAAAACGGAACGTAGAGGGAAGCAAGCCCTGCCAGGCACCTATGAAGTAATCCTCAGTCACAAAGATAATAGGTCAAAAGCCAAAATTGACCTCGCCTTGGATCCTCGTGGTTTGACTACAGAAGCTGCCTTTGTTGCTGCACATAAACAAATTGAGGAATTAGAGCAAATGACGGCCCTAGCAGCGCAAGCTGTAAGTCAGTTAATGGAAAGTAAAAAGCAGATTCAAGACTTAAAAAATCGCTATAAAGAGCATAAACTTCCGGAGGACATGGATTCAATAGCCAGGTTAATGGAAAAGGAAATCGAAGAAAAAGTAGCTTTATTTCTAGGAAAAGAAGACAAACGTCAGGGTATTGTTCGTAATCCTACCCCGCATGTTATGACAAGGATTAGTCGTGCAGGTTATTATATCAGAACACGTCCCAAAGGGTTAACTGCAACAGAGATTGAATTGGTTCAAAAAGCGAAAAATCAGTTGGATGCAGCCTTGGAAGCCGTCAATTCTTTCTATGAAAGCCAATGGCCCAATTATCTCTTTGCTGAAGATGCATTGCCTGCATTACCTAAGCCAGAAATAAAAAAGTTTACCCGGCAATAAAAAAGGAGTCAGGCTGCCTATTGAAGTGCAAATCACCAGCTATTAAGTAGTTGGGTCATGCCGATTGTCAGCCCGACTCATTTTATGAAAGTTGACGTAAAAATAGTTTTTCACCCAGTTCTTTTAGGGCAACATTTAAGTTGCCTTTCAATTCTATAGGACTCATTACATTCTTTAAAATCTTAGAATAGAAGAGCTTTACAATGAACTACACTACAAAAATATAGGTAACCGAATTAGTGTTTTGAAAAAACAAAGGGACTTGTCATGAAGTGACTTTGGGGCTAATACCGACTTAGAAAATCCGCTGTACAACGAATCGAAAGAGGATGTAATTCAACCTTGAAAACCTTGCTTCAATCGGCTACTGTTTTTTAATTGTCTTTATCTGATTTGTTAACGCTGTAACCAGACAAATCAAACCCAACATGGCCCCCTATTCAATATGAAGCGGGAATTACATACCAATTGTACCTTTTTTCAATACAAAATAGCTATTTATTTATTACTAAAAAGTGTCACTTTATATAGGATTGTTGATTTGATACAAGTAAAATAAATTTACTTTCAAGGTTAGAGTATTTTGTAAGTTATTGAAAAAGAGCAAATAAAAATTATTTGTAACTTTGTCTTACAATATTATAATTAATTTTGAGGCCAGAGTGGGACAGCCTGATGAAAAAAATAGTAACCTTTACGTTATTCTTTTTATTTCCTATCGGGCTGTGGTCTCAAGATCCAGATGCAGATGGTATTCCTTCAGCAAGTGACAATTGCCCCACTGTTTTCAATCCTTTGCAAACTGATACAGATGGAGACGGCATTGGAGATATGTGTGATCCTGACGACGACGGCGACGGTATTTTAGATGTCAATGAAGGATATTCGGTTTCTTTTGAAAACTTTGAAAGTATAGCTGCCAATACTGCTGTATCCTCTGGAACACTATCTATTTCTTCAACTGTAATTGATGCTGCTTACTGGAATTTTAATAGTAATACAGAAGGTGCAACCAAAGTAGGCACTTTTATTAGCAGCACGACTCACACAGGTAGTAATACTTTAGTATTTGATCAGAATAATAACGGTTTTCCGTCAGAAGACGAAAACATGACCTCATTGGTGAGTACACCAACCAATTTATTGACTCCAGGAGTCAGAATTCAAATAAGCGCAGATTTCAGAAATGAAAACACGGCTCAAGCTTGTTGCAACGAATATGGGGTTGTCCTATCGGCTCCCAACCAAGACCCTATTTGGCAGGATGATGTATCTCCTGGTCAAGATGCAATTTTAGTTTATGGCTTTGGAGATGGATTGAAGCGGCATCCCAATAGCTCCTTTACTTTTAACGGCTATACCCGTGAGGCAGGATGGTTCCATCAGCAAACGACATTTTATGTCCGAACTGCTGGCGGGTCTTCTACTTTGTTTATGGACAACGCCACCTCTAAATACACCAGCGGGTTGACTGGAACCCAAACCGATACGTTGGTCAATTTAGGGCCCACCACGGATTATCCCTGGCTAAATAACGCTGTTGTGGGAGTGGCGGTAGATACTTTTGTCGATAATATTCGTCTGGAGACCAGCTTAGATAGTGACAATGATGGCATTCCAAATCATCTGGATACTGATAGTGATAATGATGGTTTGAGTGATGGGGATGAACAAACCATTGGTACAGATCCGAATGTATTTGAAGACAATGATTCGGATGGTATTGCAGATCATTTTGATTCAGACGATGACAATGATGGCATATTGGATTTTTTGGAATGTGGCAATCCCAATGGTGGAATTATAAATGGCGGTTTCGAAATGAATTCAGCTTGCAATGGTCAATATTTACAAGCTAATGTGGAAGGTTGGTCAACAACAGCTTCCGATGAATTGATAGAGATTTGGTGTAGTCCTAGAACATTAGGATCGGACACTTATAGCTCCAATTCTGGAACAAGATTTGCTGAAATAAATGCTACTCAAATAGCAGCACTTTATCAGGACATGGCTACGACCCCAAGCCAATATATGATTTGGTCCTATTCACTTCAAGGGCGATATAGTGGGGAATCTATGCGGGTTAGAGCAGGATTAACAACCTCTACGGCTGTGGCTTTAGATTCATTAAATGCAATAAAACAAGTATGGCAAAGGCAAACTGGAATCTATTTGGTTCCAAGTGGTCAAACAACTACTGTATTTCTGTTTGAATCAATCACCGGTGGGGGAACAGGTAACTTAATCGACGATATCTCCTTTGATAGGCCCGCTAATGCCTGTACTTTGGATACAGATGGCGATGGGATTCAAAACAGTTTTGATTTAGATAGTGATGGTGACGGTTTTTTAGATAGTGTCGAACTAACAGGGGACGATGATGGCGATGGGATTATGAATTTTTTAGATCCGACTGATTTTGGATTCACTGTAACGCCCACTTTCATTACTGTATCCGAGTCTCCCACTTCACAATCATTTACCGTGGTATTGGATCGGATTCCAAGCTCAGATGTTGTCTTATCACTTGTTGTGTCTGACAGTACCGAGATTAGTTTGAGCACGGCTACCCTTACGTTTACTACGAGTACTTGGTCGGCTACACAGACAGTAACAGTCACAGGGGTTGACGATGCCATTCGGGATGGAGATGTTTTGCAAGACCTTGTTATTACTGTTGTGGATAGCTTATCTGATGACAATTATGATACAGTTTCTGATACGCTAATCAGTATAAGAACTCAGGATAATGATCCAGAATTGTGTGCTACAATTCCGTTTAATGTCATGGATTTTAATTTTGTTAATAGTGCAACTTCAACACTTGCAAACGAACTTTCTTTGACACAAACAGCGACAAGTCTTTCTGGTTCAGCTTGGTATACTCGTAGGTTTGATCTTAGAGTAGACTTTACCTTAAATTTTGAAATCTACTTAGGAGATTCAGATAATCCAGGTGCAGATGGTTTGGCTTTTGTTATTCAAAATATTGATACTGGTCAAGGCGGTTTAGGTTTGGGTATTGGTTATGGCGGCATATCCCCTTCATTTGCAATAGAAATCGATACTTATGCCAACCAATATTGGGATCCTCCTTTTTCTGGTTCCGTAGCAACTTTTCAGGGGTATAGTCTAGATCACCTTGCCTTTGTTCCCAATGGCCAGGCTTCTTCAACAGCTTATTCGTCTGATATAAATGATGTCAACAACCTTGAAAACGATGATTGGCATGGATTAGAAATTTCCTGGAGCCCTAGCACAAATGAACTATCTTACAAACTCACCCATAGTGATTCAAGTATTTACACGGCAACAAAAACTGTTGACCTTATAAGTACCATTTTAAATAGTGATTTTGCATATTGGGGATTTACATCTGGAACTGGAGGACAATTCAATCATCACTTAGTCCGATTTACATCCTCTTCAACAATCTGCGTGGCCAACGAAATACTACCGCCTACAGGTAGTAATACCCAAACTTTCTGCTTGGCTGATGCGCCAACACTCAATGATATTGTTTTATCGGTTGAAAATGATTCAGGCGGAATTCCCTACAATGTGGTATGGTTTACTACTGCTTCGGGTAGTGTAAATTTACCCCTGAGCACGCCACTGGTAGAAGGAACGACCTATTATGCAGAAGCGGCTAATTTTTCTGATCCTAGCAATATTTATTATCGGGAAAGTGAAACTCGGATTCCAGTCCTGATCAATCTGATTGATCCCGGCATAGCGATCAGTTCTTCCACTTTGACCCTAACAGAGGGGGGTATCAGTAAAACGATTTCTTTCGCTTTGACTGACCAACCGAGTAGTACTGTGGTAGTGAATTTGACGAGTTCCCAAGCCTCTGATGTGACCCTCGGAACAACGAGTTTTACCTTTACTAATTCCAATTGGAATGTTTCTCAAACAGTGACACTTTCAATGGCTGACGATAGTATCGCTGAGGGTACCGAAACGGCTAGTTTAACCTTTCGTATTGTCGATGGACTGAGCGATGACTGTTACGATCCCCTGGCCGATCAAACGGTTGTTTTAACCCTTCAAGACAATGAAATTGCTGGTTTCTTGGTCAGTACTATCAGTGGCACCCTAGCAGAAAATAATTCCGCTACGCAGACGCTGTCGATCCGGTTAAGTGTTCAGCCCAGCACAGACGTTATAATTGACCTGACCAATACCGATGCCACTGAATTGAGCCCGGATGTCGTCAGCTTGACTTTTACCGCCTTAAATTGGAACGTTTCCCAGACTGTTGTTTTGGCTTCGGTAGATGATTTTGAAACAGACGGTACCCAAACTAGCACTTTGATTTTTGAAGTTAATCCATCATCGGCTGCTTTGTTCACCAGTTTGGCGAGTCAAACGCGGTCTATTGCTACATTAGACGACGATAGTGCTGGACTATTATTGAGCCCCGTCCAGGGAACACTAACAGAAGCCAATGCGCAGACAGCAAGTTTTACAGTTGCCCTGCAATCAATCCCAACGGGAACTGTTACTGTGAATTTAAGTTTGAGTGAAGCCACCGAAGCCGCTTTGGTATCTACTAGCCTTGTATTTGATGCTGGTAATTGGAATGTGAGTCAGACAGTGGTTTTGAATAGTGTTGATGATAGTTTATTAGATGGATCACAAAGCACTACGGTAACCTTAGCTATTGCTCCAGGCGCCCCTTCGCTTTATGCTGCCTTACCCAGTTCTCAGGTTAGCGTAACTACCCTGGATAACGAAACAGCAGGATTCTTTGTTAGTACCATAAGCGGCACATTAACGGAAAATAATCCAACAACCCGATCTGTTGCGCTTCGATTGACAGTTGCTCCCACTGCTGATGTAATTTTTGATTTGATTAATGGCGATACAACTGAAGTAAGTCTTAGTGTGACCAGTTTAACATTTACACCCTCTAATTGGAACGTAACTCAAACAATAACACTTTCGGCAGTAGACGACTTTGCCACAGATGGTACTCAAACCAGTACTTTAGATTTTCAAATAAACCCTGCTTCATCTCCCTTATTTGTAGGTTTGACTAGTGTGTCACGTACCATTGCTACACTAGATGATGACAATGCGGGTTTATTGATCTCAAGTATGCAAGGAACATTAACTGAGGCAGATACGACAACAGCTAGCTTTACAGTTTCCTTGCGATCAATTCCAGCTGGAATCGTGACACTTAGTTTGAGTTTAAGCGAAGCCACCGAAGCCGCTTTGGTATCAACCACCCTTGTTTTTGATGCTGCAAATTGGAATGTGAGCCAGACAGTTGTATTGAATAGTGTAGACGATAGTTTACTCGATGGCTCTCAAATTACAACTGTTACACTGGTTATAGCTCCAGGTGCGCCACCACTCTATGCCGCCATACCTAGTTCTCAAATTGCGGTAACGACGCTTGATAATGAAACTGCTGGTGCCATCATCAACATGGTGGATAATACAACAGGTGAAAATGGAGATACAGGTAGTTTTACGATTCGATTAACATTTATGCCGTCGGCTGACGTAACTATTCGATTGGCATCGTCTGATTTGGGGGAGGGTAGTGTCCAATCTTCTGTAACTTTTACACCAAGCAATTGGAATATTGACAAAAATATTACGGTATATGGAGTTGATGACTCACCACCCATTGTTGACGGTGCAGAGCCATTTTCAATTATAACTGGCAATGTCATCTCTACGGATCCCTTCTATAATATTTTGGATGGTTCTACCATTTCGGATTTGGTATTTACCAATCAAAACGACGATGGGCCAGGGATTGTAGTTACAGCATTTAACAATGATTTTGCTACAGATGAGAGAGGCGATACAGCTACGCTTCAATTCGAATTACTCACCCAACCGCTTGGAGGTGCTGATGTAACAGTTCCTTTGGCTTTGGGTATAAATTCTGATGAAGTACTATTAGCAACCAACACCTTAACGATACAGAATGGGAATTGGAATAACCCTTCGGTTAATGCCGTACTTATTACTGGTTTGGATGATAATATAGCCGATGGCGATCAAAATATAACTGTCATAACCGACTCCCCAATATCTTCAGACCCCCTTTACAATGGTTTGTTGGCTTCCGATGTAGCGGATCCTGTCATCACGAACAAAGACGACGAGGTTGCTGGTTTACTATTATCAGTACCTGGAACTGTTAGTGAGGATGGACAATCAACAACACTTCTGGTTTCTTTGACAACTGATTTACTTCAAATTGTAGCGTTGAATATCACAGTTGTCGATGAAACTGAACTTGATGTGACACCCAAAACGCTCACCTTCAATACAAGCGATTGGAATGTATCAAAGCCTCTTCAAATCGTTGGGGTGGATGACCTAGAAGTGGACGGGACAGTGACTTCAAACCTAATTATATCAGTAGCACCTTCCACTACAGCGGTCAGCTATCAAACTTTGGCTGATGTCATTATCGCAGTAGCCAATTTAGATAATGATGTCCTCGCGGAACCAACAGAAACAGTAACCAACACCCTAACTGATTCTGAATCAAACCAGCCCTCCGATTCGAGTTCTGGGAGCGAGACCTCCGAAATTGAATCCAATCCACCTTCAGAGACAGCGACCACCACCTTGCCTACTTCCATACCTGACCCAAGTCAACTTGATGCCGCCACTTATGAAAACTTAGTACGAGAGTCAATCGAGATTCCCTCTGCTTTCTCACCCAATGGCGATGGTAATAATGACGGTTGGGTCATCGAAGGAATTGAAAATTACCCCAATAACCGCTTGGAAATTTGGAATCGTTGGGGGCTGAAGGTTTATGAAAAATCAAATTATCAAAATGAATGGATAGGGCAAACTTCTGTTGGTTTTCGGGTTGGAAGCACAGAGGTGTTACCAGAAGGAACTTATTTTTTTAAACTACTTGTTAATGATAGGGTCCTCTTTCAAGGTTATATATATCTAAAACGCGTGCAATGAGAAGAAAACACATCTTTTATTTAGGAATATTATTTTTGAGTTGTTTTCCTTTCTTTAGGGGCTTCAGTCAACAAGAGGCAACTTTTTCTCAGTTTATGTTTGCCCATCAGTTGTTAAATCCAGCGTACGTTGGATCAAAAATGTATACGAATGCTACTGCTCTTCATCGCGCGCAATGGTTGGGTTTTGAAGGCGCCCCTGTGACACAAGCACTTGCAGTAAATGGACGTGTTCAAGATAAACAGCTAGGCTGGGGAGTACATGTTTTGAATGACAAAATTGGACCTATAGTAAACACTGTTTTCAATATTGACGGTGCTTATCATTTGACTTTAAATGAGAAAGGGCACCAGCTGGCATTAGGTGTTAAAATGGGAATTCACAACTATAATCTCAATGCCGATTTGATCCGAACCCTCACTCCTGGTGATGTGGCTTTTGACATAGGAACTAATTTTGATATATTACCCAATATCGGATTCGGATTGTATTATCATCAGCCCAAATTTTACATGGGATTTTCCATTCCTAGAATGCTGAGCAACGATCGGTACCAGATATCTAGGCACGGTTATTTAGTAATGGGTGGTATGTTATCAATTACTCCAGCATGGACCATCAAACCCAATATCTTATTCAAACAATCTGAGGGGTCGCCTATGGGCTTTGATTTTAGTGCACTATTAATTTATGAAGACCGTTTTTGGTTAGGGCCACAAGTGCGAAGTGCGGTAGAATCTCTTTTCCCTAATGACAGACTGGGAGGAGCCTATGGCATGATGGGGGGGATTCATCTCAATGCGAATTGGAGTGTGGGTTATGCCTACAGCACTGGTTTGGGGGATTTAAATGCGGCCTTTAATACAGGGACTCATGAGATTATCCTTCGATTTGATTTTAATATAAAAGACCTCGCAGCGTTGCGGTCACCAAGAATATTCTAGTATGAAAAAATGGGTTTTAATTGTAGTAGTTGGCTTGTGCAATCAAGGCTTTGCCCAGGTTAACAATGGGAACTGGGCAGATTATTATTTTTTTAACCAGAATTATACAAAAGCGATTGCGCAGTATGAGAAGGTATTCAATTCACTGTCTTTAAAGCAACAGCAAAATTTAGCAAGAGCTTACTTGAAGCTAGAGCAAAATGAAAAAGCCAAACTAGTTTTTCAGGAAATTGTAGATGACCCAATGGCTGATTTAGAAGATTATTTCTTGTATGCCACTTTGCTAACCGACAATCCAAAACTAGCCAATGAATATCGAGAAAAAGCCAATAAACTTCCCATTTTTTATCAAAGTTTATGGAGCGAAGACAGCCTTTTGTACAAGAAAAGATTCAGAGAAGAAAACAGCCAAACGCTCAACGCATTACGCATTAATACAGAAATGGCTGAGTTTGCACCTCTCATTATAGCCTCTGATTCGGTGCAGCAACCTGAGTTGTGGTATGTAACTGCACAAAAAATGAAGGGTGAAAAAAAGACGCTGAAACGGATTCAATCTGATTACCCTGTTTATAATCTGGCTAAAGCCCCATTATTGACCCAACAACAGGTGGGTACACCAGAAATATTGCAATTGGGCTTGAATACTATTTTACAAGATGGTCCTATTTCATATGATCCGCAAACACAAACCCTATATTTAACTCGATCAGCAGCACAGCCATCACCCAATAAAATCATTCATTTGGACCTTTACAAGACCACCTATCCCCTTGTGTCTGAAAAAGTAGCTGTGCCTTTGTCGATCAATATGGAAGGTACATCGACATTACACCCAACTTTTGATGCAACCCATCAACGTCTTTTTTTTAGTAGCGATCGTCCGGGAGGCTTTGGTGGCTTTGACTTGTATGTGGCAAAAAGAAAGCCAGATGGTAGTTTTTCTAAGCCAATAAATTTGGGGAAAGACGTCAATACACCAGCGAATGAAGTTTTCCCAAATTGGACATCGGGTCTGTTGTCTTATGCCTCAAATAGTTCAGAGGGTGTTGGTGGTTTAGATATTTGGCTAGCCGAGGAAGTGATGACCAACCGCTGGGAGCGCAGCCTTCTTGGTGCACCATATAACTCAAATAGAGATGATTTTGGATGGACCTATCGGCAAACTTTAAAAATGGGTCTGCAAACTTCAAATCGTGAAGGCGGTCGTGGTGACGACGATCTCTACACCTTTGAGCCGCAACCTCAGCTCAAAGGAGTTGAAGATTCCTATGACTACATGGCGATAGACACTCTTGTAGTATCCAGTAGGGGCGTGCATCAAAACGATGAAGAACTGCTTCTGCAGCGTGACCCTATGCATCGTTTTTTTAAAAGACGGTATGTTTTGGAATCGCAACCCGATGGAAACTTGGTGTGGAATCAAAATGGTTCTTTTCTTTACACCAACCCGATCATGACACTATCTCAAGATTCCTTTTACTATCGCATTGTAACTGATTATGGGCGATCGGAACCCATCAAGGTTTTGTTAACACAACAGATTCCTTCTCTTGATGACTTGCCCCGTGATGTTCAGACTACTTTCGATCCGATTTATTTTGACTACGATAGAGCTAATTTGCTGGTTCAGTACAAAGACCGCTTGGATCGTGTTGTTGCTGCCTTACGCGACTATCCAAACATGATTGTCCGGGTTAGTTCTTACACAGATAGTAGGGGAAGGGCCTCTTACAATTATAAATTATCCGAACAACGACAAAAAACAATGATCGCTTATGTGGAACAAGCACTTGGTGAAAAAGGACGCATAGTAGGAATTGCATTTGGGGAAACCAAAGTTCCTGGAAATGACAAACAGAATTTCGTTCTCAATGCAGGTAGTTATGGGGATAAAAAAAATGCAGAAAAAGTTGTTAAAGACCTAATCAAACTTGGACTAAAACCACAAATATTCACTACAAAGCAATCTTTATTTCGAGTCATTGTAGGCACATATGAAAGTATGACTACTGCCCAAAAAGACCTTGCTAAATGGAAAGGAGAAATTGATTTTGAGTTGTGGATAGACGACAGTCCAGTTAACAAATTACCCGAAAGCTTTCACAGCAAACAACGTCGTGTCGAATTTGAGGTATTGACATTTTGAGGAAAAAAATAAATCACTTTGATAAAGTTTTTTTTACCTCAAAGCCGTTTAACGATAAAATGGAGATCAATATCAGGTCACAACAAGAACCCCGTCTACTTCATTTAAATAAACAGGATCCAAGCTTGTATCGGTTTACAATACAATAGATGCTTATCCGAGTAGCGATTGTACTTTCATGGCAAGACCCATATCACCACTAATTTTGACCTGGCCGCCCATAACTGCCATCATAGGATTGAGCTCACCATCACGAAGTTTTTCAAGTACTTCTTGGCTCACGCTGATACTACAGTCTGCTTCGTTGTCATCTGCAGAAATTTTGTTAGCATCGCCCGTACCGTCAATAAAAACTATTGTATCATCGACTACAAATTTGAGGGTACCCCCAATAGGTCCTGCATTATCGGCGCGTTCTTTCAGCTGGTCGTAAACGTGTTGATTCATAGGTGTTTTATTTTGTTATCAAAAATAATAAAAAAAGTGACGGTATGTCATTTTTTTCATATTTTCGTTTTTAAACAAAGATTAATCGAATGAGTTATCGAATTAAAAAAGTGGCTGTTTTAGGTTCTGGGGTTATGGGATCTGGAATAGCTTGTCATTTGGCCAATGTAGGCATGGAAGTTATCATGTTGGATATACTTCCATTCGATCTAGACCCAAGTGAGACCCATCCCGAAAAGCGTAACCGAATTGCCGATCAGGCTTTAATGCAGGCAATCAAATCCAAGCCTGCAGCTTTATTTGACAAAAAATTTGCGCAACGTATTACTACTGGTAATTTCGAAGACGATTTCGATAAAATAGCTGAAGCTGACTGGATTATTGAAGTAGTAGTTGAAAAGCTAGATATCAAGCAATCTATTTTTGAAAGGGTTGAAAACCACAGAAAAGCGGGAAGCCTTATTAGTTCAAACACCTCAAGTATCCCTATCCATTTGCTGGCCGATGGTCGTTCGGCAGACTTTAAAAAGCATTTTTGTGGCACGCACTTTTTTAATCCACCACGATATCTCAGACTGTTAGAAATTATACCTATCCCTGAAAGTGATCCTAAAATGATCGACTTTTTTATGGAGTTTGGGGATATTTATCTGGGTAAGCAAACTGTTTTGTGTAAAGACACGCCTGCATTTATTGCCAACCGCATCGGAGTGATGTCGGGGGTGCGCATGATTGAATTGACCCAAGAGTATGGTATGACAGTAGAGGAAGTCGATGCAATCACTGGACAACTCATCGGTAGGCCCAAAACCGCAACTTTCAAATTGCAGGACTTGGTGGGGATAGATACGGGTGAGAAAGTCACTAATTTTGTTCGTGACAATGTAACCAACGATAGTTTTTTTGATAGCCAAAAAGGAAAAGAAGATCCCAAATTCATGCGGTTTTTGGTCGATAATCAGTTCTTTGGCAACAAATCTGGTAAAGGCTTTTACGAACGGACAAAGAAAAAAGACGATAAAGGTCGGACTATTGTGAATGTCCTCAACCTTGAAACGCTTGAGTATGAACCAACAATCCGGCCTAAGCTACCCATAGTAAAAGCAGCCAAAGGGATTGATTTGATGTCAAAGCGTTTTGCTATGCTGATCGACGGAGAAGACAGAGAGAATAAATTTTTACGCAATTACTTTGCATCCTTATTATCCTACACAGCAAACCGAGTTCCTGAAATTGCAGATGAGGTTTTTTTGGTTGACGATGCCATGCGTGCAGGGTATGTTTGGGACTATGGTCCCTTTGAATATTGGGATCTGCTCGGCTTGACAGCAGGCATAGAATTGGTTGAATCCTGTGGTTGGACCATCCCTTCTTGGGTACAGCAGATGCAAACAAATGGAATTGAAACATTCTATAAATTTGAAGGGGGTGTCAAAAAATATTACAGTCTGACCACCCAAAAATATGAGGCTGTTCCCAGTACCGATGGTCTAATTATTTTGGACAGTTACCGTGAAAATAAACCGATTATCAAAAACAGCGAATGTACCGTTCACGACATTGGTGATGGGGTCATGTGTTTGGAATTTACCAGTAAAAGTAATTCCATAGGCGAGGGTATAGGTCGTGGAATAGTCGAAGCAATAGAACTGGCAGAAAAGGAGAACTGGAATGGTATTGTCATTGGAAACAACGCCAAACAGTTTTCTGTGGGCGCTAATCTGATGAATGTTGGCATGCTGGCAATGCAAAAAAAGTTTGATGATCTCAATCAAATGGTCAAAGATTTTCAAGACATTAATATGCGTATTCGCACCTCTAAAATCCCAGTAGTTGTAGCAACGCAAGGCTACGTATTTGGTGGAGGTTGCGAAATATCCATGCATTGTGATGCAGGAATCTTCGCAGCTGAATCTTATATCGGCCTGGTCGAAGTTGGGGTCGGACTATTACCTGGTGGGGGTGGAACCAAAGAATTTGCCTTGCGCGCCTCGGATGCTTTTTTTGAGGGAGATGTTAAAATCCCAACACTAATTAGTCACTTTAAAAATATTGCCACAGCGGCTGTAGCTACTTCCGCCTCTGAAGCTTTTAATTTGCATTATCTGCAGGAAGGCCGAGATACCGTTTGCTATAATACCCCAAGAAATATTGGCGATGCCAAAGCAAAAGTTTTGGAGCTAGCAGCCAACTACGTACCACCATCTGTAAGAACGGATATTGAAGTACTCGGTAGACAAGGAATCAGTGCCTTGCAGACAGCCATCAATGAGTTTAAATTGGGTGGCTACATGTCTGACTACGACGTTGTCATTGCCCGGCAGATTGCCCATGTAATATGTGGTGGCGACCTAACCAGTCCACAAAAAGTAGATGAGCAATATCTACTTGATATCGAACGCGAAGGATTTTTGACCCTTCTAGGGAACCAGAAAACCCAAGACAGAATTCAAAATATATTAATGTACAACAAGCCCTTAAGAAACTAAAAAACATGGAAGCATACATAGTAAAAGGCTATCGCTCAGCGGTAGGAAAAGCAAAAAAAGGAGGGTTTAAAAACTACCGTTCCGATGATTTGGCGGTTGACGTTGTTCGACATCTTGTTGCCTCAGTTCCCGAATTAGACCCCACTACAGTTGATGATGTGATTGTTGGCTGTGCCAATCCAGAAGGTGAACAGGGCCTGCAAGTAGGGCGTTTGATTGCTGCTCGAGCCCTCGGTAAAGAAGTGCCGGGGATTACCATCAATCGCTATTGTGCATCGGGCTTGGAATCTATTTCTATGGCCGTCGGCAAAATAAAGGCGGGCTTCGGCGATATTTATATTGCTGGTGGAACAGAGAGTATGAGTTTGCTCCCCATGACAGGCTACAAACTCTCACCGAGTTACATGGCCAATCAAGAAAACATAAACTATCATGTTAGTATGGGTGCTACGGCAGAAGCGGTTGCTGCAAAATATAATATCTCAAGAGAAGCTGCTGATGCGTTTTCTGTTGCCTCACACCAAAAAGCGGCCAAAGCTATTGATGCTGGTTTTTTCACAGAAGAGATTGTACCAGTAACCATTGAGGAAGTTTTTGTGCAAAATGGCCAAAGACAGACCCATACGCATACGGTGTCTCAAGACGAAGGCGTGCGTCGGGAAACGAGCCTTGAAGGCTTGGCTCGCTTGCGACCTGCATTTAAACAAGGCGGTGTTGTAACTGCTGGTAATGCTTCACAAACCTCCGATGGCGCTGCGTTTACCTTGGTGATGAGCGAAGCCAAAGTCAAAGAATTGGGCTTGGAGCCAATTGCTAGGCTTGCAGCTTGCACAGTTGGTGGTGTAGATCCTCTTTACATGGGTATAGGGCCTTGTGTCGCCATTCCTAAGGCACTTCAAAAAGCAGGCCTACAGCTCAAAGATATTGAGCAAACAGAGCTTAATGAAGCTTTTGCTGTCCAGGCTTTAGCTGTGATCCAAGAAGCTGGACTCAATCCAGAAACGGTAAATGTCAATGGCGGTGCCATTGCTATGGGACACCCTCTTGGTTGTACCGGTGCCAAGTTGAGTATCCAATTACTCAATGAAATGAAACGCCGTGACCAACGGTATGGTATGGTCACTGCTTGTGTTGGCGGTGGACAAGGCATTGCTGGAATCTTCGAACGCTTATAAGTATACCTTGAGCGTTAGAGAAAATAATAAATTGAAAATTCGTGAAGCCCTCTTTTCTGAGGGCTTGCGATTGTTCTCTGAAAAAGGGTTGCAGCATACAACTGTGAGTGATATCGTTCAGGCGGTTGGAATTGCCCGTGGTACTTTTTACAACTATTACGACGATGTGCAAAGTTTGTTTGAAGCCTTGATTCAGTCAATCAACAACACCATACAAGAAGATATAAAGAGCAAACGCAAAGCTGCCACCTCTGTATATGAATATCTTTATACCACATTTAAGGGTTATTTTGATTTTGTTACCGCTCCACAAATGAAATCCTTTCATACCAAAAACCAGGCAGCTATTCGGCAAAGCACCTACCAGAGTGAGCAAATTAGAGCGGTGATTCGGGATATCAATCGCGATTTACGGAAAGATCCCAACATCAACGCTTTTGATGAAAACTATGAGTTTTTACTGTTGAGTATTATGTTGGTCGGAGCTCCTCCTGAACTTTTTTTGGCTACTCATTCTTCTGCTGCAGAATTCTCAAGCGAGCAACTCGCCTCTTTTTTGGCAACTACTTTCCATAGGGTCTTGGTCAAGGAATAGGACTTGGCTTTTATCAAACAGGACGTGTAAATTAAGGATTCAACTGATTAATTGACAATTTCAGGTCGGATACTGCAGTATTATCAAAAAACGGCTCTTTTTTATTTTTCAGCTTGCGTAACTCTCGATTTGCTTTATCGTCCTAGCACAGTAATTTCGAACAGACAGATTCTAAGCGGTGATTTTAGTTGTTTCACACCTTTTTCACGACGTAGGTGACCACACCCCATATTTGTAGCTGGTTGTCTTCGGTCACCTTGATGGGCTGGTACCGTGGGTTTTCAGGCATCAAGTAAACACAGTCCTTTTCAACTTTTAGGCGTTTGACGGTAAACTCACCGTCAACAAAACAAACAGCAATAGCTTTGTCTTGGGGTTCTTGACTTCGGTCGATAACCAGAAGGTCTCCATCGTCCAAACCAGCCCCTTGCATAGATTGACCTGATACACGCGCATAAAACGTAGCTTCTTCATTTTTGACGACCTCTTGGTCAATACTGATTCGCAATTCTTTAAAGTCATCGGCTGGCGAGGGAAAACCCGCCGAAATCCCCTCTTGAGCGAGGTGCAGCATTTTTCGGGTTTGAGCATTGGGTTTAAAAAAAGAGAGTCCGGAGTCCTGCATGATTATTTTACTTTGATGATGTCAGATAGGGCAGTGGTATAGCGTTTGGATAGGTGTTCTTGTCGCATTTTCCAAGTCCTACGCAGGTCTTGATTGGCCAGTTTCATCTGATAGGGGCCATAGCGTCGGTGGATTTTGTCGATGGCTTGCATTAACGCTTTGTGTTTGCCTACATGAGATTCGAACAGGGTCAACTGCCTTGTTTCTGCTGGAGCCAAACCCATCACAATCACCCCTGCTTTTTTGAAAGCCACCCCTTTTCTAAACATGCTTTTGGCAGCAGCCACGGCATATTTACTTAAATCCAAGCTGGAGTTAGAGGCATGGGGTAGGGTAATGGTGCAACTGCTACGGTAGGGCTTAACACCTTTTTTGTGGGGATCGCTTCGCACAAACACATAAAGCGCACTACACGTACTTTGTTGCTTTCGAAGCTTTTCGGCACAGCTAACGGCAAAGGTAGCCACCCGTTCTTCTAAGTCAGACCATTGGCAAACGGTTCCTTCAAAACTACGAGTGGTAGCAATCGATTTTTTGGGAGGGATGCTCTCTTCAAGCTGAATAAAAGGCAGACCTAATAGGTCTTTTTTGAGTCGCAGTCCTAAAATGCTCATGTTCTTTTTGACCCAGTCGTCAGGAAGTAGTACAAAGTCATAAGCCGTTTGCACACCCATAAGTTCCAAGCGTAATTTGTGTTGCCGGCCAATGCCCCAAACATCGCCAATAGCGGTCCACTTCAAGGCTTTGACTCGTTTTTCTTCGTTATTGATGCAATAAACGCCTTGGGTTCTGTCAGCAAATTTTTTGGCAATTTTGTTGGCGATTTTGGCTAGGGCTTTGCTGGGCGCTAAGCCTACCGAAACGGGGATGCCAGTCCACTGTTTTACCTGCCGTTTCATTTGCTGGCATTCAGCTTCCAAATCAAAAAGTTCAAAACCTTTAAATTGCAAAAAGGCCTCATCGATACTATAGATTTCCACATTCGGAGTGTAGCGTTCTAAAACTTTCATCACTCGATGACTCATGTCTCCGTAGAGTGCATAGTTGGAAGAAAATACACGGATATTTTGGCGTTGGAATTGGTCCTTGTATTGAAAAGCAGGGGCACCCATAGGAATACCCAGGGCTTTGGCTTCGTTACTACGGGCAATGACACATCCGTCGTTGTTGGATAGTATGACGATGGGTTGCCCCTCATATTGCGGCTGAAATACCCGCTCGCATGAAGCATAGAAATTATTACAATCGACTAGTGCAAACACAATTCAAAATTCTGAAAAAATCCCCGAATCTCCTCTACTCGTATGCTGTTATTTTCTTTAGAAATTATCGCTTTTTTGTCGAATTATTTCACAGGGTAAACTTCTTGTGTTATTTCATATTTCACCGTGTTGCTGTTGGGAAAAATTGTATTTTTACCATTGATTTAGAAAGGACCAAATGGATAACTATTCGTTTTTAAACGCTGCGCATACGGCTTACTTCTCAGCACTTTACGATCAATACTTACGAAATCCTGACCAAGTAGAACCCAGTTGGCGAGCCTTTTTTCAAGGCTTTGATTTTGGTATGGAAAATGCACAAGGCGCCAATGCAGTAGTTGAAGTCCCCGAATCTGTACGTAAAGAATTTCAGGTTGTCAAACTGATTGATGGCTACCGAAGTCGCGGTCATTTATTTACCAAAACCAATCCTGTCCGTGATCGTCGCAAGTACACTCCAGATTTGGCCATCGAAAACTTTGGTCTTGAAACAGCTGATTTAAATACGATATTCAATGCAGGGTCAATTATGGGGATTGGACCGACCACTCTTGCCAATATTATTGAACACTTAAAAGCAATTTATTGCGATTCTATTGGGGTTGAATACATGTATATCCGAGATCCTGAAAAAGTCAATTGGATTCAACAACGCTTAAATATCAATAACAACCATCCTCAATTTAGTCCCGAACAGAAAAAACACATCCTCAGAAAATTAAACCAGGCCGTAAGTTTTGAAAACTTTTTACATACTAAGTATGTCGGACAAAAACGTTTTTCACTTGAAGGTGGCGAATCTCTTATTCCTGCTTTGGATGCCGTGATAGAATCTGCTGCAGAACAAGGGGTGGAGGAGTTTATTATGGGGATGGCCCACCGGGGTCGATTGAACACGTTGACCAATATCTTTGGGAAGTCGCCTCGCGATATTTTTAGCGAATTTGATGGGAAAGATTATGAAGAGGTTGTCTTTGATGGGGATGTCAAATACCATTTGGGATGGACTTCGAAACGAACCACGGACACAGGGAAACAAATCAATATGAATATTGCTCCCAATCCATCACATTTGGAAACAGTTGGCGCTGTAGTACAGGGGATTACGCGCGCTAAACTTGAAAAGCAATTTGATGGGGATACTTCCAAAGTCCTACCCATATTAGTACACGGTGATGCTGCCATAGCAGGCCAGGGGCTACCTTACGAAATTGTACAAATGGCACGATTGAAAGGTTATGGAACTGGTGGAACTGTCCATATTGTTGTCAATAACCAAGTCGGATTTACGACTAACTACCTTGATGCAAGATCAAGTACTTACTGTACAGATGTTGGTAAAGTCACACTTTCCCCCGTGATGCATGTCAATGCTGATGATGCTGAAGCTGTTGTTCACGCTACTTTGTTTGCGTTGGATTTTCGGATGACCTTTGGGCGTGATGTTTTCATTGATTTGCTCGGCTACAGGAAATATGGGCATAACGAAGGTGATGAACCTCGCTTTACCCAACCACAACTCTATAAAATGATTGCTAAACACAAAAATCCTAGAGATATTTATGCAACGCAATTATTAGCACAGGGTATTATCGATACTTCCTATCTAAAGCAACTTGAAGTTGACTATAAGAATAGTCTTGAGGAAAATCTGGAAGATTCCAGAAAGGTTGAAAAAACAATTATTACACCTTTCATGCAAGACGAATGGGAAGGCATTCCTAGAGTGGATGAATCTCAGATGTTGGAGGATGTTGCAACTGCTTTACCATACAATCAATTAGAAATCGTTGCGCAGGCTTTATCGGACTTACCTAAGGACAAAAAATTTCTTCGTAAAACCGAAAGATTGATTGCCGATCGGAAAAAAATGTTCTTCGAAACCAAAAAGCTAGATTGGGCCATGGGTGAACTGCTAGCTTATGGAACCTTGTTATTGGAGGGACACGGCGTTAGGATTTCTGGTCAGGATGTAGAACGAGGTACTTTTTCCCACCGTCACGCAGTTCTAAAAGCTGAAGCGTCGGAGGAAGAATTGATTCAACTAAATACCCTGTCAACAGAGCAGGGAAAGTTTTCTATCTACAACTCCCTGTTGTCGGAATATGGGGTTTTGGGTTTTGACTATGGTTATGCAATGGCGAGTCCCAACAACCTAACCATTTGGGAAGCTCAATTTGGAGACTTTTCCAATGGGGCACAAATCGTTATTGATCAATATATTTCAGCAGCAGAAGATAAATGGAAAACGCAAAATGGAATCGTTTTGTTATTGCCACATGGCTACGAAGGCCAAGGAGCAGAACATTCCTCTGCTCGTATAGAACGTTACTTGCAACTGTGCGCCAAGGACAATATGTTTGTGGCCAATTGTACCACACCAGCCAATATGTTTCATTTATTGCGTCGCCAAGTCAAAGCTCAATATAGAAAGCCTTTGGTGGTCTTTACCCCCAAAAGTTTACTCCGATTACCCCAAGCGGTTTCTACCCCAGAAGAATTGTGTGCTGGAAATTTCCAAGTAGTAATTACAGATGAAATCGTAACTCCTAAAGACGTAAAAACACTTGTTTTTTGTTCAGGGAAATTTTATTACGATCTGTTAAAAGCGCGTGAAGAAAAGAAGCGAACCGACGTTGCTCTAGTTCGTATCGAGCAGCTTTTCCCATTACCCGAACAAGCAATAAATAAGATTTTAGAACAATTTTCAAGAGCAGAAGATGTCGTTTGGGCGCAAGAAGAGCCTCGAAATATGGGCGCATGGGGTTATTTGCTATTGCAATATCCAACTGCTGGTCAATGGCGTTGTGCCTCTAGACGGCCTTACAGTGCACCTGCGGCTGGAAGCGCGACCCGTTTTCAACGCCGACATCTTGAAGTTATCGAATATGTTTTCGATGCGAAGAAAAATAACCAAATTCGAAATACAAAGTAAATACTGTCCATCATGATACTAGAAATGAAAGTTCCATCACCCGGAGAATCCATTACAGAAGTGGAAATAGCACAATGGCTCGTTCAAGACGGGGACTATGTGGAAAAAGACCAGGCCATAGCAGAAGTTGATTCAGACAAAGCTACCTTGGAATTACCGGCAGAAGTTGGTGGCACCATTACCTTAAAAGCTGAAGAGGGCGATGCTGTAGCTGTTGGACAGGTTGTGTGTTTGATCGACACAGAAGGCACCCCTGTTGCAGATAGTGCGAAGCCATCTGATGCGGTAGCCGCTCCAGCTGCAGCAGAAGCACCCAAGCCTGCAACAGTAACACCGACAACATCTTATGCCAGTGGAAGTGCTAGCCCAGCAGCAAAAAAAATCATGGCAGAAAAGGGTTTGGATCCGCAAACCATTCACGGTACAGGGCGTGATGGGCGTATTACGAAGGCCGATGTCATAAAAGCGACACCGGCCATGGGAACCCCACCTGCACATGGATCAAGAGGTGAAGACAGAAAGAAAATGTCAATGCTTCGCCGCAAAGTGGCTGAAAGGCTTGTGAGTGTGAAAAATGAAACAGCGATGTTGACAACATTTAATGAGGTGGACATGGCTCCTATTTTTGCATTACGTAGTCAATACAAAGAAACATTTAAAGACAAACACCAGGTTGGGCTTGGATTTATGAGTTTCTTTACCAAGGCTGTAGTTCGTGCACTACAGCTTTATCCAGATGTAAACTCTATGATTGATGGAGACCACCAAGTAAAGTTTGATTATTGCGATATAAGTGTGGCCGTTTCGGGTCCCAAGGGACTCATGGTGCCTGTTGTTCGCAACGCAGAAGCTTTAACTTTTCGTGGGATTGAAAGTGAAATTAAGCGTTTGGCGATTCGAGCTCGTGAAGGTCAGATTACGGTTGACGACATGACAGGTGGAACATTTACGATTTCCAATGGGGGTGTATTTGGGTCTATGCTATCTACACCTATTATCAACCCTCCACAGTCAGCCATTTTGGGTATGCACAATATCATTGAACGTCCCGTAGCTGTAGATGGTAAAGTTGAAATCCGTCCTATGATGTATGTAGCCCTATCCTATGACCACCGCATCATTGATGGTCGTGAGTCGGTAGGATTTTTGGTGGCTGTCAAAGAGGCATTGGAAGACCCAACCACATTACTCATGGACAACAACCCACAGACTGCGCTAGAACTGTAATCGAAGTTCTGCTTTTTGGTAGTCAATTTGAGCTTGCCCATTTTGGAGAAGTTCAGCGCCTAGAATGCCATCAATGGATGGTGCATCGTTTTTGGCCAAGCTACTATTGATGGGTTCCAAGTCTAAAACCATCCATGGTAGTTCGGTTAATAGTTGACCCGTTACAGTTTCCAAAACCCCTTTATCCGTTTTTTGCGCGGTCAGTTTTTCATGACCAGCCCCAGCAGCTTCGACTACTTTTTTATTAAGATGAAGATCAAAAAAATCAACCCGATGCTGGCCTACACAGCTATTACTCGCACCCGTATCTACCAATAGGAAAATGGGTTTCCCATTGAGAACCAGTCGGCAGCAAATATGAGCTGTTGTGAGTCGTTCTAATGGAATGGATATGCTAGTCATGTCAACCCGGTTTGTAAGCTTTAGTCTCAATCACAAAAATACTACTTTTGCAGCATGTCCATGATAGACTCCCACACGCATTTATACGTAGAACAATTCGATGAGGACCGAGCCATTGTTTTACAAAGAGCAATAGACCAAGGCATCTCTGATTTCTTAATTCCAGCTATTGATTCTAGCTATATGAAAAGGATGAAAGAACTGAAAGCGATGGCCCCAGAACACATCCACTTGATGATGGGATTACATCCAACCCATGTTAAAGAGAATTATATAGAGGAACTGTCTTGGGTGGCAGCCGAACTAGCCAAAGGCGGATATTGTGGTGTTGGTGAAATTGGGATAGATTTATTTTGGGACAAAAGCTATTTAAAACAACAAAGAGAAGCATTTGCTCAGCAAATTCAGTGGAGTATTGACTACCAATTGCCGATTGCCATTCATTGTCGAGAAGCGTTTGATGAGGTTTTTGCGGTTTTAGATGATTTTAATTGTTCCCAAATCAGCGGTATTTTTCATTGTTTTACAGGTACCAAAGCAGATGCAATGAAAGCGATTGAGCGAAATTTATTATTGGGTATTGGAGGTGTTGTTACATTTAAAAATGGTAAAATTGATCAATTTCTTGCAGAATTACCCATTGAAAAGCTTGTTTTAGAAACCGATGCACCTTATTTGGCACCTGCACCACATCGAGGCAAACGGAATGAAAGTGCTTTTTTGACTTTGGTAGCCGAAAAGGTAGCCAGTCTCTATCAACTCCCTACCATGCAGGTGGCAGAAATTACTTCGGCTAATTTACGTCGTGTGTTTAGCCTATAAGTATAAAGGGAGGCTACTTGATATTTTTTATCAAAAGACAGGATAAAACTTATTTTTTTTGTTTCTTTCGGGACAAAATTAGAGAGGTGGCCGAGTGGTCGAAGGCGCACGCCTGGAAAGTGTGTATACGTCAAAAGCGTATCGAGGGTTCGAATCCCTTCCTCTCTGCTAAAAAAAGTAGGTTACTAGCTATTTTTTTTTAACTTTAGAAACTTTTAAAACAGACAAAAATTCTAACACAATGAAAAGAGTACTGATGGCCCTCGTTTTGATGGGTGTTTTTATGACAACAGCTAACACGTATGCAAACGCTACAGCAGTAGACGAAAATACAGTAGTTAGCGTTCAAGATCAAGAAATGGCAGACGAAGCTATGGCAGAGGAAGAAATGCCTGCAGCCTCGGCTTCTTTTACACAAGAACTGAAAAAGCGCTTTATCGAAGGTGGCCCTGGATTTATGGGAATCGTTTTGATTTGTTTGATTCTTGGTTTGGCCATTGCCATTGAGCGAATCATTTTTCTCAATCTTTCGACTACCAACACAGCCAAGTTAACTTCTGGTGTAGAAGATGCACTCGCATCTGGTGGGGTAGAAGCTGCTAAAGAGCTTTGCCGAAATACCAAAGGACCTGTGGCTTCTATTTTCTACCAAGGTCTTGACCGTGTTGATGAAGGTGTAGAAAATGCAGAAAAAGCAGTTGTTGCTTATGGTGGTGTTCAGATGGGACAATTAGAAAAAAATGTTTCCTGGATATCATTGTTTATTGCTTTGGCACCCATGCTCGGATTTATGGGAACAGTAATCGGGATGATCCAAGCATTTGATAAAATTGAAGCTGCTGGTGACATGCAACCTTCTCTTGTTGCTGGGGGTATCAAAGTAGCACTTTTGACGACAGTATTCGGTTTGATTGTTGCTATCATTTTGCAGATTTTTTACAACTATATCGTTGCCAAAATCGATAGCATTGTCAATGATATGGAAGATGCTTCTATTACATTGATCGATATTTTGGTCGCACACAAAAAATAATTTTTGACCCAAATATTTTTAGACAATGAATATTCAAAATATCATCAAAATAGTCAGCGGGGTTCTAGGTGTATTGGGAGTCATATTCCTCTTTAGAATCATAAGTCTGGGCGATGAAGAAATCAAGTTAGCTGCCAGTATGGGCGACTACGGTGCTGTATCTCCATTAGTAAGTTTGGCTTTAACCATCTTTGGAATAGCAGTAGTTATTACCTTGGTATTTTCATTGGTTGGATTAGCATCTGACGGTAAAAAATTGAAAAAAGCCCTCATCTCTGTAGGTTTGTTCATTGCTGTAGTGGTTTTGGGTTATGCCCTTTCTACAGGAGTGGAAACCCCACTTAAAGATGGAGAAGTTCTTTCTGCTAGCGGTTCACGTTGGGTTGGTGCAGGCTTGCGTGTATTCTACATGCTCGCTTTCATTGCCATTATTGCAATGGGACTTTCTGGTGTTCAACGAATTTTAAAAAAATAAAATACTATGGCAAAAAGAGCCGCACCTGAAGTAAATGCAGGTTCCATGGCGGACATAGCCTTCTTGTTGCTGATCTTCTTCCTTGTGACTACAACGATTGAAACCGATAGCGGTCTCAATCGTAAATTGCCACCCATGGATGAACAAGAACAAGAAGACATCATCATCCGTCAGCGAAATATTTTTACTGTGGTTGTCAACAAATACAATCAATTGCTTGTCGAAGAAGAACCAACTGAATTGAAAGACCTCCGGCAAATGGCTGTTGCGTTCTTAGATAACGGTGGTGGACAAGGCGAGGAAGCTTGTGACTTTTGTCAAGGTGAAAAAGATCCCGCTTCGTCAGACAATCCGCAGAAAGCGATTATTTCATTGAAAAACGACAGGGAAACCTCTTATAAGGTTTACGTTGCTGTACAAAATGAATTGGTTGCTGCTTATAACGAATTGAGAGATAGAGAGTTCCAGCGGTTGAATCCTATGACGGGAATGAGTTTTGTTGAAGCCAATAAGACCTATAATGACCCTAGAACCTCCCTGGATGAGAAGGCAAGGTTAAAACCTATGCTAGATGAAGTAAAAAATCTTTTTCCACAGAAGTTATCAGAAGCGGAGCCTAATAAAAAATAATAGACATGTCAAAGTTTAAAAAGAAAAAGAGTGGAGATTTACCAGCCATTTCAACGGCTTCTCTACCAGATATTGTTTTTATGTTGTTGTTCTTCTTCATGGTTGCCACTGTGATGAGAGATAGTACATTGATGGTTACGAATACCCTACCGGCTGCAGACCAAGTACAGAAACTGGATAAGAAGGATAGAATTATGTACATCTACGCTGGGAAACCATCAAGTCGCTATGTTGATAAGTATGGTTCTGGCGCGCGTATCCAGCTTAACGATAAGTTTGCTACTGTTGAGGAAGTAGGTGCCTTTATTTTGGCCGAACGTGCTTCTAAGCGTCAAGAGCTGCAAAATGTTTTGACAACAGCGCTTAAGGTTGATGGGGAGACTAAAATGGGTTTGGTTAGCGATATCAAGCAAGAACTACGTAAAGTAAATGCCTTGAAAATCAACTACACAACACGTATTGGTGGCTATCAACAAAACATGAATTAGTTATCTTTTTTCATTGTATACACAAAATGCCTCTTAGTTAGAGGCATTTTTTTTTAACTTCCAGTCAATGAAAACAATGCAATGCCTTTGGTTTTTCACAGTTGGATTAATCACTTTTCCATCGCTTTGGGCACAAAAAGGTGAAACAGAAGCCATTTTTTATAGGGAAGATCAATTGTATTTTGGATTAAATTATCTGGTGGTACAAAGCCAAACCAGCGCCTTTGAATTGCAGGGGCTTTCCAGTCAATTTCAGTTTGGCGTACTTCGTGATATTCCACTGCATGCCAACGGAAGGTGGGCTGTTGCTTTGGGATTGGGCTTTGAACGCACCAATATTAGGTCTAACAGTCAATGGGAAGGGACTACTTTGCGTTATACACCCAATGCCTACCGCACTTATTCATATCAAGGTCTTAGTATTCCTATCGAGTTTCGTTGGCGCAGTTCAACACCAACCAAGTACGCTTTTTGGCGAATATACAGTGGGGTTAAGTGGAAACGGAATTGGGCAGTAGGCGGCGCCACACCCAGTGATGTTCTTCGACCTTGGGTACCTTCTGTTTATACCGCTATTGGGTATAATACTTGGAACCTGTACTTTTCTACTACACTTCAATCGATTTATCGCACCGAAGCGCTAATAGTGGACCAAGGTGATATAGGTTATTTGGCCCTTGGGCTTGTTTTCTTCCTATTTTAAATCTGTTTTCGTAACCGAGCTACAGGAAGTTCAAGTTGTTCCCTGTATTTGGCTACCGTTCGTCGTGCAACAGGGTAGCCTTTTTCTTTCAATAATTGAGACAGTTTACTATCCGTCAAAGGCTTTTTCTTATCCTCTTTGGCAATCAGATTTTCCAATATTTTTTTAATTTCAATGGTGGATACGTCTTCTCCATCCTCATTTTTCATGCCCTCAGAAAAGAAACTTTTCAATAATTTGGTGCCATAGGGGGTATCGATATATTTACTATTGGCCACCCGAGAAACAGTAGATATATCCATTTGAATGGTATCGGCTATATCTTTTAAAATCATTGGCTTTAAATGCTTTTCATCTCCGCTTAGAAAATAAGCCTTCTGATGCGCTACAATGGCATTGATGGTCATATATAAAGTATTGTACCGTTGTTCAATAGCTTCAATAAACCATTTGGCTGCATCTAATTTTTGTTTGATAAATAACACTGCTTCCTCTTGGGATTTATTTTTTGTAGGGGCTTCTTTATAGCCTGCGAATAATTCCTTGTAAGCATTTGAAATTCTAAGTTCTGGTGCATTTCTACGGTTGAGCTCAACAGTTACTTGCCCGTTTTCTATGGTAAGAATAAAATCAGGAACAATGTGTGTATTTTGCGTTGAAGCATTAAGCGCGCCACCAGGTTTGGGATTCAATCGGGCGATGGTTGTAAAAATTTCTTTTAGCTGATCCTCTTCTATACCAAAGCGATCCATGAGCTTCTGATAATGCTTTTTTGTCAATTCGTCAAAAGCAGATTTGACGATTTCAAGTGCCAGCTGGGTTGTTTTGTTGGGTTGTTTTTTGCGCTCCAGTTGCAACAGTAAACATTCTTGTAAAGAGCGAGCTGCAACACCTGGAGGATCTAATTGTTGTACTTTTTTTAAGACGCGTAGGACGGCATCTTCGGTGACAAAAAGATTTTGAGTAAAGGCCAAGTCATCAACAATTTCAGGAACTGTTCGCCGGATATAACCACTGTCATCAACGCTACCTACTAAAAAAGTCGCAATGTCTTCCTCTTCTGGTTGGAGAATCAAATTTTGCAGCTGGGCACTTAACATTTGATGAAAACTAATTCCCCCAGCCAATGGCACATTTTTTTCCTCTTGATTAGAACTGTAATTAGATATCTGAGTTCGATACGCTGGGATATCGTCATCACTCAAATAACTATCTATATCAATATCCTGTGCGTCTATAGTTTGACTGTCTTCAAAATCATCCGGATCCGTTTCTTGATTGCTGAGTTCTCTGCCATTTTCTAAGGCAGGATTTTCTCCAATTTCAGCTTGAATTTTTTGTTCCAGTTCTTGGGTAGATAACTGAATCAACTTCATCAACTGGATTTGTTGAGGCGAGAGTTTTTGTGCTAGTTTTAATTGGAGCTGCTGCTTTATCATAGCTTTTGTGCTAGCTCAAAGATACGAATTGCGGTAAAAATGTATAAATCTTTAAAAAGAAGCATTTTGTGGTGTACGAGGGAAAGGAATCACATCGCGGATATTTCCCATGCCGGTAGTAAACTGAACCAAGCGTTCAAAACCTAAACCAAATCCAGAGTGGGGAACCGTTCCATATCTTCGAAGATCCAAATACCATTCTAATTCTTTTGGATCAATTCCTTGTGCATCCATCCGGGCTTCAAGAACGTCTAAGCGTTCCTCTCTTTGTGAACCGCCTACCATTTCACCTATTCCAGGAAACAAAATATCCATAGCACGAACTGTTTTCTGATCTTCATTTAAGCGCATATAAAATGCCTTGATCGTAGCGGGGTAGTCAAATAAAATAACAGGGCATTTAAAGTGCTTTTCGACTAAATATCGTTCATGTTCGCTCTGTAAATCAACGCCCCATTGGTCAACAGGAAATTTAAATTTTTTCTTTTTGTTGGGTTTAGAGTTGCGTAAAATCTCTATTGCATCGGTGTAAGGAATGCGTTTAAATTCATTGTCAATAATGAATCGAATTCTATCGATAAGCCCTAATTCACTTCGTTCTGCTTGGGGTTTGGTTTTCTCTTCTTGTTCCAAGCGTTGGTCGAGAAAGTTTAAATCTTCCTGGCAATGATCCAGTACGTAACCTAAAACACTTTTGATAAAAGCTTCCGCCAAGTCCATATTGTCCTCTAATTCATAGAAAGCCATTTCTGGTTCGATCATCCAAAATTCTGCTAAGTGTCGTGTAGTATTTGAATTTTCGGCCCGAAAGGTTGGACCAAAGGTGTAGACATTACCAAGACCAAGGGCGTAGGTTTCTGCCTCTAGTTGTCCTGAGACCGTCAGATTGGTTTCTTTGGCAAAAAAATCGGCCTTATAATCTACAGCTCCCTCCTCTGTACGCGGTGGGTTGTCCGCATCCAAAGTAGTTACCCGAAACATTTCACCTGCTCCTTCGGCATCGCTACCAGTGATGATGGGGGTGTGAACATAAGAAAATCCTTCATTTCTAAAGAACTGATGAACTGCAAAAGCTAAGGCAGAACGAACTCGCATTACGGCACTAAATGTGTTGGTTCGTATGCGTAAATGGGCTTGTTCACGTAAGAATTCAAAGCTGTGTTTTTTGGGCTGAATTGGGTACTTGTCTGGGTCAGCTGTACCCAAAACAACTACCTGATCTACTTGTACTTCGACCGACTGTCCTTTTCCCTGACTTTTAACCAACGTACCGACCAGTGATAGTGCTGCGCCTGTAGTGATTTGTTTTAAGATTTTTTCTTCAAGATTTTCAAAATCAACAACGCATTGTAGGTTGTGCAAGCTAGAACCATCGTTTAGGGCTATAAACCGGTTAGCCCGGAAAGTGCGTACCCAACCCTTGACCGCTACCTGTTTTCCTACATATTCGGTCTCATTTAAGAGCGTTGTTATTTTAATCATTTTCCAAATTTTGCAGCAAAGATAAAGCTAATTCTTTTGTTTGAGCACCAAGGTTAAGACTGTTGTTGGCGCTCTACGATTTTGATTTTAGGTTCTTTCAGTACCCTTTCGTTACTAAAACTGTCTGCTAAGGATATCAATAATGAGGGCAATAAAATTAAGTTGGCTAGCATGGCAAATAATAGGGTAACCGCTACTAAACCTCCAAGAGCACGAGTTCCTCCAAAATTAGAGCTCATAAAAACAATGAAACCAAAAAACAACACAACTGAAGTATAAAACATACTAATGCCTGTCTCTTTCAGTGCGGCATAAACCGATCGTTTGATTTTCCAATTTGATGCAATAAGTTCTTGCCGGTATTTAGCCAGAAAGTGAATGGTGTCATCAACTGAAATACCAAAAGCAATACTAAAAACTAAAATGGTGGAGGGTTTAAGGGGAATTCCAGTAAAGCCCATTACACCCGCAGTAATAATTAAGGGTAACAAGTTTGGCAACAACGAGACAACAATCATTTTAAAAGAACGGAACATATAGGCCATAAATAATGCGATCAAGACAATAGCCAATAAGAGTGATAAAAATAAATTCTTGATTAAATAATGCGTTCCTTTCAAGAAAAGCAAAGATTTACCAGTAAGTTCAACGGCATATCTGCTATCGGGAAAAATCCTTTTAATGGCTTTGACCAGTTCACTTTCAATTTCTTCCATTCGGTCTGTAGGAACGTCGCGCATAAAGGTTGTAAGTCGCCCAATTTGCCCTGTAATGTCAACATAATTGGCCAGTAGATCTCCATCTCCAGAAGCATTGTTGATGTAGGGGAGTATAAATCTATTTTCTTGGACTGTAGGTAATTGGTAGTAATTCACATTTCCGTTATAGTAGGCTTGCTTGGCATATTTGTAACCATTGACTACAGAAATAGGCTGAGACAATTCTGGGATTTCTTGAATGACTTCATGCAAACGATTGATTCGTCGAAGTGTTGACAAACTGTATATCCCATTAGGGCGCTGGGCATCTATACTAATTTCGAGCGGGACTATTCCATTAAATTGATCTTCGAAAAACAGTATATCTTCAAAAAAAGCCGCTTTTTTGGGCATGTCTTCAATAATACTGCCTGAAATCTGAACTTGATAAATACCAATAATTCCTAAGATCAAACCAATGAGCGATACGGTATAGACACCAATTTTTTTATGCCGTACAATGGATTCCATTGTTTTAACAATCTGATCGATCCATTTGTTTTTTAAATGTTTTAGATGTTTGGCGTTGGGGCGTGGTAAAAAACTATAGATGATCGGAATCATAAACAAAGACAGTAAGAAAATTCCAATGATATTGATGGAAGCTACAATTCCAAATTCTTTTAAAATTTTGCTGTTGGTCAGGATAAAGGTGGCAAAGCCCGAAGCAGTCGTTAGATTGGTCATGAGGGTTGCATTCCCAATTTTTGTGATAACACGCTGTAATGACTTGGCTTGATTGCCGTGTTTGGCAACTTCGAGTTGGTATTTGTTGATCAAAAAAATGCAGTTGGGTACCCCAATGACAATAATCAATGGTGGAATTAGGGCCGTAAGTACGGTAATTTCGTATCGTAAAAAGCCAAGCACCCCAAAGGCCCACATCACACCAATAAGAACGACCAGCAGGGAAATAAATGTAGCTCGAAATGAACGAAAAAATAGAAAGAAAATTAAAGAGGTCAACAAGGTGGCGAAAAGAACAAATAGTCCAATTTCATCGACAATATTTTGTGCATTTAGGGTCCGAACATAGGGCATGCCCGATATTCGAAGATCAGTTTTATTTTCCGCCTCAAAGTTTTCAATGGTAGGAATCAATTCTTGAAATATAAAATCTTTACGACGGGCCGTATTGACTATGTCCTTTTTCATATACACCAGAGAACGAATCGTTTCTGTTTGCGGATTAAAAAGAAGGTCTTTATAAAATGGGAGCTCTAAAAACAGTTTTTGTTTGAATTGATCCAATTGTTGCTGATTGACCTTTCCTTTTGGGAGTAGTGGAGAAAACTCAAATTTTTTCGCCGTAGTGTTTTTTGTCAGTTCCTTTAGGTTTTCGACAGATAGGACACTTTCAATTTCAGGGAATGCTGTAATTTTTTGATTAAAGGCCTGCCACGCCTCTATATTTGTAGGACTAAAAAAACCACTGTCTTGTAAGGCAATAACAATCAAATTGCCTTCTTCGCCAAAAGTTGACAAGAATTTTTGATAACGTTGATTTTCAGGATGTTTGTCAGGTAATAGGTTAGCTTCCGTGTAGGTGAATTGCATGTGTTTCCACTGTGAAGCCCAGAACAAGGTGGTACCCAAAACCCCTAGTAAGATCAGGATACGGTTTCTGAGGATAAAACGTGCAATGCTTCCCCAAAAATCAAACTGCTTTTTCTTTTTCATAGCCTTGGAGAGCAACCCAAATTGGGTTTAAACCGTTAGGATTTCTTTTTCCTTTTGCAGGAAAATCTGATCTACTTTTTTAATATATGTATCAGTGAGCTCTTGGATATCGACTTCGAAATTTTTTTGAATGTCTTCTGAAGCATCAACTTTTTTGATCTCTTGATTAGCATCTTTACGAACCGAACGGATACTTATTTTACTGTTTTCCGTTTCTGCTTTGGCCAGTTTAACCAGTTCTTTCCGACGTTCTTCTGTCAAAGGGGGAATTGAAATGATAATACTTTCCCCGTTGTTCATCGGAGTAAACCCAAGGTTAGCGACCAAGATAGCTTTTTCAATGTCTGCCAGCATAGTTTTTTCCCAAGGTTGAACGCTTAGGGTGCGTGCATCTGGAGTGTTGATGTTGGCAACTTGACTCAAGGGGGTCTGAGAGCCATAATAATCAACCTGGACTGTTGAAAGCATTACTGGATTGGCTTTTCCTGCGCGTATATTGAGTAGTTCTTTTTCTAGATGCTCAATCGATTGTTCCATTCGTTCTTTAGATGTCGCAACGATAAATTCAAGTTCTTCATTCATAATTTGCAAATTTTATAAAAAGACTCGGGTACCAATATTTTCACCTTGAACGATCTTTTTTAGATTCCCACGGGTGTTCATGTCAAAAACGATAATGGGTAATTCATTTTCTTGGCTCAATGTAAAAGCAGTTGTATCCATTACTTTTAAGCCTTTTTGGAGAACATCATCAAAGGATAAAGTATCGAATTTGATGGCACTTTTATTTTTTTCAGGGTCTTCGTTGTAAATACCATCAACACGGGTGCCTTTGAGAATCACATCCGCATTAATTTCTACAGCACGCAAAACGGCTGCTGAATCAGTGGTGAAATAGGGGTTTCCGGTTCCTGATCCAAAAATCACAACCCGCCCTTTTTCGAGGTGTCTGGTCGCCTTTCTTTTGATAAAAGGTTCTGCAATGGCTTCAATCTTAATGGCCGTTTGCAATCGTGTAGGAATCGCATTGTTTTCTAAGGCGCTTTGGAGCGCTAGTCCATTAATTACGGTGGCCAGCATCCCCATGTAGTCGGCTTGTACACGATCCATTCCCTTGCTGGCACCCGACACGCCACGAAATATATTTCCACCACCAATCACGATAGCGATTTCGATTCCCATCTCATGTAATCCTTTTATTTCCTTGGCATAGTCATCTAAGCGTTGGGGATCGATTCCATGGCTTTGATTACCCATAAGGGCTTCTCCACTTAATTTGAGTAAAATTCTTTTGTATTTCATTGGCCCGAGCGTTCGAGCAAATATACGTAATCAAACAAGATCAAGGAAATGAGGTTATATGATTACACAGCCAGACTTTTGGAACAAGATTTATTTTGTCAAAGTATTTTACACAAAAGCCACCTCTATTTTATTTACACTCTTGTTGTGGCTTCATATTGATTGGATCTATGGGTGATTGAGACAAATTATTTGAAAAGACAGGCGGTATACGTCTGATATTACAGCTCGTTATTTAGATTCTATGGCTATGCCATTTTGGTAAAATAAATCTTCTACTAAACTGCTACTTATTGTGCAGTAAGTTCATCTATCAATGCTTGCAAATTGTAAGCGTCCTCCACAGTGTATTTGCCAATTTTTGTCCGTCTGAGTTGTGTCAGGTGTGCTCCAGATTGAAGTTTTTGTCCAAAATCGTGGGCCAAGGAACGGATATAGGTTCCTTTACTACAATTGACTTTAAAGGCTATTTCAGGAAAAGCGGAGCTGTCGATTTCAAATTTATTGATTTGGATTTTCCTTTCTGGCACAGCTACTTGGTTTCCCTTTCTGGCGTGTTCGTATAATCGTGTTCCTTCTTTTTTAATAGCTGAAAATACGGGCGGTTTTTGAAGTAGATCACCTAAAAATTGTTTTTGGATTTGGACTAAATCTTCTTTTTTGATGTGTGCTGTTGGAAAGGTTTTATCGATATCGGTCTCTAAATCATATGAAGGGGTAGTGGCACCCAGCAAAAAGCAGCCCGTATATTGCTTTTCCATGCTTTGATAGGAATCAATTTTCTTCGTCCATTTTCCGACGCATAGGATCAAAAGTCCTGTGGCCAGCGGATCTAAAGTTCCGGCATGTCCTACTTTTATTTTTTTGAGGCCAAGTCTTTTCTTCAAGGCCCAACGTACCTTATTGACAACCTGAAATGAAGTCCAATGTAAGGGTTTATCAACCAAGAGGAACTGGCCCTTGAGCCATTGTTCTTGGGTAAGACTAGCCAACGAATCCATACAACAGTGCCAAGGTGCCTACCACGAAACAGTAGTAAGCAAAATACTTAAGTTGGCTGTTTTTGACCAGCGCTATCATCCAACGACAGGCAAAAATTCCCGTTAACAAAGCTGTTGTAAAGCCAAGCGTTAAAGGAAGTAAATCTATGGTAATTGCTGTGCTTTCAGCATCGAGGATGCTCTTTGATAAACTACCAAAAATCAATGGGATGACCATAAGAAATGAAAAACGCGCAGCATTTTCACGACTAATTCCCAATAAAACAGCAGATGCGATAGTAGCACCACTCCGCGAAACCCCTGGCAAAATGGCAATGGCCTGTGCGATACCAATCCAAAATGCATTTTGACTGTTGAGTACTTTTTTTGTATCCACGGGTCTATCTGCCAAATGCAGAAGAAAACCGGTTGCTAATAGAGCACCACCAACCAAAAATAGATTGCCATCGAATAAGGTCGCAATTTTTTCTTCAAAAAATAGTCCGATAAAGGCAGCAGGAATCATTGAAATAATGATGTGTAAAGTAAAAAGCCAACTGTTACTTTTCTTAACAAGCAAACCCGTGAGTATCTCCCCTATGTCTTTTCGAAATACAATTAGCGTACTTAGTGCTGTTGCCGTATGAAGTACGATGGTCAGAATTAAACCTTCTTCAGGACCTGTATGTCCTAGAATTACTTTGGCAAGCTCCAAATGCCCGCTCGAGGATACGGGTAAAAATTCCGTTAAACCCTGTACCAAACCCAGTAAAATGGCTGAGAGAATCTCCATCATTTTTCGGATTTGACTAGAATGGAATAAATAGCTATCCCAAAGCCAAGGAGAACCAAAGAAGGGGCAAGGCGTATCCGGCGGAAACTAAAAATTTCTGGATTAAATACGGTGGGATCTTCACTACCCCCACCAGCCATGAGGATAAAACCGAGGGCAATCACGGCTATCGCAATTCCTAGAATCTGGTAATTCTTTTTGTCGAAAATGAAAGTTTTTTTCTTTTTTGTCTCCATAAATAAAGCTTAATAAACAGCATCGGTTTTTAAGTTGAGGTACATCTGTGTCGCAAAAAAAGTACTGAAGTAAGTAATACTAACACCAAGGACTAAAACGACAACCAATACTGTGACAGGTTCTTGTGGATTTTGAAGAATACGTAACTCAGGAAAACGTTCATTTAATTCCCAAACCACAGCTGCTATTCCTACAGTGGCGATTAGTGAGGCGATTAATCCTAAAAGAACATGGGTGCGAATAAAGGGCTTGCGTATAAAACGTTTGTGAGCGCCCACCAGTTGCATCGTCTTGATGACAAAACGCTTTGAGTGAATTGATAATCGTATTGAGCTATTAATCAGTAACATAGCAACAATAACGAACACCACAGTAGCAAATAGTAACCAATATGAAATTTTCTCAATGTTGGTATCTAGTAAATCCAATAACGGACGATCATAGCTTATTTCATTGATGAAGGTATATTTTTCGAAAGACTGACTTATATTTTGAACATAATCAGGTGTTGCATAGGCGGCATTGAAATATATATCTACAGAAGCCAGCAAGGGGTTATAACCCAAAAACTCCATAAAATCTTCTCCAATTTCACGGGTGTGAATGACAGCGGCTTCTTCTTTTGTAATCCAAATCGCTTTTTTAGTGGCTGGGTTGAGTTGTAAGGTTTTTACCAGTTGTTGAATTTCGATTTCTTTGGCATCATCCTTAATGTAGAGGGTCAAGGCAATTTGCTCTTTGAAATGATCGGCTACCTTTTTAGAATTAAGTAGCAAGGTTCCGAGTATCCCAACAAGAAATAAGACCAAAGAAATGCTGATAACAACTGAAAAGTAGGTATTCCTTAAACGTCTTTTTTGAAATCGTTCTTCAGCGGATTTTTGCAAGGCACAAATTTTATCCCGTAAAGGTAAAAAAAACAATAGACAGCTAGTGCTTTTGAGTCTTTCAAACTTTTTCATTCTCACTTCAGAATCCTATTTTTGTGTTTTTTAAAAGTAAGAGCGTGAGCTATAATTTTAAGGCAATTGAAACCAAATGGCAAGCCAATTGGTCGGAACAACAGACCTACCGAGCCGAAAATCAAAGCAGTAAACCCAAATACTATGTATTAGATATGTTTCCATACCCATCTGGTGCGGGCTTGCATGTTGGCCATCCATTGGGCTATATTGCAAGTGATATAGTTGCGCGTTACAAACGCCATAAAGGGTTTAATGTATTGCATCCACAAGGCTATGATTCCTTCGGGTTGCCAGCAGAACAATATGCCATCCAAACAGGACAACATCCAGCAACAACCACTCAAAAAAATATCAAGCGGTATCGTGAGCAATTGGACCGGCTGGGCTTTTCTTTTGACTGGAGCCGAGAAGTACGAACATCGGATCCTGCCTATTATAAATGGACACAATGGATTTTTTTGTTATTGTTCGATCACTACTATTGCTTGGATAATAATAAGGCCCAACCCATTAGCCAACTTGTAAGACAGTTTGAAGAAAGTGGTAATCAAGCAGTCAATGCAGTTTGCGATGCCGATACCCCCCTATTTTCTGCTACCGATTGGAAAGCTTTTTCAGTAGAAGACCAACAACAATTGTTACTTCATTATCGTCTGACGTATTTGGCAGAATCAGAGGTCAATTGGTGCCCAGCCCTTGGAACAGTTTTGGCCAATGATGAAATTGTTAATGGAGTTTCAGAAAGGGGTGGACATCCAGTGACTAAAAAAAGTATGAAGCAATGGAGTATGCGGATTGGTGCTTATGCTGAAAGACTGCTTCAAGGATTAGATGGTATTGACTGGCCTGATTCACTCAAAGAAATGCAGCGTAACTGGATAGGGAAATCTGTTGGTGCGAATGTGTATTTTGATGTAGAAGGTCACGATGCTACAATAGAAGTTTTTACCACCCGTCCTGACACTCTTTTTGGTGTGAGCTTTATGACTTTGGCTCCAGAGCTCGCATTGGTACAGGAGATTACTACGAAAGCCCAAAAAGCGGAAGTAACGGCATATGTAGAAAAGACAAAACAAAGGTCTGAACGAGATCGACAAGCCGATGTAAAGAGCATCACGGGCGTATTTACAGGGGCCTTTGCCATTCACCCGTTTACACAAGAAAAAGTACCTATCTGGATAGGGGATTATGTTTTGGCTGGTTATGGAACAGGAGCTGTGATGGCTGTTCCATGTGGAGATCAACGCGATTATGATTTCGCTAAGTATTTCAATCTTCCGATACCCAATATTTTTGAAGGGGTTGATATATCGCAGGAAGCTTATGCCGAAAAAGGCCAAACGCCACTTTGTGATTCAGATTTTTTGAATGGCATGGCTTATCAAGAAGCGATGCAAAAAGTGATTGAAGCTTTGGAATCTTCAAAAAAAGGAAAGGGTACAGTCACTTATCGTCTGCGCGATGCCATCTTTAGCCGTCAGCGCTACTGGGGCGAACCCATCCCGGTATATTATAAAAATATGCTTCCATTTCCCTTGTCCATAGAAGATTTGCCGCTAGAACTACCAGAAGTGGAAAAGTATCTGCCTACTGCTGAAGGGAATCCTCCGTTGGGTAATGCCAAACAATGGGGCTGGGATTTAGCCCATAGAAAAGTAGTCTCTTCAGATCGTATCGATCATCAAAATGTATTTCCATTAGAGTTAAATACCATGCCAGGTTGGGCAGGTAGTTCATGGTATTTCAATAGGTATATGGACGCCAAAAACGATACGTCTTTTGCTGGGGAGGAAGCGCTCAACTATTGGCAAGATGTTGATTTATATCTTGGCGGAAGCGAACACGCCACAGGGCACTTACTGTATTCACGCTTTTGGCAACATTTTCTATTCGACCTAGGTTTGGTACCTGTCTCAGAATATGCCAAAAAACTGATTAATCAAGGAATGATCTTAGGTGAATCGACTATTGCCTACCGAAAAACAGGGACCAATACATTTGTTTCAAAAGGGTTGGTTAATGACCAGACTGTTGAGTCTATCCGAGTAGATGTCAATTTGGTAAACAGTTCTTATGAATTGGATATTGAAGCCCTGCGTCAATGGCAGCCCCAATTTGCCGATGCAACATTCGAGTTAGAGGATGGGAAATACTTTGTAGGGACAGAGGTAGAAAAAATGTCTAAATCCAAGTACAATGTCGTCAATCCAGATGCAATATGCGATCAATACGGGGCTGATACTCTACGGATGTACGAAATGTTTTTAGGACCTTTGGAACAAGCCAAACCGTGGAATACGGCTGGTATTTCTGGGGTGCATTCTTTTCTAAAAAAAATGTGGCGGTTGTTTCACGAAGGAGATCAATGGCGAATTACCGAAGACGACCCTAGCCCAGAAGCATTAAAAAGTTTACATGCCGCAATTAAAAAGGTGACAGCCGATATAGAACAGTATGCGTTTAACACCTGTGTGAGTACTTTTATGATTTGCGTAAATGAACTGAGTGCAATCAAATGCAATAATCGGGCTATTTTGGAGCCTTTGGTTGTTCTTTTGGCACCTTTTGCCCCACATTTGGCGGAAGAATTGTGGGAAAAATTAGGGCATACAAATTCTGTGACCCAGGTCGCTTATCCGATTCATGAAGAAGTATATTTGACAGAAACTGTAAAATCCTATCCGATTTCATTTAATGGAAAAATGCGATTTACCCATGATTTTCCACTGGATATGGATCGAGCGGCTATTGAAAAAGAGATTTTATCAGCCCCACAAACCCAAAAATATTTGGAAGGAAAGATCCCTAAAAAAATTATTGTTGTACCTGGAAAAATCATCAATATTGTAGTGTAATGACAGATTGGGAAATAGAAATCATAGGCTTAGCAGCTGCTTTCTTGACCACCTTTGGGTTTGTACCACAAGCACTTAGGATGATCAAGACGAAAGATGTTTCAGGAATTTCTTTGAGTATGTATTTGGTCTTGGTTTCTGGGGTTATCTGCTGGCTGATTTATGGAATACTCCTTGAACGCATTGCTATTATATTGGCGAATTCTGTTTCAATGTTGCTTCAGATTTGTATTATTCTGATGAAGTTAAAACACCGTTAAAATCAATGGTATGACTAGGCCTTAGTTGTACATTTAAACAAAAAAATATGACCTATTGGGTAATCATTCTTGCCACTGCCGGATTTAGTATGTGGGTGAGTAACACGCTAAAAAGTAAGTTTCGAAAATATGCCAAGCAGCCACTTCAGAGTGGAATGTCTGGAAAAGAAATTGCTGAAAAAATGTTAACGGACCATGGTATCCGCGATGTAAAAGTTGTATCAACTCCTGGTATGCTAAGTGATCATTACAATCCACGTACGAAAACTGTAAATTTAAGCGAAGGGGTCTTTAGTCAGTGTTCAGCTGCTGCCGCGGCAGTAGCTGCTCATGAGTGTGGTCATGCTGTTCAGCACGCTACTGGCTACGAATGGTTGCAGATGCGCTCCACTCTTGTTCCCGTTGTCAGTGTTGCTTCAAATTTATCAATGTGGGTTATTTTTGGCGGTCTAGCTGTGATGCAAACCATGCCACTTGGACAGACTGTTGCCATGATAGGCGTTGGTATGTTCGCATTAGGGACGCTATTTAGTTTTATCACTTTACCTGTTGAGTATGATGCGAGTAACCGTGCTCTAGCATGGCTACAGCGCAAACAGATTGTGACGCAAAGAGAAATGGAAGGTGCCCAAGATGCATTGAAATGGGCTGCCCGTACCTATGTTGTTGCCGCTATTGGGTCTTTGGCTACTTTGGTTTATTTTGCTTTGCGCGTTGCCGGGAATAGCCGTGATTAATTACAGTTGTATTTGACGTTGAATTTGTTGTTGTAGGGAAATATAGGTCTCTGTCCTGGAAATGCCCTCTATAGTTTGAATTTTCTGATTCAAAACTTCCATCAAGTGTGCATTATTTTTGCATAGTATCTTGACGAGAACACTCCAGTTTCCAGTCGTATAATGACATTCAGTAACTTCAGGTATTTTTTCAAGCTGTCTTACGGCCTCCATATTTCGCATGGCCTTATCCAGATAAATGCCTATAAATGCTAGGGTACGATAGCCTAACACGGTCGGATCAATTAATACTTGAGATCCCTTAATCAACTTTGTTTTTTCCAATTTTTTTAGTCGCTGGTGTACTGCTGTCCCAGAAATACCAACTTCTCTTGCTATACTGTTGACAGGACAGCGTGCGTCTTCCATAAGACGCTTTAAAATTTTTTTGTCAATACCATCGAGTTGGATGGTTGCATCGTTTTGTGCTGTCAAGAGATTTGTTTTTGTGCTGATATAAAATTAGTATTTATTCATGGAATTGATACTTTCGTAAGAAATAAAAGGAAATGGAAAAAAGCTATCTCATATCAGGAGCGGTATTTGTCATGACAAGTATAATTTTGGGTGCTTTTGGGAGTCATGCTTTACGTCCTTTACTATCTGAAAATTCATTTTATGGCTACTCAGTAGCAACTACGTATTTGAGTTTTCAAGGAATAGGATTATTGCTGCTGGGTCTTATACAGTTACAGACAGGTAGCTTTCCGAACAGCATTTATTACTGTTTATTTATCGGTACGATTGTTTTTAGTGGAAGTATTTTGTTACTGACAATAGGAAAATTATACGACTGGCCACTCTCCTTTATTGGACCACTAACACCCATCGGTGGGCTACTGCTAATTATAGGATGGGCACTAATGATCAAGCAATTATTGCCCCTAAAGTTTTGATTTATTTACCTATTTGACTAATATACTTTTCAATAGCCATCGTCATTGAAGGTGTCTCTGGTGTGGGTGCTTTGATATCAACTCGCAGCTTGGCTTGGTCTGCCGCTGCAATAGTAGAATTTCCATAAACGGCAATCCGTGTATTGTTTTGTTCAAAATCAGGAAAGTTTTTAAACAATGATTCGATACCCGATGGACTGAAGAAAACAAGAATATCGTAATAAACATCTCTGAGGTCTGACAAATCACTAACAACTGTTTTATAGAGCTGGGCTCTTGTCCAGTCGATGTTCATTCTATCCAGTGCACTCGGTAATGAAGGTTTTAAAATATCAGAAGTTGGGAGAAGGTATTTCTCTTTCGCATATTTTTTGAAAGTACTTTCCAAGTCTTCGATTGATTTTTCTCCCACATAAATTTTACGTTTTCTGTACACTACATACTTCTGCAAATAATATGCGACAGCTTCAGACTGACAAAAATATTTGGTTGAATCTGGAACCTTGTAGCGCATTTCTTCTGTTAATCTGAAAAAGTGATCAACCGCATTACGACTAGTTAAGATGATGTTATCAAAGTGGCTGAAGTCAATTTTTTGTTGACGAACTTCTTTGGCTTCGACACCTTCTACATGAATAAAGGGGCGGAAATCAATCTTGAGTTTATGTTTTTCTTTGAGACGCTGATAGGGCGATTTTTCTGTGGCGGGTTCTGGTTGTGATACCAAAATTGACTTTACTTTCATAAGGGTCACTTTTGTTAGATTAGGGTAGTATGAATGACTTTATATACCCAAATCCAAGGAGCTATTTTCGAAATGCAAATATACAAAAACAAATAGAAAGTGTTTCTAGGATTTCTTTTAATAGCCCAAAAGTAGGAGTGGATTTGAATAAGCAAATTAGGAATCAAAAAAAGTCCCAAACCAAGTTTAAACAAGAAATTTTGATTATCAAATACACCGTATACAAAAATCAAACAAATACCAAATACAACTAGAGCTAAACTTGCGTAGTAAGAAAGTGTGCGGAACAAGATTCCTTGCATTACAGATTGTATATCAAAAAGCCATCCTATGAAACGAGCCAATAAATATCGACTTAATGTTATAAGCAGGATACATCCTAAAGCGAGTATAAAGACACGACTTGAATAGACTGACTCCGTGTAAAATGCAACCAGGATGCAACTAAAGAGACTGTAGATAAAAATGGAAAGCAAGTACAAGCCCAAAGAGAAAGACCTAACAAAAGAAATATCACGGTCGTTGCCGTAGATGCGCAGATAAGATGAGAAATCAAAAAAACGGATAAAATAATTGGCTTCGGCTTTATTCTTTAGGTACAACTGACGAATGCCAAAAAAGACTAACAAAAAAAGTAAGAATATCCAAACCGTATTATTATATGACTTTTCGATCCACATGAAAACAAAAATAAAGCTTTCCGCTGACCCAATAGGCGAAATCAATCGAACTCATTACTTTTGGACCGATGAATAATTATTTGGTTATCGTACCGACATATAATGAAGCGGATAATATTGAGTCTTTTTTGAAGACAGTTTTAGTGCTTCCCGAACACTATGCGGTATTGGTTGTTGATGATGGGTCACCAGATGGTACAGCCCAAATAGTATCAACTTTACAAAAAAAATATCCTCAGCGTCTTTTTTTGGAAAATAGAACTAAAAAAGAAGGCTTAGGCCGAGCCTATCTTCATGGTTTTAAATGGGCTCTCGCTGCTGATTATGATTTTGTAATCCAGATGGACGCTGATTTTTCTCACAACCCTGTCTCACTAAAAAAGTTTATCCAAGCTTTTGAAACAGGACATGATTTGGTAGTAGGCTCAAGGTATTCAAATGGGGTTTCGGTTGTCAATTGGCCTATCAGCAGGATTCTTCTTTCCTATTTTGCTTCAAAATATGTTCAATGGATAACGCAATTACCCATAAAAGATCCTACTGCTGGTTTTGTAGGTTATCGTCGAAAAGTACTGGATTCACTGAATCTAGATGCAATCCAGTATGTTGGTTATGCTTTTCAGATTGAAATGAAATACAAAATTTGGAAAAAGGGATTCTCTTGGATAGAAATCCCGATTATTTTTAGAAACAGAACACAAGGGCAATCAAAAATGAGTGGGTCAATCATTTGGGAGGCCTTGATTGGGGTTTTATTTTTACCCTTCAGAAAAGAAAAGTAAAATGGAAAGTATTTTAATTCAAGGCGCCACAGTAGTCAATGAAGGTCAAACTAAGTCTGTGGATGTTCGGATTGAAGGGGAGCGAATTACCCAAGTGGCTCAACATATTGATCCAAAAGAAAAAGACAAATTGATCGATGCAAAAGGATTGCACTTATTACCGGGGTTGATTGATGATCAAGTACATTTCCGTGAACCAGGTCTCACTCATAAAGCAGATATCGCTTCCGAATCTCAAGCCGCCATTGCAGGTGGTATTACTTCATTTATTGAAATGCCCAATACCCAACCACAGACTACATCTGTTCAGGCCATGAATGAAAAATTTCAATTGGCTTCGGGTAGAGCAGCTGCCAATTATTCATTCATGTTTGGTGGTACCAACGACAATCTGAACGAAATTCTTAATGTTGATCCTACCCAAGTGGCAGGTTTGAAGTTATTCTTAGGTTCCTCAACAGGCAATATGTTGGTAGACCAACCTGAGGTGCTGGAGAAAATTTTTTCAAGTACCAATTTGGTGATCTCCGTTCATTGTGAGGACGAACAAACCATTAAAGAGAATACAGCTCACTACAAATCCATTTATGGAGAAGATATTCCTGTAGAACTTCATCCTCTCATCCGAAGCGAAGAAGCCTGCTATCTTTCTTCATCACAAGCCATTGCTTTAGCCAAAAAAACAGGTGCACGTTTACATGTTTTTCATTTGTCTACAGCTAAGGAAACGGATTTATTTGACAACAGCATTCCCCTCGAGGAAAAGAAAATAACAGCTGAGGTTTGTGTTCATCATTTGTGGTTCTCTGATAAGGATTATGCCGATAAACAAACACGAATTAAATGGAATCCAGCTGTAAAAACCCAAGCTGATCAAGATGGTTTGTGGGCAGCGCTAAATGATGATCGAATTGATGTGTTGGCTACTGATCATGCACCTCACACATTAGTTGAAAAGCAAAATCCATACACCCAAGCTCCCTCTGGCGGACCATTAGTCCAACACGCACTACTTGCCTTACTTACTGCTGCTAAAAACGGTAAAATATCTCTTGAAAAATTAGTTCAAAAAGCCTGTCACAATCCTGCTATTTTATTTGATATTAAAGATCGCGGCTTTTTAAGACCAGGTTATTATGCTGACATGGTATTGGTAGATCTACAAGGAAAAACGCATGTTACCAAAGCTAACTTACTTTATAAGTGTCAGTGGTCACCTTTTGAAGGGACTGTTTTTGATGCTAGAATTCACAGTACTTTTGTCAATGGAACGCTTGCTTACGCTGACGGAAAAGTTTTAAATGTAAATGCAGGAAAAAAATTAGAATTTGACCGATGATGAAAATACGTCTGTTTTTGGTGGTTTTTATGGCGCAACTTTGGGGACAATGTGCAACTGAGTTGATCGCCAAACCAGATAATTTGATTCCTGAAAAGCAAATGATTGGAATCCAAGTTGACCTCGGATTGATGGAAGTCATTCAAAAGCAGTATCGCGGTGAGATTCGTAATGACTCATTATTGGGCTTACCGTATATTTATCAGAAGTATAAGATTGACTGTCTTCAGCTTCTTAATTCAGAAGCTTACTATGCCCAAAATCCAAAGAAGTACGCTCGAATCTACTTGCAAATCAAACATGCGCTTGACAAGAAAGTTGATAGTCTCAACCGTGTAATTCAGCAGACAAAGAAAAAATCAAACTAGTTGGATTTCCTTAACAATTGAGACAGCTCTTTTTCTAAATCATCATACGTAAAATCTTTACTGGTTTCAGTAATCTGGTTTCCGTTGTAGATGGACGTTGCACTCAAGCTATGAATCAATGCCCGAGAAAGTCTTCGTTTGCGGCCGAATAAACGCAAAAGTTGTTCTAACTTATAAATAAGCCAAAGCTGTTTCTGGGATAGTTTTTTTATTTTAGGCGGGTGCGATAAATTTTTGGATATTTTTTCAAAAAACTGTTGGTAGGTCCAATTTTCTGAAACTAAGATAAAACGTCTTTTGTGAATACTGTCATCATAAATCCAATGTGCTGCTCTCACTACGTCATTAATGGAAACAAAGCCTGTACTACCCGAACTTACAAAAGTTCTCGGACCCTTGGTATGAGAAAGTATTTGTTGGAGCGGACTTTGATAATGCTCTAAACCCAAAATCACCCCAGGATTTAATATCGCGCCTCGAAGTCCTTCTTCCATAGCTTTCCAAACCTCAAGTTCAGCTAGGTGCTTGGTATAAGCATAAGCTGTATGCGTTTCGTCTTTATTCCAGGTGTGGTTTGTGTCGATTGTTTTGCCCTTGTTCGCATTACCCAATGCAGCAATGGAACTGATGTAGCCAAACCATTCTATTTTATTTTTCTGGGCTAGATTGAGCATTTGTATGGTACCATTAACATTGGTCGCCATCATTTTTTCTTCTCTCCCAGGGAAAAGAGACACCAACGCAGCACAATGAAAAACTTTTGTAACACCTTGATAAGCTTCCTCCAGGGATGCCCAGTCATTTAGGTTGGCCTTTCGCCATTTGATGTCTTGCAAGTGTTTGGGAGTTAAGGATTGGTTTTCCAGAAAAAACACTGTTTCTTCTTTTTTCTTTTCATTGCGATAAATAGCAATGATAGGTTGATTCGAATGGAGAAAGGAAGCTAGCAAATGCCGCCCAACAAATCCAGTCGCTCCTGTTATCATTAGCATCCCCAAAACTAAGGAAATAAAGTGGTGGTTTTTTCTTTGCGCCTATAAATCTATCTTTGCTTTTCAAAAAGATATCATGCCGTACAATTTTGTAGAAGCATTGCGTTGGAGAGGACTCATCCACGACATCATGCCTGAGACAGAAGACTATTTGAATGCCAACCAAGTAACGGGTTACATCGGATTTGATCCAACTGCAGATTCCCTCCACATTGGTAGTTTGGTGCAAATCCTTATTCTTATGCACTTTCAAAAAGCAGGGCACCGACCTGTGGCTCTTGTCGGTGGCGCTACAGGTATGATTGGTGATCCGTCTGGAAAATCAGATGAACGAAATCTCTTAGATACTGAAACTCTTCAAAAAAATTGTGCAGGGATTCAACGACAACTCGAGCGTTTTTTGGATTTTGATAATCAATCAGAAAATGCTGCCGTCTTGGTAAATAATTACGATTGGATGAAAGACTACAGCTTGATTGACTTTTCACGGGACATTGGAAAACACTTGACAGTCAACTATATGATGTCTAAAGACTCGGTAAAAAAACGCCTCGGTTCTGATGCCAAAGTGGGCATGTCATTTACTGAGTTTACATACCAATTGCTACAGGGTTATGATTTTTTGTATTTGTATGAAAATATGAACTGTAAAATTCAAATGGGTGGAAGTGATCAGTGGGGTAACATTACAACGGGAACCGAACTCATCAGAAGAAAATCAAGCGGTAAGGCTTTTGCAATAACTTGCCCTTTAATTACCAAGGCAGATGGTACTAAGTTTGGCAAGACTGAAGGGGGTAATATTTGGTTGGATAAAAAAAGAACTTCTCCCTACAAATTTTATCAATATTGGCTCAATACTTCGGACGAAGATGCAAAGAATTATATCAAAATTTTCACCTTTTTATCTCAAGCGGAAGTAACTACCATGATAGCGCAGCACGAAGAAAAACCGCACTTTCGATTGCTCCAAAAGCAATTGGCTGCTGCTGTGACAGCGTTAGTTCACGGGAAAGAAGAACTTGAAAGTGCTGAAAAAGCTTCTGCTATTCTATTTGGTAAATCGACCGAAACAGATCTCAAAGCCTTAGATTCTCAAACTTTTTTGGATATTTTCGAAGGGGTGCCACAAGCGGAGATTCCCGTAGCTGATTTTGAAACTGGAATGGATATGATTGCTGCACTGGCAGGTCAATCTCAGTTTTTGACATCTAATGGTGAGGCAAGAAGAGCATTGAAAGAAAATTCAATCTCAGTCAATAAGAAAAAAGTAACAGAAGATTATCGTATTGGAAAAGAAGATATGATTGCCGATCAGTATGTTCTGTTACAACGTGGTAAAAAGAACTACTTTATTCTCCGTGGTGTGTAGCAGCTCCAGCCATCAAATTACACCCTCTAATTTCGGCTGTATCGAACCGGCCCAATACGTCGAAATTTCCAGTCCCACTTCGTTTACCGAGGTCTTGGGTAGCGATGAAAGCGCAACTGTTTTGGTTGGCTAAATCAATAATATTCAATCCGCCCGTTTGCCCATTTGGCAGTGTAGAAAAAGGATCTGACGGGTCGCGTATCACAACTTGCATCCATGGGGGTGGGACAAATTTACCCGCAATTTGAGCATAGGCTTGCGACAGTAGTTCGGTCATACCGTATTCTGAGTGAATGTTGCGGCAACCTAAGTTGTCTTTTAAAACAGTATGTAATTCACTACGAACCATTTCTTTCTTACGACCTTTCATCCCACCAGTTTCTATGACAGTTGTATAGTGGAGAGACTGGGGAAAGGCGGCCGCAAAATCAAGTAAGGCAAATGAAACACCAATGAGTAATGTCGGTTGTTGTTGGGCTTCCAACTGTTTTATTTGATCTGATAGGGCTTGAAAATTATCTAAATAAAACCCACTTTCAGTCCGTCGACTTTGACGAATCAAATCAGAAACCATATAAACCAAAGAGGCATCATTTCTCTCTAAGTAAGAGGGAAGGAGTGCTAGGATAACCCAGTCCTTTGGTGAGCCGTATTGTCTTTTGAAAGCTGATCTAAAACTATTTTGGTACAAACTTAAATCAGATATGAAATGTTGTGCTGATGCCTGGGCAGTGGTTTGACTGGATCGAAAAACCATTTCAATTTCTTTTTCTTGTGTTAAAATACGACGTGATTTGAACAAAGATATAGGTAGAAAAGGAAGATTTTCTATACTCGTTACAGCACTCGGTGGGCGGTTGATCAGGTCACAATAGGCTCGAAAAACTGAATTATTGTCGTATTGATATGTTAGCGTATAATGGACAGCATCTTCAAAAATATCTTGAGAGGAAATGGTATCGAGAGCAGAAAAAGGGAGTGGATTCATTTATTTGACAACGAGCCTTTGAATCCCTGTTTTTTGGTCTTGTGTGACCTGAAACAAATAAATACCCGTTTTCAACTGATCAAGATGAATCATTTTCTCTTGGGTTGTCAATTGATATTCAACTTCGCCCATAATATTATAAATGATAATCTCCTTTGGACTGGTACTGGGACATTTTAAAAATAATGGTCCTTGGTCATATGGATTGGGATAAATAGAAAATATTAACTGGGGCTGCTTATCTGTAGGAAGGGGATTGTTTTCGAGCGATATAGCGGCGTCTAAAGGAGGAGCGAAAGCAAGCCAACCTAGCAAGAAAAAAATATAAGATTTGATTTTAAGATATTTCATGAGGCAATATTCAATCTAAAATAAGATTTTTTAGGTTTAGATAAGTTTATTTTTCTCTTAAATTTAAAGATTAGGTAACATTCATGTAGTACATTTGAGACAATACGTAAGATTTTGAGATTCGTTAAGCGTTCAATACAGTTGGGATCAAACGCTTACAAAGCTCAAAAATCATATTGTGAAATATCTATATTCTGTTGTCGGACAATGGATTTAAACTTTGATATTCTCATCTGATTGGCGTAAAAAAAATAATGGATGAAAAAAAGTGATATAAAAATACTTTTGGTTGATGACGAACCGGATATTCGGGAGATAATTGGTTACAACCTTTCTAATGAAGGCTATCAGGTTTATGAAGCCTCAGATGGAGAAAAAGCGGTAAAGAAAGCAGAAGAAATCATACCCCATCTCATTATAATGGATATTATGATGCCAAATTTGGATGGAATCTCGGCCTGCGAGTTGCTTCGTGGAAATCCCAAATTACAAGCTACAGTAGTGATGTTTTTAACAGCACGAGGGGAGGATTTTTCTTATGTAGCAGCTTTTGATGCAGGGGCAGATGATTATGTAACCAAGCCGATCAAACCTAAGGTGCTCCTGTCAAAGGTAAAAGGGTTATTACGCCGATTTAAAAATGCAGATGCAACGCCCGCTGTGTTGAATTTGGGAAACATAACTATTGATCGTGAAGAGTATAAAGTTTCGCAAGGTGACCAATCTTATACACTTCCACGAAAAGAGTTTGAACTCCTCTACTTGTTAGCCTCACGTCCAGGAAAAGTTCATAAGCGTGAGAAAATTATGGAGAAAATTTGGGGCAGTGATGTAGTGGTTGGTGACCGTACCATAGATGTACATATCCGTAAACTGAGAGAGAAAGTAGGAGATCATTATTTTAAGACAGTAAAAGGGGTGGGCTATAAGTTTGAAATTGAATAGACAGAAAGGTGCTAAAAAAATATTCCATCGCCCTTCAGATTGCTACCGCCATCACGCTCGTTGTTTTGGTATTATTAATTGGCGGTTTGTTTATACTAAGCCCCTATTCTATCCCATTTAACTTTTATTTTGCTGCTATCATTATAGCAATATTCACTGGATTTATTTGTTTTTTCTTGATCTACAATCGAATTGAAAAATTTGTGCGAAATCAAATTCGTTCGCTCTACAGAGATTTATTCCCAGCCGATTATCCGCAGTTTGAAAAATCAGTAGCTTCTGATGTAGCTGCTATGACGCAAGGTCTACAAAAATATACGACAGATCAAAAGTTAGAGATTGAATTATTGAAAGAGCGAGAACTGTACCGAAAAGAATTTATAGGTAATGTGTCTCACGAATTAAAAACACCTTTATTTACGATTCAGGGCTATATCTTAACCCTTTTGGAAGGTGGTGCCAAAGACAAAAAAATCCGAAAAAAATATTTGAACCGAGCAGCCAAAGGAGTGGAACGCTTGATTTACATCATAAGGGATTTAGACCTGATCACCCAATTCGAAGCAGGTGTTCAAAATCTTGAAATTATAAAGTTTGATTTGGTTGAATTGGCCCATAATGTTTTTGAATTGCTTGAAATGCAAGCAGAAAAGTATAACATAAAACTTAAATTTGACCAAGTCTACACCGAACCCATTTGGGTACAAGCTGACCAGGAACGCATTATGCAAGTGATTACCAATTTGGTGGTCAATTCTTTAAAATATGGTGTAAAAAATGGTACCACAGAAATCGGTTTTACAATCATTAATGACAGCAAGGTTTTGGTCAAAGTTTTAGACAACGGAGAGGGTATCGAAGAAAGTCACTTACCGCGCCTTTTTGAACGTTTTTACAGGATAGACAAATCGGGTAGTCGCAAGCAAGGGGGATCGGGATTAGGCCTTGCTATTGTCAAACATATTGTAGATGCCCACCAAGAACAACTTTATGTAAACAGCACTCCAGGAGTTGGTTCAGAGTTTTCTTTTTCCCTTAATCTGTTCGAAGGGTAATTACTTTTTGTACCCCAATCATTCTTTGTAATTTTAGCCGATGGGCAGTAAAAATAAATTGAAGCGATTTCGCGAGAACGAGACTTTTCCACATGTTGTTCAACCCAGTCGAATGATCCTAGAAAACAATCAGTTTGAGTGGAAGGGTCGTTGGGTCGATTTTTTTCAAAACGATGCGCCTTTGGTTTTGGAATTGGGCTGCGGTAAAGGAGAATATACTGTGCACTTGGCAGAAAAATATCCTGAAAAAAATTTTATCGGGATAGATATCAAAGGAGCCCGATTTTGGCGGGGCGCCAAAACAGTTCAACAGCAACAAATCCCTAATGCTGCTTTCATTCGTGCTCAGATCGAACTAATCGCTCAACTATTCGCCAATCAAGAAGTAAGCGAGATTTGGATTACCTTTCCTGATCCGCAAATCAAATTTAAACGAAGCAAACACCGTTTGACCCACCCCCAAATGTTACAATTATACAAACAGATTCTACGTCCTCAGGGTACGATTCATCTTAAAACAGATAGTGAGTTTTTACATGGATACACCTTGGGAGTTTTAAACGATCCTGCTTATGTGATCGACTATGCCCACCACGATATTTACAACAATCCACATGCTCCAGACGAAGCTACTGCCGTGCAAACATTTTATGAACAAATGTTTTTAGAGCAAGACAAAGCCATAACCTATTTAAAGTTTCACCATCGATGAAACCGAAAGCGACCACGCTACATTTTTTTCAGCATGTCTATACCGTTGTCCGACAAATCCCAGCAGGCCGGGTGACAAGCTATGGAGCTATTGGTCGGTACTTGGGGGCACCCCAGAGTGCTCGTATGGTGGGATGGGCGATGAATGCCTCACACCAAGATCCTAGTATTCCAGCACACAGGGTAGTCAATAGAGTGGGGCTATTGACAGGAAAACATCACTTTGCGGGGAGTACACTCATGCAACAATTACTAGAAAATGAGGGGGTTGTAGTGAAAAACGACCAGGTACAGTCTTTTGAAAAATATTTCTGGGATCCAAGCCAGCACCTGACCCCTTGGGAAAACCACTAATGCGTTTTTGTAATTCCCTTTCCCAAAGTATATTTGCAGCGACACAAACAGGCTATGAAAATCACAAAAAATCAAGTAGTTGAGGCACTTAAATTACTGAGTGCACCGGGAGAAGGTGGAGATTTGGTAAGCAGTGGAGCGATAAAGAATGTCATGATATTTGGAGACCAAATAGACTTAGACATTGTTTTACAAAACCCCAGTCTACAAGCCCGCAAAAAGTTGGAGGTATCAATACTTAAAACAATACATGAAAAAGTATATGATAAGGCCAAAATAAAAATTAATGCCACAGTAGAAAAAAAGCCAGCCCAAGAACCCATCAAAGGCCAGCCCGTTCAGGGAATCGATTCAATTATTGCTATTTCCTCGGGTAAGGGTGGTGTCGGCAAATCAACTGTTACGGCCAACTTAGCCGTGTCTTTGGCTCAAATGGGTTGTAAAGTTGGGGTCCTAGATGCAGATATTTATGGTCCTTCTATCCCCATTATGTTTGATATGGAAGGTGCCAGACCACTATCTGTAACAGTGAACGGAGCATCAAAAATGGAACCAATTGAAAATTATGGGGTCAAAGTATTGTCGATTGGTTTTTTTACCAAGCCCGAACAAGCAGTTATTTGGCGCGGTCCAATGGCTACTAAAGCACTTAATCAACTGATCTTTGATGCGGCCTGGGGTGAACTTGATTTTTTGTTGATTGATTTACCACCTGGAACAGGCGACATCCATTTGAGTATTGTTCAAGCGTTGCCCCTCAATGGTGCTGTTGTTGTTAGTACCCCTCAAAGCGTTGCGCTTGCCGATGCACGTAAAGGTATCGCAATGTTTCAGCAAGAAAATATCAATGTACCTATTTTGGGTATTGTAGAAAACATGGCTTATTTTTCTCCGGCCGAACTACCTGATCATAAATATTATATCTTTGGTGAACGTGGAGCAGAATATTTAGCTGCAGACAAAAAAGTGCCTTTTTTAGGTGCACTGCCGCTCATTCAAAGTGTTCGTGAAGCCGCTGATGTAGGACGTCCAGCTGCCTTGCAGGTCGATACAATCGCTCGTGAAGCCATTGATAACACTGCCAGAAATATGGTTGAACAACTTATACAACGCAACGATAATCTGCCACCGACAAAGGTGGTAGAAATTACAAATATGGTGGGGTGTAGTGCAGTAAAAAATAAGTAATGACCAGTAAAGAGTTGAAAATATCTGTCTTAAATGCTCTGGATGAAATCAGACCATTTCTGGCATCCGATGGGGGCGATATTTCTCTTGTCAGCATCGAAGATGACCGTCTTGTAAAGGTACAACTCCACGGTGCTTGTGTTGCATGTAGTGTAAATCAGATGACCTTGAAGACAGGGGTTGAAATGACCATAAAAAAGCATGCGCCTCAAATCGAAGCGGTTATTAGTGTAGAACCATCTTCAATCTCCTAATTCTTGGACATACAGATCACAGTTATTGATCGCGAAGGCAAGACTCATAAGCTCAGTGCGCCAACGGATATGGCGATGAACTTGATGGAAGTTTGTAAATCCTATGAATTGCCTGTAGAAGGCACATGTGGTGGGATGGCACTTTGTGCCTCCTGTCAGTGTTATGTCAAGTCTTCTCATTCTTTATCTGAAAAGTCAGAAGATGAAGAAGCTATGTTGGCCGAAGCATTCCACGTTGAACCCAACAGTCGATTGGCATGTCAAATTCCTATCACTACCGAACTAGATGGATTGGAAGTGATTTTGGCTCCTGAAGAATGATTCATTTTTTTTTGTTGTACACCGCAACATTCCTCCCCCTTTTTATATTTTTGAATTTTTAAAAATGAAAGCAGTTTTATTTGATTTAGATGGCGTTTTGGTAGACACAGCCAAGTACCATTACCAAGCTTGGAAAACCATTGCAGCTGCATTAGATTTTGAGCTTACATCAGAACAGAATGAACATTTGAAAGGTGTAAGTCGTGTGGATTCCCTCCACAAAATTGTGAGATGGGCTGGAAAAGATATAGATCCCCAACAATTTGAACAGTTTCTTCATGAAAAAAATGAAAATTATCTCGAATTGATTGAAGAAGTTCGTCCGAAAGATGCACTTCCAGGCGTCCTTTCTTTCTTAGAAGCCCTTCAGAAAAACCAAATACCCATTGGGTTGGGTTCAGCGAGCAAAAATGCGCGCCCGATCCTAGATCGATTAGGCATCACCTCTTTTTTTGATGCCATTATAGATGGAAATGACGTGACAAATAGTAAACCCAATCCTGAAGTGTTTTTAAAGGGAGCCAAAGCACTTTCTGTGGAACCTACAAACTGCCTTGTTTTCGAAGATTCACAAGCAGGAATAGACGCGGCTCGGGCAGCAAATATGGCTGCTATTGCCGTGGGTAGTTCCGAAGTTCTCAAAGGTGCAATTCATTATATATCTGATTTTAACCGCCATCCCTACAAGGAATTGGCTGCGTTTATTGAATAAACTATACCCCTTCTTATGCAGCAAGATTATATTCAACTAGACCCCTGGAAAATTATTGAAAATCAGTGGGATAAAAATAAAGTCATGGCTTCTGAAAGCTTATTTAGTCTTGGTAATGGGGCTATGGGTCTACGAGCAAATTTTGAAGAAGATTACAGCGGCGAAAGCTTTCAAGGCTCTTATGTAGGCGGAATTTATTATCCTGACAAGACCAAAGTAGGCTGGTGGAAAAATGGCTATCCAGAATATTTCGCCAAAGTACTTAACGCTCCGAGTTGGATCGGAATTTCGATTCGAGTGAATGGGGAAAATCTGGATTTAGCTCAGACCACAATCCATGCCTTCGAAAGATCATTAGACATGAAACAGGGCCTTTACACCCGTACTTTTGATGTAACCACTTCCGATGGTGTACGTTTGAAAGGTAGTGTTGATCGATTTTTATCCCTTAAGCGAACTGAGGTAGGTGCCATACGCTATCAATTAGAAGCCGTGAATGCTGCTGTAGATTTAGAATTTTGTTCTTACCTAGACGGGCACATCAAAAATCAAGACAGTAATTGGGATGATCCTTTTTGGGAAGCTGTTTCACAAAAGGGAGGGACAACTAATGTGTTGGTGAACCGAACCTTCAAAACGACTTTTGGCGTGGGCACTTATATGCAAAATCAACTATCAGTTGATGGAGAAACAGTTATAGATGCTGCCATTAAAAATGAACAAGCCAACCGTTTGGAAGAGACTTATAACTGTTCACTTTCGGTTGGAAGTGTTGCTTCTTTAGTGAAAATTGGAGGGTATGTTTCTACCTTACACCACCCAGAAGAAGAACTAATCTCTGTTGCCGAAAGAGAAGCCACCGCAGCCATGGAGGCAGGATTTGACCAACTACTCCAAGAACAACAAAAAGCATGGGCTGAAATTTGGGAAATGGCCGATATTCAAATTCAAGGCGATGTGTCCTCCCAGCAAGCCATACGGTTTAATATCTTTCAGTTAAACCAAACTTACAATGGCGCCGACGCCCGACTGAATATTGGTCCTAAGGGTTTTACTGGCGAAAAATACGGCGGTAGTACCTATTGGGATACGGAAGCGTATTGCTTGCCTTTTTACATGGCGACCAAACCCCAAAAAGTAGCAAGAAACTTACTCCAATACCGCTACCAACAATTGGACAAAGCCATTGAAAATGCACAAAAACTTGGCTTTATAAATGGTGCAGCGCTTTATCCTATGGTGACCATGAATGGAGAAGAATGCCACAATGAATGGGAAATTACCTTCGAAGAAATACATAGAAATGGTGCCATTGCTTACGCTATTTTCAATTACACGCGCTATACAGACGACCAGACCTACATCCCCGAAATGGGATTGGAAGTACTGATCGGTATAGCCCGTTTTTGGGCACAGCGCGTCAGTTGGTCACAAGCGCGTTCAAAATATGTCATTTTAGGGGTGACAGGTCCCAATGAGTATGAAAATAACATCAACAATAACTGGTACACCAATTATTTAGCCAAATGGTGTTTGGAGTATGCCTGTGAACAGATTGATGCCGTAAAAAAGTATCACAGTGCTGATTTTGAGCGTATTGCAGCTCATGTGGATTGGAAAGATTCAGAAGCCGAACAATGGATGAAAGTTGCCAGTCATATGTATTTTCCTTATGATGAAACGCTTGAAGTATTTTTACAGCAGGACGGTTTTTTAGACAAAGAGCTGGTTCCTGCGGCAAGCCTGCCCAGTGCGATCCGTCCACTGAATCAATACTGGTCTTGGGATAGAATTTTGCGCTCTCCCTACATCAAACAGGCTGACACCTTGCAAGGTTTTTACATGTTTGCTGAGGATTTTTCAAAAGAAGTTCTAGAAAAGCATTATAATTTTTATGAACCATTTACAGTTCATGAGTCTTCTTTGTCGCCTTGTATCCATGCTATTTTGGCTGCCCGATTAGACCGGATGGAAGAAGCGTATGCGTTTTATTTGCGAACCTCACGTTTGGATTTGGATGATTATAACAAAGAAGTTCATGAGGGCTTACACATAACGAGTATGGCTGGAACCTGGATGAGTATTGTTGAAGGTTTTGGCGGCTTGACTTTGAAAAACGGGCAGTTGTGTCTTAATCCAAAATTACCTCCCAACTGGTCTTCTTTTCGATTTAAAATTCTTTTCCGAGGTTCAGTTTTAGAGGTTTTCGTCGATGCGCAAGAAACAAAGCTATTCTGGCATGGGGACAACCCGTTGTCACTAAATCTAAAAGGAAAGGCGATTACAATTACAAAATAAGCGCGATGAAAAATATATTTTTCGTTTTGTTGAATCTTTTAATAGTAGTGGGGCTCCAAGCGCAAATTGAGCGTGTTGAGCCACCATTTTGGTGGGCTGATATGCCTGATAGTAGTCTTACTCTTTTACTTTACGGACATGATCTAGGGGCGTATGAAGTTTCTTTAAATAGCAAAATTCCTTTTGAAGTAGAGAAACCTTCGAATGGTAATTATATATTTTTGAATTTGGATCTTACTGATCAATCTCCACAAGAATTTGTTATTGAATTGTCGCATAGCAACAGACCTACTTTGCACCACAATTATGTCCTTAATCGAAGAGAAACAAGCCGTGGACAGCAAGGTTTTGACAGTTCGGATATCGTTTATCTGATTATGCCTGATCGCTTTGCCAATGGTGATGAATCCAACGACAGTAGCCCACTGACCAAAGAAGGGGTTAATCGGGCTGATAAAGATGGGCGCCACGGGGGTGACTTACAAGGTATTTATAATCAAATTGATTATTTATCTGAATTGGGTGTGACAACGCTATGGATTACACCTGTTTGCACAGACGACGATAAAAAAGTTTCCTATCATACCTATGCGCAAAGTGACCTTTATCAAATCGACCCTCGATATGGGACTTTAGCCGACTACAGGAATTTATCTGATGCACTCCACGACAAGGGGATGAAGTTATTGATGGATTATGTTACCAATCACTGGGCCACACACCATTGGATGGTTGTTGATCCACCCGAGCCAGGGATTATACATCGTTTTCCAAATTATACCGAAACCAATCACCGAAAAGAAATTTATGCCGACCCTTATAAATCGGAGATTGATGAAGAGCAAATGGAAGCAGGATGGTTTGTACCTTCCATGGTTGATTTGGATCAGGCCCATCCCTTCATTCAGCAGTATTTGATTCAAAACGCCTTATGGTGGATTGAATTCGCACAGTTGGATGGATTCAGAGTAGACACCTATCCTTATAACGATCCGATAGCCATGGCAGCCTGGGTCAAGGCCATCCAAAAAACCTATCCAGGATTTACCATTGTGGGCGAAAGCTGGGTAGAAGATCCAGTTGACGTGGCCTATTGGCAAAAAGACAGTCCTGTTGCCAAACTGACCCAACACGCAACCCCCTTACCGGCCGTGATGGACTTTCCCGTTAGGAAAGCCCTATTGCAAGGCTTTCAGCAAAATAGTAAATATTGGTATGGTGGGGTCGATTTACTTTATCGTACCCTTCAGAAGGATTTTTTGTACGCCAATCCAAATGATTTATTTATTTTCTTAGAAAATCACGATACTGAAAGGATAAACCAGCTTTTCCCCGAATTTGAGGACTACCAGCGTTTGATGAAGGTTTTATGCACCTTACGGGGAATTCCACAATTATATTACGGTAGTGAAATTGGTATGAAGGGGTATAAATCCGTGGGGGACGGGGACATTCGCCGTGATTTTCCCGGTGGTTGGCCCACTGATTCACAGAATGCTTTTTTATCCGATGAACGAACCCTTCTGCAAAAACAATATTTCGACTTCACACAACAATTATTGCAATGGCGAAAAGAACAGCCCGCCATTCATCGAGGAAAAACATTACATTACACCCCCCAAAATGATCTATATGTGTATTTTCGTATCAAAGGCAATGAAAGGATTGTGGTAGTAGTTAACAATCACTCCCAAGCGCAGGTTGTCGATTGGAGTCGCTACCAGCAGGGCCTAGCGAAACGGCAGTTTGCTGTTGAAGCTTTGACAAGAAAAACACATAACCTAGAAAAGCCTTTGCAAATTAGAGCGAAAACCACAATGATATTTGAACTGAAATAAAATGATGAAAAAACTAATCCCAGTACTTGGTGCCTTATTGCTTTTAAATTGCCAACCGGCAGCGACAGAAGCGCGCAAACCAATTGTTTTTGAACCGATAACAGAAAAAGACATCGCACAGGCGGTTTTGTATGAAGCCAATATTAGGCAGTACTCTAATGAAGGGACTTTCAATGCCTTTGCCAAAGACCTACCGATCCTAAAGGAAATGGGGGTAAAAATTTTATGGCTGATGCCTATCAATCCCATATCGACAACTAAAAGCAAAGGCCCCCTGGGGAGTTATTATGCTGTATCAAGTTATGATAAAGTCAATCCAGAATTTGGAACTTTAGACGACTTTAAGGCATTGGTAAGGAAAGCACATGAATTGGGAATGTTTGTCATCTTGGATTGGGTGCCAGGGCATACGGGATGGGATCATGAATGGATTTCCACTAATCCTGACTTCTATTTGAAGAACAAAGCTGGAGAAATAATAGACCCCATCAACCCATTTACAGGCGAGTCTTTTGGGTGGACAGATGTTGCGGATCTGAATTATGACAATCTCGAAATGCAAGAAGCGATGCGTCAAGCGATGTTATATTGGATTCGTGAATGTGATGTGGACGGGTTTCGGGTGGACCAAGCTTATGCTGTTCCTCAGGCCTTTTATGAAAAAACTTTCGCTGCCATGAAGGCTATAAAGCCTGTCTTTTTATTAGCGGAAACTGATGTTCACCACCCAGGGGGTATTGATTTGGTCAGCAAATTTGACGCTACTTATGATTGGCCTGGACATGGTCTGAGCAAAGATATTGCTCAGGGCAAAAAAAGTATGGCCGATTGGTCAGCGCATCTCAAGCAGATCGATGAAGTGTATGGTAAGGAAAACATTCGTGTCAATTTCGTGAGTAATCACGATGAAAACTCATGGAATGGTACCGTTGATGAAAGTTTTGGTGCTGCTGCTAACGCCATGACAGCAATGCACTACATGAGCCCTGGGATGCCTTTGATTTATTCAGGGCAGGAGTATGATCTTAACAAGCGACTGTTGTTTTTTGAGAAAGATAGTTTCCCTAAAGTGGCCGGAAAAACCATGGCACTACTCAAAGGTTTAGGACGATTAAAAAATGACATGCCCGTTTTAGCTGCTGGTGCTTCAGAAGGAACTTTTCGAATCATTCCTACGGAAAGATCGATTTATCAAAAATCCCCCAACAATGATGTACTGGCCTTAGAGCGCACCAAAGATGGTGATACGCTGCTCTTTATGGTAAATTTGAAAGACACTCATGCTCAGTTTACGATGCCCTACGATGCCCGTTGGGTTAGATTTCCAGACAATCGTTCCAAAAGGCTTTCTGCTACCTATCAATACGATATGAAGCCTTGGGAATTTTGGATACTATCCAATAGAAATTTCCCGACAGTTCCATAAATACAATACACCTTAACCCATGATAAATCGCAGTATTATGTTACTTCTTGTTACCCTTTTTTGGGAGTGTCAAGCGCCCTATCAGCCAGAAGTAATTGGACACAGAGGTGCCAGAGGGCATGTTGCTGAAAACACATTGCCATCCATTCAAAAAGCGATTGATTTAGGGGTCGATGCTATTGAAATAGACATCTTTAGATGTGCAAGTGGCGAGTTGGTTGTTTTCCATGACAAAACCCTTGAAAAACTAACAGATGCTGATGGGTATATTGAGCAATATACTTTAGACAGTCTACGCCTAGTCAATGTTTTGGGTGGTTATCAAATCCCCACCCTCAGAGAAGTTTTAGATTTGATTGATGGGCAGGTGCGTTTGAATATTGAATTAAAAGGTAGTCAAACAGCGCCTTTGACACATGAAGTTTTGCAAGATTATCTTGATGTACCCGGTACAAATTGGTCTGCTGAAAAACTATTCATTTCGAGTTTTGATTGGGATGAATTGCGGACCTTTTATCAATACAATCAGGAGATTCCTATAGCAATTTTGACAGAAGACGATCCTTTAGATGCTTTACCAGTGGCACAAGAATTAAGGGCATTTGCTATAAATCCTGATTACAAAACGCTTAATGCTTCAAATGTAGCCAAAATTTATGCCGCTGGATTGGCACTGTATCCTTGGACTGTCAATGCCCCTGAGGCTATCCAGCAAATGAAAGCGCTCCGAGTATCAGGTATTATTACCGACTACCCGGAGCGCGTCACAGCTTCTGAAAACCGTTAGTCTGTAGCGGTTTCTTTCTTGCTTACCAGACCATAGCCCCATGCTATCATCAGCCCAGTAAATCCATAATAAACAATGTTCCAAGCGGCGTCCACAAGATGGGTGTTTAGGGTATGTACTTCCGCAGTTCCATAGAAAACTAGCCCTGCGCCAAGTCCTACAAATAAACCAATCCAGGCACCAAACTCAAAGCCACAAAAGTGTCCAGGTTTGCTTACAGACCAATGACGGTAAACGTTAGCAAGGACAAAAGCTTCAATTAAGGCACCCAATGCAATACTGATCATGTCCATCCTTTCTGGAATATGATGTAAAGCATTTTCTTCAAAGTAGCCACCGGCAACAAGATCATAAAAAATCCAACCCAAAAAGTAAAGGGTAAGGCCGCCAAGCAAGGTGGCCAATAGTGTTTGTTTTGTAAACATAAGTTGGTAAGTTTGGTTAACACTTCAATGTACAAAAAAATTGCCAACCTACATTTGGCAACCATTTTCTTTAGGCAACTCCCGTTAAAAAGATATCTTTGTAGGGATGAATTCAGACTTTGTATGCCCAAAGGTAGATGCGGCCATTTCTGGAAAGGAATCTTGGCAAGCCCCGAGCAATATCGCACTGGTAAAGTACTGGGGCAAATATGGGGAACAGCTGCCCAAAAATTCATCCTTGAGTTTTACACTCAATAAGAGTACGACTACAACCACTGTTGCCTACAAGCCGAACGACTCAAAAGGAACTTCTGTTGGATTTCGATTTTTATTTGAGGGGCAAGAGCGCGTCGATTTTCATCCCAAGCTAGAGGCATTTTTCACGAGAATACTGCCCTATCAACCTTTCTTGTCTAGTCTTGAATTGCATATTTCCAGCTCAAATTCATTTCCCCATAGCAGTGGTATAGCAAGTTCGGCCTCTGCCTATGCCGCCTTGGCTGCTGCTTTGGTAGCGATAGAAAAGTCAATCGCACCAGAAAGATCAAACTTGTATTGGCTTCAAAAAACTTCTTTTTTAGCCCGTTTGGGCTCTGGAAGTGCCGCTAGAAGTATTGAAGGGCCAATGATGATTTGGGGTTCGCATCCGCAATTAAAGGAAAGTTCTAATGATTTTGCCGTCAAGCATGCAGCGATAGCCCCATTATTTCAAGATTTTCAAGATTGTATTTTGCTGGTTGATAAAGGCCAAAAAGCGGTCAGTAGTTCATTGGGTCACGGACTGATGCAAGGGCATCCTTTTGCGGCGGCGCGTTTTGAACAAGCCCAGCAAAATACCCAGCAGTTGGCATCAGTTTTGGCAGAGGGTGATTTGGAAGCTTTCATTCGCATTGTTGAGTCGGAAGCACTAACCCTACACGCTATGATGCAAACTTCTAATCCATATTTTGTCTTAATGCGCCCCAATACCTTACATATTATCGAAGCGATATGGGCTTTTAGAAGGGAAACAAAAACACCAGTTTGTTTTACCCTCGACGCAGGTGCCAATGTGCACGTTCTCTACCCCAAAGAAGCAGCTGCCAAAGTACTACCGTGGATCAAAGAGAGATTGCTAGACTATTGCCAAGCAGGGGCTTATCTTTTGGACTCGGTTGGAGAAGGAGTCAAAAAAATGTAACTTTACCCCGCTATGAAGGGACCATTATTTTACGCTAAAATTCTTCTTTTCGGAGAATACGGCATTATCAAAAACTCAAAGGGACTATCAATACCATACAATCATTATAAGGGCGGGCTTCAAATTCCAGACCAGCCTACCAACAAACAGCTCAATTCTCATGAACAATTAGTAGCATTTGCTGCTTATCTCAGAAAGCTGGATACTGACTTAATTCAGTTTGATTGGAAGCGTTTTGAAGAGGACTTAAGTCAAATGATGTACTTTGAAAGTAGTATTCCGCAAGGTTATGGAGTGGGTAGTAGCGGTGCTTTAGTAGCTTCAATTTATGAACAATATGCTCTCGATCGAATTACTGTTTTAGAAAATCTTACTCCAGAGAAATTATCCAAACTCAAAGAAATATTTTCGGTGATGGAGTCTTTTTTCCATGGCAAATCATCGGGTTTAGATCCTTTGAATAGTTATTTGAGTATCCCAATTTTAATTTCTTCAACAAAAAAAATTCAAACGACGGGCTTGCCCTCACAGAATCCAGAGGGTAAAGGAGCTGTATTTTTACTCGATAGTGGGCAAATTGGCGAAACAGCCCCCATGGTGGCTTTGTTTATGGAAAACATGAAACAGGAGCCATTTAGTAGGATGATGAAAGAACAGTTTATACAATATACAGACAATTGTATTGATGCTTTTTTAAAGGGCAATTTTAAATCTTTATACCGAGAGGTTAAGCAGCTATCTTCATTGGTCCTTCAGAATTTCAGCCCTATGATTCCACAGCAGTTCATCAGTCTTTGGGAAAAAGGAATTGAAACCAATAGCTATTATTTAAAACTTTGTGGCTCTGGTGGTGGTGGCTATATTCTTGGGTTTACGGATGATTTAGAAAAAGCACAGCAAGCATTGACAGGCCACCGACTTCAGGTTGTTTATAATTTCTAAACTGTGGCAGCTCGCCAGACATTAACGCATTTCTGGCTCAAGCTGTTAGGTACTTTCAGTTTGGTTCGTGGCAACAATATTGCCCTTTTAGCTCTGACCCAGTATTTGATTGCATATTACATCATGGCACCAGAAGGTCCATTCAGAAAAGTTTGGTTTGACCTCCAATTATTTTGCTTGGTTTTGGCTTCTTCATTGGTTGTTTCGGCAGGATACATTCTCAATAATTTTTTTGATGCGGCAAAGGATCAAATCAACCGACCTAAAAAATATTTATTGCGCCATTTGCTATCTCAAAGAGAGCAACTCACGCTTTTTTTTATTTTGAATATGATAGCTGTTATTGTTGCAGCAGCAGTATCGTTTAAGGCCGTGTTATTTTTTGGTTGCTACAGTCTGGCCATATATGCTTACAGTGTTTTTTTTAAGCGATTGTATTGGGTTAGTAATGGGGTGGCCGCTTTTTTGGTTTTGCTACCATTTTATGTATTGGCATTATATTATGACTTCCATGAAACCACCGTTTATATTTTGGCCATCTATCTGTTTTTACTACTATTGATTAGGGATTTAATCAAAGATTTGGCTAATTATAAAGGGGATTTTGCCCAGCGTTACCAAACATTACCTATTGTTTTTGGCGCGACAAAAACCAAATTGATTATCAGTTGTATTGTTTTTTTGGCAGCAATACCCTTGTGGTATCTTCTTGAAGTGTTGACAGCCAGTTGGCGTTATTTTTTCCTAGGTTCCTATCCACTGCTTTTAATCTTACTGCCCATTTTGTGGCGCGCCTCGACCCAAAAGATGTATCTTTGGCTGCACAACATCGTAAAAACGCTTATTTTTTTTGGCGTTCTAAGCATCTACTGGAGTAACAAATGAAGCCCAAAAAATTTCGACAAGCACCCTCTAAAAAATTTAAAACCAAAGCTTTTAGTCAAAACGAAAGGGACAAAGGTACCCGGTTAAACAAGCATTTGGCTAATGCTGGGATTTGTTCTCGCCGGGAAGCCGATGAACTCATTGCTATGGGGATGGTTCAGGTCAATGGTAAAGTTGTGACTGAAATGGGCTTCAGAGTGCAGCCGAAAGATGAGGTTCGATATGATGGACAGCGTATCTTAGGGCAAAAACCAGTCTATATCTTATTGAACAAGCCCAAAGGGTTTGTAGCAACTGCTCAAGGTGGTGCGATCAAAAAGTCAGTACAAGAACTGATACAAACTGCAGCTCCATTTAAAATTCCCCCTATAGGTGACATGGGAAGACCCATGATGGGTTTGTTGTTTTTCACCAATGATGCCAAGCTTCGCTCAAAAATTAACGAATCCAAAAGAGGGGTAGAGATGCTTTACAAACTAGTATTGGATCGGAATCTTACGCCCAGCGATATGGATAAGTTAAAACAACCGCAGCAAGTTTTTGGCCAAACGTATCAATTTGATCGACTTTCGTTTGTTGATGGGGGTACGAAAAGAGAATTGGGCTTGGAAGTACGCCACATACAACCCAGTATTGTGGTGAAAATTTTTGGCCAGTATAATTATAAAATTCAGCAGTTAGATCGCGTTGTGTGGGCTGGTTTAACCAAAAAAGACTTGACTCGCGGTCGTTGGCGTCATTTGAATGAAACCGAAGTCAACCGACTTCGGATGTTATAATTCCAAATTTCCCAAAACAAAAAAGTATATACTGGCAAGTATTCTAGCCACACCAGCCATGGCGGGGCTTCAACGACCACATTTTGATAAGACAAATAGCTGAAAAATACAGTATAGGACCATATCCAACTGTATCGGTATTGGGTTAAGCTTCCTAAAAAGACCAAATGAATAACATACCATGGGTGAATGGTTGTTGCGGTAAAGTAATACAAACTCAATAGCCCCAGGGCATGTTGCCACAGTAATTTTTCTTTTCCTTTTCGGGGCCATATTGCAAACAATCCTATTGTACCAGTTAGTAGCCACGGGGTTATTTTTCCTAACGTTCTGATGATGTTATAGCCCGTTAGTTGATAGCCCCATTCTCGGATGAGGTAGTACCAACTGGCATTAAACTCAAAGTTAGAAAACCATAGACCAATGGTTTGTAAGTAATGCGAAATGGTGGTTGGGTTGAGGTAGCTGCTCCAGAAGAATACCGAAAAAAGGCTGCCATAGCCAATCATTCTTATTAGTCCTTTTTTGTCCATATGTTGTAGTAAGAGTGGTAGCCAAATTAAAGGGACAAGTTTAATGGCAACACTCATAGCAAAAAAGAATGCCGACCCAATCCTTTTATTTTGTTTCAAAAACCATATACCCCAAGCAACTGCTGCCAGCATTAATCCTTCACTATGCAAATTCCCTGTTGCTTCCACAATCAGAAGGGGGTTGAGATAATAACCCCAGACGACCTGTTTTGGGTAGGCATAGCTTTTTACCAGTCTAAGTAAGCCAATTGCTGCTACCACATCGCCAACAATCAAGATGAATCGAAGTATCCCCAATTGTGCCATTAGTGATTGTCCGCCCAGCCAAGCAGTTAGCGCAAAGAGCCATTGACTCGCAGGCGGGTAATTGGAATAGTTTTGTTGACTGAGGCCTCCCATTCCCTCGTAAAGCGTACATGTCAGCGGGCTTTCTATTTTTTCAATGAGTAAATTGGGTTTAAAGTCGTAGGGATTGATACCCAATGTGTTTAGATGACCGTCCCATAAGAAACGATAAAAATCTTGAGATAAGATTGGGATATGGTTCCAAAACATCAACCGAAAAACAAGGCCGATGGCTAAAGCAATTTCCCATCTTATTTTACTAAAATACAAGAAGAGCAAACCTGCAAAGGCCAGGGAATAGAAATAAAGTAGGGGGGCAATGGTCGTTCTCTGTGGAAGGGCTGCCAATTCCAAATAAGCCCAGCAACACAATACAAAGCCTAGGCAAGCCAATATCAGCGTCTGCCAAGGTTTATGCGCGTCCACGGAAAGTTTGTACTACGATAAAACTAAAACCAAGAAAAAGCATCAGGTGAAAGGGGAAGAGTCCCCAATCTCCTTGTTTTCCTACATGAAAAGCACTATACATGCCAAATAAAAAGTAGAACGCTAAAATCCCCTCCCACAACACATTTTTCGATACTTTCATAGACACATATTTGTTGTTTTGCCAACGGCTTTTCTGCTGGGTGATGTTGAATTTAGGAGTACGAATAAAAGCGCTTTTTTTCCCAAAATGACCTTCTAAAACAGCCTTACTATTATGGACAGAAAGTCCCATGGCAATGGTGTAAAAGGTGAAAAAACGCATTATATAAGCCCAAAATCCTTTCCATCCTTTGCTATAACGTTCTTGATACATTTGCCAATACCCCATAAAAAAGAAGAAGGTCGATATTAAAAAAAGACTAGCCAAATTAAAGAACCACGCCAGTCCAGGCCATTGGGCTTTTAAATAGAGCATGGGAACACTCAAAAAGGCTACTGTTAATACACACAAAAACATACTGCTGCTCAGAAGATGAACCGTAGCATGGATTTTAGAGGAAAGATGGAGTCGATCACTCTGCCAAACTTTTCGAATCATTTTCTGAAAATTTTCTGCACCGCCTTTGTTCCATCGAAATTGTTGGGAGCGAATGGCATTCATCGTAACGGGTAATTCAGCTGGGGTTTCTACCGATTCCAAAAACATAAACTGCCAATTATTGAGTTGAGCTCTATAACTCAAATCCAAATCTTCGGTTAGGGTATCGCCTTGCCAATTCCCTGCATCTTCAATGCAGTTTTTTCGCCAAACACCCGCGGTTCCGTTGAAATTAATAAAGTGCCCCAGGCTGTTCCTTCCCGTTTGTTCAAGGGTAAAATGTGCATCCAAGGCAAATGCTTGTATTTTGGTGAGCAATGAAAAATCTTTATTCAGATGTCCCCATCGAGTTTGGACGACTCCGATTTGGGGTGCTTTGAAATAGGGTATGGTATTGAGTAACCAATCGTTCTGAGGAAGGAAATCCGCATCAAAAATGGCAATAAACTCACCTTTTGCTACTTTCAGCCCTGCTTTGAGCGCTCCAGCTTTAAATCCTGTTCGATTGCCACGGCGTAGCTGATTGATGGCAAATCCCTGTTGTTGATATTCTCGCACCAGTTGGGCTGTGAGTTCTACTGACTCGTCGGTAGAGTCATCCAAAACTTGTATCTCTAGTTTCTCCTTGGGATAGGTCAGGGCTGTGATCGATGCCAAGAGTCGTTCCATGACATACAATTCATTATAAACAGGCAGTTGGATTGTGACGAAAGGGTATGGGTCTCCCTTGTCAAAATGCCATCGGGTAGCAGATTTTGGATTTTTTTTTACCCGATAGTACTGCCATGCCAGCAGGCCTTGTGTCATGCTAAAGACCAGAAGGAGGAGTAGCGCAAGGAAATAAAGCCCCATAAGGAAATAAGCCATCCATATCATGATATTGTCCCATAATAATGTCACGCTAAAAGTAATATTTCAGTATCCACCCAATAATTTTAATCCCTGCAAAGATAGTCCCTTTGACCGTACCCGATACCTTGGATTGTCCAATGCGTTTTTTATATCGAACGGGTATTTCGAGGTATGGAATCTGGTGCTTTAAAATTTTTAATTGCATTTCAACGGTCCAGCCATAGGTTTTGTCTTTCATCTGCAACTGTTGCAGTCTGGTCCAGCGTATCGCTCGAAAAGGCCCTAAATCGGTAAATCGACTTCCATAGAGCCATCGCATGAGTGAACAGGCCAGCGCATTGCCAAAAATTTGTTGTGGCGTTAGTGCGCCTTTTTCTCTACCGCCCAGATGACGCGCACCCAACACAAAATCAACCCTACCTGCTACAATGGGTTGGGTAAGTAGCTCGAGTTCTTCTGGGTAATCAGAATAATCCCCATCCAAAAAAACTACGATGTCAGGTGGGGTTTTTGCCAAGTGCGCCAACCCTTTCAGGCAAGCAAAGCCATATCCTTTTTTAGGTTCATAGAGCACCTCTGCGCCAGCCTGTTGCGCCACTTCAGCCGTACGATCAGTAGATCCATTGTTTACCACAACAATGGTGCTGACCATGGCTGGAATCTCCGCTATGACTTTGTCAATGGACTGTTGTTCATTAAAGGCTGGAATGATGACAGCGATCGAACTCTTATTGGTCATTGTTTGATTCCATTAGATGACCCAAAGGATAATTGGGAATTTCTGTTCGATTTGTCACAGCTCCATTTTCTAATTTGAGCACACCACGCGGACAAACCTCAGCACAAATACCACAGCCGACACATGACGAACGAACAATATTTTGCCCTTTTTGCGCATAACTTCTCACATCTATCCCCATTTCACAGTAGGTGGAACAGTTTCCACAGGAGATACATTGTCCCCCGTTGGTTGTGATGCGAAAACGTGAAAACAGCCGCTGTTGAAGCCCTAGAATAGCAGCCATGGGGCATCCAAAACGACACCAAACCCTACTTCCCAAAAGCGGATAAAAACCAACCCCGAGCACCCCAGAAAAAACAGCTCCAACGCCAAACCCATACCACTCGCGTATGCTGTAACTGGAAAAGCCGAGCAGGTTATCATTGCCCGAAAAAAATTGAATACTAAGTAGACCAACTAGGATGATCCCGATGCTCATTAAGGAATAGCGCGCATCGGGATCCATATCCTTACGCTTCCAATACCACAAACCAGAAAATAGTATGCTAAAAAATATGACTGCTATCATCGTAAATAGTGATCTGTCGAAAAACGTAGGATTGTTAGCAGACCCCAAAAAAGTCCACAAGACTGCAAGGGTGGTCAGCGTTACAAAAACCAAAACGGCGTGAATCATCCACCGTTCAAGTTTCCAAACACTAAGCTTCGTACTAGACAACTGTCGGAAGGGATCACCAGCGGTTTCTGCCAAGGCCCCACAACCACAAACCCAAGAACAGTACCAACGTTTTCCGTAACGATAGGTCAAAAAAGGTGATATCACGAAAATAAGAAGCAGTCCAAAGCCTAAAAAAAACAATCCCAAATTTCCTCCATTGAGCATATTGAGTAGATGCCAATCTTCAAAAAAGTAATAGTTCAAAGGCCACATATTCTTCAGATCTTTTGAAAAATAGGGCGTATCTGGATGCAGTAAGGCCAATAATTCTGGTATTAAAAAGGCAAAGCCCAACTGGAAAAACATGGTGCTCAGGGTACGCCACTGTTGGTAGCGACTGTGTCTGTATTTAAAGAGAAATTTGACCCCAAAAACCAAAATGGCAAGTGTGTAAAGCACGCCATAAACAAACCATTGGGAGGCTGGTTGACCATTCAAAAAGCGACTCAGCGGATCGAAGAATGCGATTAGACCAATACTTGTTCCCTCTTTTCGATAGCCCAGCCACTCTGGGTAAAAATACAAAGCGATATAAAATGCGGTAAGAACAACCCCCAAGCTCCAACCGCCCAGCCCACGTGCCGAAAGGCTTTTATGGAACACCCCATTGTTTTTGATGCCTGGCGACTGACCAAGATATTGCTGCCAGCTATAGCCCACAACGCCGACCCCAATGAGGCATAGGCTACTGGTCAAATACCATGTGGTATCGAGGAGGGGCATAACCAGCGGAAGGCATAGACCCAAAAGCCCTAGCCATCCCATAAGTGTAAATGCATATTTTGTAAGACCGAGTGGAGGTGTTGTTGATGTCATATCATATTTTGTTTGGATCGAAATGCCAAGCTGATTTCGTCTTGATATTGGGGTGTCAATTCGGGATCAAAACAGGCTTGGTCTAATTGGTCGATGGCTGCGTCTACGGTAATTCCTTCCAGCAGCCATTGATGCAAGACTTGGTGTCGCAATCTGATTCCCATTGAGTTTACCCCCAGTAATTGACGGTTAGTGGGTCGGAAAGCCCAGCGAACGAGAATGGACTTGGTGGGGTGCTGCCAAAACCATTGCCGTTCATTTTTCTCATCAGATTCCGCTGACACCTGTCCGTAGGTTTGGTATTCGATATCAAAAAACTTAGCTGAATTAAACCAAGGGCCAGGTTGATAGTTGGTGGGCTGACCCAATAAGGTTTGCGCCAGGGTTTCGCCCATCATTCGACCTGTGTACCACACCGCTTCCACAGATGGGCGTCCAGGCAACGGACTTATTTGCTCAGCGCAATCACCAATCGCATAAACATGGGGTATATTGGTAGCCAAAGATCGGTTCACCCGAATCCCTTTCCCACAATCTAGATCTGAATCTCTTAGAAAATCAATATGGGGTCGTACGCCTACGGTTAAGCCTACATACTGACAGGATAGGGTTTCGCCATCTTGCGTGACAACACCGCTAACAGCCCCTTCACTATCTGTAGTGATAGACTTAAGCGTTGTATTGAGACGTAAGTCAATACCATGACCGCGGATATGTTGGTTTATCATTTCCGATTCTGCCGCTGGAAGTACGGTATTCCAAAAACTATTTTCTCGAACCAAAAAACAAACTGCTTTGCCCCGACTGCGAAGCATTTCGGCCAATTCGATGCCAATCAGCCCCCCCCCAACAATCACGGCTTTTTCTATTTCTGGGGTCCAGTTTTCTAGCTGTTCAAGGTCGCTTTTGTGGTACAAGCCTTGCACCCGTTTTGCCGTTTCACCGGGCCAGCCTGGTTTGTTGGGAATTGACCCTACTGCCCATACCAAATCGCCGTAGGGTAGAAATCCCCCATTTTCTAGGTGAATGATTTGTTTTTCTGGATTGAAACGAACCACGCGATCTTGCAGCAGTTGAATGTTATTTTTTTCCCAAAACCCATCTTCATAGGGTTGGGTGTGTTCAAATTTCATGTGCCCCATATAGACGTACATCAGAGCGGTACGGGAAAAGAAATAAGGATGTTCATCGGAAATGATCAGGATGGGTCGATTTGACTTTTTTCTGACATGACGAGCCAATGTGGTGCCTGAAATCCCGTTCCCCACAATAATGAGATTTGTCTTGCTTTCCATCAATATAAAGTACAAATTTTGGTCAATTCACTGATTTTAGCTATATTATACTTTCCAAATCTTATCAACATGTACGTATTCTTATTTTTAATTTTTCTGGTTGCCTGTGGTAGTTTGTTGGTTCATTTTGTCAACAAGTTCCTGATTGAAGGATTTGACTGGTTTTCAGGCAGTCTTTATGTGATTATTTACTTGATATTTTGCGGGCTATTTTGGTTAACAATTTTCACGCCTTATTATCTGATTCGCGATGCTTTGTGAGTTGCCAAAACGGCGTGAATAATACCGAGACAATAGGCTGGGGCTACAGCCCAAGTAATGTAATGCATGAAGGATACGAAAGTGAAAGTGGGTGTAAACAATACCATGCTTCACAAACTTGCGTGCTGAACTCATCAATGCAGCAGGCCACACGACTAGTGTGCAAACCTGAAACAACCGCCTGATAATTTCCAGATCTTCACACACCACAAAGTTCGGATCATAGCCGCCAACAGCTGTAAAATCACACTGGCGAACAAGCAATCCTTGATCACCCCCACGAAACCATAGTGAAGGCCATCTACTCCCATAGGCTGCCAAACGCAGCAAAGGATGATCGTGGTCAAATCGAAGACGAAAGCAGGCGATGACTTGTTGCTGCCCCAAACACGATTGCACTAAGGTTTGCCATGTGGAAGGCAGCTTGCTGTCCACATGTAAAAATAAGAGCCAGGGGCCCCTTGCCTTAGCGGCGCCATGATTCATTTGATTGGCCCGCCCTTTTTCTGATGTGTAATACCGTATCTCTTTTTGTTGCTCCAAATAAGATTGACTCCCATCTGTACTACCCCCATCAACCACAACCAGTTCATACCAGTCGCACCTATCGAATTGAGATAAAAAACGGGGGAGGTTCGGGCGTTCATTCCAAACGGGAACGATGATGGACAATTGAAGGTTATTCGTTGAGCGACCAGTCATAAGGCAAATAACGGATGCTGACATCAGAATCTATCGGAATAGGAGCATAGCGTGATAGAAACGCAAGTTTTTCTTTCTTAAACCCAAAATCCATGATAAACCAAAGCAGAATTTTGGACAAGCGAATCCGATCAGATTCAAATTTGTTTTTACTCGTATCACGAAAAAACTGTCGCGTTACGGTTTCCAGCTGGTAGTCTAACTGAGAGCCTTTAAATGCAGATCGGTATAAGTTGGGACAAGAAGTCGAGGCACAATTGATGGCAAAATGAATCCGTTTTTCATTTTGTTTGCGCAGGATTTTGTGTTCTATATCCCCAAGGGAGTAGCTTTTTTCACCAATAGTAAAAACAGGGATAGACCAGCGTTTGGGTATATCTTTGATGCTTTTCACAGGATAATGATCAATGATCAACTGAACAGTCAGCGCATTATAGGCATTAATCCAATACGCCAGTATGTCGTTTTTTTGCCAGTTGGATTGGGGTGGGGCTTCCGATAATGCTTGTATGTAATTGTCGAGCAGGTGTCGCTTCTTGGACCAGGCGGGGTAGTTCACACGACCATCGGTAGAAACAAATGCCTGCAATTGCGTTTCCCACAAGTCATGGCGACTTTTTCCCTGTCCCTGTAGGCTACAAACCAGTAACAAGAACAGGCCTACTGTCAAACAGTTTTTAGCAGCAGCCCCCACCATCGTAGTGAAATGTTGAAGGTGATACAAATAGGTCTTCTCGGTCCAAGGCTGCGAGGTTTCCAGCAGTTTTGTCACAAACGGCAAGGGGTTGGTTTTGGAGTAAAACATGCCCTTTTTGGTCGTCAAAATAGTCTGCTTCACCAAAATAGATAGCAGATTTTCCTGTAAAAACACACGGCCCATCAGCAGGCATGGGATCTTTGATCGCACACACTTCCACACTTTCTATGTAGATCGTTTCTTGGGTGGGGTAGTGGTTGGGTGCCAGTATGCGGTAGGGGCGCTTGGCACGCACCTCTAAAGTGCCAAAGCCAACTTCGGCCAACAGATCCAAATACGAGGCTAGCGGAATGGCGCCCGATAAACACAGTGCCCGCAAACGGTCGTCTTCTCTGAGCTGCGCATCCATGGGTTGTTCGCAGGTCGGGTCGCTCATCACCAATCGACCATGTGGTTTTAAAACCCGATACATTTCTTGTAAGGCCTTTTTGAGTTCTTCTTGCTTGAAAATATTAAACAAACAATTCTGGGCAGCTACATCAATTGAGTTGTCTGCAACGGGCAAGGCCAGCGCATCGCCCTTACGTAGGTCAATAAATTCCTGCTGAAACCAATCATTTTGCAAGGCGGCTTCCTTAAAGTTTTTATGACAAGCATCCAGCATTGCATCAACGATGTCCACGCCAATCACTCCATTGACTTTGCGTGAGAAATAAGAAAATTGAAGCAGTTCCATTCCACCTCCGACACCGACATAAAGAATGCTAGGATCATTAACCAGATCTCGGGGGTGGACTGTACTTCCACAACCATAGTTCATTTCTTGCATAATGGTTGGTATTTTCAGTCCAGGGAATTGCCAAATGGGTGTTGTGGTACAGCAAAGCCCTACATCTGGTGTTTCGGCGGCTGCTTTGTAAAGGTCGTGGGTGGTGTCAAGATAGCTCATAATGTCTTTTAGATTGTAGCCAATTTTGTAATAGTTCAAGTAAGCGTAATTCTCCTTTTTTGGCTTGTTCAAAGATATCTGGTATGTCAATTGGGGCGAGGTTGTCTGGGTCGCAAACATCGGTTAAAACAGCACAGGCCAGTACTTTCATCTCCAATTGACGCGCCACAATCACTTCCGGAACGGTTGACATGCCAACGGCATCCGCGCCGATGGTTTTTAGATACCGATATTCAGCTGCTGTTTCGAGTTGTGGGCCAACCACAGCCGCATAAACGCCCTGATACAGAGGGATATGTAGGCTTTTGGCTAAGTCAGCAAATTGTTGGCGCCAAGAGGGATCGTAGGGTTGACTCATATCAACAAAGCGCGGTCCCAGTTCGGCTACGCCCGCCTCGGCCAGTGGCGAGCCCCCCTGTAAAAATAGATGATCGCTCAAAAGCATCAATCCCGCCTTTTCAAACGATAAATTAATGGCTCCAGCTGCATTACTCAGCAGTAAGCTATGCACGCCAAGTGCCTGTAGTACCCGAACAGGAAAGGTGATTTGAAAATAACTGTAGGCTTCATAACGATGGAAACGGCCCTGGCAAACCAAAACACTTTGACCCGCCAAAAATCCATAAAGTAATTTGCCTTCATGCGATTCGACCGTGGCTTCGGGAAAATTGGGTATTTCGCTATAGGAAATACTTTTTTCAACTTTCAAAGCCGTTGCCAAAGCCCCCAAGCCTGTCCCCAAAATAATCCCTAGCGAAGTATTCGGAATCCCTTGTTTGCTTAAAAACGAGACGGCTGCATCAATTTGAGATTGGCGTTCATTCATAGCCTCAGCAAGGTATCAATTTTTGGGTAGATGCGTTTTAAAAAGTTCAACCAAATCTTTTTCTTCCCATAGATCCGTTAGGATATCAATATCATTTTGCCAACGCAAGGAAAATTGTTTGGTACCACGGATTCTTTTTTGGCTTTGTTCCAAGAGGTCTGATTGACTCCAGGGCAGGTCAACAAACAAATCGGGTTGAGGGGCGCTAAGGCCCAACAAATAATACCCCCCATCTTGGGCAGGCCCCCACACCACATCGTGATCTGCCAAAGCATCAAAGGCGGCGTCGAGGTCTTGCCGTTGCAGGCTCCATAAATCTGTCCCGATAATGACTATTTTAGAATAGCCTTGCTGGAAGCCCCATTGAAATGCCTGGGCCATGCGCTCCCCCAAATCAAGACCTTGTTGTAAGTGTTGTTCTTTTCCCAATCCTTCCCAAGGATTGGGGTACGAGATGCTTGGGTGGTGAAAAACCGCCACCTGGCCACCCCACTGTAGGACTGTGTTTTGGGTGTGTTCGCACAGTTTTTGATAAATAGCTTCTGCGGTTTGGGTGCCTATGCTAGCTGCCAATCGGGTTTTGACTGCTACGGCCTTGGGGTTTTTGCAAAATACAACCAATAGTTCCACTTTGGAAAA
>WTJI01000048.1:90144-105883 GCA_011524905.1 Flavobacteriales bacterium
ATGGAGTGGATGTCTGATTTCAAGCGACAGTACCTTGACAACTACTCCCACTGCCAGCTGTACAACCATAACAGTGTTGGGACACTCTGATAGGGCGGTCTTGTAATGTGTCGAGATCAAAGTCTGCCAATTGCCGAACCCTGCTGTCAACAGCCAGGTCAAGCATTTGATTGAAGTCACAGTCAAAAAGGGCGCCATCCCACCGAACAGACAAGGTGTTGGTACACATTACTTGTGCAGCCGTAGCAGGGTTAAACGCTTCTACCAAAGTCTGCATATAGTCTTCATAGTTTTCTGAAGCGATCAGGTATTCCAAAAATCGACTGATCGGCAGGTTGGTTATCGCCAATAGCTTGTTGAAAACAATGCCGTGGTCTTTTTCTAATGCGCTTTTAAAATCTTGTTCCAAAGCCGCTTGATCTGCCGGCAGAAATGCTCCAGCAGGATTGTAAACCAGGTCCAGTTGTAGACCCGAATCCGTTTGTCCATAGCCCATTTGATTGAGTACTTTCAGGGCTTCTATGGATTGATTGAATACCCCGTCCCCTCTTTGGCGGTCTGTTTTTTCTTTTTTGTAAAATGGCAGTGAGGAAACAACATGAACGCCCTGTTCGGCGAAAAATGCGGGTAGGGTTTTGTAGTGTTCATTGGCCCGTAAGATGGTTAAATTGGAACGCACGATCAAATCTTGAACGCCACTTTGTTTTGCTTGGGCAACAAACCAACGAAAATCGGGATGCATCTCGGGTGCCCCTCCCGTTAAATCGAGAGTGTGTACATCGGTTTGCTCCAATATGGACAAACACTTTTCCAGCAGCGGACGACTCATTTTTTCCTTGCGATCCGGACCAGCATCTACATGACAGTGTGCACAGACTTGATTGCACATATACCCCATATTGAGCTGGAGTATTTCAAGCTTTTTGGGCCGTAAGGGTGGTAGTTGATGGTCGGATAATTGTTTTTCAAAGGTGGGCAGTTCCCCACTAGCAAAAGGCCCCTTGGACAACCAATCCAATTGGTGCTGAGTTTGGGCCAGTGGATTGGCACGGGCCTGTAGCGATTTCTTCATCTTACATACTCAGTTTGTCATGCATCCCCATCATTTGTACTCCGTGTACCAAAGTGGCTCCGCTCTGAATGGCTGCGCCAACATGAACAGCCTCCATCATTTCTTCTTTTTCTATACCGCGCTGCAAACCGTCTTTGGTGTAGGCATCGATACAATAGGGGCAGTGAACCACATGTGAAACGGCCAAAGCGATAAGAGACTTTTCTCGCGCTGAAAGCGCTCCTTCTTCAAATACTTTTCCGTAGTATTCAAAAAATTTCTCCCCCAATGCAGGACTCCAGTCCGTGATATTTTTAAATTTTTTTAGATCCTCGGGTTGGTAATAGCTTTTTTTCATGTCTTTAAAATTAAGAATGATTAATTCATAATTCAATATCAGTTCTTTATTTGCTGAATAAATTCAGGAATCTGTGCAACCCCTTTTTCTTCTAAAAATTTGATAAATGCCGATCCAATAATGGCACCTTGCGCATGTTGGGTAGCCGCTTGATAGGTAGCTGCATTACTGATTCCAAAGCCTACAATTTGTGGTGTTTGTAGTCCGAGGGCTGCGATGCGATTAAAATAATCGGTTTGTGCCGCGCCAAAATCATTTTTAGCCCCCGTTACGCTGGCACTACTTACCATATAAATAAAGCCTTGTGAGAGCGCATCAATATAGTGGATACGTTCATCACTCGTCTGTGGTGTGATTAAAAAAATGGCATATAAACCGTGTTTGTCGAAAAGCGCCTTGTATTCTTTTTCAAATACATCAATGGGTAGATCTGGAATGATCAGTCCATCGATTCCAACTTCGGCACATCGTTCGCAGAAGGCTTCCATACCATATTGCAGCATGGGATTAAAATAACCCATAATGATTAAGGGTAATTCAATATGTTGTCGGACCTCTTGGAGTTGCTCAAATAGTTTGTGGGTAGTCATTCCGTTGCGCAAGGCTTGGGTCGCACTTTCTTGTATGGTAGGCCCATCGGCTAGGGGATCACTGAATGGCAATCCGATTTCGATCATATCCACCCCACTGGCTTGTAATTGTTGCAAAATGGGTAGGGTATCATCTAATTGTGGATGTCCAGCAGAAAAATAGATAGACAACAATTTTTTGCCTTGGGCAAAGGCTTTATCAATTCGATTCATTAGAGTTTGAAATAGTCAATATAGGTGTTGAGATCTTTATCGCCTCTGCCTGAGCAGTTGAAAACGATAATGTCATCGGGGTTGAATTTGCGTGCATCGAGGACAGCAAAGGCATGAGCCGTTTCGATAGCAGGTATAATCCCCTCCATTTGGGAGAGTGTCAGTCCCCAATCCATGGCTTCTTGGTCGGGGATGGAAATGAATTCAGCCCGTTTAGAACGATACAGATGGGCGTGCATTGGCCCCACACCTGGATAGTCTAAACCGGCAGAAATGGAATAGGGTTCTGTAATTTGTCCATCCTCGGTTTGCATCAACAAGGTTTTACTGCCATGGATAATGCCTTCGCGCCCCAAGGCCGAGGTGGCTGCACTGGCCCCGCTATCGATGCCTTTACCAGCAGCCTCTACGGCGATAATATTGACCCGTGTGTCATTGAGATAGTGGTAGTACAATCCAGCGGCATTGCTGCCCCCACCAACACAAGCAATCACATGGTCAGGATAGTCACGGCCTTCACAGGCTAGCAATTGGCTTTTGGTTTCAGCACTGATCACAGATTGAAAACGCGCCACCATGTCAGGATACGGATGGGGTCCAACGACAGAGCCAATGATGTAGTGGGTATCAACGGGATTGTTGATCCAGTCACGGATAGCTTCATTAGTAGCATCTTTAAGGGTTTTACTTCCGGATTGGGCTGGCCGCACTTCGGCACCCAGCATCTTCATTCGTGCCACATTGGGGGCTTGCCTTTGGATGTCGAGTTCCCCCATATAAACCACACACGAGATGCCCATTAGTGCGCAAACCGTAGCGGTTGCCACACCGTGTTGTCCCGCTCCAGTTTCGGCAATGATGCGATTTTTGCCCAGCTTTTTGGCCAGTAGGATTTGACCAATGGTGTTGTTGACTTTATGGGCTCCAGTATGACACAAATCTTCCCGCTTTAGGTAGATTTTAGTTTGGTATTTTTCTGACAAACGGCTTGCAAAATAGAGCGGGGTTGGTCGGCCTACATAATCCCGTAGCAATTGCTGAAATTCTTTTTGAAATGCTGGATCAGCGGTTAGGGTTTTATAATTTTTTTGTAATTCTTCTACATTGGGATAGAGCATTTCGGGGATAAATGCTCCCCCAAAATCGCCATAATATCCTTTTTCATCAACATTATATTGCATCACAAGCGGTTTTAAATGATTGCAGCAGCTTAAGGTTTTTAACTGCCGGCTCAGTTTCAAATTTACTGTTTACATCAATAGCATGGAGGGGTAAGCCACTTTTTATGAGTGTCCGAATGGCATCAATAGCTTCTGGCCCAATCCCGCCACTGATAAAAAATGGTTTCGCAGACGGATAATCTTGGAGTAAGGTCCAGTCAAAACCCTGGCCATTCCCCCCTGGAAGGGGACCTTTGGTGTCAAATAAATAGTAGTCACACACATTTTCGAAGGCATGCAGTTGCTCAAAATCAAAAGTTGGGTCTACTGCGAAAGCTTTAATTACAGGACGGATGGCGTTTAAAGTGCCACAAATTGTTGGAGTTTCTGCTCCGTGAAGTTGTAACAGATCCAATTGGTGTTTTTCTATTGCAGCGATAATTTCATCGACAGGCGCATCGACAAATACGCCGACACGCTGAAAAGGTTCATTTTGTCGAGCAACGGGCTCTATGAGATAGCGGCTTGAACCTGGCCAAAAAATCATACCCATGTAGTCCGGAGCCACCTGACAAAGCCCCCTAATATTTTGGGGTTCCCGCATACCACAAACTTTTAGTTTTATGCCCGACATGTTGCGATAAATTTTTCTGTTTCTTCTTTGATATTGTCCCCTTTCATAAAGTGTTCTCCAATCAAAAACCCACTGTAACCGTGGCGATGTAAATCTTGAACAGCTTGGGGATTACTGATCCCACTTTCTGAAATCTTAACAAAATTGGGGGGAATTTGTTGCGCCAAAGCCCTACTTGTTTCTAAGCTCACTTCAAAAGTTTTAAGATTGCGATTATTTACTCCGATCAAATCTAAACTGGGCATCAGCGCCTTGTTTAATTCTTCTTGATTGTGGACTTCTAAAAGGACTTCAAGTCCGAGGCTTTGCGCCAATTCTGACAGGCTTTTGATGTCTTTTTGTTCCAATACGGCGGCAATCAGCAGAATTGCATCAGCCCCGTGTGCTTTGGCTTCAATCAATTGGTAGGGTCCGATGATAAATTCTTTGCGTAGCAGGGGTAGTTTGGTGGCTGCTCGGGCCTGTACCAAATCATCCAAACTCCCGCCGAAGTATTTTCCGTCAGTCAAAATTGAAAGCCCAGAAGCCCCCGCCTGTGTGTAATCTATTGCTACTTGTCTGACATCTTCAGTTTGCTTGATAATGGCTTTAGAGGGCGATCTTCGTTTGTGTTCGGCAATAATTCCTACACCATCGGCTCTCAATTTTGCTTTCAACGATTGTGTCTTGCGTTCAAACAAAGGCGATTGTTCCCAATAAGCGGTTGGGAAAAGCTTTTCTTTTTGCGCCACTTCAATGCGTTTGTCAGCCACAATACGATCTAAAATATTCATGTTTGACTTATTTTTTGAAGGGTTTGAAAGGCTTTTAGGGCATGTCCATTCGTTAGCGCTTGAGTTGCTTTTTGGTAAGCGGTTGGTAGATCACAGTCTAGTTTGGTCGCAATGGCTAAAGCGGCATTGGCACAAACAACTTGTTGTTGGGCTTCGGTGCCTTTTCCATGTAATACGTCCATAAAAATGGCTGCTGCTGCTGGAACACTGTCCCCTCCAGCGATGGCTTTTGCTGATAGGGTGGGTAATCCAAAATCAGCAGCGTCAATCAGCGCCTCACTGTTGTTTCTGATCACTTTGGCAGGCCCCGTCAATGCGATCTCATCATAGCCTGCTAGGGCATGAACAATAGTGTACTGCTTGTCTGTTTTTTGATACAGATAGCCGTAGAGCCGGGCCAATTCCAAACTAAAAACACCGACCAGTTGGTGTTTGGGAAAAGAAGGGTTGACCATGGGTCCCAGCATATTGAAAAAGGTTTTGACAGCTAATTCCCTTCGAATGGGCGCAACGTTTTTCATGGCAGGATGAAACAAAGGCGCATGTAAAACACAGATGCCAGCCTGCTCCATGCAATGTTGCAAAAAGCCTTCGTCATTGGAAAAAGTAATCCCCAAATGTTCCATAACGTTGCTGGATCCACAAGAAGAAGATACGCCATAATTGCCGTGCTTAGCAACAGCTACGCCGGCACCAGCAGTAACAAATGATGCCAAAGTAGAGATATTAAATGTGTCTTTACCATCTCCGCCGGTACCGCAAAGATCGATAGGATCAAAGGCCGTTAAGTCAATAGGGACACACAATTCTAACAAGGCATTGCGAAAGCCTTCTAATTCGGCTGCACCAACAGGGCGCATCATAAAAACGGTTAAAAAAGCAGCAATTTGGGCTGGGTTGTGTTCGCCTTGAGCGATATCGACCAAAACTTGCTTGGCTTCTTGTTGCGTTAGTGATTCGTGTTGTATCAGACGTTGGAGTATTTCTTTCATCTTAGGAATTTTTTAACCAGTTGTTCAGCAGTTGCTTGCCGTGGGGACTCAGTACAGATTCGGGGTGAAATTGTACCCCTCTTACATTGAATTGACGGTGACGTAAAGCCATAATTTGACCTGTGTCGTCTTTGGCTATGACTTCTAAGTCTGAAGGGAGTGGGTCATCGACAACCCAAGAATGATAGCGCCCAACCTCCATGCTTTGGGGTAAGTCTTCGAAAAGCAAGTCGGATATTGTTTGGTGAATGGGGGTGGCCAGACCATGATACACTTGGTCTAGATTTTTGAGGGAAGCTCCAAATACTTCACCAATGGCTTGATGGCCCAAACAAACGCCCAAAATGGGATGGGTAGGGGCATAGCGTTTTATGACGGCTTTGAGTTGTCCCGCCTCTTCAGGAATACCTGGGCCGGGTGAGAGCAGGATTTTGGAATAATTTTCTAAGGTATCCAAATCAAATCGATCATTGCGCGCTACGGTAACTTGTGCACCCAGCTCCTCTAACTGATGCACCAGATTATAGGTAAAAGAGTCGTAATTATCAACAACGAATACAGTAGTCATTAGAGGATGTTTTGAGCTGTTTCAAGTGCTTTATCCAAAGCACCCAATTTATTGTACACTTCATTTAACTCGTTGTTTTCGTCTGAGGCAGCTACGATTCCTGCACCAGCCTGATAGTGGAGCTGATGGTTTTGACTAAAAAACGAACGGATGATAATGGCATGGTTAAAGTTTCCTTCGAAGTCCATCACGCCTATAGCACCACCATAGAAATTTCGATTTTGTTGCTCATATTTTTCAATGAGTTGTAGGGCTTTGTGTTTGGGTGCACCGCTAAGGGTTCCAGCAGGAAAGGTATCTGCTGCTATTTGAAAAGTTGGAATATCTTCTTTCTTTTTACCTATTACTTTGGAAACCAAATGAATGACATGTGAGAAAAACTGAACTTCCCGATTGGTTTTTACTTCGACCATACTACCATTCCGACTCAAGTCATTTCTGGCCAAATCGACTAACATTACATGTTCGGCATTTTCTTTTGGATCTTCGCTCAGAGCAATGGCAGCTTGTGCATCTTTTTCATCGTTACCTGTCCGCTTGAATGTACCTGCTATGGGATGGATTTCTGCCCAACCTGTATTGACGATAAGTTGGGCTTCTGGAGAACTTCCAAAAATTTTGAAGTCCCCATAATCAAAAAAGAACAGATAAGGCGAAGGGTTAATGGCCCGTAAAGCTCGATATACGTTGAATTCATCGCCTTTAAATGATTGCGTAAAGCGGCGGGAGAGAACCAGTTGGAAAACATCGCCGCGTAAACAATGGCTTTTGGCTTTGCGAACCATCTCTTTGTAGGCCGCATCTGAAATTGGGGATTGCTTTTCTCCAACTTTTTCGAACTGATAACTCCCAAATGTCTTTACCGCTAACAATTGTTCAATGTGTGCAATATTGTTTTCACCAGTATAACTGTGTGAAAAAATATGTGCTTCATTGTTAAAGTGATTGATGGCAATTACATTTTGATACAAGGCATAATAGAGATCGGGCATCAAAGCCTGTTGTTTTTTTTGCGCAATAGTTATGGAATCGAAATACTGAACGGCATCATGAGCGATATAGCCAAAAAGACCATTATTGGTAAATTTATGTGGATTGAGGTCTGTTTGAAAACAATTGATATAGTTTTGGATTCGCTCAGGAACATGTATCTCTTCAGTAATGGTTGTACTGTGTTTTTCTCCGTCCGGGAAGCTTTCAATGAGCTGATTGTGAGCAATTGAAATAGATGCAATGGGGTTACAGCAGATATAGGAATAGCTGTTGTCGTTGGCGTGATAATCACTGCTTTCAAGGAGTAAACTATTCGGGAAGTGGTCTCTCAATTTGAGATAAACACTGACAGGTGTATGGGTGTCTGCCAGTATTTTTTTAGAAAATGTTTGAATCTGATAGCTTTTCATTCAAGGTTATTTTTAACAAAAAAGGCTTGTCGTGTTGACAAGCCTGCAAGTTATAAGGGGGGTGCCTTCACGCGTGTGATTGTTGCAGGTAAGGCCACCATATTTTATACATATTATTCATCAGTTCAAATATACAAGCTAGTGTTAAGTCCACAAACTTTACTAATAAAAATTATTTTTTTTCTTGGGTCAAAGTGTTGAGAATTGCTTGAAGTTGTTTGCGTTGAGAAGCCGAAACAGAATCAAGCAGCAGTTTTTCTGTCATTGCCACCGTCTGATCTAATTGGGCCAACAAATCTAATCCCTTTTGGGTAATGCAAATGTCCACTTTCCTTCTGTTTGAAGTACAAATTTCTCTACTAACTAATTTTTTGCTCAGTAATTTATCTACCAATCGAGTGGTGTTACTCATGGGTTTAATCATTTTGGCCTGAAGCGTTGCAAGTGTAGCAGGACGACCACGATTGCCTCTAAGAATGCGCAAAACATTAAATTGGGGAACACTCAAATCATTCGGCTTTAGCGCCGTATTCAACTTTTCTTCAATATTGGCACTGGCTTTTAACAGCCCAACAACCAATTCTTTATCCGTCACCTCCATAATTGTACCTACAAAAGTTGTTTTTACAAAAATAACACAAATCTTTAAATCAACATTAGATTGTTTACAGGTCTTTGTTTCTAACGTGGCAATTTGTAGTTTTAACAAAATTTACGAGAATGGATTTGCAAGAAAAAGATTGGATTGAAAAGCAAAATGACTACCAAGATGTTGTTATTCTTGACGTACGCACCCAGGAAGAATATGCAGAAAAACACCTTCCACAAGCACAATTACTAGACATCAATGATGCCAAGAATTTTATGGAAGGGCTTGAGGCGTTAGATAAATCAAAGGCCTATTTTGTGTACTGCCGGTCAGGAGCAAGAAGTGCTCGTGCCTGCTCGGTGATGCAGCAATACGGTATTCCAGTTACCTTTAATCTTTTGGGTGGTATTTTGGAATGGACAGGTCCTACAGAATAAGCCAACTCAAAAGATAGCAGCCCCACCGCCTTAACATCAATAACCTACTTATATTCATGAAAGAAAGCTTACTCCACTATTTGTGGCGTTACCAAAAGTTTCAGTTTACCAATCTAGTCACAACCGCTGGCGAAACCCTTGTTATAGAACGCGTTGGTCATCCAAATGACGGTGAAGGTCCAGACTTTCTATTGGCACATATTCGGATCGCTGGGCTGTTGTTTGTTGGGGCGGTTGAGATCCATCTCACCTCCTCGGGTTGGTACCAACACGGCCACGAAACTGACTCAGCGTACGATAATGTAATTCTACACCTGGTTTGGGAACATGATACAGAAGTCATAACTGCATTAGGTAAGCCCCTGCCAACACTAGCATTGAAACCCTATGTTTCTGAGAAAACCTTAGAATTTTACCAACAACATTTTGAATGTTCCCCATCCATATTACCCTGCACACCCTTCGTATCTGAATTCCCTTCTCTTTCCTGGAACCACTGGCGAACAAGACTTTATCTGGAGCGGTTGGAGGCGCGCTTGGTGACCATTGAAAAGCGTCTGAAAGAATTAGAGCACGATTGGGAGGCATTGTTATTTGAAAAACTGGCAAGGGCCTTTGGTTTGAATAGAAATGGAGTTGCCTTTGAAACCATGGCGCAAAGCATCCCCTTTGCAGTAGTTCGTAAAATACGGAGCCAATCAATGGACATTGAAGCACTTTTCATGGGACAAGCCAACCTACTTGGCGGTAACGATTTGTCTTGGTATGGGGTGGAACTCAAGAAACGATATGATTATTTGTGCCATAAATTCAGACTGTCTCCCGTTTTGGCATCTTCAGTTCAATTTGCACGCCTTCGCCCAACAAATTTCCCTACTATTCGTCTGTCGCAGTTGGCACAGTTATATCATTATTTCCCTAATTTATTTGAGCAATTTCGCACATCCACTCAGCTCAATGGATTGGAAACTCTGAGTGCAATTGGTGTTAGTGCCTATTGGCAAACCCACTACAGCTTAACAGAAGATGCGGTAAATACAAGACGCCCACAAAAAAAGAAACTGACTGCTGACTTTCGGTCACTTCTTCTTATTAATGCTGTTGTTCCATTGTTGTATGCTTGGGGCAAATGGGCAGGCAACGACCTTTCTGAATGGTTATTTAAGCAGATAGAGATCTTGCCGCTGGAGAAGAACAAATGTGTGGGTCGATTTCAGAAAATCGGTCTTCCAATGCAAAGTGCTTTAGATTCTCAAGCCATACTACAGCTCTATCCAAATTATTGCCAAAATCGGTATTGCTTAAAATGTGCGCTTGGGTTTTTCATTATGAAACAATCCCCCTAATTTTGTGGCATGAAACGATTGACTTCCATTCGCATTTTTTTTGAAAGATATGGATTTGCTGTTTCCAAGCGATTGGCAGATCGCCTGGGGATGAAGGTTAAAAGTGTCCGTTTATTTTTTATTTATGCTAGTTTTACCACTGTTGTTGGGGGGTTTTTACTCTATTTGATCCTTGCTTTTTGGTTGAAAATCAAGGATATGCTATACACAAAGCGCACCTCTGTATTTGATTTGTAAATTTGGCTCTGGCCTTGTTAGAGGTCGTTGTTTATATTTTTATATCTTGTCCCCTATTAAGAAACCAAAATCGAAACCTTGTTGTGTTTCCATCACAAAATACTTTTATGAAATATCCTTCAATAAGAAGACTAGCTAGTATCCTAATTTTTTCTTTATTTCCACAAACTATTCTAGCCCAAGAGCGTGGTTTAGATGAACGCATTAATGAGGCTTTTACCCCAATAGCTGACTGGTGGGGTAGTGTAATTTTGCACAATTTTCCGGGAACAGAAATACCAACAATTATTTTTTTATTGGTTGGTGGGGCATTGTTCTTTACTGTGTATTTTGGATTTGTTAATATTCGACAGTTTCCTGCAGCGATCAATACGGTTCGAGGAAGATATGATGCCTTAGATCATCATAGTGCGGGGGATGCTGAATTGGCTATCGATGGTGATATAAAGGACACGATTAAGGACGAAGCCGAGGAAGGGGAAGTGAGTCATTTCCAAGCACTTGCCACAGCTGTTTCTGGGACAGTAGGCAATGGTAATATTGCTGGTGTGGCTCTTGCCATTGCTGTAGGTGGTCCTGGTGCCACCTTTTGGATGATCCTATGTGGTCTTTTGGGCATGTCCACCAAATTTGTTGAATGTACCCTTGGTGTGCAATACCGTGATGTAGGAGAAGATGGAACAGTTTATGGAGGGCCCATGTACTACTTATCGAAAGGACTCCAAGAAAAAGGCTACACACGATTGGGCAAGTTTCTTGCCTTTGTGTTTGCATTCCTCTGTATCGGTGCTTCTTTCGGTGGTGGAAACGCTGCTCAGTCCAATCAAGCTGCCATGCAGTTGGTCAACTCTTTTGGGATGACTGGGGGGAGTGCCAGAACGATTATCGGAGTGATTATGATGATTTTGGTAGGGATCATTATTATTGGTGGGATCAAGCGAATCGCATCGGTTACTGAGAAAGTAGTGCCTTTTATGGCTTTGATGTACATTTTAGCTTGCTTGTATATCATTGGGAGCAACATCACTTTTGTGGATGATGCTTTTGGGATGATTGTATCGCAAGCCTTTAGTCCACAGGCTGGATTGGGCGGCCTGCTGGGGGTATTAATCACAGGCTTTCGCAGAGCTGCCTTTTCAAACGAAGCAGGGGCAGGATCGGCTTCTATTGCCCACTCGGCAGTGAAAACGAAATATGCTGCTTCGGAGGGCTTGGTGGCCCTTCTTGAACCATTTATTGATACGGTAGTTATTTGTACAATGACGGCTTTGGTAATTATCATATTTAATGGTGATAGTACTGTATTTGATTACGGAGGGGTTAATGGCGTAGTACTTATTGATGGTCAACCGGCAGAAGGTGCAGCCATTACATCAGCTGCCTTTTCAAAATATATTTCTTTCTCAGGTCCATTTCTAACCATTGCTGTCGTATTATTTGCCATTTCCACTATGATATCTTGGTCGTACTACGGGTTGCAATCTTGGATGTTTATTTTCGGGAAAGGAAAATGGTCTGATTTAACTTATAAATTATTGTTTTTGGCATTTATCGTTATCGGAGCAGCTGGGGATATGTCTGCGGTTTGGACTTTTTCAGACGCCATGATTTTGGCTCTTGTTTTTCCCAATATGATAGGATTATTCTTCTTATACCCACGCGTCAAAGAAGAACTGAACCGCTATTTGAATGCTATCCGAGGTATGTAACATGAAATAAAAAAGATGTCTCTGCGGAAACAGCCTATCGGTTTTTTTTACAATAAACTGAAGGTTGTTTTTGTGTTTTTTGTACTACTTGCTTTGGTCTTCAACGTGCATGACATTTTCCCGCCTTCCCCCATTTCATCCCAATGGCATGTACAAAATAGTCAGTATTGGTCCGCCTATTTGGATAGTATGCTGATTAAAGTTTCCTCTAAAGCAAGTCCATTGCATCCCTTTAATCCGAATTATTTAACGGACTATCGCGCATATCGATTGGGATTACCCCTGTCAGTTGTTGATGCGATAAAAGATCACCGTTCTCAAAACCGTTGGATTAATACTGTTACAGAATTTCAACAGCTAACTCAAATATCAGATTCAACCCTCTTGAGGATTAGGCCTTTTTTGACATTTCCAAAAGCCTATGCAAAGAAGCGAGCCAAACCTTTGCCCATAAAAAAAATAGATATCAATCAAGCCACCCAAAACGATTTGGAGGCATTGTATGGCATTGGTCCTGTATTGGCACAAAGAATCCTTCGGTATAGAGAGCGAATACAAGCCTTTTCAGATATGAAACAACTCGGTGAGGTTTATGGATTGTCTGCATCGGTAATCAACCAACTCAATCAGCGATTTAGTGTTACTGATTCTGTAACGATAACCAAGATACCATTTGCTTATGCAAGTTTGAGTGAGTTATCGGCACTTCCATACTTAAGCTATGAGGAGGCACGATGGCTGGTATTACAGCGAACGAAGTCCCCTGATGATCCATTGGATAGCCTTATGGCACAAGCAAATTGGCCAACAGATAAAGTTCAGAGAATAAAACTATATTTGTATTAAAAATTGCTATACATGGAAACGTTAATCAATGATGTCATGAGACAAGATACGGACATCAAGCTCATCGCCGATGCCGCAAAGGAATTTGCTCATAAGCACATCAAGCCGCACATCATGGACTGGGATGAGGCCCAGTATTTTCCGACCGAAATCATGCAAGAAGCGGGTGCACTAGGTTTTATGGGGGTTTTGATTCCTGAAGCCTATGGTGGATCTGGCTTAGGCTATCATGAATATGTTGCAATAATTGAAGAAATCTCTAAGGTAGATCCCTCGATAGGTTTGTCTATTGCTGCCCATAATTCACTTTGTACCAACCATATTTATCAATTTGGCAGTGAAGAGCAGCGAAGAAAATGGCTGCCTAAATTGACGAGCGGGCAGTGGATTGGTGCTTGGGGTTTAACAGAACACAACACAGGTTCGGACGCTAAAGGGATGCACACCACTGCCAAGAAAGATGGTGACCATTGGGTGTTAAACGGGACGAAGAATTTTATAACCCACGGGAAGTCTGGCGATGTCGCTGTTGTTATAGCGCGTGATGGTGAAAAAGGAGATAGTCGTGGTATGACATCTTTTGTGGTAGAGCGCGGTACCCCAGGATTTAGTGCAGGGAAAAAAGAAAACAAACTCGGTATGCGCGCTTCTGAAACAGCAGAAATGGTTTTTGACAATTGTCGCATTCCAGACAGTCATAGACTGGGTCCTGTTGGCGACGGATTTATCCAATCCATGAAGATTTTGGACGGTGGTCGTATTTCTATAGCAGCGCTTTCATTGGGCATTGCAAAAGGTGCCTATGAAGCTAGTTTAAAGTATTCCAAAGAACGACATCAGTTTGGTCAGGCGATAAGTAGTTTTCAAGGCATTTCATTTAAGTTGGCCGATATGGCAACTGAAATAGAGGCAGCTACGCTTTTAACACAAAAGGCTGCCGAAATGAAAAACTTAGGAAAAAATGTAACAACAGTGGGTGCTATGGCCAAATATAAGGCCTCTGAGGTGTGTGTACATGTTGCCAATGAAGCCGTTCAAATTCACGGAGGTTATGGGTTTACCAAAGACTTCCCCGTCGAAAAGTTTTTGCGGGATTCAAAGCTTTGTACCATTGGTGAGGGCACTAGTGAAATACAAAAGCTGGTCATTGCTCGTAAGATTTTGCAAGACTAAGAGGCTGATTTGAAAAACTTGTCTATCTTTGCCCTCCATGAAAGGAGGTGCTAACACATGCTAATTATTCCCATCAAAGAAGGCGAAAACATCGATCGCGCACTCAAGCGATTTAAGCGTAAATTTGATCGAACTGGAGCCATGCGTCAATTGCGCAGCCGCAAGCAATTCACCAAGCCATCTGTCCGCAATCGTGACAAAATGATCAAAGCACAGTACATCCAGAAACTACGCGACCAAGAAAATCAATAAACGACAACCTTGTCTGTTTTTACATAATTCCTGTATTTCAATTATCTTTGAGATACAGGATTTTTTTTATGGCTCTAGCCCAGTTTATTGATTACCTCGCTTTAGAAAAAAAATATTCATCTCACACCTGCCTGGCCTATAAAAAAGACTTAGAGGCCTTTGCCGTGTTTTGTGAAGTAAACTTTGACCTAAAAGATTTATTAGCCGTTCATTACGCTATGATTCGCTCTTGGATAATTGCCTTAAAAAAAGAGGGATTATCGCATCGAACGATCAATCGGAAATTATCTAGTTTGCGTTCGTATTATAAATTTCTATTGCAAATCCAACAGATACAGCAACATCCAATGGCTGATCATCAGCCATTAAAAAGTTCAAAAACAGTTCAAGTGCCCTATTCCCAAGAAGAAATAAAGGCATTACTTGCCCCACATAACTATCCTGACAACTACATAGGGCAATTGCAATTGACCCTTATCGCTCTACTTTATTATACAGGAATGCGGCGTCAAGAATTGATTGATCTTAGACCTGATTGGGTAGATGCCCAAAAAGATCAATTAAAAGTATTAGGGAAAAGAAATAAGGAACGAATAATACCCATTGTTGCTACATTAAAGGATTATTTAGAAAGGTATGACAAGCAGAAAAAGTATCAAAAGTTGTCAAATGAAAAGTATTATTTAGTCAACAATAAAGGGGAGAAATTGACGGAAAAATTTGTGTATGATACGGTTAATTTTTATCTTAAAACAATAACAACAAAAACCAAAAAAAGCCCCCATATGTTGCGCCATAGTTTTGCTACCCATTTGCTTGACAATGGAGCAGATTTGAATGCTGTAAAAGAGCTCTTAGGTCACAGTAGCGTAGCTGCTACCCAGCTATACACCCATAGTAGTTTAGAGCAACTGCAGCAAGTATACCGCGGATCTCATCCCAGAGGGACAAAAAAATAAATGTTGAACCTAAAATACTGAAATACTATGACTATCGATTTTCAATCAATTAATTACCAAGCCGACCTTAAGTTGATTACGTTTACCAAAAAACGAATTACCAAACTCGAGCAATTTTATGATCGAATCGTGTCAGTTGAGGTATTTACCAAAGTTGAAAATACTTCAGACCGTAGCAACAAGCGTGTTGAATTAAAGGTGAAAGTTCCGGGTGACCATTTTATGATCAAAAAGATGTGTAGAAGCTTTGAAGAAGCAGTTGATTTGACAGCTGCCAGTGCTGAGCGTATTCTGAAAAAGTACAAAGAAAAAATTCGTTCCTAGCCTTATTTAAAAAAGGAAAAAATTCTTTTGAAAGGAAAGAAATAAACATTTACTTTGCAATCGCAAAAACAAAAGCCGATGTAGCTCAGCTGGCTAGAGCAGCTGATTTGTAATCAGCAGGTCGT
>WTJI01000062.1 GCA_011524905.1 Flavobacteriales bacterium
TTTAGCTGAAGGCTAATCCTCCATTGATATCGATATTATTTCCATTGATAAAAGAAGCTGCATCTGAAGCCAAATAAGCAACGAGTTCGGCAACCTCTTGTGCTTGTCCTTCTCTTCGAAGAGGGGTAGCCGCTGCTACTTTTTCTCGAATAGTATCGGTCGTAAAATCATCGTGAAACTTGGTTGCGATTAATCCTGGACAAACCGCATTAACTCTAATTCCTTTTGGACCTAATTCTTTCGCCATAGCTCTAGTGAAAGTTGTCAAAGCGCCTTTGGATGCACTATACAATGCAGATCCACCCCCGCCACCATCGCGGGCAGCCTGAGAAGATATGTTAATAACCGTGCTACCCTTAGATAGCATTGAGGCAAAGGCTTGGGTAACAAATACAGCGGATTTAAAATTTACCCCCATGACTAAATCATAAAATGTTTCATCAAAGTTTTCAAGTGTTTTTCTTGCAAAAAGCCCTCCTGCGTTATTTACAAGAATATCAATAGTGTCACCGTATGCCTCCTGAACCGCATCTTTTAACTGCCCAATAGCTTCTAACGAAGATACATCAGCATTTACCGCTAAGGCTGTACCTCCAGCCTCAACAATTGTAGCTACTGTTGTCTTTGCTTCCGCTTCAGAATTCAGATAATTTACTACAACTCGAGCCCCTTGACTAGCCAGCTCTATGGCAATTGCTCTTCCAATATCCCTGGAACCACCTGTAACTACAGCGACTTTCCCATTTAAATTCATGTTATGAGTATTTTTTTTAGATTCCTAGGGCTTGACCACCACCAATTTGTATGGTTTCGGCTGTTATAAAAGCAGCATCTTCACTAGCTAAAAAAGAAACAACAGATGCAACTTCTTCAGGTTGTCCCAATCGCCCTAGCATAATATTGTTTTTCCAAGAGGCAAAAACCTCTGGTTTTGTTGATTTAATTTGAGCGTGAAATGGGGTATCGATAGTACCCGGAGAAACTGCGTTAACCCGAATCCCGTATTCTGCCAAGTCTTTTGCCAAGGCACGGGTGATAGCATGAACACCAGCTTTTGAAGTTCCATAAATTCCTGCACCAGGACCACCGGCATTCCAACCAGCATTAGATGTATAATTGATAATGGTTGGATGATTCCCTTTTTTAAGAAACGGTATGGCAGCGCGTGAGGCAAAAAATGTTGAATCCAAATTTAAGGCCATTACTTTTCTATAAAACTCAGTAGTCATTTCTTCAAATCGCGAACGACCACCTAGTCCCCCGGCATTGTTAACCAATACATCTATCTTACCATATTGCTCGCCGAGAGCTGTTATATTATCAGTTACTGCATGCTCATCTGTAACATCAAATCCACAGTAAGTAGCATCAATTTTTAGTTGTTGCAATTCTTGAACTTTTATGGTACCAACATTGTCTTCAATTCCGTTTAAGACAACACTAAAGCCATCTAGCCCCAAACGCTTGGCAACTTCAAAGCCAATACCACTTGTCGCACCTGTAACGATGGCTAATTTTTTATTTGAATTACTCATTGTATGTAATATTATTCATTAATATTTTTTGGTGAAACCACCAGTTGAACTTTTTGAATCAATAGAAAAATCATTAAAACACCTAGTATGACAGAGATCGTAATGGCTATAAATGCAGGCGTGTAAGACCCCCCTTCTGTAATTTTTCCAATAAACCAATTCATAATCATGGGTGAAAAGGCCGCAACGGTACCAGCTAATCCTGCTAATGTACCTACCGAAGGTCCACGAAGCAGGTCACTAGAAAGCGTTTGAATATTACCGATGGCAAATTGAAATCCAAATAATGCCATACCTGCTAAAAATATAAAGGTCATGTAGTTGGAATCATTGACAAACAAAATGATCAAAACAAATCCAAGAATTATCAGTAGACTTCCCAATACGATACTGGCTTTACGTCCTAGGTCAACACTGGACTTTTTGATTATTGATTCTGTAAAAATACCGCCTAAAATACCCCCTGCAGCAGCCATGAGATAGGAAATCCACATTGTGTTTCCGATTTCTTCAATACTCAATCCAAACTTTGAATTTAAGTAAATGGGCATCCATCCTGCAAAAAACCACCAAATGGGCTCAATGAAAAAGCGACATAAGAGTACGCCCCAGGCGGCTTTGAGGGACAATATTTCGGTTATCCTCCTGCTTTTAAATTGATTATTACTAACCGAGGGCTCAGCAACTCTATCCTTGAGAATATAATTTTTTTCTGCCTCAGTAATCCAAGGATGGTTTTCTGGTTTAGATTTATTAATCATTAACCAAGGAATTACCCAAATCAATCCGATAATACCCAAAATAAAATAGGTCGCTTTCCATCCAAATTGGGCATATAAAAAAACAATAACTACAGGGGCAATAACATTGCCAATAGAGGCTCCAGAATTAAATATACCTTGTGCCAATGCACGTTGATTCACAGGAAACCATTCACCATTACTTTTTACTGCACCTGGCCACAACCCAGCTTCTCCCAAGCCAAGAAGTCCACGAGCAAAAGACAACGAACCAACTCCACGTGCTACAGCATGTAAAGCTGCTGCAGCCGACCAAACAATAATAGAAAGTACAAAACCTATCCTTGTTCCAATTTGATCATACAAACGACCCGACAAAAACTTACTAGCTGCGTATGTAAGCATAAAGACATTTAGCATAAAGGCATAATCGGAATTGTCCATTCCAAGATCCTCACCCATCTGAGGCCATAGCAATGCAAACGCTGTTCTATCTATATAATTAATTACGGTGGCAAGGAAAATCAATCCAATTATCCACCATCGAAGACCGTTTATTTTCATTGTTTCGTGTTTGCGCTTAATGTCCATAAGAAAAAATGCTCTATGAACTAAAAAGCTATTTCAATAAGGGACTAAAAAAGATTTAATCGTCAAGAAGCGATGTCCACTTGGTAACAATATTGATACAATACATCAAAGTGCTTTTTCATAGCAGCTTTAGCTGCTACAGGATCTTGTTCTTTGATAGCATCTAAAATGTCTTTATGCTCTTGAATACCCATGAAAGCAGTATCCTTATCACAAACATGATGTTTTTCAAAATTGGTGATAATTTCAGGTGTTATTTTTAGCATAAAAGAATTGATCGTTGGATTGGCACTGGCTTTGGCAATGGCAAGATGAAAGAGTAAGTCTTCTTGGACAGCATCTTCACCGCGAATGACTTTTTCTGAATATTCTGCAAGTGCATTCTCCATATTAACTAAGTCAGCAGGTGAACGGCGTAGTGCCGCTAACTTCACCCCTTTTAACTCCAAAAAAATCCGAGCCTCAACTAAGTCTTTAAATGAAGGTACCAGCAATCCTAAAATATCATCAATCATACCATTAAGTGCCGTTATTCCAATATCAGCAACAAAAGTTCCGCTTTGTGGGATAGATTTTACCAATCCATAATACTCCAATGTTTGTAGTGCTTCACGAAGGTTAGAACGTGATACGTTAAAACGCTCAGATAGTGTACGCTCGGAAGGTAATTTCTCCCCAGGTTCGTAGTTTTTCTCGTTAATTAACGTTTTTAGGTCGGCTATGATTTTTCTTTGTCCAACCTGTAGTTCACTATCTATTAACATGGACTTTATGTTGCTCTTGAATATTTAAAAATAATAGTTTCTTGAATAATTTCGGCAGTTAATGAATGTTACTTCAAGTATATCGATTTTAGCAAATATCTAAATGTCTGTTTAAAAGCACCTTAGGTGACTAAATTAAAATCACCTAAGGCAATTTAAACAAACCAAAATAAAAATTAGTATCCCGCATTTTGAGTAATCACTCCAGAGCTTACTAATATCTCTGATAATGGCACGGGAAACAAATAGTATTCATTTCCAAAAGACTGACCCATGGCTGCCTGAGCAGTACCTGTTCTAGTTAGGTCAAACCATCTGTGCCCCTCAAAGGCCAGTTCTAAACGTCTTTCGTTATGAATGGCTTCGTTAATAGCAGCAGATGAAGTTAGGGTCGTAGCATCAAGACTAGCTAAGCCAGCACGTGTTCGAATCTTGTTCAGCTGAGCAATCGCATCATTAGACTTGCCATTTGCATTGAGGGCTTCTGCGTACAATAAAATTACATCGGCTAACCGAATTTCAATCCAATCATGCTCAGGACCGCCTGATTGTGGAAATTTAGGTGAAGCCATAATATTTTCATCGATCGTCACAGCGCGTCTCAAGTCACCAGGACTGGCGTCAAAAGCTTCAATCAAACTGGGATCTAGTGGTTCGAGAGATTTGGTGTCTAATCCTCCAGACCAAGACCAAAAATCTGAAAATCCATATTCGTCAGGAACTGAACTAGATATTTGAGTAGCAAATATGATTTCTGAGTTCAAATCATTAACAAAAATATCAGCAAAATTAGCTTCCAAGGCTACGCCTGCTGCTGCTGCACCATTGACCACGGCAGCCAGCTGAGATTCAGCACTAGCAAAATCATTTGTGTGAACATAGACCTTACCCAACAAGGCCTGAGCCGCTAAACGAGTAGCTCTCCCATCACTCAAATCGTTACCCAAGGCTGCAATGGCATCATTTAAATCTGGAATAATCACAGAACTATAGACTTGACTGGCAGCCGTGCGCGCTAGAATAGAATTGTCAGTTGTACTTGGGTTAGGAGATAGATTAACTGTTACATCGCCAAAGGCAAGTACTAATTTAAAATAGGACAGCGCTCTTAAAAACTTAGCTTCACCAACATGAATTGGATTTGAAGAATTTTCAATAACATTATTTGCACTCAAAATTGATTTGTAAAGTGCCGTATATAGCGGACCAAAAAATTGATCTTCCATGTCCACTAAGTCACCATTAAATCTATCAAATGATGGATAAGGCTCTTCCTGCATCAAGCCATTGTCGGCACGAAAATCACCCATAACAGCCATAGGGCTTGCAGCACCTAGTTGGTAAAAATAAGCTGCATTCAATACGCCACCGAAATCATTTAAGGAGTCTGAACTCGCAATATTTGGTGGTACTTGGTCAAGATCGTTGTCACAAGCAGTAACTAACAACAACGAACATACTATAATTTGATATATTTTTTTCATTTTGTGTCTTTTTAGAAATTAACATTTAAACCTAAAGTAAAACTTCTAACCAAAGGACTAGCACCTACCTGAACACCATAGGTGGTGGGTCCAGCATAGCCGCCATTAGTGGTTTCAATACCTTCTGGGTTGTAAGAGGTATAATCATCACCCATAAGGTATAATAAGTTGGTTGCAGCTAAATAAATTCTTGAAGATTTAATTCCCGCTTTACTGATTAATTCTGGATCTAGGTTGTATCCGATTGTTAAGTTTCTTAATGCTATGTATGATGCATCTTGAATTCCATAATCGGTTTGTCTTCTATTTCCGATGTAATGTTCGCCGTTGTGGTCTGCTCTTCCGTCTCTGTCTGCGTCAAAAGTATCTACAAGACGACCTGTCCACTGAGATCCATAATACAGTGGGTCGATATTGTAGACTTCACCACCTTGAGACCCTTGTAATTGGAAAGAAAGATCAAAATCTTTGTATTGCATGTTACTGCTCATACCCCAGTAAAAGTCTGGCGTATTTTGTCCAATTTTGACTAAATCTCCTCCTTCTTCTACAGTCCTGGTTCGATCAATAACCCCGTCGCCATTTTGATCAACAACATAGGATTCCCCAGTTTGGTTGTTGGGGTGTCGTGTCCCATCTTCTAGGTAGATCATTTCTACATCGCCTGTAGTTTCTAGACCCCACATTTCTCCAATTTCACCGCCCACATAATTTCTAAAGATAGGGCCACGACCGCTTTGTCCATACTGGATTGCAGGCAGCTCGTCAAGACCACCAAGGTCAGTAATCTCTGTATTAACAGTTGATAAATTGGCATTTAAGGTCCAGTTAAAATCATTGCTTTGTACAATGGCTGCACCCAGTTCAAACTCAATACCAGAGCTTTGTACATCCCCAGAATTTAGTTTAATGGCTGTGGTACCTAATACTTCAGATACACTTTGGTTAATCAAAATATCCTCTATATCAGATGTATAATAATCGACACTGATGCTGTAGCGGTTATTGGAGAAACCTAAATCTAGTCCAAAGTTGGTCTCCGTATTGGTTTGCCATGTCAAATCTGGATTGGCAACATCAGAAGGGATCAAATAACCCGTACCGAATGCTGTAGGACTTGGGTTTAATAGACTCAATGAGTTATATGCTCCAAGGAAGGATGTTGTTCCCAAAGAACCATTACTTACACGAAGCTTTAATTGACTAACTGCCTCGGTTGCGAAGAAGTCTTCATTGTGGACATTCCAACCAATAGAAAAGGCAGGGAATATTTGATACTTGTTATTGGCTCCAAATCGAGAATCACCATCCTGTCTGAGTGAAACAGATAATAAATATCGTTCATCATAGGCATACTGCACTCGTCCAAAGATACTCCTACGAGATATAGTTTCTTTACGTTCTGAAATTGTGATATCTGCTGGGTTCAACAGGTTAAAGTTCACAATGTCACCGAATGGCACATTGGTTCCTCTTAACGTAGTACCACGTGTGTAAAGATTTTGAAATTCTAAACCGGCAACAGCTGCAATGTCATGAGCACCGATAACTTTAGCATAGTTCAATGTAGTTTCACTCAAGACAGACATTCTTTTCACGTCTATCTGATCTAAATCTGTTTGTGTGGTTCGCGCTCGCGAATCTGCTTCAAGTCCTTGATAGTAGTAATCCTGTGTGTCGCGAAGATCTGCACCGAAAACCGTTTTGATATTTAAACCATCAGCCAAGTCCATTTGTAGGTAAGAGCTTAGATTTCCAAAGTAAGTTTTTTGCCATCTATCGGCGTTATCCAATTTGGTAGCAGGACCAGCATCACCAGAACCACCAATACCATTGTTGGCACGACCATAGTGCCAGTCTTGGGCTGTCATCCCAGGTTGAAGGGTATAGATACTATTGTTAAATGGAGCATCTCCACCTCTGTAGCCACGATCAAATGCAGCTAAACCAAGGCTTTGTGCTTGTTGATCCAAACGCTGAACAAAAGCGATAGATTCCTCTGTGTGATAAATAGGATGCACACCATAGGCGCGAAGAAGATCACGCATGTCGTGAGCAACTATATCTCTGTGAGAGGTAAACCCATTGAAACTTAAGCCAGCTTTTAGTTTATCAGTTAAGATTGCGTCCAAGTTAAGCCTTGCATTGACACGCTCAAAACCTTGTGTAATCACAACACCTTCTGTATTTTGATAACCCAATGAAGCATAGAAGTTTACATCTTTGGTACCGCCACTTACACTAAAATCGTGATTCATTGTTGAACCATTACGAAACAACCAATCTTCAGGGGAAATAGCACCAGGAGAATCTTCATAGGCACTCAATCTATACTCCACAAAAGCAGGGTCAATCTGAGACAGATTCCAATTCCCAGCAGCGATTTCTTGTCGTGCAAAAGCTGCCCATTCTGGACCACTTTTAAGTATGTTATCGACATATTTACTAGATGTACTAGCATAGGCATTATAGCTAAACGAAGGCTTGCCAGATCTTCCTTTTTTGGTTGTGACTAAAATAACTCCATTGGCACCTCGAGAACCATAAATCGCAGCGGAAGAAGCATCTTTAAGCACCTCTAAACTTTCAATATCATTCGGATTTACTGTAACCAAGCTTCCCGAAATTGGATAACCATCAACTACGACCAAAGGGTTGGAGTCACCCGAAATTGAAGAGGCCGCACGGATCTGGATTTTAGGATCTGCTCCTGGCTCACCATTTTGATTTTGAATGAATACCCCTGCCAATTTACCCGCTAGTGCATCATCTGCTCGTGTCGCTTGAATGGCGGCAATGTCATCTCCACCAATTTTGGCGATGGCTCCTGTTAAACTTGACTTTTTCCGTGTTCCATAACCTGTTACGATTATTTCATCCAATTGATCATAGCTTTCCTGAAGCGTAATGTTTAATGTTGTCTCCTCTGCCAAAGTAACGGCCTGAGTAATGAAACCAACGTAAGAAATGCTCAATACATCACCAGACGCTGCTGAAATGGTAAAATTACCATCAAAGTCTGTTGTAGCACCTGTTGTTGTTCCTTGTACAACTACATTCACACCCGGAATGGGGCTGCCGTCTTCGGCTAACACCGTACCTGATATGGATGTTTGTGCCATACCAATAGCACTCATAAGCAAAAGGCTCATAAACACTAATTTAGTTTTGATTTTCATAAAGATTCTGTTTTTAGTTTTATGCATTTAAAAAATCATCCGCCTTCTTTGTGACGGTTATAGAGTCAAACAAGGAGTTGAAATGCCTCCACTTAAAAACATGGAGTTTAATTTTACTCTGGATGACTTATTTCTAAATTGGATTACCACACTGGTTTACCAATTTGGTTTACCAAATATATAAAAAAATTAATAGCTTGTTCCTTGAGCTAAAAAAATCATGTGAAATTCTTATGGAAACTGCATTTGAGGGTCTTAATTTTTATTCCATAAAATCCTCCCGGATAGGACTAAAAACATCAATCAGTTCACCGGCTTCAGTACAAACAGCGCCGTGGAGTGCATTGGTGGGAATGAAAAAACTATCCCCTTCGCGCAGTGTATGGGTTTCTCCATCGATAGTGACCTCAAAAGCACCTGAAGCCACATAAGTGACTTGTGAATGTGGATGCTGATGCATCGGTCCTATTCCCCCTTTATCAAAGGCAACATGTACCAGCATGATTTTATCATCATACCCCATTATTTTCCTTTTGACACCCTCTCCAACAGTTTCCCATGCAATATCTTTGGTGTGTAAGAATGATTTGCTTGTTCCGTAAGTTTTCATAAAATAAAGTTTATTGTTTAACACATTTTTGTTTTACTCCTGCATTTGATTCCCACATTTATTTAGTTTGGAGCAATACTCGGACCAACTGATGCGGCTCTAAACCACACTTCAGTATAGCTGCCATTTTTATATTGCTTGTCGATATTTCCACCGTAAGTTTCAGCTCCTGTATGCCACACCATATTAGTTTCAGGATTTTTTCCGTTAGTTTGGTTATAGGCACCCTGTTTGAAATAATTTAATTCGCCTCCGTAAGCATTGACTCTCTCTGTCCCATCTTGACCAAGAGGTCCAAACATTTTTTTAACCTGATTGGGTATATCTGATTTATCAACATACTCTGATGCAATAAGGTTTTTTGTAAATATTTTCGTTTTGTGGTTATTACTTTTAAAGGTAAGATACATGATTCCCTCAAAAACATTTACTTCATAACTAAACTCCTCACCCAAGGCGATACCATCAGATGGTTCTGGAGGGTATTGTGATGTATCTGCACCGACTACTGACATATCATAACCCCAGACGGGAGTTGAGAAATCCCACCTTTTTGAGTTGTCATTCCCTTCGGTATTGATTTCATAATTCCAAAACACAGAGCCTTTTGAATGCCCCGGAAATTTCTTATAAAATATTTTCAACGGTTCATTTTCATGCCCCTCGCCACTGTGAATTTGACCGACCACAGTCGAAAAGGATGCAGCAACTCGGGCATCTCCAGAAGTAGATACATGCATCACCTTACAAGTACCGGTAAGCCTGCCTCCTTTTTCAGGAATCCACTCCCTTTTTTCATGCAATTCCGTTCTTGTATTACTAGAGTTGGGCGATGTGATACCAGAGTTTGGTGTTTTATAAACCACCCATCTTCTCGTACCGTCTATTACGGTGTAGAAAAATCTCTTGTTTTCATATTCAACTAAATTGTCAACTCTTGTCCCATCGCCTAACAATATTTTAAACTTATCCATAAAAGGAATTACTTCATTGGGATAAACTACTTTTTGGCTTAAATGATCATTGGCCTCAAAATAACCCGCATTTGAAATGGACGCATCACTTATTTCAATGCTCGCAGTTTTAAACCAAACCTCTGCATAATTGCCGTCTGCATATTGTTTTTGAAGATCACCATCATGAGTTATGGCACCCGAGCACCATACCCTGTTGGTTTGAGGACTTTTACCGTTTGTTTGGTTATAACTCCCAAGTTTAAAGAAAAGCCCTTCTTCTGCATAGGCATTATGACGTTCCACCCCATCTTGACCAATTGGAAAAAACAATTCCTTGACTTGTTTTGGAATTCCTGATTTGGTTTTAAAATCAGAGTCGACTAGATTTTTCGTGAACGTTTTTGTTTCATGACCTGCACTTGAGAAAGTCAGATACATAATTCCGTTTTTTACCTCGACTTCGTATGAAAATTCTTCACCCAGCGCAATACCTTCTTCAGGTTCCGCAGGATAAATATTTTCTCCAGTTCCTACAACCGAAAAGTCATAGCCCCAAATGGGGTAGGAATAATCCCACCTTTTAGAGTTGTCATTCCCTTCGGTATTGATTTCATAATTCCAAAAAAGTGACCCTTTTTTATGACCAGGAAATTTTTTGTAAAATATTTTTAGGGGTTCATTTTCGTGCCCGTCTGCACTATGGATCTGACCAACAACAACTGAAAAAGTAGAAGCTACCCGTGCATCACCACTACTAGAAACATTCATCACCTTGAGAGTGGCACTGAGCTTAGATTCAGTATATGGCGACCATTTTTTTAGCTGGGCTAGTTCTGTCCTTGTATTATTAGAAGTACCATGCGTATTTCCAGCATTAGGAGTTTTAAAAACTACCCAATCTTGATTCGACTCCGTTGATGTGTAAAAGAAGTCCTTATGTCTATAATCAACGGCTTGTCCAACATTAGATCCATCACCTAAAATTAAATTCCAATGTTGAAAAAAAGGAATGACCTTACTGGGCATTTTATTTGAAATGCCATTTTTTAGATTCAAGACATGTTGTTTTTTTTTGATATTGCCACAACCTTCAAGTTGAAAGACAGCAAATATCATTAATACTTGTAAAGATAACTTTGCTTTTAACATTTGTGTTTTTAATTGGTTTTCCAATTTGGTTTTCCAATTTGGTTTTCCAATATATAATTTATTAGTTTAGTTACCAATTTATTCCATCAATTTAAAAATAATGCGCTAGAATCACTTAGCTTTCTACAAAGCGTATTATTTATCAAATGATGTACTTAAATCATATATGATGAAAAAATACACGCGTTTTTTACAATTCTTTGGTCCGGGAATATTTGCTATTGGCTACACGATTGGCACAGGTAGTGTTACCTCTATGATTGTTGCAGGTAATAATTTTGGAATGGAATTGCTTTGGGTGCTGTTTTTAAGCTGTCTTTTTTCTGGAGTTTTGATTTATGTTTCTGGCACTTACTATCTAAAAACAGGGGAAACCTTGCTTTTTAGTATTCAAAAAAACCTACCCCTTGGTAAATTTCTGGCCTGGCTTATTGTGTTAACTGTTGGTTTGGGGCAATGGAACTCGCTTGTTGGTATATTGGGAATCACTTCTAATGTGATTTTTGAAATATTAGTTCTCAATTATCCACAGCTTGAAAGTCATCAATACAGTATAGTACTTGGATTAGCACTACTCATTATAGGTAGTTTTTACACGCTTTTACTAAAAGCAAATTATAGCCTATTTGAAAAGTTCTTAGCACTATTTGTTTCATTTATGGGGCTGTCTTTTGTATTTACTTTATTCTTTGTTCTGCCGCATCCACAAACGGTGATTAAGGGACTAATCCCATCAATTCCGAGAGTTGAAGGTGCGGGTATTCTAATCGCTGCTTTTGTAGGCACAACTATGGCTGCAGCAACCTTTTTGTCAAGACCCTTATTCATTCAGGCCAAGGGGTGGTCCAATAAGGCTTTTATCCTACAACGAAATGATGCGATTTTAGCCGCCATACTCATCTTTTTTATAAGTGGTTCTATCATGGCTGTTGCTAGTGGTAGCTTATATGGTAAAGGACTAACAATCACACACGTTTTAGATATGTCACAAGCACTTGAACCCGTTATCGGTAAAATTGCTGTCAGCATATTTTTTATTGGGACGCTAAGCGCAGGGCTTTCCTCTATTTTCCCATGCCTGATGATTGTGCCACTGATGTTAGGAGACTTGAAAACTGGGAAATTAGACGTACAGTCTAATCAATTTAAAACCATTACAGCCCTAGCTAGCATTTTTGCACTGAGTATTCCAATTTTTGGTGTTAACCCCATTCAGGGGCAAATTATCACACAGGTATTTAATGTTTTTGGTTTGCCCATCGTTATTGTTTGTTTGCTTTCACTTTGGAATCGAAAAAATATCATTCCCATCAAGCAAAAAGGCATAACTAATATCATAATGCTTGCTGCCCTACTTTTTTCAATAATCATTTTGAATCAAGGCCTTCAAGATTTACTTTGATCAGTCTTCTCTTTCCACCACAAAGCTAGTGTAGAGCCTGAAATATTCATCCAGGGTCCAAAAATGACAGATGCTAAGCCCAAAGTACTTATTCGCCCCATCTCGACTGCTATCCCAGAGGCAAGCCCACCGTTTTGCATCCCTACTTCAAAAGCAATTGTTCTACAGTCTGCTTCAGGAAGCCGGAGTAATTTACAACTCCAATACCCTATAAAATAACCAGCTAAGTTGTGAATTACTGCGGCTAGAATCAATAAAATCCCAACAGATAAGAGCGCATCTCGTCCATTCGCAGTAATGATGACAATGATTAGTAAAATAGCTGCCATTGATACTTTAGGAAGGATTGGAAGAAGAAAAGTTATCTGTCTTTTAAATAATTGATTAAAAAACAAGCCTAAAACAACTGGAAGAATGACCATTTTCAGAATACTAATCATCATATCAGCAGTGTTTATTGGAACAAGAGTTCCCGACAAAAATTGCATCAAAAAAGGTGTTAAAAATGGAGATATAAGGGTAGCAACAGTGGTAAGTGAAATGGATAATGCAATATTGGCACGCGCTAAATATGCCATAACATTAGACGCCAACCCACCAGGACATGAGCCTATCAAGATGATTCCTGCAGCGATTTCTGAGGGAAGCGCAAAGCTATAGGCCAATCCTACCCCTACTAGGGGCATGACAGTAAACTGACAAATCAAACCAATCAAAATACCTTTGGGCATCTCAATAACCCCTTTGAAATCTTTTAAGCCCATGGTTGTTCCCATTCCGAACATTATAATTTGTAGTAACGGGACAATCAATCTTTTTGTCTCAAAAGATCCCCACACTGTTATATATGCTGGATATTGAAAGGCAAAAGACAGAGCGGCTAAAACATAAAGAGCAAATGAAAATCGTCTTAGTTTCTCTTTTTTTCTAATAACCAATACTATCAACAAGAAAAATATTCCCAGAAAAAGCCCCCAATATGGCATTCAGCATAGCTGTTATTGTTCTACTGCAAAAAAAGGAATTATAGGGAAATAAAAAAACCAGAACGTTCGTTCTGGTTAAGTTTGTACTCGGAGCGGGACTTGAACCCGCACGACCGCAATGGTCATTGGATTTTAAGTCCAACGTGTCTACCAATTCCACCATCCGAGCCGAACTTAAATTTAGAGCGAAAGACGGGATTTGAACCCGCGACCCTCACCTTGGCAAGGTGATGCTC
>WTJI01000018.1 GCA_011524905.1 Flavobacteriales bacterium
AATACAGGTAATCCTTCTTTGGATGCTAGCTTTGATCCATTAACCAATCATGTATCTGCACCTTACACATTGGCAACAGGAGATGTTGTTGATGTATTGGTATATGATCTTCCACTTACAGCAAGTTCAACAATTGATGCAAATGCCTGTTCAAGTCGTTCAGAAGCACTGACGATGAATGTGGCTGTACCACCAAACGTATTGGTCACTACTTCAGGCACACTGAATTCATATTGTCCAGGTTCAACAGTAACATTCACTATTGTTAACTTCCCAGGTGTTAGTTCAGCTACCACTTACGAATACATTGTCACGGGTCAATTAACTCCAACCTCAATAGGTACATCGAAGACGTTCACTGTAGTTATGCCAGTTTCAAACCCAGGAAGTGTCGCTACAATTACTATTGAAGCAACAGATCCGTTCTGTTCTTCTTCACCAGTAACAACTGAAGTAGCATTATCCAAAAATGAAATTACTAGTGCTGGAACAATAAGTATCACAGATAATACAATATGTAGCGGAGATATTCCTACGGATATTTTTGAAACAGTTGCACCAGTATTAACAGCATCTGGCACTATCTCATACCAGTGGTATCAAAGAACGATTTCAACAACAACATGGATAACTGTTGGTGGTGCTAGAGGCAAAGCAAGAGACCTAAATTTTGCTGGATTCCCATTGACACAAAGCACTCAGTTCAGAAGAGAAACGATTTCTACATTCCTTGGTCAAAACTGTGGAAGCGAGTTTAGCAACACGATAAATGTTCTAATCAATGCTACAATTGTTCCTATATTTAGAACTCCAGATAATGTAACAGTTAGTGGTCCAACAACTTTCTCTATGTGTTCAGGGCCACAGGACTTTTATGCTAGTGGTGGTCGCTCGTATGAATTTAGAATCAATGGAGCTGTATTCTACACAACATCTTCGACTGCTCCTGCTGATATAGTTACATTCGATCCGCTTTCTGATGGCGTATCTTCTCCATATACGTTTGTTTCCTTAGATGAAGTAGATGTAATGGTCTATGATTTACCACTAACTGCTAGTAATACGATTGATCCTGCAGCTTGCGGATACTTGTCTGATACTGTTACAGTTACTGTCTTTGCAACACCTAGTGTTACAATTAATCCACTGAGTTTGGTCAATTCGTATTGTCCAGGTGAAACAGTTTCGTTTACAATTACCCTATTAGGAGGAACAGATCCAAATACAACTTTTGAATGGAATGTTACTGGTGGTGGACCATTTACAAGCATAGGTACAAATACGACATTTAGTGCAATAATGCCTGATTTAATTGCACCAACAAACATAGCTACGATAACAATTAGAGCTACAAGTCCGTCTTGTCCTAGCACGCAAATAATAACCACGCTGGAGATGGAAGAAAATGATGTTGAAGATGCGGGTACAATAAGTTCAACTGATTTAACTTTCTGTGCGGGTCAAGATCCAGCCAATATTTTCGAGACTGTCTCTCCAAGTTTTTCAATTACAAGTAGTACAATTACTTATCAGTGGTATCAGCGAAGAATTAACGTACCGGTACTTCCTTGGAATGCCATTGCAACCCCGAGAGGATTCCAACGCGATTTAGATTTTACTTCGTTCCCATTAACAGAAGACACTCAGTTTGTACGTGAAACGATTTCAACCTATTTAGGAACAACATGTAGTGAATTTACCAATGTTATAAATTACCGTGTTACAACCCTGTTAACACCTGTATTTAGAACACCTGATGGCGTGTCTGTGACTACACCGACGACTTACAGCATGTGTGAGGGACCTGCAGAGTTTCAAGCCTCTGGTGGTATGTCTTATGAATTTAGAATTAATGGTTTTGTTGCTTATACCATAGGGGCAACCAATACTACGGATGTCGTTACTTTTGATCCTTTGACTAATCATGTTTCAGCACCTTACACGCTCGTAAGTGGTGACGAAGTAGATGTTTTGGTATATAATTTACCACTCACAGCAAGTCTTACCATAGACTCAGCATCTTGTTCTGAGCGTTCAGAAACGGTTACTGTCAGTGTTTCAAGAGTGCCAAGTGTTACGATTAACCCTCTTTCTTTGAGTAATTCATTCTGTCCTGGTGAAACAGTTACTTTCACTATTTCACTAGTACCTGGTGCTGATCCTAATACTACGTTTGAGTATAACATTACAGGTTTTGGTCCCTTTACATCTATTGGAACAAATACAACATTTAATGCCATCATGCCGAATTTGATTGCTCCAGTCAATACGGTTACAATTACAGTTCGTGCGACTAGTTCAGTATGTAGTGGAACACCAGCAATTTCTACCCTAATTATGGAGGAAAATGAGGTGATGGATGCGGGTACAATAAGTACATCACGTTTAATTATATGTAGTGGTGATGATCCAGACGACATCGTTGAAATTGTTTCGCCAACTTTCTCTACATCAAGTGGTACAATAACTTATCAATGGTATCAAAGAAGTATTGCTGGTCCACCAACAAATCCATGGTTGCCAATCGCCGCACCAAGGGGTGAGCAACAAAACTTGAATTTCACGTCTTTCCCACTAACTGAAAGCACTCAATTTAGAAGAGAAACAATTTCAACTCATCTACTTACAAGCTGTAGCACATTTACCCTACCCATTAGCATCCAAGTACTCTCTACAATTGTACCCGAGTTGAAGACGCCCGATGGAGCTTTGGTCACTTCTGCTACAAACTATAGTATGTGTGCAGGACCAGCAACATTTAGATCTAAAAATGGTCTATCTTACGAGTTCAGAATTAATGGTTCAGTAGTTTATACTATAGGTGCTTCCAACACGACCGATGTAGTGACATTTGATCCATTAACAAATCATGTTTCTGCGCCCTATAATTTAGTAAGTGGTGATAGAGTAGATGTTCTTGTTTACAATCTGGCATTGACTGCAAGTAATACCATAGATCCAACTGCTTGTTCATACACTTCCTCGCCTGTAACTATTTTTGTGTCAGCTACACCAAGTGTTACACTTAGCACAGTTGGGTCATTTAATTCCTATTGCCCAGGGGATACGGTTACCTTCAGAATCGTACCTAACCCCGGAACAAGCTCATCAACGACCTTCCGTTACAATGTGAGTGGAATAGCAACTTGGACATCATTGGTCACTAATACAACATTTACGGTTACCATGCCAAACGTAGTTCTTCCATCAACTTCTGCTACAATTACCGTTGAGGCGACCGATCCATTATGTCCGTTAACCCCTGTTCTGACATCGATATCTCTCGCAGAAAATGAAATATACACAGCTGGTATCATCAGTAGTACGGATCTTACTGTTTGTAGTGGTGACGAACCAGTTGATATCATTGAAATTACTGCGC
>WTJI01000036.1 GCA_011524905.1 Flavobacteriales bacterium
AGGGGTTTTGTGTAACGCGGTGGATTTTTAGACACTAGGTGAGATCATTCATTATTAAAACACACAATATGATAATAGGGTGGCTAATTAACCTTTTTCATGTTTGTAGGTTAGGATGGAAAAAATTGATAAACGATCGTGTAAGGTAAAATTCATGTACTTTAAGAAATCCATAAACTTATAAGAGTAGACATCAAAAAACCAATTAGGGCAAGCACAAGGGTCATAAGTGACCAGGAGCGGAGAGTGTCTTTTTCGTTTAATCCTAAATATTTGCTGACCAACCAAAAACCGCTATCATTCACATGTGAAAAAATAGATGCCCCTGAGGCAATAACAATTACGATGAGGGCCTTTTTGGGGTCCGAAATTGCATCAGTTAATAAGGGTGCTGTTAGACCTGCCGAAGTAATCATGGCTACGGTAGCCGATCCTTGAATCAGGCGAACCAAAGCCGAAATAATAAAAGCAAACAAGAGAATAGAAATACCACTGGAATGAACAAGATTTGTAATAATCGTTCCTGTTTCTGTATCAATCAACAATTGCTTAAAAGCGCCACCCGTAGCAGTTAATAAAATTATCAATCCCACTGGTTGTAGGGATCGATTAGAAATTTCCAATAGTTTTGAACTGTCAATATGGTAATGTAACCGGAAGACTATCCATGCAACAAAATTGGCCGATAAAAGAGCTCCAAAAGGATGGCCAATTAACTGAATTGTCGTTTGTAAGATATCCGGTAGACTACTCTCCCAGTTGAGACTCTTGATCAGTGTAGCCAAAACAATCCAACCCAAAGGCCAACCAATAATTAAAAGAACATGTCTCAATTTTGGTCGATTGGAGAGAGGTTCTTCTAAAACCAGTTCTGGAGCAGTTCCGTAAATCTTTGTGCTGATATAATGCGGAAAAATAATCCCGCTGACAATGGCAGTAGGAACCCCCACCAAAAACCCAAAAATGATGACCCATCCAATAGAAGCATCTAAAATTTGTGCTACAGCAACCGGCCCGGGAGTAGGAGGTATAAATGCATGTGTTATGGCTAACCCTGCCAATAACGGAAGGGCATAAAGAAGTATGGATTTTCCACTTTTGCGTTGAAGCGAATAAACTACCGGAATTAAGATGATAAAAGCGACATCAAAAAAAACAGGAATAGCAATCAAAAAACCTGCTATCAGTAAAGCCCAAGATGCCTTTTTTTCTCCGAAAAGTGTAATAAATTTTTGAGCCAGAACTTCGGCTCCTGCTGTAGCTTCTAAAAAACCACCTAACAAGGACCCCAATCCAATTACTACCGCTACAAAACCTAGCGTATTTCCAACCCCTGTTTGTATGGATTTAAAAATATCTTCGATTGGATGATTCGCTAAAAGCCCCACGACAAAACAGGACAACAAAAGCGCTAAAAAAGCAGGAATTTTATAGCGCATCACTAATATAAGTAAAAGCAAGACTGCTGCTAGAACCGAAAGGAGAAGGGATATTTCCATAGCAATAGGCTAAAAATAGGGAATTGAATTATAGAACTTAAATTTCCAACATCAATTTGCTACCACTCCGTATGATGTTTTTTTCCCGAGGGGTCCCCTTTTTTGAGGTATCCATGGGCACCAAAGTAATCTCGTTGGGCTTGAATTAAATTAGCAGAAGAATCTGCCGTAATAATACCATGAAAAAACTGAACTGCTTCTGCGAGACATGGAATATGATATGCAGCACGAATACTTGCAGCTACTACCGATTGAGTAGCAGCGTGCCTCTCTCGAATCATCTTTTGAATATCGGGATGAGAAAGTATATCGTTTTCTTTCCTAAGTATATCAATTAAACGCATCATAAATTGGGATTTAATAATACATCCCTGGGTCCAAATTCGGGCAATAGTACTCAAATTAAGATTCCATTGATACTGATTAGAAGCTTTTGCAAGAGATGAAAACCCTTGATAATGATTCATAATCCGAGCAAAACCGTAAGCATCTTTCAATTCAGCTGTTGCAATCTGATCTGAAAAACCAGGCCTGGGATAGTTTTTTGAGAGTTGAATTCTGTAAGACTTAAAAAAAGACAGGTAACGGGTCAAAAGTGCAGCTGGAATTAGTGTGGCTGGCGTTCCTAAGTTAGAGATTGCAATACTCGACCATTTCCCAGTTCCCTTGTGATCTGCCTGATCTAAAATAGTGTCCAACACAGAGGTGCCTCCTTCTTGTTTTCGGAGGATATCAACACTAATTTCCAGTAAATAGCTGTCTAAATCCTTTCGCCAAGATTCAAAAACTTCCGCAATTTCAAAATTTGTTGCCCCCTGTTGATTTAAAATAAAATAACATTCTGCTAAGAGTTGCATTTCTACATATTCCATACCGTTGTGAATCATTTTCACAAAATGGCCACTGCCTTCGGATCCAATATAGGAACAACACGGTTCGCCATGTGCGTCTTTCGCCGCGATGGCTTTGAGGAACTTTTCTATTTTGCTGTAGGCCGAAGCATTTCCAGAAGGCATAATCGAAGGTCCATGAAGCGCTCCATATTCCCCCCCAGAAATACCTGCTCCGATAAAATGTATCCCCTTTTCTTGAAGGAGTTTTATTCTTTTTTTAGTTTCTTCGAAGTGAGAGTTCCCTCCATCTACTATGATATCATCAACTGATAATAAAGGTGTGATTTGAGATAGTAATTCGTCCATAGCTGTGCCAGCAGCAATCATCACCATGATTTTTTTTGGCGACTCTAATGAAGCTACAAAAGCTTGTAAGTTGTCAAAAGCTTGGGAATTTTTTAATTCAGGAAAAGCCTGCTTAAAATCAAGAGCCACAGATTCTTCTTTTCCCTTTAAATGACGGTTAAATAGCGAAACAGAAAACCCTTTCTGAGCTAAGTTTCTACTTAAGCTTTTACCCATTACTCCTAGACCGATGACACCAATTTCTGCTTTCATAAGAGTTTATTTTGAATTTCTAATAACATAGCCTCCGGACTTTGGTCTATAGACACTTCTAGAGCGTTCAAAGGAGGCTCTAAGTCATCAAACTGAGACCGCGCCATCTTTTGGTTCATAAAATGATTTTTTCGCTGACTCATCCGCTGAATAATAAGATTATATGACCCTTTTAGATAAATCCACTCGGAATGGTCTTTTATGTTTAATGTCAAAAGATCTCTATACCTCTGCTTTAATGCCGAACAAGCGATCACACATCCAGTCTCTAAATGAGTTTGAGCGATTCCACGCAAACGTTCAAGCCATGGCAAACGATCTTGATCATTCAAAGGAGTTCCGGCACTCATTTTTTCAATATTTGCTTTGGAATGATAATCATCTGCATCCAAAAATGGGTAATCCAATTTTTTTGCTAACAATGCTCCAATGCTCGATTTCCCTGAGCCACTTACACCCATGACAAAAATTATTCGAGGGTACTTCACGATTAAATGTACAAACTAATTACATCTTTTAAACCATTGACCATGATGATTACCGAAAAGAGAAAGGCTCCCGCCATAATGATGTTGGTAATCAATCTTTCAGCCGGAAGTTTTTCATCTTTTCGATTCCATAGACATAAGAAACATAAAATTACCAAGGGCAAAGCAAAAACGTTAAATACTTGTGTGATGATTTGCCCTTTGATCGGATTAAAACCAAATACTGGAATCGATAAAGCCAATACACTCGCGACACCTGTAATCCATTTATATCTTTTGGATTGTACGTCAATTTGACCCTTATTATAGTCTCCTATCATCAAAGGAACAATCATTAAACATGGAAATATGGACGAAAGACCTGCACTAAGGGTACCAATAAAAAAGATGCTAACTGCAAATTTCCCTACAGATGGCTTAAGCGTACTGGACATATCCAACACATGGGTAATTTCTGTTCCTGTCCCATACAAGCTTCCACTAGCAACCGCCATAATAGATCCACTGATGATAAAAATCAAGATCGATGCCACCCAAGCATCGTTCTTCTGTGTCTTAAAATCTTTTAAGGTCCAACCTTTCCCTTGAATAAATAAAGGCCTAGATAAAAAAGTGGCCGCGGCCATAGTTGTGCCTACAAAAGCGGCAATCAATGTTCCAGCTCCCTCAACTTCAGGAATGGAAGGTATCAATCCAGCAAGAATGTCCGTCGGTAAAGGAAATACAAAGAAAAGAGTAAATAAAAATGAGAGCCCCATAGCAGATACAAAAACAGCTAAAATTTTTTCGAATATTGAATAGTTGCCTTGAATCAAAAGTGTGTAGAAAGTTCCAATTATAAGGATTGCGATAAGGATTACTAAACCATATTTTTGCGAAGTTAAGGCCGGGAAGGTGATACTTAAAACTTCAAAAATGACATTTGAAGTAATGCCTAAAATTCCTATCAATGAATTCCATTGACCGACACCTACTGTAATAATTATGGATAATGCAATTATTTTGCCCCCCTTAAAATGCTTTTTAACTGCAGATAAGGCTGTTTCGCCAGTCAATAAATAATAGCTGCCAGCAACATAAATTAAGACTCCAGAAAATAAACAACTAAAAAATAATACCCACAGCAGGCTCATCCCAAAATTATTTCCCGCAACGATCATAGATGTAACACTACCAGTGCCGATAGTATAGCCAATCGCAAAAATTCCTGGACCAAAAGAAAGTATAAAACTGAGCGCTTTTTTTAAAAAATTCATAGATTAAATCTAGTTAGGTTGTAGAAAAAGAATAAGATTAGTCAATAATAACTTTTCTTATCTCTTCTTGAAGTTTATACAGAGCTTCATTCTTAATTTTTTTGAGTCAAATAAATCATATTGAAGGACAACATTTTTAAATTTATCCCTATATCAAATTCTTCATATTTCATAATGTATAACAAACAAAACGTTATGTAAAAGGCTAATCGATTCTAGCGTATCGTTTCTAAATTAATTGAATAAATTGGTAACTAAACTAATAAATTATATATTGGAAAACCAAATTGGTAAACCAAAACAAAATTCAAATGGTAAAAGCAAAGCTATCATTACAAATATTAATATTTATTGCTGCATTTCAGTTTGAAGGTTGTAGCAATATCAATAAAAAACAAGATGCCTCGAATATTAAAAATGGCATTACAAATAAAATACCCAACAAGGTGATTCCTTTTTTTCAACATTGGAATTTAATTTTAGGTGACGGATCTAATGTTGGACAGGCCGTTGATTATAGGCATAATGACTTTTTTTTCACTTCAACAGAGGCGAATCAAGATTGGGTGGTTTTTAAAACCCCCAATGCTGGAAATACACATGGCACTTCAAATAATACGAGAACAGAACTAGCTCAGCTAAAAAAATGGTCGCCATATACCGAATCTAAGCTAAGTGCTTCTCTAAAGGTAATGAATGTTTCCAGTAGTGGTGATGCACGGGTAGCCTCGACTTTTTCAGTTGTTGTTGGCCAGATTCATAGTGCAGATGGCCATGAAAATGAACCCCTAAAAATATTTTATAAAAAATTTCCTGGCCATAAAAAAGGATCGCTTTTTTGGAATTATGAAATAAACACTAAAGGGGTTGACAATTCTAAAAGGTGGGATTATTCCTACCCCATTTGGGGCTACGACTTTTCGGTTGTAGGAACTGGAGAAAACAGTTATCCTAAGGAACCTGAGGAAGGTATTGCGCTAGGTGAAGAATTTTCATATGAAGTTGAGGTAAAAAATGGAATTATGTATCTAACTTTCTCAAGCGAGGGTCATGAAACAAAAACGTTCACGAAAAACCTTGTAGACTCAGATTTTAAAACTAGTTCAGAAATTCCAAAACAAGTCAAGGAGTTGTTTTTTCCTATTGGTCAAGATGGAGTGGAACGTCATAATGCCTATGCAGAAGAAGGACTTTTCTTTAAGCTCGGGAGTTATAACCAAACAAACGGTAAAAGCCCTCAAACCAACAGGGTTTGGTGCTCGGGCGCAATAACTCACGATGGTGATCTTCAAAAGCAATATGCAGACGGCAATTATGCAGAGGTTTGGTTTAAGTCTGCGAGTATTGAAATAAGTGATGCGTCCATTTCAAATGCCGGTTATTTTGAGGCTAATGATTATTTAAGTCAAAAAGTAGTTTATCCCAATGAAGTAATCCCCTTTATGGATAAGTTTAAAATATTATTGGGCGATGGGACAAGAGTTGAGAATTTAGTTGAATATGAAAATAAGAGATTTTTTTACACTGTAATAGATGGTACGAGAAGATGGGTGGTTTATAAAACCCCAAACTCTGGTATTACATCGCCAAACTCTAGTAACACTAGAACAGAGTTGCATGAAAAAAGGGAGTGGACACCTGAAAAAGGGGGTAGGCTTACAGGCACTTGTAAGGTGATGCATGTATCTAAAACGGGCGATGCCCGAGTTGCCGCATCCTTTTCGACTGTGGTCGGTCAAATTCACAGTGGCGAGGGGCATGAAAATGAACCGTTGAAAATATTTTACAAGAAATTTCCAGGACATTCCAGAGGCTCTGTGTTTTGGAATTATGAGATTAATACAGCTGGATCCGATAATTCTGGCAGGTGGGATTTCTCAACTCCTGTTTGGGGTTATGATATGTCAGTAGTCGGTGCAAACAAATCACAATACCCACCAGAACCTTTGGATGGTATCGCCTTGGGCGAAGAGTTCAGTTATGAAGTGAATGTATTTGAGGGAATCATGTATCTTACTTTTAAAAGTAAAAACCACAAAACGAAAATATTTACAAAAAACCTTATTTCATCCGAATATACAGGTAAATCAGATATACCCAATCAGGTGAAACAAATGTTTGGCCCTCTTGGTCAAGAAGGGACAGAGAAAGTCAATGCTTATGCAGGCGAATTAAATTATTTTAAACAGGGCGCCTATAACCAAACTAACGGTAAAACCCCCGAAACTAATATGGTCTGGCATACAGGAGCTAAAACCTACGGTGGAAATATCGATAAGCAATATAAAAATGGAAGTTATGCTGAGGTGTGGTTTAGAGACGCATCAATTGGGCCAGGTATTACTCCAAAATAAATGTATTAATCAAATGCGTAAATAATAAACTTTATTTTATGAAAACTTACGGAACAAGTAAATCATTTTTACACACCAAAGATATTGAATGGGAAGCTGTTGGAGAGGGAGTCAAAAGGAAAATAATGGGGTATGATGATAAAATCATGCTGGTGCATGTTGCCTTTGATAAAGGAGGAATAGGACCTATGCATCAGCACCCACATTCACAAGTCACTTATGTCGCTTCGGGTGCATTTGAGGTCACTATCGATGGAGAAACCAACACTTTGCGCAAAGGAGATAGTTTTTTCATTCCCACCAATGCACTTCATGGTGCTGTTTGTACTGAAGCTGGTGAACTGATTGATGTTTTTAGTCCTATCCGTGAGGATTTTATGGAATAATATAAATGGCCCTCTAATGCAGTTTTCGTAAGAATTTCACATAATTTTTACGAATTGAAAAACGACTTTATATTTTTTTTATATATTTGGTAAACCAAATTGGTAAACCAAAATGGTTATCCAGTTAGATTTTTGTCATACAGAGTAATATTAAACACTATCTTTTTAAGTGTAGCGTTTCAACTATTCGTTTGACTCTAAGACCGCAATTAAGAAGGCGGACTATTTTTAAAGACAATAAATTAAAAACAGAATCTTTATGAAAATCAAAACTAAATTAGTGTTTATAAGTTTTTTGCTTATGAGTGCTATTGGTATGGCACAAACATCCATATCAGGTAATGTGATAGCCCAAGATGGCAGTCCTATTCCTGGTGTGAATGTGGTTGTACAAGGTACAACAACAGGTGCTACAACAGACTTTGATGGTAATTTTACCATTTCTGCAGAGTCTGGTGATGTGTTGAGCATTTCTTATGTTGGTTTCATTACTCAGGCCATTACTTTGGCAGAGGAGACAACATTAAGCATTACGCTTCAGGAAAGCTATGATCAATTGGACGAGATAATTGTAACGGGTTATGGAACGCGAAAAAAGTCAAGTTTAACAGGAGCAATCGCCAAAATTGGCGGTGATGAAATTGCCGCCATTCAAACTACACGAGCGGATGATGCGTTAGCAGGAAAATTAGCAGGGGTATTCATCCAAAATCAAAATGGTGAGCCAGGTGCAGATCCTAAAATTCAAATTCGTGCGGCCTCTTCTATTTCGGGTGATTCTAACCCTTTGGTCGTAGTTGATGGTTATCCAATTTCAGGAAGCCTGGTTACAGTAAATCCGAATGATATTGAAAGTTTAGAGGTACTTAAAGATGCCTCTTCCGCTGCGATTTATGGTTCTCGAGGTGCCAATGGGGTTATCTTAGTCACAACCAAAAAAGGAAGACCGGGTAAGCCTTCGTTTAGCTATAACGCCTACGTTAGTACATCTAGTAAATATGTTGATAATATACTTAAAAGCGGTCCAGAGTGGGCAGCTTTTGCACGACAAGAAATTGCTGCTGGGAATTGGAATCTATCTCAGATTGATCCTGCCTTTGTAGAGTATAGATTGAGCGCCTATGAAGATTCTCCTGGTGCTATTTCCCCTGAAGATTGGTTGTTTCGTAATGGTTCAATGATGAATCACGATTTTAGTGTAAGTGGCGGCACCAGAGATATAAATTACTATGCTTCGTTAGGTTATCAAAACACAGATGGTGTCGTTATCACACAAGGTTTTGAGCGTGTAAATGCAAGACTAAATTTGGACGCAAAATTGAATGATAAATTAAAAGCAGGCTTAAGTTTCAATGGGTTTGCTTCCCACAGAGACATAGTTGCCCACGACATGCGTGATCTTCTTCGCGCCTATGGCGTGCATCCTATTTATCATACAGAGGAGTCTATCGCTTTTGTTCAGAGTTTGGACCAACAGGCACAAAGCCTAGGTTTAGCTGCATTTGACAGAGGCTACAGAGGAGGAGGCGCTCCATTCAACAACAGTATCTACACCCTTCAACCTGGTATGACAGCCCAAGACTGGCATTATGGTCGTGCCAACAATGGTATTGGTGGCTCTGGCGATGCTGGTCCTGCTACCAAATTAGATAATGCCGATAGATGGCAAAAAACTTACTTTGGAAACCTAAGCTCTTATTTACAAATGGAGTTGGCTGAAGGTCTAAATATTAAAACTGTTTTTGGTGGAGATCTACGTGATACACAGGATTATTACTATCAAGGACTTGAAGCAGATTCGCGTGCTCGAACCACACAAACAGATTTAGATCAGATAGACGTTAAAAGAATGTCTATTTTGAGTGAAACTACATTGAACTATGCTAAAGTTATAGGTGTTCATGATATTGCAGCTGTTGCCGGTTTAGAATTTCAAAACCTTTACACACGTGGCACCACGTTACGCGGAACCAATGTGCCATTTGGTGACATAGTGAACTTTAACCTGTTGAACCCAGCAGACGTCTCTATTTCAGAACGAAAAGAAACTATATCTCGTAGAAGTATCTTTGGACGAGTGCAGTATGCCTATGATGAACGATATTTACTATCTGTCTCACTTAGACAGGATGGTGATTCTCGATTTGGAGCCAATAACAAGTATCAAATATTTCCAGCCTTTTCTATCGGTTGGAATGTCCACAATGAAGACTTCTTCGCAACCGAAGCAGTTAGTCAATTTAAGCTTCGTGTAAGTAATGGTTCATTGGGAACAACTTCTTTCCTTGGGGCCTATAACTCTTTAAGTTTATTGAATCCAAGCCCAACTGCATTTGGAACAGGATATTTAATTCCATCTGATGTTGCGAATCCAGATCTGACTTGGCAAACAAATACAGAAACTAACTTCGGGATTGATCTAGGCTTCTCCAACAATCGATATAGCCTTAGTGTCGATTATTATACCTCTGATATAGAAGACATATTGATAAACCAAAGTGTTTCTGAGGTATTGGGAACAACGGCAATCAAATTAAACTCTGGAGATGTGCAAAGCTCAGGTATAGAATTTGAATTGGGTGCTGCTGTTATTCAAAGCAATGACTTTAATTGGACCTTAAACGCTAACTTATCAACCGTTAACACAGAGATTACTGACCTTGGTGGTTTAGATGAGCTACCTGCAATCCAATACGGACAAAGTGGTCGTGGCCCGATCTTTAGAAATTACGTAGGTGGTGAAATTGGTGAAATGTGGGGACTTGAGACCACAGGCGATGTTGAAATGATTTACCTTGAAGACGGTACACGTCACCCTAACAACCAAACTGGTGAATCCTATGTAGTAGATCAAAACGGAGACGGTATAATTGATCGAACCAAAACTGTTGAAGAGGGTGGTGACTTGGTCAAAATTGGTCAAAATACGCCTGATTTCTACTGGGGTTTGAGCAGTAATATGCAATACAAAGATTTTGATCTTTCTTTCCAATTTCAAGGATCTCAAGGTGGGGAGGTCTACAATATTGACCCACTTTATTATGGATCTCAGTGGACAGGTCGTCTTGTAGATACTTTTGATGTAGATCGCGACGGAAGAGCAGATCACAACGGTGAACACTATATCGGAAACAGAAGACAAACTGATTATGGAATTCAAGATGCTTCTTACATTGCATTGAGAAACTTAACCATCGGGTACAATTTAGATCCAGAATTAACAAGTAAGGTAGGAATTCAATCTTCAAGAATTTATTTGGCTGCCACCAACTTGTTATACCTTATGGGGGATGATTATACTTCATACAATCCAGAAGGTGTAGAAACCACAAATGGAGGCTACGCTGGACCCACCACCTATGGTGTTCAAGTAGGTGCTAGTCCATTGGTTAGAAGTTTTACTTTAGGTTTAAATGTTAATTTCTAAAAGACACAAAATGAAAAATATATATCAAATTATAGTATTCTCGTTGTTGTTAGTCACTGCTTGTGACAACGAACTAGAACAAGTTCCTCCAAATATTGCGAGTTCAGATTCTCTTGAAGATTTTGGAGGTGTATTAAATGCAGCTTATTTTTATCAAATTGGAGCAGCAACCCCCATGGCAGTTATGGGTGATTTCCGCGCCGATAACGGTTTAATGCAAGAAGAACCTTATCCATCATTTGATAGATTTAATGGTGATTTAGTGGATATGGAAGACCAGTTCTTTGGCCCTTTTTACACGGCACTTTATAAATCTATTCTAAGTGCTAATACAGTTGTAGAAAATTCTTCCAATCCTATTCATGTAGGAGAAGCCAAATTTTTACGCGCACTGTCCTATTTTAAGTTAGTACGAGTTTTTGGTGACGTTACTGTAAATTTATCTCCTAATCCTAGTACATCGGACAATTCAATTCTGACTCGTACTCCTGCGAGCGATGTTTATAACTCTGTGATTATTCCAGACCTAAACGATGCAATTTCAGCTCTAGGAAATGATTTAAATGACGGAAGAGCATCGCGTTTAGCAGCTCAAGCTTTACTTGGCAAGGTGTTTGTTCATATGAATGATTTCGCCAGTGCTGAGAATCAATTAGCAGCTGTTGTCAATGGGGCAGCTTCTGCTGGTGTTGCCTTAGAAGCTAATTACGCGGATATATTTGTTAATGATCTAAATTCAGAAATCATATTTGCTACCCAAATCTCTAGTTCTGTACCCGATGAGTATGGATTTTCTGAGTTTTGGTCTTGGTCTGGTGGATTAGACACTAAATCTCTTGAGCCACTAGATTCCAGTTTGATTGAAGCCTTTGACGCCAGTCCTGGTGATTTGAGACGAGCTGCAACAATTGATGAAACTAAAATGGCCTCACCAAAGTTTCCGCAGGCAAATGGTCCAGAGCATGATTGGATTGAAATTCGGTTAGCCGATGTAATTTTATTGTATGCAGAAGCCCTCAATGCAAATGGCAAGTCCAATGATGCAATTACTCAGCTGAACAAGATTCGAACACGCGCTGGCTTAGCTAGCCTTGATGCTACGACCTTAAGTTCATCTGCTGTAATTAACGAAGCTATTCATAATGAAAGACGTTTAGAATTGGCCTTTGAGGGTCACAGATGGTTTGACCTAACTAGAACCGGCTCTGCTCAAGCAGCCATGGGTCAGTCTTTTGGAAATGAATACTATCTGTTTCCAATACCATTATCAGAAATATTAGTAAGCTCAGGAGTGATTACTCAAAATCCTGGATACTAGTGTTTATTTAGTTTGTTTAATTAAGTTGCCTTAGGTGATTTTAATTTATTCACCTAAGGCAAATTAAACAGATATTTAGATATGTGCTAAAATCGATAAATATGAAGTAGTATCAATTAACTGCCGAAATTATTCAAGAAACTATTATTTTTAGGTATTAAAGAGCAATATAAAGTACATGTTAATAGACAGCGAACTACAGGTTAGACATAGAAAAATCATAGCCGACATAAAATCGTTAATTAACGATAAAAATTATGAACCTGGCGAGAAATTACCGTCCGAGCGTACACTGTCTGAGCGATTTAATGTGTCCCGCTCTAACCTTCGTGAAGCTCTACAGACATTGGAGTATTATGGATTGGTAAAATCTATTCCTCAAAGTGGAACTTTCGTTGCTGATATAGGAATTACGGCACTTAATGGTATGATTGATGATATTTTAGGATTGCCGGTGCCATCATTTAAAGACTTAGTTGAAGCACGGATTTTTTTGGAGTTAAAAGGTGTTAAATTAGCGGCATTACGCCGGTCACCTTCTGACTTAGTCAATATGGAGAATGCGCTTGCAAAATATTCAGAAAAAGTCATTCGCCTTGAAGATGCTGTCCAAGAGGACCTACTCTTTCACCTTGCCATTGCGAAAGCCAGTGCCAATCCGACGGTTAATTCTTTTATGCTTAAAATAACACCTGAAATCATCACAAATTTTGAAAAACACCATGTTTGTGACAAGGATACTGCTTTCATGGGTATTCAGGAGCATAAAGACATCTTGGATGCCATCAAAGAACAAGATCCTGATGCAGCTAAAGCTGCTATGAAAAAGCACTTTGATGTGTTGTATCAATATTGTTATCAGGCTACTACTTCTTGACGATTAAATCTTTTTTAGTCCCTTATTGAAATAGCTTTTAGTTCATAGAGTATTATTCTTATGGACACTGCGCAAACATGAAACAATGAAAATAAATGGACTTCGATGGTGGATTATTGGATTGATTTTCCTTGCCACTGTAATTAATTATATAGATAGAACAGCGTTTGCATTGCTATGGCCTCAGATGGGTGAAGATCTTGGAATGGATAATTCTGATTATGCCTTTATGCTAAATGTCTTTATGCTTACATACGCCGCTAGTAAGTTTTTGTCAGGGCGCTTGTATGATCAAATTGGAACTAGAATAGGTTTTGTACTTTCTATTATTGTTTGGTCTGCCGCAGCAGCCTTACATGCTGTAGCACGTGGGGTTGGTTCGTTGTCTTTTGTTCGTGGACTTCTTGGATTAGGAGAAGCTGGGCTGTGGCCAGGTGCAGTAAAAAGTAATGGAGAATGGTTTCCTGTGAATCAACGTGCATTGGCACAAGGTATATTTAATTCTGGAG
>WTJI01000032.1 GCA_011524905.1 Flavobacteriales bacterium
TCGTGAATTGTACCTTAGACTAGGTATAGCAGAGGTTTCAGCTGATTTCAATTGTAGGCAACCTTGCGAAAAAATGAGAATTAAATAACGGTTGGTTTACATAGTATTCTGAGTGTAACACTGCTTTAAGAAAAATGAATCTCGAAACCCCCGCCCCTTCAAAACTTACTAATAATAAAGTAACTTTCAGCTTTATCTCGTTGATGTTTCATAGGCATCCAATTAAGACTACTACTGATTAATGAATTCATAATCACACATCGTATTTATAGTGATATAATCATTTTTTATAGTGTTTGCTTGTAATATTTATTAATTTTTATCTAATTGATATGATAAAAACCAATTGAAGATGAAAGAAAGCAAATGCCCTTTCCACGGGGCAACTACCCAACCCAATCTTGGCACACAAAATAAAGATTGGTGGCCAAAAAATTTAAATCTGGATATTTTAAGACAACACGACAGTAGGAGCAATCCTATTGGAGAAGTCAACTACAAAGAAGAAGTCAAGAAACTAGACCTAGAGGCTGTTAAAAAAGATATTAAAACTGTTTTGACGGACAGTAAAGAATGGTGGCCTGCAGACTATGGACATTACGGTCCATTTTTTATTCGGATGACATGGCACGCCGCGGGCACCTACCGAACAGGTGATGGCAGAGGAGGAGCTGCTACCGGAGCACAACGCTTTGCACCACTTAACTCTTGGCCGGATAATGGAAACCTTGATAAGGCTCGACGATTACTATGGCCAATTAAAGAAAAATACGGTAACCGTCTTTCTTGGGCAGATTTATTGGTCTTAGCCGGGAATGTCGCAATTGAGGACATGGGCGGACCAAATCATGGAACCGTCATGGGAAGAGAAGACATTTGGCATCCTGAAAAGGACATCTACTGGGGCGCAGAGGACGAGTGGTTGGGTGATGACCGGTATGGCGACACACGTCAATCGCTAGAAAACCCGTTGGCCGCAGTTCAAATGGGGCTAATTTATGTGAATCCAGAAGGACCAAACGGGAATCCTGATCCTGCATTATCCGCCCAAGATGTACGCGAGACATTTAAACGCATGGCCATGAATGATGAAGAAACGGTCGCTCTCGTTGCCGGTGGTCACACCTTTGGGAAAGCACACGGTGCTGGAGACGCTGGATTAGTCGGTGCAGAACCTGAAGGAGCTGCCATGGAAAACATGGGATTTGGTTGGATGAGCACATACGGTTCGGGACAAGGAGTAGACACAATCACCAGCGGTATTGAAGGACCTTGGACAACCCACCCCACTCAGTGGGATATGGGCTACCTTGATTTATTACTAAAATACGAATGGGAATGTAAAAAAAGTCCTGCAGGGGCTTGGCAATGGCATCCTATTGACTGTAATGAAGCAGATATGGTTCCCCAAGTAGATGGAAGCGAAGCCAGGGTGCTACCCATGATGACTACAGCAGACATGGCCTTAAAAGTAGACCCTGATTACCGAAAAATATGTGATCATTTTTATTCCAATCCTGAGGCTTTCGGCGAGGCTTTCGCAAAAGCCTGGTTCAAGCTTTTACATCGTGACATGGGGCCAAAGAGTAATTACTTATGTGGAGACTACAAAGATGCAACATACATTTGGCAAGATCCTACCCCGCAAGGAAAGATCCTAACGGAACAAGAAATTGAAAACGTAAAACAGTCCATCAAAGAATCTGGACTTACTGTTTCACAGCTTGTTGAAACAGCATGGGCCAGTGCAAGTACGTTTAGAGGATCTGACAACCGCGGAGGTGCTAATGGAGCTAGAATACGATTATTGCCTCAAAAGAACTGGGCAGTCAACAATCCTAATGCTTTGAACTCTATTTTGGCCTCCTACGAAACCATCGCAGTGCAACATCAATGTAGCGTAGCTGATGTTATCATATTGGGAGGGGCAGTAGGTATTGAAATTTCCTCTGGACATACTGTACCAACTACTACTGGAAGAGGCGATGCTAGCCAAGAAAGTACTGACATAGAATCTTTTGATTTGCTCCAACCCCGTGCGTGTGGATTTAGAAACTATACTGAAAAAGAATTTGCTGTAAGTCCCGAAGAAATTCTCTTGGATAAGGCGCAGTTGTTAGGGTTAACCCCTGTAGAAATGACTGTGCTTGTAGGCGGAATGAGGGCTATGGGAATTTCTGCTAGCGGCGATGGAATCTGGAGCGATGGAAAATTGAACAACCAGTGGTTCAAAACCTTGTTATCAATGGATGTCAAATGGCATCCCACGGGCTTTAATTCATACCAAGCGACTGATCGTATATCTGGAGAAAAAGTACGTACTGCATCAAGAATCGACCTTGTACTTGGGTCGAATTCAGAATTGCGTGCCATAGCGGAAGTGTATGCACAAGATGACAACAACGAGAAATTTATTGCCGACTTTATCAAGGCATGGAATAAAGTAATGAACGCGGATCGTTTCGATCTGTAATAAATTCCATTCGAGGAGTCGTAGTTATATGGCTCCTCGAAAAATATTCCATCACATGATTTGTATCTGTTCTATAGGATATCAAAGGCCATCTTACCCACCCGCAGTTTCTGTAAAGCTCAAGAATCAATTAAGCCAACAACTCAAACAAAACACACAAGGGGAAGTGTTTCTTTTCAATACCCGCATTGGGATGTTTGTTTTTATTGAAAAACAGAGCGATCAAAAAAAGTGCATTAAACAGTGTCGCATGTTTCTTAGTGCCATTAATAAAAATGATCTCATCCTTCATGAAAAAGATTATCTTTTCTCGCAGGCATTTGTTGAAATTTTAACAGATAAAAAAGTTACCCCCTTGGGGTGGAAAAACTTTATAAGTAGTTTCTTAAGTCAACTGGACCCTTTTTATGGTGAATGTGTTGCTATACATGGACTCTTTAAAAAATTTGTTTATTTACTCAAAGAGAACGGTGATGAACGACAACTTAATTACATGAAAAAAAGAATGAATATCCTTCGTTCAAGAGTTAGTCTAGATCTGTCAATAAATTAATCCATTAATAAAATCCTCATCATAGCAACTTATTTATAGAAAAAATGAGAAAAAGTGGTGAGTAAAATGTTACATCTAGTTTGGTTTTTTAAGAATAGGATTGAATGATGCAGTATTAAAAATACTTTAGAAATGATTAGATAAAAATAAGTACTTCAAAGTATG
>WTJI01000035.1 GCA_011524905.1 Flavobacteriales bacterium
AAATTTCAGCTCTAAAAACATAACCATTAATACCTGTATTTGCGGCAAGATTTAATGTTGGAGAATTAATATTGGAAGCGAATGAATTTGAGCTTGAAAGATTTATCCAAGTTGAACTTAATGAAGATATTTTATACTGCCACTGGTAACTTCCAATCCCACCATGAGAAGCAGTGGCACCTGAGGTAACTGAAATATTAGAACCGATTACACCACTTTTTGCACTTACATCACTCGTTATAGTAATTGTTGGTACTTCCAAATAATCCTCTGTAGAATTTGAATCAGAATCGACATGAGAACTTAAGTAAATGACAATTCCGTGACTGAAATTTGTATTGTCAGCATCGATGGTAACTTTCCCGTCGTCGTCGGTTTGAACTGGTGAGCGCCCAACGACTCCGTCACCATCAGGATCAGAAAAGTTATTTTCTACTGTATCAGGGCACCCGTCATTATCAGAGTCTCTATCCAATCGGTTCGGAAAACCATCACCGTCTGTATCTACATTACCTTCAACTGAGTCAAGAATTCCATCATTATCATCATCTTTATCTGCACCTCCATCTGCCTTTTCGTCGCCATCTGAGTCATCTGTAATCTCAAAGAGAATATTATCAATATTTCCATTTAAATAAGCCTTTCCTCCCTGAGATGTACCGGAAACAGTCACAGTATAGAATCCATCATTAGGTATTCCAGCCGATGGAGTAGTTAAAATCCAATCGTAGTACCAAATAGTTGTAGAGGATTGAGTAAGTGCTGTTGAAGTTACTGTCGTACTACCTCTTACTATATTAATTATTGGAGAACTAGCCATTGGTTGACTAAATGTTGCTGTAATCCTAACTGTATCATAGATTGTAAGTAAATTATCTGTATCTGTATCTTCAAGTATGACGGTCGGAACAGACGAATCTAAGACGAAAGTTAAACTTTGGGTACTTATCTGAGTAGTATTGTCATCTGGATCAGTTGTTTGCACACGAGCCGTATAATTCCCATCCGTAGCTCCAGATCCATCAACATCCCAAAGGTATCGCCAAGTTATACCATCTGTGCTTTCCATTGTTCCCCCACTAATTGCTCCAGGAATTTCTATAGTAGGAGAAATAGAAACAGAACTTTGAAATACAGCTGTAAATACAACATCACTTGCAGGTTGAATTTGATTGTCAGAATCATTGTCAGAAAATGAGGTTAATATTGGAAATGCAATATTTTCATCAATAACTTCTGGGAATGAGTTAGAAAAAGATACACTAAACAAATAGATCAAAGCAACAACTAAGACATTAATTGGTGAATGATTTACTAATATGTTCTTATACTCTTTCATTCAATATCCGCCTCAATTTCTTCTTCGGTTTTAAATGATTCTTTCATTTTATTACCGAGTTTGTATATCAAATTTATTTCTACGGTCCCAGAACGTAAGGCTGTTTCATCAAGTCTAGTTGGGAATTCATAACCAGCATTTACATGGAAACTGTTAAAATTTTTAAGGGATAGATAGCCGCTTAAATAAAAATTATTTGTAATTCCAATACCTAACTCATAGTTTTCCAAATAACCTACTCCAAGCATACCGGAATATAAAGTAGGTGCATTTTCTACTGCCCGAATTAAGAAATGCGGAATTAGGTTTAAATCCCCCAAATTAATATTTGATCCACCTATTGTATAGTAGTGCCTTTGATCTCTTGCTTTTGTATATATATTGTAAGTTGTTTTGAATCGCCTAAAATTGACGAGATTGGGTGAGGAAAAAGAAAGAAAGTAGACTGTATTTTCTGTTGCTCTGTTATAATGAATACCTGCCCCGAAAATGTTACCAATATAGGGGCTTACGGCATCAAGAACATCGTTTGGTTCATTTGTTATTCTATTTAGATTTTCTAATTCAAAAAAACTATTGTAAAGTCCTACTCTTAGTCCAAAATTAATAGTCGATATGTCTGATATTTTTATTTGATAACTATAATCACCACTTAATGAAATTCTATTTTCAATAAAGACCTGGTCATTTTCAACCATAAACCCCCAAGTTGCATTCTTTTCTGTTCTCGGATTATATCTAACTGAAGTGGTTAGAGGTGCATCTGAAATTCCCAGCCATTGACTTCTATGATTAATTTGAATCAAACTTCCATTCAACCCTGTAAGTGCAGGATTGAAATAATTTAAATTCTCTTTGTAGAATAGTAAATGAGGTAATTGCTGCGCATTGCATACTCGTGAAATCACTACAAAAATCAATATGAAAATTACTTTCCTCAAGCGATGAATTAAATTGGCTTACAGTCTTTATTATCAATTTAAAACGTCTTTAATTAAAAAATTATTTTATGTAAGGGTATTAAGTCTGATGCAGTATAAATGCAGTATTTTTACTCAATGCAGTGAATAAATTCGCCGGTGAAGGGCTAAATCACATGCATGTCAAAATATATTGCAGTATTTGTTAACTTAAAATTTCAATACGAAGGGAATCATATTGAATGCAAAAATGAGTTCAGACTTTGGTCTTTATTCAAATTCAGTTTTTTAGATAATCTATATCTCTGACTCTCTACAGTACGAATTGAAATACCTGAAATTCTAGCAATCTCATCATTGGTGTGATTCATTTTTATATAAGAAGCTAATCGCAAATCTGTTTTTGAAAGTTTCGCCATCTCATTTAAACTTGAATAAAATTCTGGATAAACTTCAACAAACATTTTATCAAAGTCTTGATATGATTTTTCTGAACTAATTAATATTTCAAGATCCTTGTTGATTCTAGCTTTTGAATTATTATCATCATTTTGACTTTCAATTTGCTTTTGAATTCGTTTTAAATAGTCATTTCGTTGGATAATAAAATTCGATTTACTTATCAGCTCTCTATTTTTTTTATCCAACTCGTTTTTTATAATTTCACTCTCTAACTCTAATCTATTTGTTTTTTCTTTCTGCAAATTATAATTTATCCTTATGGTCATTAACGAAAAAAATAATATTACAGTACAAATAATTAAAATGTATAAATAAGTGTTGTATTTTAT
>WTJI01000022.1 GCA_011524905.1 Flavobacteriales bacterium
AATCGACCGTTTATCGATATTTTATTGCCACCTATCGCTAAAAATGCATCTTTACATCACCAGAACATAAGTAGGTTAAGTTCATGGTAAGATTTGGGGCAAAAAAGGAGGAATTTATTCCTCCTTTTTTATTTTCTATCGGTTGGCTTCAAATCTTTTGGCAACTTCTTCCCAATGTATCAGACTGAAAAAAGCCTCGATATAATCGGGTCTTCTGTTTTGGTAATTCAAATAATAAGCATGTTCCCAAACATCAATCCCTAAAATGGGTGTTCCCTCACAGCCCACGCCAGACATCAATGGATTGTCTTGGTTCGGCGTACCACAAACTTCAAGTTTACCCCCGGTCTGAACGCACAACCAAGCCCATCCAGAGCCAAACTGAGTTGCAGCTGCTTTGGAAAAAGCATCTTTGAAGGCATCAAAAGAACCAAAGCTGGCATCAATAGCTGAGGCCAAGTCTCCAGCTGGTAAACCGCCACCATTTGGGCTTAGTACTTCCCAAAATAAGCAGTGGTTATAATAACCGCCGCCATTGTTTCGAACGGCACCATTGCTCATATCGAGCCCTTTAAGAATAGCTTCGATCGATTGGTTTTCAAGTTCAGTCCCAGCAATTGCTGCGTTGAGCTTCGTGGTGTACCCTTGGTGGTGTTTGCCATGGTGTATTTCCATAGTTCTGGCGTCAATGTGTGGCTCTAATGCATCGGGTGCATAAGGGAGCGCAGGTAATTCAAACGGCATAATTTTCTGTGTTTTAGTGTTTATGCAAAAGTAAAATTTCTTTTACAATGAGCTTCTTTGGATGGATTCAAAAAACGTACATTTAAATTTGATTCAATAAATGCCAAAGCAAGGATTTCATATCATCAATGCCGCTGCTGGCTCTGGTAAAACGTATACCCTGGTATTACATTATTTGGAGCAATTGTTGGCCACACCCCAGAAAGACAGCTACCAAAGCTTATTGGCTATGACCTTTACCAATAAAGCGGTCAATGAAATGAAGGAACGTATCTTGAAAGTTCTTTCATTATTGGCTAAAGGGGAAAATCATGACATGAAAAAAACCTTGTTGGGTCGTTTGCAACTCAGCGAAGAAGAATTGCAATGGCGTGCAGAAAACAAATTGCGAAGTTTGTTACACCACTACAGTGCATTTGAAGTAACCACCCTTGACAGTTTTACCCATAGTGTTATCCGAACCTTTGCATTCGATTTGGGTTTGTCTCAATCATTTGAGCTTATCATTGATAGTCAGCCCTTTATTCATGATCTAGTGGAGCAACTGGTCAATAAGGTGGGGTTATCTCCCTCATTAACTAGTTTGTTAACCGAATTTAGTTTGAGTAAAATAGGGGATGAAAAAAGCTGGGATGTCACACATGACCTCAATGCTTTTGCTCCTATTTTGATGCGGGAAAATGATCGAGTCCCTTTACAGAGTCTTCGTTCCATTGACAGTAATGGTTTTCAATCAGACAGAAAAAGACTTGAGGTTCACGCTTTAGCTTTAAAACAAGATATTCAAGTGTCAGCACAAGCTTGGCTAGACAAATTAGAAAATTTAGGTCTTTCAAAAGGGGTTTTTTCACGGGAGACACTCCCCAATCACTTTAGACGTTTAGCTGATTTTTCGGAAAGAAGTAGCGCTAAAATTCGCAAGTGGTATGATTCAAAACTGGAGCAACAATTAGAAGCTGGTTCAGGTTTTTTTAAAAAAGATATTGATGCACAAAAAAAAGCGCTGATTGGAGAAATTACTCCAGAGTTGATTGCCGCTTTTCAATCAACAAAAAACCTGACATACCAATACCTTTTTTCACGTGCTTTACTCACCCAGTGGGTGCCCCTGTCACTTTTGGGTACGCTGGAACGCAGCCTACAAGAACAACAATTAACGCAGAACCGAATGCTGTTAGGGCGATTTAACGAAAGAATTGCAGCATTGGTAAAAAATCAGCCTGTGCCTTTTATCTACGAACGTTTAGGTACTCGCTTTCAGCACTATTTTATTGATGAATTTCAAGATACCTCCCTGTTACAGTGGCAAAATTTAATTCCACTCATTTCACATGCTTTAGAAAATTTTGAGGGTGGATCTCTATTGCTAGTCGGTGACCCCAAACAGGCAATTTATCGCTGGCGGGGTGGCGATGTTCAGCAGTATGTTGACCTTTTACAAGAAAAATCGCCTTTTCAACGTAAACCTCAGATCGACAGTCTTAAAAAAAACTACAGGAGTTACAGTAACTTGATAGCATTCAACAATACTTTTTTTGCTTTTGCTGGTCAGTATTTGAAAAACACCTTTCACCAGAATTTATTTGGTGAGTCACTGCAGCAACAAATCAACGACAAAAGCGGAGGTACCGTTGCCATTCATCGAATTGAGGCCAAAAAAACAGTTGCTGAACGGGCAGAATTATATGCCGATAAAATAGTGGCCCTCGCTCAAGATTTTCGAAAAGAGGGTTATCAATGGAAGGACATCACAATTCTAATCCGACAAAAAAAACAAGCCCAAGCACTTGTTAAAGCTTTGCAAGAAGCAGCCATTCCTGCTTTATCATCCGATTCTTTATTACTTGGCAGTAGTGAAAAAATACAATGGGTGATACAACTTCTTCATCTAAGTGCTTTTCCAGAAGACAAATCGGCTATGTTGGGCGTCTTAAGTTACATCAGAACACATCGACAATCGGAAATGGCATATCATGATTTTATGCTCACCTACCTTAATACAGATATTTATCAGTTTTTTAAAGATCTGAATCGAGATTTTGATTGGCAATATGATCTAGATATCTCAAAAGGGTTAAATGTCTATGAGACTATGGTCTACTTATTTGCTTGTTTTTCAGATTTGTTAACTGTTGATGCCTATACCCAGCGTTTATTTGACGTGATATTTGAATTTTCAGATCAATACTCCTCACATACTTTAGATTTTTTGAAGTATTGGGAGCGAGAAGTAGAACACCTCACGATTCCACTTCCTACATTGACTGACGCCGTCCAAATCATGACAGTACATAAATCGAAGGGACTGGAATTTCCTATTGTAATTTATCCTTTTTTGGAAGATCGTTTTGCTCCCTCCTCAAAGGATTATGTATGGTATCCCCTTGGTAGCAGTCCAGTTGAGGATGTCCCTTGGGCAAGGTTGTCTTTTAGTGCGGCAATTGCTACGTATGGTGATGTTGGTCAAAAACTTTATCAGAAAAAACAAACCAATGCAGCACTCGATGCAATGAATCTGCTTTACGTTGGATTTACCCGAGCTATTGGGCAATTACATTTGATCACACCTGAACAAAATAAACCCTCTAAAGAACCAACTTATACCACCATCTTAAATGATTTTGTGTTAAAGCAAGGGGGCTCCTCCAACGCTGAAAGTTATTTTTGGAGCCAAGAAAAGTCCACTGTGCCGAAAGCGAATGATACAACACCAACACAATGGGTTGAAAATTCTAGTAGCCTCCAATGGCGGGTGCGACTCTTACCCGAAAGGAAACTCCAACATCTGGCACGTGATTTTGGAATCCTCATCCATGATTTATTGAGTAAAATAAGGTCAGCCGATCAGCTTGATTGGGTCATTGCATTGGCAGTTCAAGCAGGACAAATTACAGAGGAAAAAGCAAGCGAGGTGCGGCAAATACTAATAGAAGTTATTGATCATCCTGCACTGAAAGCCGCTTTTGATGAAACACAAACTGTTTGGATTGAGCAAGATATATTATTACCCGATGGGAAAAGTTTACGTCCCGACAGAGTTGTCGTACAGAACAATCAAGTTACTGTAATTGATTTTAAAACAGGCCAAGCCCAAGAAAAGGATCGTATTCAAATATTGGAATACGGTAAAGTGATTAAATCCATGGGTTACAGCATCCAGAATTATCATTTGGTGTATATCGGCAAGCCCTTAACAATTGAAAGTTTTTAAAGCGAGCGCTTATGGACACTTTTCTTGCACAAGTAGCTAAAGAAATTTTACAATCTCCATTCACATTGTCAGAGGTAAAAGTTGTATTACCCTCGCAGCGAGCGGTTCGTTTTTTGAAAAAAGCCTTTTCAGAAGCAATTCAGCAGCCAGTGATCAGTCCGCAAATACTTTCAATTACCGAGTTTGTTACAGCGCTGTCAGGTTTACAAGCCCAACCTCCATTATCTTTGTTGTTTACTTTTTATGAGAGTTATCAGGCAGTGGTATCCAGAGAAGAGCAAGAAAGTTTTGATCAATTTTTGCACTGGGCTCCCACGCTATTACAGGATTTCAATGACCTTAGTGCACATCGTGTGCCTAAAGACAAGATATTTTCTTATTTAACTGAGGTTGAGCAGCTAAAAGAATGGGCTAGGAATGATTTGCAAACTCCATTGACTAAAAATTACATCAAGTTTTGGAAACAAATGCCCCGTTTACATGACCATTTGATAACGAAGTTGCAAGAACAGAAAAGCGGTTTTTTGGGGATGCTGTTCTCCGAAGCAGTTGATAACATGACTTTGTATTTAGAGCACACTTCAGACTACCACTATTTGGTTGGATTCAATGCACTAACCCAATCAGAGTCCCTACTGATCCAAGAAATATTGAGCCAAGGTCGAGGAGAAATACTTTGGGATTTAGATCGGGTATTGTATGAAGATGTAGACCATGCAAGCAGCAGATTTATTCGTTCCTATTTTAAGTCGTGGAAAGCCCTGATGGGACAAGAACCGCAGTGGCTAGGAACCCATTTTTCTTCTTCCAAAAAGGTACAAATTGCTGGCGCAACTTCAGCTGTTCAACAAGTCCAATATGCAGCCCAGTTAGCACAGTCATTAACTCAAAAATACCCTGATGAAAAAATAGCACTGGTATTGGGCGACGAATCCTATCTAATTCCTGCTTTATCAGCCTTTGATGCAGATTTTGATCAGTGGAATGTCACGATGGGCTATCCATTAATTCAAACCCCTGCTGCAGAACTACTTGTTCAATGGATAGATATTCATCAAGCCGCAACGGAAAAAAGATTAGCACTTCATGCGGTGGAAAAATTATTGCTTAGTGCGTCATTACAAACGTATTTCAGAGCGCAAGGTTGGAGTATGAATACCCACCTAAACAATGCAAAAAAAAGAAATCGCGCATTTATTACATTGGGCGAACTTTTAGATTGGTGTTCAGATGACCTATGGCATTGGCTATTTACCCCATTGAGTCACCCTTCTGACCTTTTGGAGCGAATGCATTGTTTTTGTATCAAACTACAGTCTTACTTTTTTACAACAGCAAAGGATAGTTTGTTAGGATCATATTTCTATTCAATGGAGTTAATGATACAGCAAATTATAGAAGCAAGTAAGGGGAAAGATATTTTGAACAAGCTGGTCTTGATTCGCGTATTGATCAATGACGCTCTGCGGCAAGCATCCCTTGATTTTGTTGGCGAGGCCACCCAAGGTTTGCAGGTAATGGGTCTACTGGAGACCCGACTGTTAGATTTTGATCGCGTAGTAATTACCCATCTAAACGAAGGCAATTTACCCGCAGGCAAAACGGCTAATACCTTTTTACCCTTCGAGGTTAAAAAAGAATTTGGGGTGCCAACATATCACGAAAAAGATGCCATTTTCACCTATCATTTTTATCGGTTACTTCAACGCGCTCAACATGTCTATTTGACCTATGATGCATCTGAAGCAGGCCTAGGAGGTGCTGCCCCAAGCCGATTTATATACCAATTAGAATTATTTGCTCCTGCTGCCATGCAAATTGAAAGGATCCAACTACAAGCTCCATTTGGTCTTGCTATTTCTAATCAAATAGAAGTTGTAAAAACAGAATCGGTTATGAAAAAACTTCACCAAATAGCGGCACAAGGTTTTTCACCCTCCGCCTTGACACATTATTTAAGGGATCCGATGGCATTTTATGAAGAACGGATACTCGGGATTAAAGCGCCAATTACAGCCGACGAAACTGTTTCATATCGTGATCAAGGCAATGTGTTACATGCTGTTTTAGAAGAATTATACATCCCATTCCAAAAAAGCCTGTTAACGGAAGAAAATATTCGGTTAATGTTGAAAGACTTAAAAGGAGTACTACAAAAACATTTTGAAAAGATATATGGTACAAGTGAAGATTTAGAGGGTCGGAATTATTTGATTTTTCAAGTTCTTGAAACCTATTGTAAAAGGTTTTTGAAAAGTGAAATAAAACGGATAAAAACGGGACAACAGATAGAAATACTTGGTTTGGAAGTCCCCTTTAGCATTGACTTACCTGTACCAGGTGTAAACATTCCTGTAAAACTTCGGGGCACTGTGGATCGTATAGATCGGGTGGATGGACAGCTCCGCATTGTAGATTATAAGACTGGAGAGATAGCTCCAAAAGCATTGTCAATTGAGCTAGAGGGCATGGATTTCGATGATCCCAAAACAGCAGTTTCTTTTCAGGTGTTGACCTATGCCTATCAATATCTCCAACAATTTCCTACACAACATATTACAGCGGGTGTCATTGCTTTAAAATCGATACAAAGTCAACTAAACCTTTACTGGCAGGACAGCAATCCAGGCGTTCTTAACCGTGAGAATATTGTTCACTTTGAAACTTTTTTACACCGATTAATACTTGAAATTCTTAATCCCAATATCCCTTTTCAAAGGAAGATTGAATGAAATTAGTATTTTTATACCGAAGACTTAACTATAATTATGTCAGACAAAAAGGGGGTAAAAAAGGAAGATACCAATTGGTTTATCCGGCTCATAACCTTAGGGGATCGATTTGATACGCAAGATTTTTTCGACCGATTCAAAAAAGCATTTGTAGAGTTTTTGGTCGTTTTTTTTGGGGTATTGATTTCTTTTTCAGTAGAACGACAAGGTGAGAGTTTTGGAGACCGTCAAGATGGTATTGAAAACCTAAACAATCTACGCGAAGAAATTCAAAAGATTAAATCTTACACCCAAGATTATGCAGAAGAAATAAGCTGGGTATCAGAAATATACCAAAAACAATACCGTGCTTGGGAAGTCGATAACGATAGTGTTTTTCTACAGTTATACGAAGATGAAGAAGGGTCAATTTACATTGCACCCATGGGGTTGTATACACAGCGGAATCCTTTCGATCCACCTCGTGTAACTTATGACGCTATCAAACTTGACGGCACGTTTCGTTTGTTAGATACCGAAGTTGGAAAAAAAATGACGGACACCTATGATGGCTCTGACTTGAAGTACCTCATTGAAAATACGGGTAAGATCGAAGAATCCTATGTCAATCAGTTTATCGATAGAATCGCCAACCGTTGGGTTTTTGATTTGGAGAATGTAGATGTAGAGGATAATGAATTTTGGATTAAAAACAGAAAATATATCCAGGCAGATAAATTCATGAAATATAACCTATTCAAACGCCTAGACTTGTGGAATAACGAAATTACATATCAGTTAGAGCAATATGTAAACGTCTTAGATGAAAGTCTTCAGATGTTGGATTCAGTCATCAAAGACAAAGATGAAGAAATTGAGATTATATGGTGGGTTATTGATTATAAATAGCTTCTTCAATAAGTCCCGCCACTAATTTTCCAGAAATCAAAGCAGGTGGAACACCTGGACCAGGAACTGTCAACTGACCACAAAAATAAAGCCCTTCCACTTTTTTGCTTTTGAGTTTGGGTCTTAAGAACGCCGTTTGGAAAAGTGTGTTAGCCATTCCATAGGCATTCCCTTTGTAGGAGTTATATTCACTAACAAAATCTTTGACACAAAAAGATTCATTGAAGAGAATGTGGGGTTTGATGGCTTGATCGGTTAGTTTCTCTAATCGGTTAATAACAATATCAAAGTATTTTTCGCGCAAGCTTTGGTTGTCTTCAATACCTGGTGCAATAGGGATAAGAATAAACATGGCTTCATTCCCTTTAGGCGCCATAGTTGAATCTGTGATGGATGGAAAGTTAGCATAGAAAAGTGGCTCTGTAGGCCATTCGGGGCGATCATAGATTTGTTGCGCATGCTTGTCGAAATCCACATCAAAAAATAAAGTATGGTGATGGACATTTTTCACTTTCTTATCCAATCCAACATAAAATAAAAGTGAACTCGGAGCGAATGTTTTTTTGTCCCAATAGGCCTCATCATACATACGGAATGACTTGGGTAAGAGGGTTTCAGTATGGTGGTAATCGGCACCACTCAATACAAAATCGCCATCAATTTGCTGGCCATTGGTTTCAATAGCAACAGCTCTGCCTTTTTCCACAATTATTTTTTCAACAGGGCTGTTGGTGTGAAATTGCACGCCTAGTTCTTCGGCCAAAGCGACCATTGCTTTTACAATAGAGTACATTCCTTTGTCGGGATGCCAAGTTCCCAATCCAAAATCAGCAAAATTCATAAAGTTGTAAAACGCAGGTGTATTTTGGGGTTTAGCACCTAAGAATAACACTGGGAACTGGAGTATTTGTCTAAGCTTTGGATTCTTAAACTTTCTAACGACTTGCTTTTTTATATTGGTAAGAAAATAGCCAAACTTTTTGATGGTCTTTGCAGTTACTAGTTCCAGAGGAGAGATGCCTGGACGATAAACCAAATCCAAGATAGCGATATCATAATTGGTCCGGGCTTCTTTAATGAAGGATTGTAATTTTTTACCACTTCCTTTTTCTTCTTTTTCAAAAACCTTGTAAATCTTATCAAGTGAGTCTCCGATTTCGATAGTATCACCTTTACCAAAATAAACTTGATAACCAGGGTCCAAGCGAAGTAGATTGTAGTAATCAGCAGGTTTTTTGCCAAAATCACTAAAGTATTTTTCAAAAACGTCGGGCATCCAATACCATGAAGGGCCCATGTCGAAGGTAAAACCATCTTTTTTTAGCTGCCTAGCACGTCCTCCTAATGAATCATTCTTTTCGAATACATGGACTTCGTGTCCCATCTGCGCTAAATAACTGGCAGAAGACAAAGAAGAAAATCCACTACCAAGAACAAGAATTTTTCTTTTCATACTAGGGCAAAGATAGTTGAAATCTGTTTATCGCTTGATGCGCACTAGCGTTCTTTTCTGCGTTTTGCAGCGATAATTTCTTCAACAAAGGATGCGCTAATAATACCGGTAGGAATAGCAACAATACCAATTCCAACCAATGAGATGATGGCAGCAAATGCTTTACCTCCAACAGTGATTGGGTAAACATCCCCATAACCCACAGTAGCAAGAGAAACAGTGGCCCACCAGATTGATTCAGTGATACTACTAAATTTTTCAGGTTGGGCTTCATTTTCTAAAAAGTAGATGGCTGAAGCTGAAAAAAGTATGGTTAGTATTGAAAGAAATAGGGTGAATTTCAGTTCATTACGCACTGCAGACAAGGCTTGAACAAATAATTTCAATGAGGCACTGTCTCTGCCCAATTTAAAGATTCGTGTTAACCTAAATAGTCTTAGTATACGTACAAATCGACCATCAATTTTAATAAATTGATTTAAGTAAAATGGCAGAATAGATATCAGATCAATGAGTCCGAAAGTACTAAATATATATTTAGAAGCGCCTTTGATTCCAGCGCTTTTAAATCCTACGACAATTCGGTAAAAATATTCAAATGAGAAAATAATTATTGATATCAATTCAAAGACGTAAAAATAATCCTGATAAACTGCCCTTATTGAGGCATGAGACTCTAAAATCATCGCGATAACATTCGCTATGATTAAAGTGTATATGAACTTGTCAAATTTATCAGGTACCTTCATTTTATTTAATCATATCACGTAGTATGACCAACAAAACAATTACAGAAGTGGCGATTACAATAAAAGCTACAGCAGCTGGAGTCATAATAAAATAGTTTGTGGGCAAATATAACGAAAAAGCCTGTGCAAGGCATTAATCTTTAATTGATTGCTCATCAATAACTTAGACTTATTGTTTAATAAAAAATTAAAAAAGATGAAAAATTGTTTAACAAAACCTTGTTTTGTACAAACAAAATCACTTATCTTTAAACAAGTTTAAATTCAATTTGGTTTCGAACGCCTCTGACATTTACTTCCATAAGTCAAATTCTAAAATCCAATTCAGAGGCGTTTCTTTTTTTTTCCAATAGATTTAACGGTAGTATATGAGTGATAAAGAAACCAAACCGCAAGTCTTTATCAGCTTTTTTCGTTTTAGAAAAAACAAGTTCTGGGCTTTCAAGCAAATGCTTTTGGGGCCTGTTGCCTTATCAAAACAATCCAACTTGACATTTTTTAAATTTTTGGGAACTGGTGGCGGTGCTGGTTTTAGTCTGCGACCTGACTTTGGTACCTATGCTATCTTGACGGTTTGGCGTTCACCTATTGCTTTTGATCGTTTCCAAAAAGAAAATACTTATTGGCAAAGTTATCTTTCCAAAGCATCTAAAGTAAGAACCTTGGGTTTAATACCAGTACATAGTCACGGATTGTGGAGCGGTGTTAACCCATTTGAACCTTTTCAAGTACCTACTTATCCAATCACAGAAGAGCGGGTTGCCGTTTTAACAAGAGCAACATTGCACTGGAATCGTCTGATTTCTTTTTGGCGGGCAGTCCCAAAAGCAGCAAAAACAATTGAAACGGCAAAAGGAGTTCTATTTTACAAAGGGGTTGGTGAATGGCCATGGATTCAACAAGCTACAGTCAGTATTTGGGAGAGTTTTCAAGCTGTTAATCAGTTTGCTTATCAGCACAAAGGCCATGCAGAGATTGTACGTAAAACCCGGCAGCAAAAATGGTATAAGGAGGATCTTTTTTCTAGATTTGTTGTGTATTCCGATACAGAATTTCAAGAACTAAATTAGTGAGTAAAGCAATTGTTATTGGTGCTGGCATTGGTGGTATAGCAGCAAGCATTCGGCTAGCTATTAAGGGATACCAGGTTGATGTGTATGAGAAAAATTCATATCCTGGCGGTAAACTTTCTGCCTTTTCTTTAGGTGATTATCGGTTTGATGCAGGCCCATCACTATTTACTATGCCTCATTTTGTAACAGAACTTTTTGAGTTGGCTGGTGAAAATCCGGCTGATTTTTTTGAGTACAAGAAAAAAGAAGTTAACTGTGAATATTTTTGGGAGGACGGAACACGCTTGACCGCTTATGCAGACCGTGAAAAATTTTCCCAATCGGTGGCGTCTCAGCTAAATGTTCCAGTCCAAAACATCAAAAATTACCTAGAAAATGCGCAAACTAAATATGAATTAACAGCTCCTTTATTCCTCAAACGATCACTTCACCGAATGCAAACCTACTTGAACAAAGAAACACTACGTGCTATTGCTAATCTGGCTAAACTCGAATTGTTTCAGAGTCTCCACCAGGTCAATACACAACAGCTAAAAAACCCTTATTTGATACAGTTTTTTGACCGTTTTGCTACCTATAATGGCTCAGATCCTTACCAGACCTCGGGCATAATGAGTTTGGTGCAACATTTAGAAGAACACTATGGCACTTTTATCCCTAAAAAGGGGATGGTAGATATAACGGTAAGTTTGGTTAAATTGGCCCAGCGATTAGGTGTTCAATTTCATTACGATCAAAAAATAAAACGGATTATTGTTGATGGAAAAAGCTGTAAAGGGATTGAAACCCAAGATCAAACGATCACTTCAGACATAGTTGTGAGCAACATGGACGTGGTTCCAACATACCATCATTTACTAAGAGGGCATAAGGCACCCAATACGTATTTGAAACAAGAAAGATCCAGCTCAGCGTTAATTTTTTATTGGGGGATACAGCATTCCTTTCCACAGTTGGACTTGCATAATATTTTCTTTTCTAAAGCTTATAAGGAGGAATTTCAAGCTATATTCAAAGAAAAGACAGTAGGTACAGATCCCACTGTTTATGTAAATATTACATCAAAAGAAGTACCAGAAGATGCCCCTTCAGGCTGTGAGAATTGGTTTGTAATGATCAACGCACCAGCAGATTACAGGCAAGACTGGGAGGCATTAGTTCGTCAGACAAGAAGGTTAGTTATCAAAAAACTAAATGCTATTTTGAACTGTGATCTAGACACTCTTATCGTTGAAGAGACCTATCTTTCACCCCCCTTGATTGCAGCAAAAACAGCATCTTTTAAAGGCGCATTGTATGGTTCTTCTAGTAACAGTCGTATGAGTGCTTTTTTGCGGCATCCTAACTTTTCGCGCACTATAAATAATCTATATTTTTGTGGTGGTAGTGTTCATCCAGGTGGGGGCATACCCCTTTGCTTGCTTTCTGCAAAAATCACTGCTGACATGATACCTACTGTCCATGCTTAAATCTATACCAATAAATATCTATACTTTGTCAATTGGTATGATTTGGTTGTTCCATGTCTCAGGAATTTTAGGAATTATTTATGGAAACGCGCAGTGGTTTGTAGAGGCAACGCCCATCAATTTAGGACTTTCTTTTGTATTACTTTTAATCCAAGGTCGGGCGGAGCTAAAGTTTTTTGGGGTTGCCTTGTTATGCTTTGTTGTTGGGATGGGTGCCGAGTGGTTAGGCGTTAATAGAGGACTTATTTTTGGACAATACCAATATGGGGCCATGTTAGGGCCCAAATTTATGGGGGTACCATGGTTGATTGGTGCCAATTGGGTTATCGTTGTTTTTTGCACCGGAATGATAGCCAAAGGGATTTCTCAAAGCTACTGGGTAAGAGCCATCGGTGCTACTGCTTTGATGCTTTTCTTAGATGCCTTGATAGAGCCAATTGCCCCTGTTTTAGATTTTTGGACTTTTGAAGGAGGGCTAGCACCCTTACAAAACTATATGGGTTGGTTTGCTGTTGCATTTCCTCTACAATTGGTTTTTCACTTTTCTAAGCTTCGTTCTGGAGGTTGGTTTTTCCAAAATTTGTATTTGTTGCAAGTCTTGTTTTTTACCATTCTTCTACTTCGGTTAAATAGTCTACCCAATTTATAATACGAAGCTGTAATTTAGCAATATGTTAAAACGTTCGACTTGCTGGCTCTATCTTCTATTAATCAGTTGTCAAAGCGCACCCCAAAAAATGCTTGTTGACCAGCCTAGCAGCACGGAGACCATTACAATCGATTATCAAAAAAGCATACCCGAGTTGGTCAAAGTTCCTGATTCTTTCTATGAAAAAATGGAGATGGACGAGTGGGAAAAACTAACCCGCTGGTGTGGTCAATTTGAAGATTTATCTAAAATGAATAGTAAAGGAATTGGACTTTTTATCAATGGTCTTTCGTTTCAAACAAGAGTATTTTACAAATCTGACTTTCCAGAAGTGTTTGATATATATCCAGTACGCAGTCGCTTAAAAGTTATTCTGATGCAAGCACAAAAAGCCAAATTCTACGCAGAAACAGAACAATACGATAAATTAGATGGTGCTTTAGATACCCTTTATCAGCACTACAACACTTTTTTGAGAAGAATTCTTAGTATGGCGGAGGAAACATCATTGGAAGTCGAGACAGATTAGCTCCAAAATTTTGTTTTGGCTTCTTTTTTTTCTTGGATCTTTTGTAGATATAATCCAGCCTCTTGTATTGCATTTAAAAGGGGTTGAATAATAATACCATCATTTTCAGGGCGCTCGATTAATTCTAATATTTCAGTATCTATTTCTGCACATTTTTCAAGGGAAGAAGACTTTGTATGCTGCTGTAATGAAGTAACAAATCTTTGTTCTATTTGAACCCCAGCCAATTGAAAAGGCTCTTTTTCTTCATATTTTGCACGTACTTGAAGTTCTAAATCTTGAAAAAAATGATGCCGTAATCTTGCTTGGCGATGCAAAAATCGTTGTACTTCTGTAGGATGTTGACCGTCAGCTGTTTTTAAATATTCAAGCTTTGAACTTTTTAACAAGCCCATTACTCGAATCCAATGCTTCAATGTAAGCTTCTCAGTCATAACTAATTGTAAATTTAAGTTATTTATCAACTGAGGGGTAGACTTTTTGTTTAATCTATCAACAATTTTTCAACTTCAAATTTAAAATCATATTGATCAGTAAAGAGTTGACTGCTAACCTGCTTTGCCCCATCTCCCGACGATAAGAATCGTGGAAGCCTGATATTCCATTGCTTGGCTAGAGTGGTGTAGTACTTTTCTTTACAGGGGTGGTAAGGGCTAACCAAATTGAAAATGGACTTATGAAAAGGTTTTTGGATACATTGTACCAATGCATTAACAGCATCAATCTGATGAATAAGATTGATGGGAGAATTTCCTTGGGGGATACTTTCTTTTTTACTGAGTATATGTAATGGATGCCTGTCCTCACCAATTAACCCACCCAACCTCACGATGGTGAGTGTTTTGTGGAAATGCTTTAAAAGTAGTTTCTCTGTAGCCAAAATTTGCTTGCCACTTTGTGTCGTAGGTTCGGTTGGGCTTGTTTCATTAATGATACCAGTCAGATCACCATATACAGAAATACTACTGGTATATAAAATATGCTTGATTTTTGCATTGCTTAGGTAGGGGATTAGTATTTCCATTTTTTGCAGAAAGTTGCTGTTCGGATTTTTGCGAAGTCCTGGTGGTAAACAAATACAAAGTACATCTAAGTGATCAAAAAAGTGATATTGGTCACGCATTTCGGAATTTCCTACATTTAATTTATAACCTTGAATCCCATTTTCTTCCAAAAAAGCAACTCCTTGCTCAGACCTACGACTCCCTCGAACCGAATATCCTAAATCCAATAACTTTTTGGCCAGTGGCATACCTAGCCAGCCACAGCCCAGCACCCCAACAGTCAAATCATTATTTTGTGAATATGAACTATTATGCATCTATATTTTGTTGAATTATTAAAAAAAACACCGATTGCTCACGATAATAATGTATATTAATAAAATTGTTTAAAGTAGAAAGTATGGCAGTTAAAAGTTTTCAAGGAGAAAGAGCCAAAAAGACAGCTCATAAACCAACGCAACTGTTGGTAAAAGATATTATGTGTCAAAACTTGATAGTTTTTCATCCAGATCAGTCAATACACGAAGTAATGCAAAATTTCATTAAATATCGTATTTCAGGGGGACCAGTAATAAACGATACAGGTAAATTGATTGGTGTGATATCAGAGGCAGATTGTATGAAAGAAATATCAGAAAGTCGTTACTTCAATATGCCTATACTGGATAAGTCTGTTCGTAATTTTATGACCAGTCCTGTTGATACCATTGATGCATCTAAAAGTATTTTTGAAGCGGCATCTTTATTCTCAAAAACGAGTCGCCGCCGCTATCCAGTGATGGAACGCGGTAGATTGGTTGGTCAAATAAGTAGAAAAGATGTTGTATTGGCTGCTTTGAACCTTAAAAGTAGCACTTGGCGCCGCTAAACAAATAATTCATAGGCGGTTCGATAGGTGTTAGCATGTGCTTCAATAATTATTTTCAGCGACTCTGAATACCCTCCACCCATACTGCATTGTATTGGAATTTGACGATCAGAGCAGGCCTGCATAACCAAGCGATCCCTTTCTTTACAACCCGCTAGAGTCAAACCCAACCGGCCTAACTTATCAGTAGCCAAGACATCAACACCAGCCAAATAAAAAACAAAATCAGGTTGATGTGTATCCAATAACTCAGGAAGTACGTTACTTAAAACATCTAAATATGTGGCATCATTTGTGCCATCTGGCAACGCAATATCCCAATCGCTTTGTTCTTTTCTAAAGGGATAATTCTTTTCCCCATGCATGGAAAAAGTAAAAACCCGCGATTCTGATTGAAATATCTCAGCAGTTCCATTCCCTTGGTGTACATCCAAGTCTATGATAACGATTTTTTTTGCGATATCTTTATTAAGTAAATATCGAGCTGCAATAGCCTGATCATTGAGAAGGCAAAAAGCTTCTCCCCGATCGCTAAAAGCATGGTGGGTTCCGCCAGCAATGTTAAAGGCAATTTGTTTTTTGAGAGCTTGATGGCAACACCAAATGGTTCCCCCGGCTATTATAAACTCACGTTTTATAAGTTGTGTACTTAACGGAAAACCAATTTGACGGACTTCTGTTTTGGTTAATGCTTCTTCTCGTAATCGATTGACATAATCCCTATCGTGGACAGCTGTAACGGCATCCTCTGGAGCCATTGAGGGGCTGAAAAAACTAGCATTATCACAAATCCCCTCATGGATTAATTGTTTGGGAAGTAGTTCGTATTTCTCCATGGGAAAACGATGCCGCTCGGGCAAGGGCAGGCGATAAATGGGGTCAAAAGCTATTGCCAACAAAACCTAACTAATTGGTGCACCTGGATTGGTATCAGATTCTGGACCCACAAAGATAAGGTTTCCACTTTCGTCTTCAGCTAAGAGTAACATCCCCTGACTTTCGACACCTCTAATTTTTCTAGGTGCCAAATTGACTAAAACCGCCACCTGTTTTCCGATGACTTCATCTGGCGAATAGTGTTGAGCAATACCCGAGAGGATGGTGCGTACTTCACTGCCTATATTCACCTCAAATTGTAAAAGTTTATCAGTTTTTGGCACTTTTTGAGCAGCTATTATCTGACCTACTCGAAGTTCCATTTGTTGGAAGCTGTCAAAGTCAATTAAATCTTTGTCGTTGGAAATTCCCTTACTTTCCATTGTCTGTTTTGTTTGGTGGAGTTTCTCTAATTGTTTAGCAATAGCGCTATCTTCAACTTTTTCAAATAGTAGACCTGGGGATTCAATACGATGTCCCTCTGCGACAATAGGTGTATAGATTTTATTGTGGGCTTCCCAGTCGGTTAGTTGCAGGCCCAGACTTTTTTGTAATTTTTGGGCTGTATGCGGAATAAATGGTTCGGCATAAATGGCTAGGTAAGCAGTGATTTGTATGGCTGTGTGCAGAATGGCTTCAACACGATCGGGATCTGTTTTGATTTTTTTCCAAGGTTCTTCATCAGCCAAATACTTGTTGCCTACACGAGCCATTTGAAGGGTCAATTGACTGGCTTCTCTGAATTTATAAGCTGCAATAGCCGATTCGACTTTTTGAACTAAAACGGGTAATTCATTTAGTGTATCTTGGTCTGTTTCTGTCAGATGATTTGACGAAGGACAAAATCCATCATAATACTTTTGTGTCAATACACACACCCGATTAACAAAGTTCCCAAAAATGGCAACCAGTTCGTTGTTGTTACGTGCCTGAAATTCTTTCCAAGTAAAGTCGTTGTCTTTGGTTTCTGGCGCATTGGCTGTCAAAACATATCGCAATACATCTTGTTGACCAGGAAAATCCTCTAAGTATTCATGTAACCATACAGCCCAATTTTTAGAAGTAGATATTTTTTGGCCTTCCAAATTCAAAAATTCATTGGCGGGAACGTTGTCTGGTAAAATATATTCACCATGAGCCTGAAGCATACTTGGGAATATGATGCAATGGAAAACAATATTGTCTTTGCCAATAAAATGAACCAATTGGGTATTCTGATCTTTCCAATATGGTTCCCAATCTATTCCTTTTTGAGCAGCCCATTCTTTGGTAGCTGATATATAACCAATGGGTGCATCGAACCAAACATAGAGTACCTTACCTTCCCCACCTTTCAACGGTACAGGAATCCCCCAGTCGAGGTCGCGTGTCACGGCACGAGCTTGTAAGCCTGTATCTACCCATGACTTAACTTGACCATAAACATTGGGTTTCCAATCTTTTTGTCTTTTGTCCAACACCCATTTTTTGATGAAGTGCTCATATTGGTCTAGTGGTAAGAACCAGTGTTTGGTTTTTTTAAGGATGGGTTGCGCTCCAGAAAGGGTTGATGCTGGTCGGATTAGGTCAGTAGCGTTCAACGATATACCACAGGCTTCACAAATATCTCCGTAGGCCTCAGGATGAGAGCAATGTGGACAAGTTCCTGTGACAAAACGATCTGCCAGAAATTGTTGTGCTTCGGGATCATACAATTGTTCCGATGTTTTTTCTATGAAGGCTTGTTTTTCAGACAAAACTTTAAAAAAATCAGATGCAGTTTTATGATGGATCGGCGCTGAAGTCCGAGAATAATTGTCGAATGAAATGCCGAAATCAGTGAAAGACTTACGAATGATTTGATCATATTTATCAATGATTTCTTTTGGGCTTTTTCCCTCTTTTTTGGCTTTAATAGCAATCGCTACCCCATGCTCATCACTCCCACATATAAAAGCCACATCCTTACCTCGGGCTCTTAAATAACGGGCATAAATATCAGCAGGGACATAGACTCCAGCTAGATGCCCCACATGAACAGGTCCATTGGTGTAAGGTAGTGCTGCCGTTATTGTATGTCTTTGATAGTTTTTTGCCATACCAAAAATTTGACCAAAAATAAGCATTTAAATAGGGGTCTTAACAAGAAATTCCTAACTTTCATAACACCAAACCTTACTATGGAAAAACACGAATTGGGCAAAGCAGCCGAAAACCAAGCACTTATATATCTCAAAAACAAAGGGTATCACATATTACGACAAAACTTTCGCTATCTCAAAGCTGAAGTTGATATCATCGCACAAATTCAACAGACCCTTGTCATTGTAGAAGTCAAAGCAAGATCCAATATTGCTTTTGGAGATCCTGAATCTTTTGTCAATAAAAAGAAAATCAGTTTGTTGGTCATGGCAGCAGACTATTTTGTTCAAGAACAGCAACTCGATGTAAATGTTCGTTTTGATATCATTGCACTCATTCCCAAGTCGGGAAAATGGCAAGTTAACCACATCAAGGATGCCTTCTACCCCTTCGATGGTTGTTAAATTTTTATAAAAATTGTGATGATATTGTATATTTGTTGAAAATTTCAACAATGAAAACCATAGCCTCTGAGGTGTTAGACTACATCAAAACCAAACCATTTTTGATGAGTGCTTTGTCACAAGGAATTATCAATTTAACCTCTTTGGCTCGTGAGATTCAGCCAGATATAGAAAAGTCATTAAAAAAATCAGCCAAAAGCGGTGCGATTGTCATGGCTCTTAAACGTATTTCCGATAGTCAGGAGTTTTTATCAACCCATAAAATTGTGCGGGTACTAAAAAACTTGGGTGACATCACCGTCCGATCATCACTAGCAGACTACTGTTTTAAAGTTTCAGATTCTCTTTTATTGGCGCAGTCCCAATTTTTGAATCAAATAAAAAATGAGCCCAATGCTTTTTATACTTCTTCTCGTGGCGTTGGTGAGTGCAATATTATTGTGAGTCAAAACTTAGCCCCGATTGTTAATGATATTTTTCAAAGCGAAATTTGCTTAGATAAAGAAGAAAATCTCTCGGCCATTACGGTAAAATTGCCAACCGAAAACGTTCAGATTCCTGGGATTTATTATTTTATTTTTCAGCGTTTGTCTTGGGAAGGGGTCAATATCAAAGAAGTTATTTCTACCTCTAATGAATTTACCATACTTATGGATGAAGGCTCTGTTAATATTGCCTTCGAGGTTATCAAGAATCTGAAGTTGCTTTAGGGGAAGCCAGTTCCGAGAGTTGTAATAGGAGTTCAGCAGTGGTCCCGATTTCAGGGATGACCAGTAAAAGTCGTAGGCCTTGTCGTGTCTCTTTCTGTTTGATTTGTAATTTTTGCCCTGGTGTTTGCATTTGTTTCAGGATATGATGAAACCGCTGAGATTCATAAAATGAATGTTTTTCTTGAGCAATAAAATATCCAACACAGGTATTATTTTTGATTACCAAGCGCTCCAAGCCCAGTCTTGCGGCTACCCATTTAACTCGTACACTATTCATAAGTGCATTAGCAGAATCGGGCAGGGGACCAAATCGATCTTCTAAGCTTTTTTCAAACGTCCTCAGTTCTTCTTCTTTCTTCAATCTACTAATTTGATTGTAAAGACTTAAGCGCTCTTTAACACTATTAACATAATGATCAGGCAGCATGATTTCCATATCGGTATCCAGCTGTACTTCAGAAACAAATTGGTCTTGGTTGTTGTGTTCTTTTTCAAATAGTGTTTTGAATTCGTTGTCTTTAAGTTCCGATAGGGCTTCCTCCAAAATTTTCTGATAAGCATCAAAACCAATATCGTTGATGAATCCACTTTGCTCACCACCCAGCAAGTCTCCAGCCCCACGAATTTCTAAGTCCTTTTTAGCAATTTGAATCCCCGATCCCAATTCAGCGTATTGGGCAATGGTCTGAATGCGTTTTTGTGCATCAGAAGTCATAGCCGAAAGAGGCGGCGTCATAAAGTAACAGAAGGCTTTTTTGTTGCTTCTACCCACGCGTCCTCGCATTTGGTGTAAGTCGCTCAAGCCAAAATTATTGGCATTGTTGATAAAAATCGTGTTCGCATTGGGTACATCCAAACCATTTTCAATAATAGTTGTAGCCACCAAAATGTCATATTGACCTGCTAAAAATTTGAGTAGCGTTTTTTCCAATTTTTCACCTTCCATTTGTCCATGCCCAATCCCTATCCGCGCATCAGGAACTAGGCGTTGGATCATCCCTGCGACTTCTTGAATGCTATCGACTCGGTTGTGAACAAAATAGACCTGTCCCCCCCGCTGTAATTCATAAATGATACCATCTCGAATAGTGTTTTCATTAAAACGGACCACTTCACTTTGTATAGGGTAGCGGTTTGGAGGCGGCGTGGCAATTACTGACAAATCCCTTGCGGCCATCAAACTGAATTGTAGCGTTCTGGGAATAGGCGTTGCAGTTAAAGTGAGTACATCGATATTCTTTTTTAAAGAGCGGATTTTCTCTTTTACCGCCACACCAAATTTTTGTTCTTCATCAACAATCAGCAAACCCAAATCAGCATATGCAATCGCTTTACCCGCGATTTGGTGGGTGCCGATTAGGATATCTATTTTTCCTGACTTTAGGTCCTCTAATATGGCCTTTCGATCTTTGGTCGATCGAAAGCGGTTGAGGTAATCTACCCGTACAGGAAGATTTTTGAGTCGATTACTAAAAGTTTTATAATGCTGAAAAGCCAAAATGGTCGTAGGCACCAAAACCGCTACTTGCTTGCTATTATCTACTGCTTTAAAGGCTGCTCTTACAGCAACTTCTGTTTTTCCAAATCCTACGTCACCACAAACCAAGCGATCCATGGGGCGCTCACTTTCCATATCACTCTTAATGTCTGCTGTTGCTTTTTCCTGATCAGGGGTGTCCTCATACAAGAACGAAGCTTCTAACTCCCACTGAAGATAGCTGTCTGGAGCAAAAGCATAACCGATTTTTTTACGCCTTTCTGCGTACAATTGAATCAGGTTAAATGCGATTTCTTTGACCCGTTTTTTGGTCTTTTGTTTTAGGGTCTTCCAGGCTTTAGAACCCAGTTTGTAAAGTTTAGGGACTTTACCATCTTTACCGTTAAACTTACTGATCTTGTGCAGGGCATGAATGCTCAGGTATAGCACATCACCCTCTCCATAAACCAATTTGATGGCTTCTTGTTTTTTACCTTCAACATCGATATGCTGTAGGCCACCAAATTTGCCAATACCGTGGTCCATATGGGTGACGTAATCCCCCACTTCCATTAATGTTAGTTCTTGTAGCGTCAAGGCATCGGACTTGGTGCGCTGCGATTTGATACGGTATTTGTGATAGCGATCAAAAATTTGATGATCTGTAAAAACGGCTAACTGAGCCTCAGGGTCTTCAAATCCCTCAAACAATGGGCAAACCAAGGTTTGGTAATGAACAGTCTCTTCCATTTCCTGGAAAATATCATGAAAGCGTTTGACCTGTTGCTCGTTCGTACAGCATAAGTAATTGGTCCAGCCTTTTTGGTGATTGGCGTTGAGATGCGCAACCAAAAGATCAAATTTTTTGTTAAATGCGGGTTGCGGTTGCTGGCGGAATAACAGCTTGTTTTGCGTAGATAGTTTCTCTGCATTTTCAAATAGGACTACCGAGCGATTTTGCAAGGTTGAAAGCCATTCTTGGGCGGTACAAAAAAGTGTTTCAGGCGGAAACTGTGTCGTGGTTTCTAGGCTTTCGTATTGCTGTGTTGCACGATCAAATAGCCCGTCAAGACGTTCGTAGCAGGCATCCAAGTTTTGGAATAGTACTGTATGATCTTCGGGCAGTAAATCTAGCAAAGTTTTCCTTTTGTCTGTAAAGCTGATGGAGGACGTATTGGGGAGTAATTCTATTTGTTCGTAATGTTTTATAGACAACTGTGTGCGGACGTCAAAGCTTCGCAGGCTTTCTACTTCATCACCAAAAAATTCAATCCGATAGGGGTGTTGATTGGCATAGGAAAACACATCAATGATACCACCGCGAACAGAAAAGGTGCCCGGTTCGGTGACAAAATCCGCTCGCTCAAAGCCGTATTCAAAAAGGGTTTCATTGATAAAATCTAAACTTAAAGCAGCGCCTTTTAGCACCTTTAAAGTATTTTTCTTTAAAGTATATTGAGAAATTACCTTTTCGAAAATAGCCTGTGGATAGGTTATTATGATTCGAGGACGTTTGCTGTTGGTCAGTTTACGCAGCACTTCCGCACGTAGCAAGACATTGGCATTATCAGTGGCTTCAGCTACATAAGCTTGACGGTAACTGGCAGGAAAAAAAAGAATATCTGTGTTTCCCAGAAGCGCTTCAAGATCATTGAGGAAATATGCAGCTTGTTCGGCTTGTTCCAAAACCCAAACCATACTGCGGGGGTTATTTTTGAAATATGTTGCCAGGGCTAGGGTTTGACCAGAGCCAACAAGACCCTGAACCCGAATCGGCTTGTTTTGACCCAGTACTTTTTCTAAGGCTTTTGGTTCAGGTGCTGCTTCAAATTGATCTAACGGAAAGTCTGGCAACTCTTTTTTTTTGGCAAAGGTAATTTTTTATTACTCAACAATTTTACTGATGGAATCATAAAGAAACCCATTAGGCTACGATTTTAATTTCTACGACAGCTTCTCCCGTTAACGCATAAACCCGGTCCCCAGCTTTGGGTTGTAGCAGATGCAAACCCGTAAAATCACCAAAAGCGGGCAAGATCATTTGATTGGGCTGGTGAAAGAAGCAAGGTACTTTGAGCCGTTGCCGCCCAGCGCCTTGTAAGCGTACCCCTGGATGAATATGCCCACTGAAGTTAAATGAACCTGAACGATCAGTAGGGTGATGGGTTAGAAGGATGTTTTTTTCCATCCATTCAGTTACAACAAACAGGCCACTTTGTTCAAGTACCTTCGTGGGTAAAATATCATGATTGCCCTTGACCAAAATAGTCTGCTGGGACAGGCTTTGATTCCAAGCGACAAACCGATCCCATTCTGCATTGCGGTCACTGTGGAAAAGGTCGCCCAAAAAGAAAATCTTCTCTACGTTGTGAGCGGTCAACAGTTGTTCCATTTTTTGATAAAATGAAAACTGGATTTGCGCAGGAATTGCATAGCCATTTTTTCGAAAGTGGCTGACTTTCCCCAAGTGGACATCGGCCAACAACAAAGCTTTTTGTTCCTGCCAATAAACTGCCCCTTGCGGGAGTAGTTCGAAGGTTTGTTGGACAATTTTTAGTGTCATGACGAACCGTCTTTTTCCAATTGCAAATACATTTTACGAATACGGTCTTCCACGGATTCAGAAGACATTTTACCCCGCAGACGATCAGTGATCAGGGGAAAGGAAAAGGGTGTGGGTTGGTGTGTTTCGATCCAGCGGATCTGTTGTTTATTCATCCTTACAAAAGCTTGTAACAATCGACCTTGTTCCATATCATGCTCAAAGGTTTCATCCAAAGCTTGTTGGTAAAGTAGATTGTCGGGTTCATAGTCTTTAAAGACTTCGAAGAACAATTGAGAGCTAGATTGTAGATGCTTGCTTTTAATGGGTTGACTGGGTGTTCCTTGGAATACCAATCCACCGATCACAGCAATGTCGCGAAACTTTCGTCTTGCCATTTCCGAGATGTTGATGCCCGTCCGCAGATCCGGGATAACATCCTGTGGGCTTAGCAGTTCGTTGTCCAGCAAGCCTTGCAGGTCGATGGGTGTGTCTGACAACAACTCAAAACCATAATCGTTATAAGCCAAACTAAAACTGGTGGGCGACAGCAGGCTAAGGCGGTAGGAAACAATACTAGCCATGGCCATGTGAATAGCATACCCCTCAAAAGGATAAAATACAGCGTGATAGCCCTCTCGGGAGGGGAAAGTTTCTATCAGCAGTTCGTCAGTTTTCGGCAAAATGGATTGCTTTTTTTGTTGTTCCAAAACAGGTTCTAAGGCTTGTTTCTCTTTACTTTCAGTGGCTTCTAATTGGTAAAAAGTTTCCCGAAGCAGTTCACTAAGGTGGGCGCTAAAACTCATACGTCCGCCCATCCAAGCGGGAATTTTGGCTTTTTTGGCTTTGGATTTTTTGACAAGTACCTGGTTGTTTTGAATTTTGATTAACTCCAAATTTTTTCCACCAAAAGTGAATACATCTCCTGGCACCAATTTGGCAACAAACCATTCTTCAATGGTACCGATAAATCCGCCCTTTTGATATTTGACCAGTAAATCTGCATCGCTGACAATCGTGCCAATAGTCATCCGATGTCGCATGGCGATACTACGGTTGGCCACACGGTAGCGCCCCGAGTCATCGACTGTAATTTTTTTGTACTCATCATAATTTTCCAAACTCTGGCTGCCTTGTCGAATAAAATTCAAACACCACTGCCAGGTTTCTGGTGTTAGGGTTTGATAGCAAAAAGTACGTTGAATGATTGGGAAAAGTTGTTGCGGAACAAAGCCATCGCCCACGGCCAAAGTCATCAGGAATTGAAGTAAAACATCATAACTGTTTAGGTAGGGTATGCGGTCCTCAATGCTATTTTTTTGGATGGCGGTTTGCAGTGCTAGGGCTTCGATAAGCTCCATGGCATGGGTGGGTAAAAAATAAATTGTACTGGAGGCGCCAGGTTGGTGACCACTGCGACCAGCTCGTTGTAAAAAGCGCCCAACACCTTTTGGGCTCCCTACTTGAATACAGCTTTCTACTGGACTAAAATCAACGCCCAAGTCTAGACTGGAGGTACAAACGACCAATTTTAACGCATCATTGCGCAGGGCTTCTTCTACCCACAGTCGGGTTTCTTTGTTCATGCTACCGTGATGCATGGCCATTTGCCCAGCCCAATCGGGATGGGCATCCAGCAAACGTTGAAACCAAATTTCACATTGCGCTCGGGTGTTGGTAAATACAAGGGTAGAGCGCGATCTCCGGACTACCTTGACCACTTCGGGTAGCAGGTGTAAACCAAGATGCCCCCGCCAAGGAAAGCGTTCCATATTTTTGGGAACCAGTGATTTTACTTTGATATTTTTTTTTCGTTCCGAAACAATCCGTACGGCTTGATGCACTTCACTACCCAGCAAGATTTCTTGTGCCAGATCTAGATTGCCTATGGTGGCCGAAATGCCCCAAACTTGCAATTGGGGTAAAAAAGATTTCAAATACGCCAAGGCGAGTTCTACTTGTACTCCACGTTTGGATCCCATCAGTTCGTGCCATTCATCAATGATAATACAGCGCAGGTTGGCAAAATATTTTTGATGGTCTTTACTACCCAAAAGCAGGTGTAGGCTTTCTGGGGTGGTGACCAAGCCAAAATTAGGTTTTTGGCGTTGTTTACTTCGATGACTGGCACTGGTATCACCAGTCCGTAAATCGACTTTCCAGTTCGGGTCAAAAGTGGTGCTCATCCTTTGGGTAGCTTGCTGAATTTCAACCGCCAAGGCTTTTAAAGGAGTGATCCATAAGGCTTGTAAGCCCTTTTTTGGAGGATGATCCAGGGCCTGTTGGATGATGCCTCCCCAGAGGGCATAGGTTTTTCCGCTACCTGTGGGCGCATTGACAAATCCACTCTTACCCTTGGCATAGGCTTGCCAGCACTGTAGTTGGAAGGCGAGGGGTTTCCATTTTTGTTCAGCAAACCAGGCCTTGACATTTTCGGGTGCTGTCATGCGATTAGTTTTTTTACATCCGCTAAACTGTTGGCGTCTTCAATTTTTTTGTCGTGCCGCCAGCGTAAGATTCGGGGGAAGCGGACTGCTACGCCACTTTTATGTCGGGGGGAGGGAGCAATACCTTCAAAAGCAATTTCAAAGACTAGTTTCGGAACTACTTCCCGAACCGGACCAAAGCGGTTCAGTGTATTTTGTTTGACATACCGATCGACTTCACGAATTTCTTTGTCGGTCAACCCAGAATAAGCTTTGGCAAAAGTGACTAAAGCTCCTTCATGCCAAAGCCCAAAAGTGTAGTCGGTGTAAAGGTTGGTGCGCCGCCCGTGTCCCCGCATGGCATAAGTGAGTACCGCATCGATGGTTTTGGGATCTGATTTCCATTTCCACCAAGCCCCTTTTTTGCGCCCCACTTCATAAGGGGCGTTGGCTTTTTTGAGCATTAAGCCTTCTGAACGCATGGCTTTGGCTTTTTCTCTTTCTGCAGCTACAGCATCCCAATCAGAAAAATGAAGTACGTCAGAATGCTCCCAAGGAAGACCCTCGGCATAGTTGTCGTAAAGATTTTTGAGTTGTTGTTGTCGTTGGGCCAAGGGGCGTTCTCGCCAATCGACACTTTCCCATTCCAAAAGGTCGTAGGTCATAAAACGGACGGGAACATCGGCTAATAATTTGGCACCTATATTTTTTCGACCGATGCGTTTTTGTAAGTCGTTAAAATGTCCGATTTGTCCGTTGGGGTAAGGCAGAATTTCTCCGTCCAAGACCGTGCCGCTGGGTAGTTTTTGGGCAAAAACTTCCAGTTCAGGAAACTTATCAGTGATCAGTTCTTCGCCACGGCTCCAAAGGAACAGTTGTCCTTTTCTAACGATGAGTTGCCCGCGCATACCGTCCCATTTGTGTTCGATGTGATAGTCGGTCACTTTGTGTTTTCCAAAAAAATCGTCCTCGATAGCGTAGGCGAGATAAAATGGGTAGGGTCGGCTGAGTTGGTCACTTTCTTTAGGTGCAATCAGTAAGTCTTCAAAGGAAGTGGTTTCGGGTGACCATTGCCCCATAAGTCGGTGTGCCAGGGTGTTTTCATCCAAATCTAGGGCCATACCTAAAGCACGTGTCATTAGCTTTTGACTGATTCCAATACGAAAGCCCCCGGTGAGTATTTTATTAAACACAAAGCGTTCTGTTGTGGATTGCCGATGCCACTGGTGTAGGATATATGCTTTTTTTTCTGCTTCTGATTTGGGTTTGAGATGCTGGATGTCTTCAATTACTCTTGCGAGTGAAATTTGAGATTGGCTTTGGGTTTGCGGCACCAGCAGAGCGATGGTTTCAGCAAGATCACCGACAATATGATAAGACTCTTCAAACAGCCAAGGCGATAAGTTTGCTTGTTCGGCCGCCCATTGGCGCAGTAGCGTGGTGGTGACGGGTCGGGCAGGGCGTCGGTGTGAGAGCAAAGCCACAGCCCAGAGTGCATCAGCACTGTTGGCTTTCTGAAAATAGTCAGCAAGCAATTTCACCTTTTGATTTGTACTGTTGGTGCTATCCAAGGCGTTGATCAGATGTGCAAAGGCTTTCATTCAGTCAGAACAGTTTCAGGAGTTTCAGCCTCATATTGGGTTTTTTCAGTACGGGCATTCCAGCCCTTTTCTCTAAGGTATTGGGCGAAGATATCGGTATAACCGTGGGTGGTAATCACATTTTCACAGCCAGTAGCTTCAATGGCTTGTAAGAGCCCTTTCCAATCAGCGTGGTCAGATAGGACAAAGGCTTTGTCCACGGCTCGACGGCGACGGGCACCCCGAAACGCCATCCATCCAGAAGCATAGCCAGTACTCAATTTGCCTAGTTTTTTGATCCATGCACTTCCCATCACTGCTGGAGGTGCGAGTACTAATTGGCCTGTAATTTCCTTTTTTTCGGTATCTCGATGGATGAGGTGCGTTTCTGGAAAATCAATCTGTGACCGAAGCACATCTGTCATTTTTTCAGTGGCACCATGAGTGAAAATTTTTCCAATATTGGGGTCCAGGTGTTTCAACAATCGCTGGGCTTTACCCAGCGAATAGCCCATCAAGAGGCTGGTTAAGCCTTGGGTTTGATTGGTCGCCCACCAGGTATTAATCTCATGGTGAACCCTTTCAGGCGCTTGCCAATCAAAAACAGGCAAGCCAAAAGTACATTCGGTAATAAAGCTATGACAGCGAACAGCTTCAAAAGGGGTAGATATACCATCATTGTCAAGCTTGTAATCCCCAGTAAATACCCATATTTCACCTCGGTGTTCGACTCGAATTTGCGATGAACCAGGAACATGACCGGCAGGATGAAAAGAAAAGCGGACACCGTTGATCGTAAAACTTTCTCCATAGGCTTTACCTGTTACGACAATTTTACCTAAACGGTGACGGATAATAGGGACATTGTCATGGTGGGTTATATATTGTTGGTGCCCCCATCTGGCGTGATCAGAATGACCGTGAGTGATAAGGGCCTTAGAGACCTTTTTCCAGGGATCTAAATACACATCAGCAGCAGCACAATAAATTCCTTTGGAAGTAAATTCCAACAGTGGCATTTTTCTTTTTCTTTTTGGGGAAGGTACAAAAAAGGTGCGTTTATATTTTTCTGTAAATCGTTGATAAGTCATTGCAGAGGTCTTTTCGCAAGACAAAGGGAAAAACTATTTTCGTTTTATGTATTTGATTTTTGATACAGAAACAACAGGTTTGCCCAAGCGTTGGGATGCGCCATTGACAGATAGTGATAATTGGCCCCGCTGTATTCAGATTGCGTGGCAATTGCATGATGCTTCGGGGCATTGTTTAGACCAACAAGCTTTTTTGATTCAGCCCGAGGGATTTACCATTCCCTATGAGTCTGAGCAAGTACACGGTATTTCCACCACTTTGGCTGTGACCCAGGGCGTCAATTTGCAGCAAGTTTTAGAATCTTTTTCAGCTGCAGTATCCCAAGCGACTTATCTAGTAGGGCACAACGTCAACTTTGATCGGAATATCATGGGGGCAGAGTTTCATCGTTTGTTGGGACGAGATCCTTTGGCGGATTGTTCTTTTATCGATACTTGTACCGAAGAAACGGCCCGAATTTGTGAATTGCCTGGAGGGCGTGGGGGAAAATTTAAGCTTCCCACTCTAAGCGAACTTTATTTTTTTCTTTTTCAGGACACATTTGAAGAAGCTCATAATGCGACAGCAGACGTTGAGGCTACTTCACGTGCTTTTTTAGAATTACTAAGACAACAAAAGCTGCATCCAGAAGTTTTACAAGGGGAAGATGTGTTCACACCGCTGCGCAAAGCTTTCCCTGATGGCGTTAAATTATTGGGTCTGACACATCAAAATCTAAAGGCAGCCTCCCAAGCTTTGGTAGCAACACCCAAGCTAGCTACAACCAAGACTATTTCTCAGGATGCTTTGACCGAACTAGCAGATGCTCCTTTTGCCCATTTGCACAATCATACCCAATTTTCGGTGTTGCAATCTACTACCCGTATATCCCATTTGGTGTCTGCAGCAGCTGCCCAAAGAATGCCTGCTTTGGCCATTACCGATCACGCCAATCTGATGGGTGCTTTTCACTTTGTTAAAGCCATCAAAAATCACAACGCTGAAGCTGATGCAGACGCACAAATTAAATCGATAATAGGTTGTGAGTTTTATGTTTGTGAGAACCATCGCGATCGGACGCGTAAAGACGACGGATACCAGATCGTCTTTTTGGCCAAGAATAAAAATGGCTATCAAAACTTGATTAAAATGACTTCTTTGGCTTATACTGAGGGATTTTATTATGTCCCACGAATTGACAAAGAGATTGTTAGCCGTTACAAAGAGGATCTGATTGTTTTGACAGGGAATATGTATGGCGAAGTACCTTCAAAAATTCTTAATATGGGAAACAGGCAGGCGGAGGAAGCTTTACTGTGGTGGCATCAGGAATTTGGTTCGGATTTGTATATCGAGTTGATGCGTCACGGTCAAGAAGATGAGGACCGTGCCAACACGTTGTTAATAGAGTGGGCAGCGCAACACAGCATCCCTTTGATTGCAACCAATAACACCTATTACGTAGAAAAAGAGCAAGCCAACGCCCATGATATTTTATTGTGTCTTAAAGAGGGTGAAAAGCAAGCCACGCCTATAGGACGTGGTCGGGGCTATCGATTTGGCTTTCCCAACCAGGAGTATTATTTCAAGTCTTCGGAAGACATGAAGGCCTTATTTCAAGATTGCCCCCAGGCCATACTTAATATCCAAAAACTGATTGACAAAGTCGAGCCGTATGACTTAGCTAGAGAAGTTTTATTGCCTAAGTTTGATATACCTGAAGCTTTTTGGGTTACCGATGATCCCGATGGAAAAAAAGGCGAAAACAATTACCTCAAGCATTTGACCTATGAAGGTGCAAAAAAACGGTATAAAAATCTGGATGCTAGTATTGAAGAACGTTTGGATTTTGAACTAGAAGTGATTGCCAATACGGGATACCCGGGCTATTTTTTGATAGTTCAGGACTTAATTGCCGCAGCAAGAAATATGGGCGTATCTGTAGGTCCAGGTCGAGGTTCGGCAGCAGGATCGGTAGTGGCTTATTGTTTGGGGATTGTCAATATGGATCCCATAAAGTACGATTTACTTTTTGAGCGATTCCTCAATCCAGATCGAGTGAGTATGCCTGATATTGATATTGATTTTGATGATGAGGGTCGCGGGAAAGTCATGGACTATGTGATTGAAAAATATGGAGCTAGTCAGGTTGCTCAAATCATAACTTATGGGACGATGGCTGCCAAATCCTCGATACGTGATACGGCAAGAGTATTGGATTTGTCCCTGAATGAAGCGGATCATATTGCAAAGTTGTTACCCAACATGAAGCTATCCAAGATTTTTGGCTTGGAGGAAAGCGAGCTGAAACAAAAATTGCGAACAGATGAATTTTCAAGAGTACAAGAATTCAAGTCCATAGCGCAAGAATCGGGACTGCAAGGCGAAATGATTCAACAAGCCAAAGTATTGGAAGGTTCACTGCGTAATACAGGGATTCATGCTTGTGGGGTTATTATTACCCCAGACGATATAACGCAATTTGTTCCTGTTACTACGGCCAAAGACTCAGATTTGTTCGTTACCCAATTTGATAACTCAGTGGTGGAAGACGCAGGGCTACTCAAAATGGACTTTTTGGGATTAAAGACGTTGACGTTGATCAAAGACACCGTTAAGCTGATCAAATACAAACATAATATAGATTTAGACCCAGATGCATTTCCTTTAGACGACAGTAAAACCTACGAACTCTTCCAAAGAGGCGAAACAGTCGGGATTTTCCAATACGAATCGGCGGGTATGCAGAAGTACCTCAAAGACCTCAAACCTACGCAATTTGCCGATCTGATAGCAATGAATGCATTGTATAGGCCTGGCCCATTGGAATATATCCCCAGTTTTGTAAACCGAAAAAATGGCGCTGAAGAAATCACCTACGATTTACCTGAAATGGAAGAATTTTTGAAAGAGACATATGGCATTACTGTTTACCAAGAGCAGGTAATGCGATTATCGCAAAAGCTAGCTGGTTTTTCAAAGGGTGATGCTGATGTACTGCGTAAGGCAATGGGGAAAAAGATTTTTGCTTTGTTAGAAAAACTAAAACCCCAATTTATCGAAGGGGGTAAATTTAACGGGCATCCAGAAGATATTTTGGAAAAAATTTGGAAAGATTGGGAAGCATTTGCCGCCTACGCCTTTAATAAGTCACATTCTACTTGTTATGCGTGGATCGGCTATCAAACAGCCTACCTCAAAGCACATTATCCAGCAGAGTATATGGCAGCGGTGCTTTCTAACAATATGAGTGACATCAAGCAGGTTACTTTTTTTATGGAGGAATGTCGGCGGATGGGTTTGGAAGTTTTGGGCCCCGATGTCAACGAGTCATTTTACAAATTTACGGTTAATGACCATCAAGAGATTCGTTTTGGCATGGGAGCGATCAAAGGGGTTGGCAAAAGCGCTGTGGAGACCATCATCAACTATCGCAAAGACGGGCCTTACACTTCTATTTTTGATTTGACTAAGCGCGTCGATTTGCGGGCAGCCAATAAAAAAGCTATGGAAAACTTAGCACTGGCTGGTGGGTTTGATTCCTTTAAAGGGGTACACCGCGCACAATATTTTAACCCTGACGGCGATGGCGTATTATTCTTAGAAAAAGCCATTCGCTTTGGAGCCAAATACCAAGAAAACGAAAATTCTTCACAAACAAATTTGTTTGGTGCCATAAATGACTCGACCTATCAGGAATTAAAAATACCAGCTTGTATAGATTGGGGCAACCTCGAGCGACTTAAGCGTGAAAAAGAAGTTGTTGGGATTTATATTTCAGGGCATCCCTTGGACGATTTTAAGAGAGAGGTGAAATTGTTTACCAATGGAGCTTTAGGCCAACTGTCAGATCTGTATCCCTTGGTGGGACGAGAAATGCATGTAGCAGGTATTGTCAACAGCGTTGACCACTTGGAAACTAGAAACGGGAAAGGCTGGGGGAAGTTTCATCTAGAGGATTTTAATGATCAATTTGAGTTTCGAATTTTTGGTGAGGAATATCTAAAGTTTCGACATTTCATAGGCATCCATCAGTTTGTGCGCATCAAAATAGCCATTCGTCCTGGATGGACGAATAAAGAGACGGGAAAAGCCGGAGAGCCAAGGATACAATTTTTACACTTTGAGCAATTGCATAATACTTTGGCCAATCACGCCAAGAAAATTACATTACAATTACCCACAGAAAAGGTGGCAAGTCCAATGATTGACAAATTAACACAGGATTTGGATTCCTATAGAGGGGATAAAACTTTGATGATAGATTTTTTGGATGCTGAGTCACAGATCAAATTGACTACAACCAGCCGAAAGCTTAAATTAGATATTAACAATGACCTATTGGATATGTTAGATGCCCATGATGTCTCGTATCGTTTAAACTAAGTTCGCTTATATCTGTATTATTTAAATTGATTCTTTGAGACTGCTTGGCTCAATTGAAATATTTACATTTGAAAAAATTTTGAATTATGGCTTTAGAAATTACAGATGCTAGTTTTGATGCAGTAGTACTCCAATCCGATAAGCCCGTATTGGTAGATTTTTGGGCGGCATGGTGTGGCCCTTGTCGTATGGTAGGCCCGATCATAGACGAAATTAGTACAGAATACCAAGACAAAGCTGTTGTAGGTAAGGTTGATGTTGACGCCAACCAAGAATTTGCCGCCAAATATGGGGTGCGTAACATTCCAACTGTCCTGGTCTTTAAAAATGGCGAATTGGTAAACCGTCAAGTAGGTGTTGCACCGAAGCAAACGTATACAGATGCTTTAGACGCAGCCATGTAAATCATGCCCTACTCTTTCTCAAACAAATGTTTGGGTTTTCGGAATAGGGGTGTATATTTGCAATCGCAAACACGGTCTGGTAGTTCAGTTGGTTAGAATACATGCCTGTCACGCATGGGGTCGCGGGTTCGAGTCCCGTCCAGACCGCTTTTACAAAGTTGTGTGTTGTGAAACTTTAACCGAGTTGCGCAACTAATGAGAAGCTTTCCAGTAAAACGGAGGGCTTTTTTATTTTCCCACCCATTGTATTGTAAGCCAGAGCAATAATAAACCCAAAACCCCTTGGATAAAAGTTGCTACAGTATGGGTGCGAAGGGCAGTTTTCGGGTCATGGCCACCAACTTGAGATACAATCCAGAAATAGGAATCGTTGGCGTGGGACACCGTCATGGCTCCCGTACCAATGGCTAAAATTCCCCATACTTTGCCAAGATCACTTTCTAAGCCTAAAGCTGGTAAAAGAGGGTAGACAATGGCGGAAGCTGTCAGGATAGCTACCGTTGAAGATCCTTGTGCAGTTTTTAAAAAGGCAGCCAAAAGGAAAGGAATGAGGATACCCCAACTGTCTGTTAAGTTGACTTGAGTTAGGTAATCAGCTAAAGGTACTTGCTGTAGTACTTTTCCTAAAGCGCCTCCCATCGCAGTTATCGCTATAATGGGCATCGCTTGTTGTAAACTTTTTTTGGCCAAACTGATGGGACTACTTTTTCGTAATTTATAAATCAGCCACAGGCTGAATAGACTTCCTACTAAGAGGGCTACAGCTGGCTGACTAGCATAAACTAATATGCTGCCCAATACGCTTTTCCCTGGATGCAAACTGCCCAATGCCATTAGAATTATCGGAATTCCAATGGGAGCAATAGCAAGCAATAAATCTAATTGTTCGTCTGTTTCTGAAACCTCAAGAGCCGGTATTTTAGCGTTTTTTCTTGTTGTATAATTTCGACTAATCCAGTAAGCATATGCGGCTCCTGCTATTACTAAAATCAGAGCAAGCAGACCACCCCAGAGAAACAGAAGTAGGATGGCGTCAAGATGAAAGTTGGCTGCTGCAGCGAGTGGACCAGGTGTAGGTGGTACTAAAACATGCGTAGCGTAAAGACTGCTTGACAGGGCAACTGTTAAACCAATTTTCGGCGTTTGGCTAGCTTGCGACAATCGATCATTGAGGTTGTTAAGTATGACAAATGCCGCATCACAAAAAACAGGTATGGCAACCCAATAACCAATAAAGCCAACAACAAAGTGCATCGGTAAGCGTGCCAAATGCTTGAGTAAAATTTGTGCAATTACGAATGTTGCCCCAGAAGCCTCAAGGGTTATGCCAATCCAGCTTCCCAGGAAGATTAAAACACCAATTTTACTAGCGGTACCCCAAAATCCAAGCCCAATTACCTCGGGGAATTGCGCTAAAGGGACTTCAAAAAGCCAGGCACCCAGAAAGGTTGCAGATAGTAGCACCCAAAAAGGAGAGCGTTTGAGCCAACTAGTTCCTAAAATAATCCAAAGTAGTAAACCAAAAAGAAAAATAATATCTAGCGTTGCACTCATTGTTTAATGTAGTTTTGAAGCAAACTTTCTGTGGCTAACACTAACCATTTTGTTGCATTTTGTTGTGCATCTTTCAATGATTGGCTTTTTTCTGTCAGGGCTTGTGCATATACTATTCCATTTCTTTTGAGGTCGGTTGCGTTCAATAAAATTTGTCCGCAAACTGCCATACAGGGGATTCCTTTTTCCTTGGCTTTTTGTGCCAATGATATAGGTACTTTACCATTTGTACTTTGTGTGTCCAAACAGCCTTCTCCAGTTATTAGCAAATCCACTTGTCCCATTAGTTTATCCATTTGAGCCCATTCATAAAAGGTATCAAAGCCAGAGCTAAGTTTGGCCTTTAGTAAAGCTTTCATCCCAGCAGCTGTTCCACCGGCAGCACCGGTTTTAGGAACGTTCATTATTGGTTTTTTGCAATGTGATTCAAAAAGTCGTCCCAGATGAATACTGTTATTTTCTAATTTTTTTATGGTTTGATCATCAGCGCCTTTTTGTCTAGCAAAAACTTGTGCGGCCCCATTTTTACCTATTAGTGGATTGGAAACATCACAAACAATTTGTAGTGTAGCTTCGGCAAGACGGGGGTGTAAATTACTGTCATCCAGGGATGTGATTTTGTCTAAAGTTCCACCTGTAGGAAGGAAAGCCTGCCTGTTGATGTCCATGGCTTTTCCTCCCAAAGCACAAAATATTCCGATCCCCAAATCGTGGGTAGCACTGCCCCCTATTCCCAGATAGATTTCATTTACACCATGGTTGAGCGCATGTTCCAGCAAAAGACCAACACCATAGGTTGAGGTATCACACGGATTTTGTGCTTTTTTGTTAAGTTGTGCCAACCCAGCTGCTTGGGATAACTCGATCCAAGCTTTTGATTTCATTCTATAGTATGGAGCTTTAATAGGTGTTTGGGCTGCGTTTTGGGTAGCAACCCAATGTAGCTCACCTTTAAAATTTTGCTGAAGAAAATCCAAAGCGCCCTCTCCGCCATCCGAAAAAGGTATAGCAGTAATCTGCGCTCCAGGGATTTTTTTTTGAATGACCGATGCAATAGTGTTTGCTACTTCAGTAGCAGATAGGCTGCCCTTAAACGAATCAGGTGCAATCAAGATATGCATAGGGACATTAATTTACGGGGTATTGTTAAATTCTTTGAGTGTTTCTAAATGATGGACAATGTGGAACTCTGTAAAATAGATCATCTCAATGAGTGTCATTTTTCCCAATAAGGGGTGGGGTAAGATACAACTGTCCCAGTCAGTTGCCGCACGACGATCTATTTTGTCTGCTACGCTTTCACAAAGTTTACGAAGCTTAGCTGAATTTTTTTTTCGTCCACTCAGGCTGCCCTTTGGAATATAAGGGTTACTGGCTTTACCCCCTTTTTCCAATGCTTTTTTGTATTTATTGATAACTGTGTCGTAGTTACGAGAAGCGCGATTACTCCTACCAAAAAACAGCTTAAGAACAAAGCTTGGAAGTGACAGGGCGAGGTGAATAGGAGCAATACTTCGGTGTAAGTGATCGATGACTTCGGCAGCATTCCACTTGTCTCCTTTTTTAAAAAAAATGGAGTCTGGTAAAGATTCACAATAGTCAATGAATTCGTATGAGCTGGCTAAAAATTGTTTTTTCATTGGCTTTGTTGGCGTAATAAATTTGTCAATTCTTCTTCGTGTATTTGGGGGTTTGCTCCTGATTTAGAAGCTACTAAAGCTCCCATAGCACAGGCTTTTGCCAAGGTTTTTTCTGGCTTTTCTTCTAATAAAAGCCCTGTAACCAAGGTACCCAAAAAAGAGTCGCCAGCACCCACGGTATCTTTCACTGTAATCGGGAAGCCCGATTGATATATAAATTTAGATCTTTTAAACCAGAGCGCTCCTTTTTCACCTAGGGTTACGCAAAGTTGATCAGTTTGGCTAAAGTCAGCAATAAACTGCACTTGTTTTTCGATGTTGTTAGTTGGTCCACCAAGTTGATTTACAATTTCTAATAATTCTTCCTCATTGAGCTTGACGAGATCGGCTTGTCTCATCAACTCATTAATTGTTTTGTAATCATAATGTGGTGGCCGGAGATTAACATCAAAAACTCGAAATGAAGCAATTGGTAGAAGTGCCGCTAGTGTTTTTCTCGATATTTCGTTTCGGGTCGCCAGACTCCCGAAAATCAAACAATCACAGTTTTGAACGTCTGCTTTTATAGCTGCTTCAAGATTTATAGCATCCCAGGCTACGGGTTCTACAATGGTGTAAGAAGCAGACCCTTTACTGTTTAATACTACCTCTACTGTGCCTGTAGGTAGACTATTGTGTGTCTGAATTAGACTTTTTACTTTCATTTCTGATATAGCAGATCTAATAGCCTGACCTAAGCTGTCACGACCTACAGCACTGATGATGGTCGCATCTACACCGTTTTGTGCTATTCGGTTGGCTACATTTAAAGGCGCACCACCCAATTTTTTACCATCTGGAAATATATCCCATAGGATTTCACCAAAGCAAATGGCATTTTTTATCTGATTTTTCATTGATTATTATTGGTCTGATGGTGTCTCAAATAATTATATTTGCCTGCGATTACGCTAAACAGCTTAATCTAAGCCTTCACATAACAAGAACCAAGTTAAAATCTTACTTCTGCTCATTGGGGGTAGCAATCTCAAATATTGTTAAGTCATCAAGATTTATCTTATCGGTCGTGCTACTTAATGATAGTTTGTTAAATGGTGCTTTTGCAAAATACAGTGCCGTTAGGGCAGTTTCTCCATCATCAAAAAAAAGCTCAACCGATGTTTTATCAATTATGACTTCAATTGGAATATTACTGGTTAGCGCAGTACGTGTTGCTTTTTGAATTTGTGCGGCAAAATCATCTGAAAAAGAATTGATTTGTAGTCCAGTCCGATCCAAGAAAAAGGAACGGGAGGTACTGTCATATCCGAAAGTTAGTAAATCGCCCTCTGGGCTCTCCAACTGAAAGGTGTAGCGTTCATTTTCTTTGGGTGTGAGTGTTGACTTGAGCAGTATATTACTTAGGTTCGTTCCGTTTTCTGCGATTAATACCGTTTTGGTATCAAAAGTAGTTTGATTCCATTTTTTTTTCAGTTTGGTGTTTTTATAAATTGAGGGCTCGGGTTTAACACGCAATCTGAAGGTTTTCCCAAAAGGGACTAAATCTATTTCTCGGGCAATAGTCATTTGGTTTTTCCACTGTTGTGTAGGTACTTCTCGTGCGTATTCCCAGTTAGACATCCAGCCGATTATTACTCTTTTACCGTCAGGATGTTCCAGATTATCAAAGCTTACGCTAGCATAATTGTCTTTACCAAAATCTAACCAGAAGTCTTGTTTTTGGCTTATTTGTTGGGCAAAATTTGGGTCAACAGTGAATGTTGATCCATCCCAATCACCAATAAAATACTGGGTTGCGCTTCCGCCATTGGGTCCTCCTGGATTAATACTAACCAATAAGACCCATTTTTTATTTGGGGAACCTGCTATGGGAAGTTCCATTAGTTCGGGGCACTCCCAAACCCCACTGTGGTTGCCCATGTCTTTCCCGAAAGTGGAAAGTTTTTCCCATTGTTTTAAGTTACTGGAGCCATAAAAATAGACAACATCTTTCACAGCAAGTGCCATCACCCATTTTTGATTTTTGTTATCCCAAAATACTTTTGGATCTCTAAAATCTTTAATTCCTGGATTAGCGATAACGGGGTTGCCATCATATTTCATCCAACTATATCCTTTATCCAAAGAATAGGCGATACTTTGTGTTTCATAGGTGCGGTTACCACGGTCTTCTCCGTCATGATCATGATTGGTATAAATGGCTACAATGGGTGGGTTTTCTATAGAGCCGAAGCCCGAGGTGTTTTGGTGATCGACGACAGCACTTCCTGAGAAGATTGTGCCTAATTTATCTGGGAACAAGGCAATTGGTTGTTCTTTCCAATGGATTAAATCTTCACTGGTTGCATGACCCCAGTGCATTGGTCCCCAAATATTACTAAAAGGGTGGTATTGGAAGTACAAATGGTAGGTGCCTTCCCAATAAAACATGCCATTAGGATCATTTATCCAGTTGTTTTTTGGGCTGAAATGGAAATGGGGACGAAATTGTTTTTCTTCTTGTGTGTAATCCATTTTTTGAGATAACATCAGTTGTGGAAGGACTAATATTCCGAGTATGAAAGGATTTCTTAGCTGGGCAAACATAAACTGAAAAAAATTAAGTTTTGATAAGTTTTTTACTTAATTCTTCAAGGGAAACTCCTTTGGTTTCGGGCATGCTCAAACGCGTCCAGACCAGCTGACCGATCATCATAAAAGAAAAGAAAGCAAAGATAGGCCAAGGATTGTCGCCGAAAACACCTTCTTTTTCATCGAGAAAAAGAGGCGTAATTAGTGTGATTAGGGCTGCAAAAACCCAATGCACGCCGGTACCCCAGGACTGTCCATAGGCCCGGACTTTATTGGGAAATATTTCTGAAATAAAGACCCAGATTACTGCACCTTGACCAATAGCATGAGAAGCGATAAATAATAGTATAAAGCTTATCAATAAAACAGGGTCGGCTTGACTGTAAAAACACCAAGCCACCATGGCCAAACTAAATATATATCCTACTGATCCAATAGTCATTAGTTGTTTGCGTCCTAAGGAGTCAATCAAGCGTACGCCAATAATGGTAAAAATCAAGTTGACCGTACCAATTGATATGGAACTGAAAAGAGATTCTTGGGTCGCCAGACCCGAGCGCTCTAAAATTTCAGGGGCGTAGTAGAGGACAAAATTGATACCCGACCATTGGTTGAAGAATGCCAAGAAAAAAGCCAATAATAAAACCCGATTGTATTTTTTTTGAAATAGCGATTCTGTCGAAGATTCACTATTTGTAGCCGCTTTAATTTCTTCCATCTTTTTTTTGGCTTCTTTTTCTTCATAAATAAAGGAGAGTATTCTTAGACCTTCAGCATCGTTTTTTTGAGTAAGCAGTAACCATCGAGGACTTTCGGGCACACGAATAACAAGAACGCAATAGACTAAAGCTGGAAGTGCCTCAACACCTAACATATAGCGCCAATCACTACTTCCACCAACACCATCTAAGAGATAGTTGGAGAGGAATGCAACGAAAATACCAAACACAAGATTGAATTGATAAAGCGCCACATAACGACCCCGACTTTTTGCAGAAGCGATTTCAGAAATATAGACAGGGACCGCTACTGAAGAAGCTCCTACACCAAGGCCTCCAATAAATCGCATTATAGAAAAGGTGTAAGGATCTGGAGCCAAACCAGAACCTAAAGCTGATACTAAATATAATATTCCAATCCAAAACAACGTTTTTTTACGACCAAAGTATTGTGACGGAAGCCCACCAAAAAGCGAACCTATAACCGTTCCCCATAAAGCCATGGACATAATAAAAGTGCCGTGAAATAATGGACTCAATTGCCACAGCTCCTTGACGGGCTGGTTGGCTCCTGAAATAACAACTGTGTCAAATCCAAATAGAAAACCAGCGATAGCAGCAGTAATCGACCAGAGTAAAGTTTTATTCATTTTGATTTCTTTTTCTAAAGAAAGTGAAAAAAAAATAAATCTGATACAATATTGTTATTTAGACTGCGTTATTAACACAAATACTGTTATTATGAATTGGTGGAAAGAATTAATTAGCTATTGTATCGGAGCCTAATCAAAGCATTAGGCTCTTGATACCTTTTCTATCTGAGGTTTGTACTTCAAGATAATATTGTAACAAGGAAAGTGTCACTTGACCACTTTATCCTTGTTTTTTTTTGTTTCAAGATCACAATTTTTCTGTTACCTTTCCTCTTTCTAACGAAAGTGATCATGGAATATGTCCTCTTAGTTTTATTGATTGCCATTGCAGGTCTATTGGTTATGATCTTGGTACGACAATCTGCCCAGGGTACGGATGAAAACGAGTTGCAAGAAAAGCTGACCAAGGACTTGAATCGAAATAGGGAGGAATTACAACGCAACCTGAGGGAAAACAGATTAGAGTTGACGCAAAGTTTAGATCGTCTTGTGGAAAGTTTAGGAAAAAAAGCCAAAGAAGATCGCGAAGAACAGCGGAATACTTTAAAAGATTTCCAAGAGACGTTTGCAAAAAATGTTCAAAATTTCAATGAATTACAAAAGCAGAAGTTTGAGACCATGCAGCAGAAGCAAGACGAATTGGTTAAAACTACAGAACTGCGACTGGAGAAAATGCGAGAAACAGTAGATGAAAAACTTCACAAAACCCTTGAGGAGCGTTTGGGTAAATCTTTTGAAATAGTTACGCAGCAGTTACTTCGTGTCCAGAAAGGTTTGGGAGAAATGCAAACCCTTGCCGCTGGCGTCGGAGATTTAAAAAAAGTTTTGAGTAATGTAAAAACCAGAGGGGTGTTGGGTGAAATACAACTTGCGAATATTTTAGAACAAATTCTTGCCCCAGAGCAATACGCTGCTAATGTAAAGACCAAAAAAGGCTCTGATGCGCTAGTGGAATTTGCTCTTAAATTGCCAGGAAAAAGTGAGTCTGAAGGACCTGTTTATTTACCCATAGATGCTAAGTTTCCTCAAGAAGATTATTTGCGGTTACAGTCCGCCTATGAAAATGGCGACCCTACCCTGATAGATACAAGCCTGCGGGCTTTGTTGCAAAACATTAAAAAATTTGCGAAAGATATATCCCAAAAATATATTGATCCGCCGCATACGACAGATTTTGGGATTTTATTTTTACCCATTGAAGGCCTTTATGCTGAAGTGGTTCGGCATCCCGATTTGATTGCTCAATTGCAGCGGGAGTCTAAAATAGTTATCACCGGACCGACTACATTAGCGGCGATGCTCAATAGTCTTCAAATGGGCTTCAGAACCTTGGCAATACAGAAAAGGAGTAGCGAAGTTTGGCAGATTTTGGCAGCTGTCAAAAAAGAATTCCAAATGTTTGGAGGCGTTTTAGAAAAAGCCCAAAAGAAAATAAATGAAGCCGATCAAGAAATAAATAAATTGGTTACTACCCGAACCAAGATGATGTTGTCAAAGCTTCGAAAAGTAGAAACTTTGGATCAACCAAAGGAAGTTGACGACAATCCATTGGGACTACCACCAAATTCTTAATAACCATAAATATGAACCGTATATTACTCTTATGGGTGACTAGTGTATGCTGTTTGGGACTGCTATCTGATCCCGTTTATTCACAGGAAAACCAAGAGCACCATGCATGGAATGCTTTATTTAGTACTTATTCTTTAACAGAGTCAAATAGTTTACGGCTAGAAACCCACTACCGAACCAAAGATTTTTATGCTACTCAGCAGCAAATTCTAATTCGCCCTTCCTTTATTAGAAAACTGTCAAAATATGCGAGTGTAGCAGTAGGTTATACTTATCTTGACACTGGCTTGGGAGCCGGACGGATTAAAGAAAATAATTTGTGGGAGCAGTTATTCGTAAAGATTCCTATTTATAAACGGATTAATTTTTTTGGATGGATTCGTGCTGAACACCGTTGGATAGGAATGCAAAACGCCAATTTTGTTACGCGAATAAGATTCAGAAATGGGATTGATTTTCCTTTGATTAAGGACGATTTGCGTTTTCTGGTCTATAATGAGGCATTTTTGAATTTTGAAAATAGTTTCCCTGCACAGTTCAATCAAAATTGGTCCTACGTAGGATTGAGCAAAAAATTTGGCGATCATTTTCGTTTACAGACGGGTTACCAGCGTACCTCGATTAATAAAAACGGGAGTATTTTAGCTAGGAATATTTGGTTTACTATTCTCTTTTGGCAGTTGTAGTATTTGTTTCGTAAAAAAAAGATTTTGTGTCAAATGCACCTTTCAGTTTTATGAAAGCTTGGAAAAAGCCTTGATGAAAAAGATTTATCTTACGACCATTAATAAAGAATAAGGCACATGAAAGCTATTGTATGTCATACCCTAGGTTTACCCGATCAATTGGAATTGAGAGAATGTCCTGTTCCGTCTCCCAAGGAAAAGGAGGTAGTTGTCAAAGTGCATATCTGTAGTTTAAATTTCCCAGACACATTAATTATTCAAGGTAAATATCAAATTCAACCTACCCTACCTTTTACACCTGGGAGTGATATTGCAGGTGAGGTAGTTGCTGTTGGTAGTAAGGTCAAACATCTAGCCGAGGGTGATGCCGTTTTTGGTCTCTTACCTTATGGTGGTTTATCAGAATTTGTTGCTGTACCAGCCACTAGTGTTTTTCCAAAGCCACCGACAATGCCAGATGAAGTAGCAGCTTCATTTATGATGGCTTTTGGAACTTCTTATCATGCGCTTAAGGACAGAGCTGCACTAAAAAAAGGGGAGACGCTCGTTGTATTAGGTGCAGCAGGGGGAGTAGGCTCGGCAGCTGTTGTTTTAGGGAAACTGATGGGGGCCAAAGTTATAGCCTGTGCAGCGACAAAAGACAAGTTGGACTATTGTACTGATTTGGGTGCTGATGCAGTTATTAATTATCAAACCGAAGACCTGAAAGGTCAAATAAAAGCCTTGACCAATGGCAAAGGAGCCGATGTCGTATATGATGCTGTTGGCGGAACATTTAGCGAACCAGCACTACGCGCCATGGCTTGGGCAGGGCGGTTTTTGGTGGTTGGGTTTGCTGCGGGTGATATTCCCAAAATCCCACTCAATCTTCCTTTACTAAAATCTTGTCAGATTGTTGGCGTATTCTGGGGTTCTTGGGCCATGCAGTACCCTGCTGAAAGCATGACCAACACCCTTCAGTTAATTCAATGGTACCAAGCAGGATCTATTCAACCTCACATTGATGCCATATATGATTTAAAGGATACTCCACTTGCTTTGACAGCCATGATGCAAAGAAAAGTTAAAGGAAAGATTGTGGTAAGGTGTACCCTTTAAATCAAGCCCACCGATAGAAGATTCATTCTTCTTTTTGCTCCTTTTTGACGTCATTCCCATTATTTACTCCTTTTTTAATAAAAAGCGACAGGGATGATTCGTTTTGTCATTAGTGGGGGTTGGTAGATTTTTGGAATGTATTCAACTTGAATGATAAATATTGTTTTTATTCAAGATGGTTTTCTCGTAAAGGATGATAAAGGGAAACGCAAGTGAAAACTAAAAAGCAAAACCCCTGAAAATCTAAGTTTATCAGGGGTTTTTGTGGTACCTCCAGGAATCGAACCAGGGACACAAGGATTTTCAGTCCTTTGCTCTACCAACTGAGCTAAGGTACCCCGCTTAAAGCGAGGCAAATATAAATTGCTTTTTAGTTCTCTACAAATCAAATCTTCTAAATTTGTAATTATAATCAATAAATACTGGGCTTGTTGTTACTGTTAGACATTGGGAATACCACTATTAAATATCGTATTTATAAGGAGGATAAGTGTGTGGATTCGGGATTGATTACTAAAATAGAGTTGGCGAAAAGAGCTGAGGAGGAAAAGGAATTTAAAGCAGTTTCAACGATTTTCTTTGCTGACGTAAGAGGTGGTTTTTCTTCTTTTTTAAGTCAGACTTTTCCTAAGGCAAAACAAGTTTCTTTACAAAGTAATGACTTGAAATATCCTTTTATCAACGCCTATCAAACTCCTGAAACCTTAGGTTCTGATCGGAAGGCCTTGGTTGCAGCAGCCTATTTTGTATACCCAAGAACTCACTGTTTAGTGATCGATGCTGGTAGCTGTATAACCTATGATTATATTGACGATTCGGGTGTATATCATGGTGGTGCCATTAGCCCTGGGATTGCCATGCGATACAGAGCGCTGCACCAACAAACAGGAAAACTCCCCGACTTGACCCCTTCCATAACGAATACCTTTGTTGGTCAGTCCACAGATTCTGCAATTCATGGCGGTATTTTCCAAGGAGTGCTGGGCGAAATCTTACACCAAATTTCCTATTATCAACAAAATTATGAAAACCTACATATTGTTTTAACAGGTGGGGACTGGCATTGGTTGTTTAAAAACATAAAAAAACCCATCTTTGCCGAACCAAATTTTCTGTTGGACGGGATGTTTGCCCTTTGGCAGTACAACAAAAATTCATGAAGCAAACTTTTTTAGTGTGCATTTCTATTCTCGTTTTCTCTGCAATACGAGCACAAGTCGGTACTGGCTCACCCTATTCATTTGGTGGATTGGGCGATCTCAACTACCAGGGGAACCACTGGTCGAGATCAATGGGGGGATTAGAATTTTACACAGATTCTATTCATGTTGATTTTAATAATCCCGCTAGTTTAGGTTCACTGAAAATGACCAATTTTTCGCTTGGTGTTGATTACAAAGCGAATAGCCTAAGCGACCTGGCAAATAAACAAGTTGTCACTACGGCAACTCTCAATTACCTAGGCGTGAGTATTCCTACAAAAAGATTTGGATTTAATTTCGGACTCTTGCCCTATTCATCAGTTGGATACAGATTAGAATACCTCAATGAGACCGATCAATCTACTGAAATTCAGCGTTACGAGGGGAATGGTGGATTAAACATGGCTTTTGCATCCGTGGGAATGGACTTATTTCCATGGTTGTCTATTGGAGCAACTGCCCGATATAGCTTTGGAAATATCACCCATCGGAGTTCACAGTTGATCAATACCATAGACCGCACAAGCTTCCTGGAGAGTAACTCCAGTTTATCAGGGATTAGTTATAAATTTTCGAGTGTTCTTAAAATTCCAATTGGTCCCATGCGATTTCATTTTTATGGAGCCTATGCGCCAGAAGCTACCTTATATGCCCAAAATGACGAAATATTTACAACCCTATCGACTAGCACTTCTAGTGTGGGCCAACAAGTAATCATTGACCTTTCGGCATCAGGTTTAGATGAGACATTATTGATGCTTCCAGAAGCACTTACCTATGGTTTTGGTATTGGAAAAAAAAAGAAATGGTTTGCTGGGATACAATATGAAACTAGTAAGACTTCTGATTTCAGAAACGAATTTATTACTTTAGACGACATAAGCTATGAAGATAGAAATAAATTATCCTTTGGTGGGTTTTATATTCCAAGTTTCGGTTCGTTGACCAGTTATTGGAAACGCATAGTGTATCGTTTTGGTTATTTCAATCAAACAACTGGAATTTTAGTCAAGGGAAGCAGCCTAATGGATCGTGGCATAGCTTTTGGAGTAGGACTACCTGCATTGCGTATTGGTAGTTTTTCTAATGCCAACCTTGGGATAACCCTTGGGTCAAGAAGCACAGACAATAACAGTCTGGTAAAAGAGAGTTACTGGCAGTTAAAGCTTGGATTCTCACTTAATGATTTGTGGTTTGTAAAAAGAAAATACAATTGATAAAAAAAGAAAAAATGAAATTGTTACGCCTAGTTTTGAGCCTCTGCCTCTTGGTTAATATCCAGATGGGGCTGGCACAATCTAATGATGAATGTTTACAGAATCTATCCATTTTCGCTGAATTTGCGAAAGTGAAAAATTATGAATCTGCCTATGAGCCTTGGAAGAAAGTATTGGACGCTTGCCCAAAGCTTAATGCGGCTACTTATTCTTACGGAGAAAAAATTCTTCAATACAAGATCAAAAAAAGCACAGGCACTGAGCAAGATGCCTTTAAGTCTGATTTGATTGCACTCTATGAAGGATGGGCCACGAATTTTCCTACACGAAAAGGCAAAAAAAGAATTGGGAATATTTTAAGTTCAAAAGCTCAGTCTTTACTCGATTTTAATATCGGTACCAAGATGGAGGCTTACCAAACATTTGATAAGGCATTTACAGAAGATGCCAACAGTTTTACCAATCCCAAAAGATTGTACAACTACTTTAAAACCCTCTTTGATTTATACAAAGCAGGTGACCAAGGGGTATCAATGGAGCAAGTGTTTAACAAATACGAAGAAGTTTCTGAAAAATTTGAATTGGAAGCAACAAAACTGGCAAAACTTTTGGATAAAATCTTAAAAAAAGAAGATGCTGGCAATCCGCTTACCTCTAGAGAGACTAGAAACAAAAGGGCTTTTGGAATTAATTCTAAAGCGATAGCTACTTATGTTTCAAATTTAGATGCGATTATATCCAAAGAAGCAACTTGTGAAAATCTGATTCCGCTCTATCAGCGGAACTTTGAAGAAAACAAAATGGACCCAGTTTGGCTCAAGCGCGCGGCTTCTCGTATGGACGCAAAGGAGTGTTCAGACGATCCGTTGTTCGTTACGCTGGTAGAAGCACTTCACAACCTTGATCCCTCAGCAGACTCGGCCTATTACCTGGGGCTACTCAATGACAAAGCAGGTAAAAGCCAAGAGGCGCTGAAGTACTATGAAGAATCCATTACATTGGAAACGGACAACTATAAGAAAGCCAAAATTCTCTACAAGATTGCGTTAAAATTTAAAAAGTCTGGACGTAAATCTTCTGCGCGAAACTATGCCCAAAAAGCACTTAACTACCAGCCTTCAATGGGAAGAGCATACCTACTCATATCCAATCTATATGCGGCTAGTGCTAATGATTGTGGCGATTCGCAATTTAATAAGCGAGCGATTTATTGGCTAGCTGCCGACGTAGCACGTAAAGCTGCCCGTGTGGACGAGTCTATCAAAAAGTTAGCCATAAAAACGGCAGAAAGTTACATGGGGCGTGCTCCTAGTAAAACTGATATTTTCACAGAAGGGAACGAAGGGAGTACAATTACATTTGACTGTTGGGTACGTGGTAGTGTAAAAGTTCCCAAGCTCTAATGCGAATTACATCATATAAAATTCTAATAGGGGTTTGGCTTTGTGCGATGCCCCTATTTTTTTCTTGCTCTGATTCAACTGCTGCCCTTAAGGAAATTCAATCAATCAATTTACAACCTGTTGGAACGGCCCAAAATATTCGAATGGTCTACACGGATTCGTTAGAAATCCAAGCCATACTCACAGCTCCTCTGCACGTGGATTATACCAACTTAACCTTTCAATACGCCGAATTTCCAGAGGGTCTCAAGGTGGTCTTTTTTGATGCGCAAGGCAAAGAAAATGTTGTAACGGCAGATTACGGGCTACTCTATACAGCGACCAATCTGATCGATTTAAGGCAAAATGTTGTTCTGGCTTCACAAGATGGATCAATCCTAAAAACAGATCAACTGTTTTGGGATGCTGAAAATGAATGGTTGTTCACCGAAAGACCCTTCCAGTTTCAAAATCAAGACTATGATTTGAATGCAATCCGATTGGACACCAACAAAGAATTTAGTAAATTTCAAACGGGGAAATTGACAGGAACCATTGCTGTCTCTGAAGCCAAAGACAGTATTAATACATTATGAAAAGCTACCGAATTTCTGAAATTATTTATTGGATAATTAGCGTTCTATCAATTTACCAAACTTTTGCACAATGGTCTATAAACCGACAAAAGGCTTACATATTTTTGGGATTTTCATTGCTCTCTGTTTTTATGGCTTTATTCAGACGTCATTTCCGCAAAAAATTTGAAAACCGAAGGCCACCTGAATCATGATCCCTGAGGATGCCATTATCGCTGTTTGCTTGCTGCTTTCTGCTTTTTTTTCTGGGATGGAGATTGCTTTCGTTTCAGCCAACAGAATTGAGTTGGCTATGGACAAACAGAATCCCAGTTTTCAGGCAAGCTTATTAAAAAAGTTCACTAACAATTCCTCCCGTTTTATAGCGACCATGTTGGTTGGGAATAATATTGCCTTGGTTGCTTATGGGATTTTTATGGGAGATCGTATAACAACGCTTTTATTTTATAATAGTAATCTGATTGAAGGTGATTTGACACTTTTGTTGTATCAAACCCTTATTTCAACCCTCATTATTTTATTTACGGCCGAATTTTTACCAAAAGTTTTTTTCCAATTGTACGCAAATCAATGGTTGAAATTTTTTTTATTGCCTACAGCTTTTTTTTATTATCTGCTGGCCCCCATTTCGGTAACGGTAATGGCTTTAACAGATAGGGTATTGAAACGATTTATGCAGGTTGAGGCAGATCAGGTGCAGCTAAGTTTTTCTAAAGTCGAACTCGGGGATTATATCGGTGAGCAAATTGAACTCAGCAAGGACAAAGAAAATTTAGATTCAGAAATTCAAATTTTCCAAAATGCTCTTGAATTCTCGAATGTCAAGGTGCGTGAAGCTATGGTGCCTAGGGCAGAAATAACGGCTGTTGCACAAGATACCCCCATTAAAGAATTACAGGCTTTATTTGTAGCTACTGGATTATCCAAAATATTAGTCTATCGAAATACCCTTGATGATATTGTAGGTTATGTTCATGCTTTTGAAATGTTCAAAAGCCCCAAAAATTTAAAAAGTATTCTTTTACCAGTCGCTCAAGTACACGAGCCAGTCCCCGTCAATCAAGCATTAAAACTCCTTACACGGCAAAGAAAAAGTATAGCTGTTGTTATTGATGAATATGGGGGAACAGCAGGGATTGTTACTTTAGAAGATATTGTTGAGGAACTATTTGGCGAAATTGAGGATGAACACGATAGCATAGCCCACTATGAAAAAAAATTAGACGACCATACTTATGAATTTTCAGCACGATTGGAAGTAGATTACCTCAATCAGACATATGATCTTCATCTTCCAGAAAACGAATTTTATGAAACACTCGGAGGAATGATTGTCTTCCACACAGAAGACATCCCCAAAAAAGGAGCAGAAATCAAAATAGGAAATTTTTCAATGACTGTAACCAAAGTTTCCTCAACTAAAATAGAGCGATTGATCATAAAAATATTAGAAGCGTAAAACTACTCTGATACGCCCGATTTGATCTGCAAAAATATTTTGATATCCCTTTAATAATCGTAAATTCGCAACCTAGTAAAAATGGTTAAAAATGGCAATTTTAGGACAAATTAGACAACGTTCTTTTTTCTTGATTTTCATCATAGGGATGGCGCTTTTCGCCTTCGTGATTTCTGGTGTATTGGATGGAAATAATAATGGTGGAGCTCCAACCGACCCCATTGCTGTCGTCAATGAGGAAGAAATGGATTTGGCAACCTTCCGTTCTATGGTAGAACAAACGGAGCGAAATTATGGATATTCAACATTGCAGGCGGTAAGAGCTGTTTGGAACCAAAGTATTCAGCAGACCATTCTTAATCAGCAGTTTGAGACCTTAGGTATAGATGCAGGGAAAGAACAAATAGAACAAATTATTTCCAGAAATCCTGCCTTTCTTAATGATGAACGTTTTCTTAACGCCTATGGTGTTTTCGATTTTGGTTTGTTCTCTAATTTTATCAATTTGATGAAAGATCAAAACCCAGCTGCTTACGAGCAATGGAAGATTCAAGAAGCTGGCTTAATAGATATTGCCAAGCAAAATATTTATCTAGATCTTATTCGTTCAACGACTGGGTTTACTGAAGAGGAAGGTAAATGGGCTTATCATATGGAAAATGACAAAATCAATATGGAGTTTGTTCATATCCCATTAAACGCAGTAGATGACAGTTTGTCTAAAGTAACTGACTCAGATATCCAAAAGTATATTCAAGCGAATGAAGATGAATTTAAAACAGAAGCGAGAACGAGCATACGATATGTTGTTTTTAATGATGAGGCTTCTCCTGAAGATGAGGCATTTATTTATGCTGATTTAGAAAAATTACTCGATCAGCAAGTCGAATACAATGCAGTTTCAAAATTGACCGATACCTTAGCAGGGTTTCGAACGACCAAAAACATTTTTGACTTTGTAGAAAAACACTCAGAAGAACCTTTTGATTCTGTTTATCTTCCAAAAGGAAGACTAGCTAGTGAGTACGCAGAATCTTTATTTAACTTAAAAGCAGGTGAAGTTTTTGGTCCATTTAAGGATGGGAACTCCCTTAAGCTGGCTCGAATGCTAGATAAAAAGCGTAACGGTTCCATCCGTGCCAGCCATATTTTAATTTCATTTGATGGGGTAACCAATCCAACACCTGGGGTTACTCGAACCAAAGAAGAAGCGGAGCGACTCGCAAATCGTCTGTTGCGTCAAGCCAGAAGAAACCCAAGTAATTTTGAGTCTCTTGCACGTGAAAACTCCGATGGCCCTTCAAGAAGCCTAGGTGGTGATCTTGGTTTTTACCAGGAAGGTGCGATGGCCAAAGAATTTTTTGATTACACGAACAAAAACAGAGTAGGTCGAATTGGCTTAGTGGAAACTGATTTTGGATTTCATGTCATTAAGATTACCGATAAAGAAGATGTTGTCCTTTTAGCCGAAATAGTTAAGGAAATCGTTCCTTCAGATGAGACGTCAAATATTGTTTTTCGTAAAGCCACAGAATTAGAAAAAGCCGCCAAAGAAATGGGGAGTTTAGAAGAAGCTGCCGAAGCAGCAGACGTCAGCTTCCGTGATGCAACAGAATTAGACCCTTTAAGTGAATTGATTCCTGATATAGGTTTACAACGTAACGTTGTGCAATGGGCTTATGAGTTAGAAACTAAGGTAGGTGATGTCCGCCGCTTTAGTTTATCTAGAGGTGGCTATGCAGTTGTTCAAGTCTCAGAAAAAATTAATGCTGGGATTCAGACCGTAGCCCAGGCTAAAAGTGAAGTTTTTCCGAAGTTGAGAGATCAAAAGCGTATTACAGCGCTTCAACAGCAGTATGGCAATTTCACAAGCCTTGAAGAATTGGCGCAAGCCGCCAATACCGAAATTAAGACAGCCTCGGCAATGACACAAGAAAATACAACAATTGCAGGTGTCGGAAGAGAACCCTATGTAATTGGTGTTGCATTTTCACTTGAAGAAGGTGCTACTTCCACTTTGATTGCAGGAAATGAAGGTGTCTTTTTAGTCCGGGTTAAGAGTAAGGAGGTAGCTCCTGATCTACCTAGTTACGTTGCTTATGCCAATTCCTTGCAAGAGGCTGAAAAAGCTAATTTGGAAGAGGCTATCCTAGAAGCCCTAGAATCGGTTGCAGATATTACCGATAACAGAACAGTCTATTATTAAGGATCTCAATTAAAATAAATTAGAAGGGCATGCTTTTTATGAGATGCCCTTTTTTGTTGAAAGCTGGTCTGGGCTACAATATAAATTTATCGTACTCAATCACTACATCAAAGCCTTTTTGTTTAAAGTAATTTGGGTTACCTCCACACGCTAAAACAAAATCCCCTCCCCAGGCACCTAAACTTTTGATCACACCTTCAAAATCGGGAAAGTATTCTTCTTGCAAGCGAGGTCGATTAAGATGTTTGGACATGAGTGTTTCATGCTCAGTTAGAAGTGACTGGAAGCTGTCTAGCGTTTTGCAGCTCATTATCGCTTCTGTTAAATTGCTAATCATTTCTAAAAAAGCAGACTGAGGTGTTTTTTTTAGGTAATCCGCTACTTCTTTTTGACTGTCCTGTTTTTGGTTGAGATAAACAAAGTAGAGATCCTTTTTAAAAGCCGGGTCAAAGTCAATGGCTTTATAGGAAGGTGTCCCTGTATTCCTCTGGTAGCAAATGGCCCCTGTTGCCTGGGCGCAGGCAATATCATAGCCACTACCCCCAAGAGTGTTATCTAACAAATCAAAGGGATCACATTTTGCCCATTCGGCCAGATTGGAAAGCAGTGTTGAAGAGGAACCCAAACCCCAGTATCTATCAAATTCTAATTCTGTTTGTATATGAAAAGGGGTACGGCAAAATTCAACTTGTCGATGTCTGAGGAATTTTAGAAAAGTTTCTAGACGTTTTCCTACTGCAACGTCATTGGCTTGGACCAGGCTAAGGTCGTCCAGTTTAAAGTCTGCCTCAAACCAAATAACCTTATTGCTATCAAGACTGGTCCAGCTCAAATATTTTCCTTGGCTGGGCTGGACTGTCAATGCCTGTCCTAGTCGGGTTGGAAGGGCCAAAGCTTTTGCACCGTGTAAAACACAGTACTCACCCGATAGTAATATTTTCCCATGGCTATAGTATCGCATCACGCCTTGGCTAAAAAGTCTTGCACCGCCGCATGACTAACTTTATGGGTTTTAAAATATGCAATGGCGGCTTCTTTTTCTGTGCCTTTTGCCCCCAATTGATTTAATATATTTAGCAAGTGCATTTTCATATGGCCCTTTTGAATACCCGAAGTTACTAATGAGCGTACTGCAGCAAAGTTTTGTGCCAGTCCTGCAACAGCAATGATTTGCATTAATTCTTCAGCACTTGGATAACCTAATAATTCTAAGTTCCACTGCACTAGGGGATGGAGTTGTGTCAGTCCGCCTACAGTTCCTAGTGCCAATGGAAGATCGAGTTGAAAGACAAATTGATCGCCATCGATGAAAGCTGTGGATAAACTACGATACTGTCCGTCTTTTGCAGCATAGGCATGAACCGCAGCTTCAATGGCTCGGAAGTCGTTGCCAGTTGCCAAAACTACGGCATCAACTCCGTTCATGATGCCTTTGTTATGAGTAACAGCCCGATAAGGTTCTACTTGTGCTATCTGCACTGCTTGTACCATTTTTTTTGCAAACGCGGTTGCGCTAAGTCCTTCTTCTTCTTCTAGCTGATTGATAGGGCAGCTTACTTTTGCCCGTGCTATACAATTTGGAACATAATTTGACAAAATGCTCATCACCACTTCTATGGGTTTATCTATATGGCTAAACTTGGCATATTCATTAGCTACTTGGCGAAGTATTTCGGCAAGTCTTTCTAAAACAGAGTTTATAAAATTGGCTCCCATTGCGTCACGGGTATCAAAAGTGGCGTGAAGTTGGTAATAGTCGGCCATTGCCGCAGTTTTGTCTATTAGTTGTAACGACAAAAGACCACCGCCTCGTTTTTCCATCCGTTCGAGCATAGGGGCGCAACCTTCCAGGAGTTTGGGTTTGATGTGCTCAAAAAAATCAGTTACTTTTTTTGGATCTTCAGGGCAAATAAAATGAACCTGACCTACTTTTTCTGTTCCCAGTATTTGCGTGTGAAACCCACCTTTGTTGGCCCAATACTTAGCAGACTTACCTGCAGCAGCAACCACTGAACTCTCCTCAATGACCATGGGTAGTGTATATTGCTTATTGTTAATTAAGAAATTCGGAGCTACTCCTAAGGGTAGATAAAAATTGGAAAGGGTGTTTTCAATAAACTCATCGTGTTTTTCCTGACGGGCTGCATCTGGATGGCAATAGGTGGCAAGTAGTGTGCTAGCTTCTTGTGGTTGATCAAAATGGTTTTGGGTAATCCATTTAATTTTTTCTGCTTTACTGAGTTTGGAAAATCCACTAATACTCGATGCCATACTATTTTTTTTCAAAGATAGGTCTTCATAAACAAATCACTAACCAGTCTAAAATCTGGGTATAGTTGGATGCTAACACAATCTGATAAAATCAAAATAAATATTTTTACGTGTATCACATGTTTGGGTGCCGTAACGAAATAAATTTTTTATTTTGCCCTAATGAACTTTTATAACAGTAAGATGAAATCTTTCTTAACCTTCCTACTCCTTTTGTTGACTTCAGTACTTTCAAGCCAAGAACTTACCAATAAAATAATTTTCAGCGGCGAATTAGATGCAGAACGTTTAGAGCGCTATCGTTCGATGAATGATGGGCGACACTATACTGTTTTAGAAAACAACCGCAAGGAGAAAAAGGCTCAGGTTGTAAAATATGCTTTTTTAGATGGCCAGGCCCAGACAGTTTTATTGGCCTCTGGAGATTCCATTCCCTATTTCACCTCTTATTCTTTTTCTGCCGATGAGAATAAAATATTAATTGCTACTTCTGAGTACCCAATTTATAGACGTTCTAAGCAGGCGATTTACTACGTCTATGATTTGACTACAAAAAATTTAGAACCACTATTTGACCCAGATGCATCCTATCCGTGGGTACAAGAACCACTTTTTTCACCCGATGGAACAAAGGTGGCTTTTGTTCATTTAAGGAATATATATATCAAAGATTTAGTCTCAGGTCGCTTAAAGCAAATCACACAAGATGGTGGTGCCAATATCAGTAATGGATTAACAGATTGGGTCTATGAAGAAGAATTTGGTTATGTGCGTGCTTTCGATTGGAATACTGCGGGAACCTATTTGGCCTATTTACGCTTTGATGAGTCTGAGGTACCTGTATTTTCTATGGATATTTACGGGGATGATTTGTATCCCTATCCTTATCAATTCAGATATCCAAAAGCCGGCGAAACCAATGCTACTTTGACCATACACGCTTATGCCTTGCAGACTCAAACACATACCGAGTTGAATTTGGGGGACAAAATGCCCGAATATATTCCTAGATTTCAATTTTCAAATGATCCTAATTTACTAAGTATACAAACCCTTAATCGGCACCAAAATCATTTGAAACTGTGGGCCTTAAACGTCAAATCCGGAGATGCTGAGGTATTGTTAGAAGAAACAGATGAACGCTATGTTGACATACACAGTAATCTACGTTTTTTGGAAGACAATAGTTTTTTGTGGACAAGCGAAAGGGATGGCTTTAACCACCTCTATCACTTTAGCGCAGATGGGGAATTAAAAACCCAGCTTACCAGTGGTAAGTGGGAGGTGACGGCTTTTTATCAATACAGTCCACAAAATAAAGAGGTATATTACGCCTCTACTGAAATTGGAAGTACCCAACGTGCAGTGTATGGTGTAAGCATCAATGGCAAGAAAAAACGTTTACTGTCTGATGACAATGGTTATAACGGTGCTTTATTTAGCAAAAGCGGACGGTACTATATTCACTCCTTTTCAGATGCCCAAACCCCGCCTATATATCGACTCCGAAAGACTTCAAATACAAAAGTACTACGGACCATCTTGGATAACAAAGCGCTAAAGAAAAAGATGTCTGCTTATGAGCTCCCTCAAAAAGAGTTTACCCAACTTGCTGTAAATAACAATAACCTCAATATGTGGCTACTCAAGCCAGTAGATTTTGACCCCACTAAAAGTTATCCGCTATTGATGTTTCAGTACTCGGGTCCCGGTTCACAGCAGGTTTCCAACCGCTGGGGTTCTCAGCGAGATTTGTGGCATTATTTGCTTACCCAAAAGGGTTATATAGTTGCCTGTATCGATGGACGGGGAACAGGTTTTAGAGGGGCAGATTTTAAAAAGCAAACCTATCTGAATTTGGTCAAATATGAAACGGAAGACCAAATAGAAGCTGCCAGAATTTTAGGAAAACGTTCATACATTGACGCTGGTCGCGTGGGTATTTGGGGATGGAGTTTTGGTGGGCATATGGCATTACAAAGTCTATTGACAGGTCATGACGTTTTTGCCGCAGCTATTTCTGTAGCTCCAGTCACTACCTGGCGCTTTTATGATACGATTTATACCGAACGATTTATGCGTACACCCCAAGAAAACCCTGATGGATACGATTTAAATTCACCCCTTAATTATGCTGACCAATTGAAAGGCAAACTTCTATTGGTCCATGGTAGTGGTGACGACAATGTTCACGTTCAAAATTCAATGCGGATGATTCAGGCCTTGATCGAAGCAGATAAGTCCTTTGATTGGGCTATCTATCCCGATCAAAATCATGGAATTGGCTCAGGAAACGCACGTATTCACCTCTATCAAAAAATGACTACTTTTATTGAAACCAATTTGTAAATAAACATGACGCAGGCGACCAAACCAGCCACACCTCAGGATTATCTTGGCCATCCTAGGGGACTATTCTATTTATTTTTTGCAGAACTATGGGAGCGATTTAGTTTCTATGGGATGCGTGCCTTGTTAACCCTTTACATGGTCAACGAAATTTTTGAGGCATTGATGAATCGAGATATGGCAGCAGCGGCAGTCTACGCTTCATACGGTTCCTTAGTTTATGCTTCTACCGTAGTTGGTGGGCGTATTTCTGATATTTATTTGGGATATCGCCGCTCAATCTATTTAGGCGGTATTCTTATGGCTTTGGGACATTTTGTATTGGCTATTGAAAATAATATGGCCTTCTTTTTGGCATTGGCGTTCATAGTTGTTGGGAATGGCTTTTTCAAACCCAATATTTCTACTTTTGTGGGATCACTCTATCCTGACGGCGATCAGAGAAAAGATGCAGGATTTGTTATTTTTTACATGGGCATTAATATTGGTGGATGGATCGCACCTTTATTGTGTGGATATTTGGGGCGCGAATATGGTTGGCATTATGGCTTTGGTTTAGCGGGATTTGGGATGCTTACAGGACTATTGTTTTTTTGGCGCGGAGTCAAACAAGGCGTATTTGGAGACAAAGGACTACCTGCTAACACATCCTTGCTAAATGAAACGATTTTGGGTGTGAAACGCTCTGCAATGATACCTATCCTAGCTTTTCTTACCGCCCCTCTAATTGCTTTCTTATTGTCTTCCTACCAAGCAGTGGGCAACGGTACAACATGGTTTGGCGATCAAAATCTTGTTAATATTTTCTTTAAGGTTATTGGGCTGTTTATTCTCATTTACATGGGCGTTATCCTCCAACAAGCGCAACCCCAAGAACGTAAAAAATTATTTGCAGCCTTGCTGTTTACTTTGTTTATTACTTTGTTTTGGGGCTTTCATGAATTGTCTGGATCAGTGATTACTTTATTTGCTGCCCGAAATGTAAACCTGAGTTTGATGGACGCAGCACAATCCAATTCGCTCAACTCAATGTTTATCATTTTATTGTCAATACCACTTTCTTGGATGTTCACTCGTTTAAGATCTATAGGACGTGATCCACGGACGCCTGTCAAGTTTGGATTGGGGTTACTCTTTGCCGGATTTAGTTTTTATTTACTTTCAATTAGTGGTGTTTCAGCTGATGAAACTGGGCGTGTTCCTTTTAGTTATTTGCTGATTATGTATTTTTTACTGTCAGTGGGTGAGTTATTTATGTCACCCGTTGGTTTGTCTAAAATTACGGATCTCTCTCCTAAACGAATTGTTGCATTTATGATGGGCGTGTGGTTTTTATCATCTGCCTATGCTTTTCAACTGGTTGGATTTATTGGCAAACAGTTGGCTATTGAAAGTAGTGATAGCAATGTGAGTGGCTTCCAATCTTTAGATATTTATTTGGATGGTTTTAGCTTGATTGCACAATATGCAATTGGTGCCGCATTAATTGTTTTAGTTTTTTCGCGTTGGATTAACAAACTAATGGGTGAGGTGCATTAACTTTGAAGTCAAAATAAAAAAAACCGAGTCCACATAAAACTGGGCTTATCTTTGAAAGAAAAATTTAATTAGGTGAAAAAAATTTTATTACTATGTGCATTGTTTCTAAGTGCTTGGACCAGTGCGCAGCAGATAAAGTGGATGACTTTGGATGAAGCCTTAGCAGCGCAAAAAGATAATCCCAAAAAAATATTTATGGATGTTTACACCAAATGGTGTGGTCCTTGTAAGTTATTGGATCGAAAAACATTTGCCAATCCCTATTTAGCTGCCTATGTTAGTGAACATTATTATGCAGTTAAGTTTGATGCAGAAGGACAGGAAACGATTAACTTTTTTGGCAATACATTTACGAATCCCAACTATGACCCCAATCGAAAGGGGCGCAATGCAACCCACCAATTCACTCAGTTTCTTGGAGTTTCTGGCTATCCTACCATGGTATTTTTAAGTGAAACAGGTGATCCTATCATGCCTGTTGTAGGGTACCATACTGCCCAACAACTGGAAATGTATCTAAAGATGATCAAGCAGGGTGACTATCAGGTTTTTTCCAAACCGGAGGACTTTGAGAATTACCGAAAAAACTTTACACCGCGCTTCAAGGGGTAAATGACACGGCTTTTTCAGCGGTAGTATAAAATGCAATGCCTGCTTTATTGCAGCTGGCTTTCCACGATTCGAAATCCCAAGGGCCATTACTCCCATCGGCCACAACAACTTTAGGTTGCCATTGACTGAAAATCCGTTCCAAATGAACTTTAGGATTGTTTTTTAGTAGAATTATATCAGCCCTTGGAAAAGCAGCGTCCTGCAAGACTGTATCAAAATCAAGAACCAATAGTCGTATTGATTTAAAATCCAACCATCGCCATAAACTATCTATTCGTATTTCTTTGGCAGGATATTCCCTTTGGAAATCTTGTAACAATCTTTGTGTTCTTGTTTCTGGTGCATCACTAAAAAAATGGATGGACTGGTTTTCATACCAGATAAGTGCTGTATGCTTTGGTTGATGAAGAACCCATAATTGCCCCTTGTCATAAGTTGATATGCGTGAAAAGGCAAAGACTATGACAGCAACAAGTGATATGAAAAATGGAGGGTTCCATTGATAAACTTTTTTAGACTGCCAGCCTAGGATGGCGCCCACCAAAAGAGCGTATAACAGCACTACTTCCTCTTGCGATAAATATATATTGTCCCATAGTAAACTTTCATAACTACTGATTTTTTTGACAATAGAATGGATTACAGAGACCAGAAGATCATATAGCTTGAGAGCGTTTGTCATTGGTAAATCCAGAAGCAGCAATGGTGTTCCTAGGATAGCTACAATCAAAGAGAGGGTAAATAAGTGGAGAACCAATAGATTACTGACTAAAAAAAGGAAAGGGAATTGGTTGAAGTAATATATTGTTAGAGGGGCTACAGCTAGCTGAGCAGCTACACACACAACTGTGAATTCCCATAGCCAGCGTTTCCATTTCTTTCTGGGATGGTAAATTTTTTTGGCAATAGCTAAGCCAAATATAATTCCAAGAACAGCAATATAACTTAGCTGGAATCCAATTTGTGTTAAAAAAGGTGGGTAAATAATTAGCAGGATCCAAGCAGACAAAAATATGCGTTGTAGAGGGGGTTGGGGTCGTTTTGTCCACTCTCCAATGTGTAGGAGTGAAAAGAGCGTTACAGCCCGAACTACAGCTGGTTGGAGCCCTGTTAACAGCGCGAAGCCCCACAGCATGAAGATTAAAATTACTTTCCTGATCCAGCTTCCCCCTTTTGTATAATGTAAAGGCAACAAAAGCTACCCCATAAAAAAAGAGATAATACCAATATGCAAGCCAGAAATGGCCAATAAATGTACCAGGCCTGCACGGGCATAGGCTTCTCTTAATTCACTTTCAATATATTGACGCTCAACAAAAATCAAAGCTAGTATATGGGCGGTAGCTGCAGGACTCAATCCACTGTTTTGTATTTTTTCAATGGCTTGTGACTTGGCTACCAATAATTGATCAATTTTAGTAAGCGGTGTATTCAATAGCACTAAATGGTTGTTTTTTTTAATCGGTATTGTGCCAAAATCCCCTTGTTTTTTAAGTAGGCAGCATAGTCAAAAGCACCCGGGTTTTGGGGTGGGTCAATGGGTTTCGGTTTAACTTTTGTAACCAGCTGCTGTCCTACTTTTAAAGCCACAGCTCTATCTTCTTTACTCACTGTTACAAGAACTTTTACGCTACTGGCAGTGTCATTGACAGAAACTACTTTTCCATAATAACGATAGTTAAATGTATTGGCCCTAAGGACTTCGTAGATTTTGATACGGGACAGACTTTTTTCATTTTTTGAGAATAGATCTGTTACAGATTCTTGATGTTGAGCAGCCGTAAAAATACCTAGAATGAAAAGTTCATAGAAGACAATAGTTCTAATCAACCAAGTTTTTCTAAAAACCAGTAAAGGGATTGGAAGCAAAAATAAAATGATGGTCCCAACTAGACCATTTGAGAGCGTTTCTGAGTAATAATTTGACAGTAGTTGACCAGCAATTAAAGCGATCAAAGCATAAAAAAGGAAGCTATCAAATCGGGGCATACCCCAAATTAGGCATTCTATATCTTTATTTCAAATGCGCTACAATTTGTTCTGCTGTTTTTTGACTGGCTCCGCCTGCATCTAATAATTGGTACAGATTTTTATATTGATCCAAAATATTTTGCCGACCACCCTGAGAAAGGATATGCTGCAAGGCTTTTTGTAGCGATGCTGGATGGCAGTCCTGTTGGATTAATTCTTGGACAACTTTTTTTTCTAAAATTAGATTGACAAGAGAAATGTATTCGAGTTTGACCCATTGTTTGGCTAGCCAATAACTTAATTTACTGGTTTTATAACAAACCAATTGCGGGACATTAAAAAGAGCCGTTTCCAGCGTTGCAGTCCCACTGGTAACAATTGCTGCTTTGGCCGCTTGGAGTAGGGGATAGGTTTGCCCCATAACTAATTGACAAGAAGCGTTTTCAATCCACGGTTTATAGAAATCGGAACCTAGATTTTTTGTACCCGCTACAACAAACTGATATTGAGTAAAGTGTGGAATTAGACTCAAAAATAGGGGTAGCATTTTCTGCACTTCTTGTTGGCGACTGCCAGGCAGCAAAGCAATGATGGGTTTTTCATCAGATGGATATTGTAATTGGATGGGTTCTGTCTTTTTTTGTAAACTGTCTAACAGCGGATGCCCTACATAGTGTACTTCATATTGGTGATGCTCAGAAAAGTATTTTTTTTCAAAAGGCAGGATAGTATATAAGGCTGTTAGATTTTGTTTCATTTGCTGCACCCGATTGGCCTTCCAGGCCCAAACTTGTGGACTGATGTAGTAATGATTTTGAAACCCCTGTTTTTTAGCCCATTTGGCAATACGGAGATTAAACCCTGGATAGTCAATGTAGACAATAGCATCGGGCTGGAAAGCTAAAATATCTTTTTTGCAAAAGGCAATATTTTCAAGTATGGTTGGTAGATGGGTTAAAACTTCCCAGAAACCCATAAAAGCCAAGTCACGATAGTGTTTTACCAATTGCCCTCCAGCCTTTTCCATCAGATCCCCTCCCCAGCAACGAATTTTGGCATTGCAATCTTTTTGGAGGAGGGATTCAATTAGTCTAGCTCCGTGCAAGTCTCCAGAAGCTTCACCAGCGATGAGGTAGTACTTCATCTATTTGAAATTTGGTATTGAATAGCAATCATATAGCAAATAAAAAAATAATTACGCTTGGGTGGTATACAACTCAAGATATAGGATTCATCAACCCATAATTTTTAAGAAAGCAATACCAACAACTAGTAATAAAGAGAGTATCAATATACCCGTAGCAAAATCATTTTTTCTTTTTCGTATGGCAACAAAAAAAAGTAATAAATTGATTAAAGCACCAAGACTAATCAATCCACCCAATTTATTTTGGTAATATAAGAACTGAATGCTATCAAATGTATCACCCCTGGAAACTATTGAAGTCAGTAATAACACACTTGATGCTGTGGCAAGTAAAGCTGCAAAAAATCCTTTTCCAATATCGTTTCTATTCAAACTGCCAAGTATTTAGTTTTTGTATGGCATGGTGCGCTGTAAGATCATATTGAACGGGGACAACAGAAATATAGTTGTTTTCCAACGCCCATTCGTCAGTATCTTCACCACCATCTTCATTAATGAATTTGCCAGTAAGCCAATAATATTCACGCCCCATAGGATTGGTGCGTTTATCAAATTCTTCGACCCAATACGCTTTGGCTTGTCTACATACTTTGATCCCCTGTATGGGCGTGTCAACTCCTTTAGGGAAATTCACGTTAAGGACCACATTTTCTGGTATTTTGTTTTTGAGTGCTTTTTGAGTTATCTCCTTGACATAGGGTTTAATGATATCAAAATTAGCACCCCAACGGAAATCGAGAAGGGAAAAACCAATGGCAGGTATACCTTCGATACCAGCTTCTAGGGCAGCACTCATTGTTCCCGAATAAATGACATTTATAGAAGAATTAGAGCCATGATTGATTCCAGAGACACATAAGTCAGGTTTGCGGTCTAGTAATTCGTTGACAGCTAATTTGACGCAATCGGCTGGTGTGCCAGAGCAACTGTATTCAGTTTGCGGCCCATCATCCAAGCTGATTTTACTACAATGTAAGGTCGAATTGATAGTAATGGCATGCCCCATTCCAGATTGAGGGCTGTCGGGTGCAACAACAACAACATCACCCAACTCGTTCATTACTTCAATAAGTGCTCGGATACCAGGGGCTGTAATCCCATCGTCGTTTGTAACTAAAATTAAAGGTTTTTTTCCCATGTTGTATTCTTGTTGCAATCCCTCAAATTTAGGCATTCTACTTGGGAACTAGCCTTTCTATTTTAACAAAAACTTTTAAGACGAAGCCCACTATTTACCTGCATTTTACTTATTTTAGAGGTTCAAAAAATTTTGCTATGCGAATTTTAGGAATCCTTCTGAGTGGTCTGTTGAGCGGATGGTTGTTTTGGAATGTCTCATCGGCCCCGAATGCTACTGAAAAAGATGAACTGTTACTTGAGATTCTCAATTACGTTCTGGAAAGAGGACACTACGACCCAAAAATCATTGATGATACTTTTTCTGAAAACGCTTTTCACCAATACTTGGAAGGCTTGGACGGACAACATCGTTTTTTGTTACAGACAGACATCAACACTTTCAAACGGTATCGCTATGCGATAGACGACGAGTTTAAGGCTCACAACCTTAATTTTTTCAACATTAGCCATGAGCGCCTGCTTTCACGCATGAAGCAGGTCGAAAAGTTTTACCCTCAATTACTAGAGACGCCTTTCGACTTTAGCAAACCAGAGACAATTAGTTTGGATTATGAAAACTTGGAATATGCCAGTACCGTAACAGAACTAAAGAATCGATGGAGAAAACGACTAAAACTATCAGCTTTAGATCGTTATGCAGATAAGAAAAAAGAAGAAAGGAAGAAAAAAGAAAAAGACAGCAGTTACATAATGCGTTCAGACCTAGAGCTGGAAAAAGAGGCTCGTGAATTGACCCTTGAGAATACCCAAGAGTACTTTGAACTGGTCAATGATTTAGAACGCAAAGATTGGTTTTCCATATATGTCAACGCCATAGTCATGCAATTTGATCCCCATACTTTCTATTTTGCGCCCGAAGATAAAGATCGATTTGACACGAGTATGTCCGGAAAGTTTGAAGGAATTGGAGCCCGATTGCAAAAGCGTAACCAAGAAGTTAAAATTGTCGAAGTCATTTCTGGTGGCCCAGTATGGCGTGGCAAACTACTTGATGTAGGTGATGCCATTCTCAAGGTAGCACAAAAAGACGAAGACCCTGTCGAGATAGTTGGGATGCGACTAGAAGATGCTATCAAATTAATTAAAGGGCCTAAGGGCACAGAGGTTCGTTTGACGGTAAAAAGAGTTGATGGCACCATCGAAGAAGTTCCAATTATCAGAGATGTGGTCGAATTAGAAGAAGTTTACGCACGTTCGACCATCATACAAAAAGGGGAAAAAAAATTCGGCCTGATAAACTTACCGAAGTTCTACATTGATTTTAAAGATTATGGAGAGCGAAATGCTGCCATAGATGTGAAAAAAGAATTAGAGCAATTAAAAGCCAAAAATGTTTCAGGGATTGTTTTGGACTTACGAAATAATGGTGGTGGTTCACTCAAAACAGTTGTTGACATGACGGGCTATTTTATCAAAGAGGGACCCGTAGTGCAGGTCAAAAGCACGGGTGGACGTAAGGAAGTTTTAAGCGATACAGATGTTGGTATTGTATGGGATGGCCCATTAGTTGTTTTGGTGAACGAATTTTCAGCTTCAGCCTCTGAAATTTTAGCAGCTGCTTTGCAGGACTATAAGCGTGCCATTGTTCTTGGGAGCAAACAGACTTTCGGAAAAGGAACAGTACAAAATGTGGTTGATTTAAATCGTATCATCACTGGGAATACGCTTGGGGATTTGGGTGCTTTGAAAGTTACAACTGACAAATTTTATCGCATAACTGGCGAGTCAACCCAATTGGAAGGTGTAAAAAGTGATGTTGTTTTTCCAGATCGGTATCAATACGTGGAGATGGGTGAAAAAGATCAAGATAACCCCTTGGCCTGGGATAAAATTACGCCAGCCAATTATACGACTTGGAATGCTACATACAACTATGACTTTATTGTAAAACAAAGCCGTTATCGTATCCAACAAAATAAATTCACGCCATTACTGGAAGAACAAGCACGCTGGGTTGCCGACCAACAAGACGACTTTGAATATTTCTTGGACTATGATTCCTTTGCCAACGATCAAAAGGAAGGTCAAACCAGATCTAAAAAATTTGAAGCACTAGATGATTTTGATTCTCAACTTCAATTTAAATGGCTCCCTGAAGCAGGAATGCTAGCCAAAGTAAACGAAGATTACACAGAAAAAAGAAATCGCTGGGTAGAGGCTTTGGATCGGGATTTTTATGTTAATGAAGCCGTTAATATACTGGATGATATGGGTATTTCCTTTAAGAGCCAACCGCTGTCTCAAAGAAAAAACTAGTAGTGTTCAGCTTTCATGAAAATTAGTCTGGGTGGTATAGTTAGCTTGATATACATTGGCATATTGACTGTACTCTCTGCTTTGGCTTATGTTTTGGCTCCTGATAATTCCCCCAATGCAAACCAAATGCATCTATCAATTCATTCCAAGCCCCCCGGATTTAAAACAAAAATGCTTCTTTTACCCCTGGATGCTATTCCAGAAAAGGGGAGCATTTGGACGGGGAAGCCAGCTACGGTAGAGAAGATTCCAATCAAATCGTGGCGCATAACCTCCGAGCAGTTAGAAATTCAAACTTACGGGACGGCTGAGGGCTATTTTAAGCCTATTCCAATCGAGCGATTTTCAGATTCAATTCTAGATAAAGCAAGTTTTGAACAAAAATGGATCAGTAATCAGGATTTTATTTTGGGTACGGATAAATTTGGCCGCGACTTGCTCAGTCGGCTTCTGATTGGTTCTCGAATATCTTTATCAATAGGTTTTGTAGCAGTTTTTCTGTCCCTATTAATTGGAGTTGTTTTAGGGGCATTGGCTGGCTATTACGGCGGTGTCTTAGATCGAGCTATTATGGCTCTAATCAACATTGTCTGGTCTATCCCAACCTTGCTTTTGGTCATTGGAATTACCCTAGTACTTGGACGCGGTTTTTGGCAAGTCTTTATTGCAGTTGGTTTATCTATGTGGGTAGAAGTTGCTCGTTTGGTCAGGGGACAAGTTTTGGCTGTGAAAGAAAAAACTTTTATTGAGGCGGCTACAGCATTGGGATTTTCTGACATAAGAATCATATTTAAGCACATACTTCCAGTAATGACAGGCCCAATTATCGTAATTGCATCGGCAAATTTTGCTAGTGCTATATTGATTGAGAGTGGGTTGAGTTTTTTAGGCATTGGTGCTCAGCCGCCAATACCTAGTTGGGGAGGGATGGTCAAAGAACACTTTCGCTATTTGCTTTTGGGAAAAGCATATTTGGCCTTGCTGCCAGGGGTGGCGATCATGAGCTTGGTTCTGGCATTTATGACTCTAGGCAATGCCTTACGAGATTATTTAGATGTGAAAACTTGAACCAATCACCAGTCTCTAAGTCGGTTGGCATCCATATTTAAATAAATGAAAAACATCATACTGGTTGCTAATAAACTAGACCCCCCATAACTTACAAAGAGCAAAGGAATACCGATGGTGGGGATCATCCCCAATGACATGCCAATGTTGATGAGAAAGTGTACGAAAAGAATACTACTTAAGCTATAGCAAAAAACTCTCCTGAACTGGCTTGTTTGTTTTTCGGCTTGGTATTGAATTCTTATGATCAGAGCTGCAAAACAGAGAACGACAAAAAAACTGCCTAAAAAGCCCCATTCTTCACCGATGGTACTAAATATATAATCAGTGTGTTGTTCGGGTACAAAGTCACCTTTGGTTTGTGTTCCTTTTAAAAAGCCTTTGCCTTGAAACCCCCCCGAACCAATGGCGATCTTTGACTGATTGATATTGTATCCAATCCCTTGTGTATCTACTTCTTTCCCAAGTATGATATTAAATCGATCGCGATGACGCTGTTCAAAAACATCATTGAAAATAAAATCTACCGAAAATGTAAACCCAGAAGCAAGAACGCCAAATAGAATAAAGGGCATTAATTTGGGTTTATATTTAAGCCGTTTTAGCAGAAAATATATAAGTGATAGAAGGACAATAATAAGCGTGATGACAATGGGAATTTCAAATAGTAAGGTCAAGATAAATACAAGCAGTGCACTCCCCAAAACCACCAAAAACAGGTAATTCAGTCCCTCTCGAAAAAGGACAAAGAAAAAGGCCCCGAAAACCAACGCACTTCCTGGATCGGGTTGGATAACGATGAGTAAAGCTGGAATGATTACAATAGCGGCTACTTTAGCCAGGGATCGGAAGTTTTTTAAATTAGTTTGAAACTGAGAAATTATTTTAGCAAGCATAAGAGCCGTGGCTAGTTTGCTAAATTCTGCAGGTTGTAACTGAATGCCACCAAAGACATACCAAGATCGGGCACCCGAAATGGTTTTTCCGAAGACAAATAAACCAAGAAGTAAGACCAAAGCCGTTAAATAAGCGGGTTGTGTAAACTGTTCAAAAAATTTAACTCGTAGTGCAAGCAGGAATCCACCCGTTAGCAAACTTAACAATGCAAAAAACAATTGTTTACCGGCCGGATCGCTTAAACTCATTAAGCTATTTGACCCTTCAATGTAGGTGGCAGAATAAATATTTGCTAAACCGAAACAAACCAAAAGACAATAGAGCAGCAAACTGACCCAATCCACCCGGGCTATAACAGATTCGTTCATTGATTTATTTTAAAAGGTTTGCCTGAGAAGGGTTTGTTATATTCTTCTAAAAGACTGCCATTGACAATTCGGTTTTCTAGCCATCGTCTTTTTACTTCTTTATTGAGGTATTTTTCTATCATCAGACTGGCGATTGGGGCGGCCCATCGTGCCCCCCAGTATCCATTTTCGACAAAAACCGCCAAGGCAATTTGTGGATTTTCTTTGGGAGCAAAGGCTATGAACATTGAATGATCGGTTAATTGTTGTTTTTTGCCATTGAGCAGCATAAAATTTTCAACGGTACCTGTTTTTCCACATACTTCAATGCCTTTGATACGTGCAATTCGAGCCGTGCCATATTCAACTACTTTATGCATGCCATCTACAACGGTTTCGAAATGAACAGAGTCTATCGTTGTTTGTTTTTTCTCGTATTTTCCCATTTCAGAATCTCCACGGATTTCTTTCATAAAGTGAGGTTTTACGTAATAACCACGATTGGCAATGGCAGCCGTAAAGTTGGCCATCTGAATGGGGGTGGTCAATATTTCACCTTGTCCAATAGCATTGGAAATGATGGTTGGAGCTTTCCAGCCTTTTTCTCCGTAGGCTCGATTGTAATAATCAGCCCCAGGAATGTAGCCAGGCTTCCCAACAGCTAAGTCATAGCCGAGATAATTACCAAGACCAAAACTTTGAAGGTGTTTTTTCCAACGTTCTATACCTTCTTGGGGGGTGTCAAAAGCTTCAATGATACCCTTGTAGGTTTTCGAAAAATAGGAGTTACAAGATTTGTATATGGCTTGAGTAAGGTTGTTTTTTGTCCGAAGCGGGCAGTGGCATTCCATAAAAGCACCTCTGGCATAAAAATGACCTTTGTTGCAGCGAAATTGCGTTTTAGGATTCAGCACATCTTCTTGTAAAGCAATTAGCGCATTGAGAACTTTAAAGGGTGAACCGGGCGCATATTGTGCTTGTAGCCCTCTATCAAAAAGTGGTTTTGCTAAAGTGTCGAGTGACAATTCTCGATAATTGGCAGAGCGTTTTCGACCCACCAATATTGCTGGGTCATAACTGGGTGCACTAACTAAGGCAAGAATCTCACCAGAACTGGGTTCTAATGCTACAATACCACCCCTTTTATTTTGCATAAGATGCTCTCCATATTCTTGGAGGGTTTCGTCTAGTGTCAAAATAATATCGTTGGCTTGTATTGGTGGCACATCAAAACTTCCGCCTTCATAGCTTCCTATGATGCGATTAAATTTATCTTTTTGTAAAAACTCTTTGCCTTTGATACCCCTCAAATATTTTTCATAGTATTTTTCAATTCCTTGTCGTCCAATAAGTTCTCCCTTCTGGTAATAGGGGTCTTTTTTTAGGTCATTATTATTGACTTCACTTACGTACCCCAATACATTGGCAGCAATGGGCTTGCGATAATCACGCACAGATTTCTTTTGCAAATAGAACCCTTGATGCTTCCAAATCTTTTCTTGTAAAACAGCGTGAGTTTCTTGTGAAAGGGCACTGACAATAGTAGTGGGCAGCTTTCTTGAGTATTTTTTAGCTTTTCTTAACCTATTCTCAAATTCGTCTTTGCCAAGTTGAATTAGATGTAGAAGTTCCAACGTATCAAACTCGGTCAGATTCTCTGGGATAACCATCAAATCATAGGAGGGCTTATTCGTCACCAATAGTGCTCCATTGCGGTCATAAATAAATCCCCGTTCAGGATATAATGCGCGTTCCACAACAGCATTATTCTGTGAAAGAGAAGAATAAAAAGTATTGACCAGCTGTAATTGGACAAGTTTTACAGCAAACACAAGTGCGATGACTAAAGTAAGTACGGGAAGGAAAAAGGATCGCTGCATCACTTAGTTTTATAAAAGCCCAAAATCAGCCATATAAGTATAAATGTAAGAACTGAAGTTAAAAAAGCATTCTTCATTATTTGGAAAAATGCCAGCCAGCTAAAATAAGAGATAGAATAATAAATCAACGCGTGAAGGAAAATGATAAGCCCCAGGTAGGTCAATTGATTACTTATTCGGGTCCCTTTAATCATGGCATAGGGAACATCGGCATTGATACCAAAACTAAACCCAACGATTAGCGGTCTCAGATAGGCTACAGTTAATGTCGCGATGGTATGTGCGCCAGCCGTACCCAAAATCAAATCAACAAAGAAGCCCAACGCAAAACTGTTGAGTATAAAAATAGATTGATTGCCATCTAAGCGATATCTAACCAGAAAGAGTAGGTAAACAAAAGGATTGATAAAACCAAAAAAGTCAATATTACTAAATACAAGAAATTGAAGTATAATCAAGACAAAAAAAGTAATTCCTATTTGTATATTTTCTTGCAGCATGACAATTTATTTCACTAGAGAATCAAACGTAGCCTTGTCTTTATTTTTAATGACATAAACGTGATCAAGGTTCGAAAAATTGTTGAACAAAATAAGTTCTATTTGATAATATCTTTTTGAGGGTAATATTTCAAATTTACTCACTTTTCCTATAGGTATATTGCTGGGGAAATAAGCTGACATACCGCCAGTAACAACTGTATCCCCAACACTAACAGTATTGATAGTTGGAATATCAGATAGTTGCATTTTGTTGGGAACGTCGCCATTCCAATAGAGGGAACCAAAAGCATTTCCTTTTTTGAGTTTGGCGTTGATTTTCAAATCGCGGTGCAAAATTGAAATGACACTAGCAAATTTCCGATTGGTTTGGTCAACAATACCGACAATCCCATTGGGTCCAATTACACCCATTTCAACGGAAAGGCTGTCATTTTTTCCTTTATCAAGAATCAAAAAATTTCGCACACCGCCAATACTATTTTTGATCACACGAGCAGGGATCAGTTCAAAAGAAGTGTTTAGATTGTAAGTTAAACTATCGGCTTCCCCTGGTGTTTTTTGAAAAGACAATAGCGATTTGAGTTTTTGATTTTCTTCGACCAAGCGTGCATTTTCTTTTTCTAATTGAAAATAATTTTGATAGCTGTTTCGCATACCCAAGAGTGTGCCTGATAGAGAGAGGCTCAACTGTCTAAATTGACTCTGGTGATAGGGACTTTTGTTTTGCAGGATGACAAATGAAAAAAAAAGCAGCAGTAGATAAATAAAAAAATTCCGATTTCTTAAAATCGCATTAATTATCTGTTGCACTTAGTTTTATTTTATCAAGATGGTTTTGTACCGTTCAATATTCTTTAATGCAATACCTGTTCCTCGGACAACTGCTTGAAGAGGGTCTTCAGCGATGTAAACGGGTAGATCAGTTTTGCGCGAAAGTCTTTTATCCAGTCCGCGAAGCAAAGCCCCACCACCAGCCAAATAAATGCCGGTATTGTAGATGTCGGCTGCCAATTCGGGAGGAGTTTGAGCCAAAGCTTCCATTATGGCTTCTTCAATACGGATGATGGATTTGTCTAATGCCTTGGCGACCTCGGTGTAAGAAATCATGGCTTGCTTGGGTTTACCAGTAAGTAAATCTCTCCCTTGCACCGACATTTCTTCAGGTGGGTTTTCCAAATCTTCTATAACAGCGCCAACAAGAATTTTAATTTTCTCTGCCGTGCGCTCCCCCACATACAAATTGTGTTTGCTACGCATGTAATTGACTATATCGTTACTGAATACATCTCCAGCAATTTTAACAGACTTATCACAAACAATCCCTGAAAGCGCAATGACAGCAATTTCAGTGGTTCCCCCACCAATATCAACAATCATATTCCCCTTGGGTTGCATAATATCAATCCCTATACCAATAGCAGCCGCCATAGGTTCGTGAATCAAATAAACTTCCTTACCATTGACACGCTCTGCCGATTCCTTAACAGCACGCATTTCAACTTCGGTTATTCCAGAGGGAATACAGATAACCATTCGCAGTGAAGGCGTAAAAAATTTCTTTTTTAATGAGGGAATACTTTTGATCAGTTTGTTGATCATCTGCTCAGATGCGTTGAAATCTGCAATGACACCATCTTTTAGTGGTCGGACTGTTTTGATGTTTTCATGCGTTTTTCCTTGCATCATACTGGCCTCGTCACCGATGGCAATTATTTTATTTGTCGTCCTATCTATCGCAACTATAGAGGGACTGTTTACAACAACTTTGTCGTTATGTATAATTAATGTGTTTGCGGTTCCGAGGTCAATTGCAATTTCTTCCGTAAAAATCCCCATAGAGGTCAAGCGTTATTTGGTAAAGTTAGAAATTAATGTTTAAAATGGCGAACCCCAGTCAATACCATTTTCACACCATTTTGATTACAATAGTCTATAGAGTCTTGGTCTTTAATTGATCCACCAGGCTGAATCACGGCAGCGATGCCAGCTTGATGAGCGATAGTAACACAATCTGGAAAGGGGAAAAAAGCATCACTTGCCATGACAGCACCACTCAAATCAAATTCAAATTTTTGGGCTTTTTTTATGGCTTGCTCTAAGGCATCGACACGGGAAGTTTGTCCAGTCCCGGCTGCGAGTAATTGCTTGTTTTTAGCCAAAACGATGGTATTGGATTTGGTGTGTTTACAGATTTTTGAAGCAAATAATAGATCCGCAATTTCGTTTGAATCGGGAGTCTTTATGGTCACGTTTTTTAGATCACTTTCCGAATCGGTATGCGAGTCTTTATCTTGTACCAAATAACCATTGAGGCAGGTTCGGATACTGTTTGTAGACAGCAATCGGCTTTTTTGTATCAATAGCACTCTGTTTTTCTTTTGCGTAAGAAGGCTTTGTGCCTCAGCTTCAAAATGAGGTGCAATGATTACTTCGAAAAAAAGTGAATGCATGGCTTCAGCTGTTTCAAGATCTATAGTGCGATTGGCTATAAGTACGCCGCCAAAAGCGGATATAGGGTCACCAGCAAGGGCTGCCGTATAGGCTTCTGAAAGTTTTTCTCGAGTCGCTAGTCCGCATGCATTGTTGTGTTTTAAAATAGCAAAAGTAGGTGCATCCTCATAAAATTCCTCCATCAATTGAACGGCTGCATCAATATCTAATAAATTATTGTAAGATATTTCTTTACCATGTATTTGTTCTAATAAATCTTCCAGCGGTCCAAAAAAGTGACCCACTTGATGTGGATTTTCTCCATATCGCAGTTTTTTAGATTGATGACTGCTAATTTTTAACGTATCCTGGTCGGCTGAAAAATAATTAAAAATGGCACTGTCATAATGGGAAGAATCAGCAAAAGCCCTAGCTGCAAATCTTTTTCGGTCAGCGAGACTTAACAAGCCTTTTTTACTAGTGAGGAGTTCCAAAAGCGCTGCATAATACTTTTTATTAGAGATACATACGACATCTTTAAAATTTTTGGCAGCAGCTCTGATTAAGGCAATCCCACCAATATCAATCTTTTCAATAATCTCATCTTCTGAAGCACTAGCAGCAACCGTATCTTCAAATGGATATAGATCAACGATAACCAAGTCTATCTGTGGAATTTCATAAGAAATAATTTCTTTTTCATCCGATGGATTACCTTGACGGTTTAAAATACCACCAAATACTTTTGGGTGTAAAGTTTTAACACGTCCGCCTAGAATAGAAGGGTAGCCAGTTAAATCTTCTACTGCTTTTACGGGCACACCCAAATCTTCAATATATTTTTGGGTACCACCTGTCGAAAAAATAGTCACTCCCTGTTCGTGGAGGGTTTTAATAATGGGGTCTAAACCGGTTTTGTCAAATACTGAAATGAGAGCAGTTTTTATCTTAATTTCATTCATGCTAGCGTATAAAATATATTTGGAATATAATGGGCTACTTTTTGATTTACTTTTTCGAGAAGAAGTGCATCGTTGTTATCGAAAGGATCTAATGCATTCGAATCAATGTCTATTTGTCCGACATTGATACCATCGACAAACAAGGGTACGACAAGCTCCGATTTTACGTTGATGTCACAAGCTATATAATTATCTTGATCATGGACATTTGGAACGACAAAGTTTTTGTTACTCAAAGCGACCTGACCGCAAATGCCTTTGCCAAAAGGAATTTCTGTGTGGTCTGTAGGGATACCAGCAAACGCTTTAAGATGTAGCATTTTTGTTTGGTGATTGGCAAAATAAAAGCCAACCCAATTGAAGTAGGGGATTGAATCTCTAAGTACTTGGCAAATATCTTTTAGTCTAACTTCCCAATTGTTTTCGTCAGACTTGATGATTCGGTCTATTTTGGCTAGTATATAGTGGTGGTCGCTCACGCGTTAAATTTTTCAAAAATATTAAAAAGACAAGTGTCAGCCGTCGTAATTAATAATAATTTTGAATATATCAAAAGAACAATGCAACAAGTATTTTTTATTGAGGGGATGACCTGCGGGAATTGTCTAAAAAGTGTCCGACAGAAGTTAAGTTCTTTAGACGACGTAAGCCAGGTAGAAGTTGATTTGGATAGTGGCAAAGTAACGCTAACAACAAAAAAGCGACTTGATAAAACGGTTTTAAAACAGGCTTTAGGATCAAAATATGCGATTCTTGATCAAGAATATTCACAGACAAAAACTAAAGTTAAGTCCCTATTCCCTTTATTTTTGATTCTCACCTACATAGTAATGGGGGCTGTTTATTTGTCGGTAAATCAGTTTAGCCCTTCCCGTTTTATGTTTCATTATATGGGTCTGTTTTTTGTCGTTTTTAGTTTTTTCAAATTTCTCGATTACAGCGCCTTTCCAACTTCGTTTGCCAACTATGATCCCATAGCAAAAAGAAGTATGACATACGGTTATCTGTATCCGTTTATCGAAACTTTATTGGGTATTGCTTTTCTATTACAGTGGCAATTGCAATGGGCTTTATGGATAACAATGATTTTACTTTCAATCACTTCTGTAGGTGTAATCCAAAGTCTCATCAATAAACGTCAGATTGAATGTGCCTGTTTGGGGACGGTACTTAAACTTCCCATGACTGAAGCTACACTCATTGAAAACAGCGTTATGATTGTCATGTCAGTTAGTATGCTTTTATCGGGGATACACTAGCGCAAAATTAGGGTGTGTTGGGTATTGCTGTCAACTTCAAATGCACTTTGTTCAAAAGAGGGGGGTCCTATTATCCCCATTATATTATTAGAAAAACCATAAGATTCTTTGGGGATACCCATCCATGTTTTGTCTAATTTTTGATTGTCATTGGCATCGTGATAAGCCTTGATGGCATAACGACCCGTTGGAAGATTTTCGAAAACAACTTGCAGCTGAGGGGAACCAACAACTATTTTCTGAAAAAAACCTTCCTGAACTTCGTTTTGGTCAAAACTTTTAGCTGAATTAAAGATACTGATAACAAGAGTACCCTGTGATACTGTTATATTTTCAATGTCAATCTCAAGTTTGTTTTGAGCCTGTGATTGAAAGATACAGCATAGCAAGACAAGCCATACATTTCTCATGACAATTTTTATTTAAAAATAAAAAAACCTGCTCTTTTTGAGCAGGTTTTTGAAACATCAAATAAATTTTGAGTATTACATCATTCCGGGCATGCCGCCTCCGCCGCCCATTGGTGGCATTGGTGGGGTCTCTTCTTTGATATCAACCAAAGCACATTCTGTCGTTAGAATCATACCAGCAACAGAGGCTGCATTTTCTAAAGCTACACGGGTTACTTTTTTGGGGTCAATTATCCCAGCTTTGAGCATATCTACATAAGTGCCATCTTTAGCATTATAACCATGATTGGCTTTTCCTTCTAACACTTTTGAAACAACAACTGAACCTTCGCCACCGGAGTTTTCTACGATGGTACGTAAAGGCGCCTCAATGGCTCTATCAATGATCTGAACCCCTGTCTGTTCGTCTGCTGTCTCACCAGTAACCGATGCTAAGGCTTTTTTAGCATTAAGTAAGGCTACGCCACCACCAGCTACAATACCTTCTTCAATGGCTGCACGGGTGGCATGCAAAGCATCGTCAACACGGTCTTTTTTCTCTTTCATTTCAACCTCAGATGGGGCACCAACATATAGCACTGCTACACCTCCGGCCAATTTAGCCAAACGCTCTTGCAACTTTTCTTTGTCGTAATCTGATGTAGATGCTTCAATCTGAGATTTGATTTGGCCTACACGTGCTTCAATATCTGCTGCTGCTCCTGTACCGTTCACAACAGTAGTATTGTCTTTATCGATAGTTACTTTTTCGGCAGTACCTAGCATGTCGATAGTGACATTTTCTAGTGTAAATCCACGCTCTTCAGAGATAACTGTTCCTCCAGTTAGAATTGCGATGTCCTCAAGCATCGCTTTTCTGCGATCCCCGAAACCTGGGGCTTTAACAGCTGCTATTTTAAGTGATCCTCGAAGTTTGTTAACAACTAAAGTCGCTAAAGCTTCTCCATCGACATCCTCTGCAATGATCAACAAAGGCTTACCTGACTGGGCTACTGGCTCAAGAACAGGTAATAAATCTTTCATGACTGAAATTTTCTTGTCATAAAGAAGAATGTAAGGTGATTCTAAATCGGCCTCCATTTTTTCGGAGTTGGTTACAAAATAAGGAGAGAGGTATCCTCTGTCAAACTGCATGCCTTCTACAACGTCTACATAGGTATCAGTTCCTTTGGCTTCTTCGACGGTAATAACACCTTCTTTCCCTACTTTCTCAAAGGCTTCGGTAATGAGCCCACCAATTGTAGAATCATTGTTAGCTGAGATACTTGCAACCTGATTAATTTTCTCAGATGAATTCCCGATGACTTCTGACTGCTCACCAAGGTTGGCAACAATACGCTCGACAGACTTATCTATTCCTCTCTTTAGATCAAGGGGATTGGCACCTGCCGCTACATTTTTGAGTCCGTCACGAACGATGGCTTGGGCAAGAATAGTAGCCGTAGTTGTCCCATCACCAGCCAAATCATTGGTTTTAGAAGCAACTTCTTTGACCATCTGTGCCCCCATATTTTCTAGGGTATCTTCCAGTTCAATTTCTTTGGCGACACTAACGCCATCTTTTGTAACCTGAGGAGCACCAAAGGATTTTCCTATGATCACGTTACGACCTTTTGGGCCTAATGTTACTTTGACAGCATTGGCAAGCGCATCGACTCCGCGCTTGATTCCGTCTCTAGCATCGATATCAAATTCAATTTTCTTTGCCATAATATCTTTATATAAATCGGTTTAAACAATTGCGAGTAAATCGCTTTCTTTCATAATGAGGTAATCTTTTCCTTCATGCTGTAATTCCGTACCAGCATATTTTCCATAGAGTACCTGGTTTCCAACAGAGACTGTGATAGGGTTTTCGGCTGTTCCTGGTCCAACGGCCACAACGGTTCCCTTCTGCGGTTTTTCTTTTGCGGTATCGGGAATGATAATTCCTGAAGAAGTAGTTGTTTCCGCAGCCGCAGGCTCTACGAGAACGCGATCAGCGAGTGGTTTGATATTCATTATATTTTTTTTTAAGATTTACCATTTTTAGGCACAAATTGTGCCATTTGCAGAAAAACTGCCAATCAGAAAAAAAAATGCCAGACTGTCAGCAGTCTGGCATAAAATGCTTAATTGTTAGATTCTGGTTCTTCGGGGATAGCGTCTGGCAAGGCCTGCGGGATAGTTTGTTCAACTGCACCGTCTTGAATCAGACGGGAATCGGAGGCTGCCTGTCCTCCGGGTAGCGCCATGCTTGATAGTAATATCAGCACCATCAAAAGCGTGGCCAAAACCCATGTACTACGATCCAAAAAATCTGTAGTTTTTTGAACACCGCCTAGTTGTTGACCACCACCACCAAAGGACGAAGACAAACCACCTCCTTTGGGATTTTGAACCATTACCACTAGAATCAATAAAAAACAGACCACAATTATTAGTGCGATAAATATGGAAAATGTACTCATAAGATTTTATTCTTTGGCTTGCTGTAAGCGTTTGATTTCTTTTATCTGGCTTGCAAAGAAACTATTTTTTTCTGGATATTTCAAGCTCAGTATTTTGTAGGCTTGAAGGGCCTTATTGTATTTATTTTGTTGCATCAAAATGCGGGCCAATGTTTCCGTCATTAATTCTTCTTTCATGACATTTTGATCCTGACTCAAATCTATAGTTTGGCTTGTTGTATTTGGTGAACTTATTTTTGGATTTTTTTCGATGAAAGCATCAATCATTTCCCATTTGTCCTTGTCTTCAGATGCTAGATTGACTTGTTTTTTATCAGTTTCTTTTGGTTTAGGCATATCGGCCAAACCATGGTCTAGCCATTCAACAAATGATTTTAATTCTTGTTGCGATGCAATTGTTTTTTTGGGTGTAGATTTTTTTTTGACTTCTAGTTTTTCTTTTTTGACTACTCGCTTTTCAGAAGCTTTTTCTTCAATAGGAATTTCGGAGTCAATGGGTTTGATGATTCGTTTTGAAGGTATTTCTTTTTCAATCCAGTCTTTAAATACAGCTCTGTCAAAGGCTAAGGTTGCGGCTCTTTCGATGGTTTTTTCAGCATCTATTTTTTTTTGGTGCTGCGCCGCTTTGGCGAGGTAAGCCCATGCGGTCGGGAAGTAGGGATAATTTTGAGTCCATGTCTCTAAAGCTTCATATTGCTTCTGATCTGAAGGGTCAAAATTAGCTAGCATTGTTCCAAAGTCATTCATTACCAACGGGCCAAAGTGTCATTGAATATATCCTGTGTAATTCGATCAAAAATTTCTTTTAGTGCTGCGTCTCTTACATCATAAACTTGTAATTCTGCAGGGAAGTCGTAGAAAAATGAATAACTTTTTTCCATGTCGTCCTCTTCGTTTTTGGTATTAAAATATCGAAGTTTCACTGACATTTTTAATCTATTTTGGGCCGCAGTTATCGCAGCGGTAGCTGCCATTGGCGTTACGCTGTATTCAGTAATTTCTCCTTCATAAATCAAATCACCATCCGAATTGACCAATGACAAGTTTGTTTGGTTTAAAAGTAGGTCTTGCAGCGCAATAGTAAAATCCCTATCAAGTCCAGGTTCTACGGTTGAGCCTGGTCGGTTTCCAGCTTGATTTTCAAAATAATTGACCTGAAATGTTTCAGTACCTGGTGGGATAGAGGCCCCTGTAAATGAATAAATTCCACATCCCCATATCAATAGGAATACCAAAGGAACGAGTAGTGCAATTTTGATGTATTTTTTTGATTTATTCATTATCATTCAAATCAAATTGTTTGATTTTACGGTAGAGCGTGCGCTCTGAAATACCAAGTTCTTGGGCGGCTCTTTTTCTTCTGCCATGGCTCCTTTCAAGTGCTCGTCTAATCATCTCCACTTCTTTTTCCTGAAGCGACAAGGGCTCCTCTTCTTCTATCGTTTCGACATATTGGTATTTGTCTTCAACATGTTGTTGTGGCGCAGGTTGATCTGTTGACGTAGTTGGAGCCACTGGCAATGCTTCAAAGTGCTCGGTAGGACTATTTGTTTCTCCATAAATTTTGTTAATCAATGTCTGATTTCTTTCTTTGAGGGGCTGTCCATCGGCATCCAACAAGTCTCTAGTCAATTGTTTGAGATCGTTGAGGTCTGATTTCATGTCAAACAAAACCTTGTAAAGTATTTCCCGTTCTGATGCGAAATCGGAACTTGATTTATCAGAATCTACCAAAGCGGGTAATTGGGTGTTATCAGTTGGTAAATAGTATCTTAACTTATCAACAGCAATCAATCGATCTTTTTCAAGTACTGACATTTGTTCAGCGATGTTTCGGAGTTGTCGAATGTTACCGCTCCATCTGTGCTGACTCAAAAGCTGTTGTGCATTTTCATCTAATCGAAGGGGTGGCATCCGATATTTTTCAGCAAAATCAGCAGCAAATTTTCTAAAAAGTAAATGGATATCTTCTTGACGTTCGCGCAGCGGTGGGATATATATTTCAACAGTACTGAGTCGGTAATACAAATCCTCTCGAAATTTATTTTTTTGAATGGCTTCTTGCATTTTCACATTGGTAGCCGCAACAATCCTAACATTTGTTTTTTGGACTTTAGATGATCCTACCTTAAAAAACTCACCATTTTCTAAAACCCTTAGTAAGCGAACTTGGGTGGTCATCGGTAATTCTCCCACTTCATCCAAAAAAATAGTCCCTCCGTCTGCTTCCTCAAAGTAACCGCTTCTTGTGGAAGTTGCCCCAGTAAACGCACCTTTTTCATGACCAAATAGTTCACTGTCAATAGTGCCTTCTGGTATTGCGCCACAGTTAACCGCAATGTATTTTGCGTGTTTGCGGGCAGAGTATTGGTGAATTATTTTTGGAATATTTTCTTTTCCAACACCACTCTCACCTGTAACTAAAACCGAAATTTCGGTGGCAGCTACTCGAAGTGCTTTTTCCAAAGCACGATTTAATCCTGGGTGGTTACCAATGATTCCAAATCGTTGTTTTAGTTGTTGTAGGGTATCCATGGTATTATTTCTAGATTCTATTTGAATAACCTTGTGCAGTTCCAATTAATGTAGCAGCTGTGGCCTCGTTTATTGTTACTTCCACAAAATCACCTACTTGATAATTTTCTTTTGGAAAAACAACAACCGTGTTTTGTGAAGTCCGACCACTCCAGTGGGCATCTGATTTTTTTGAAGATTTTTCAATAAGTACACAAACAGTTTTACCTATGTATTGATTGGTTTTAATTTTACTGTGCTTTTGTTGCAAGGCAATGATCTCTTTGAGTCTTCTTTTTTTGGTGGCTTCTGGGACATCATCATTTATTTTTCGAGCTGCCAAGGTTCCAGGTCGCTCAGAATAAGCAAACATAAATCCAAAATCATATTGAACAAACTCCATCAAATCGAGGGTGTCCTGGTGGTCAGCTTCCGTTTCAGTAGGGAAGCCCGCTATCATATCATGAGACAAACCGCATTCGGGAAGAATTTTACGTATGTTGCTAATCAATTCAAAATAGGCTTCACGACTGTGTAGTCGATTCATTTTCTTGAGAATTCGATTACTTCCAGATTGAACAGGTAAGTGAATGTATTTACAGATGTTGTCAAATTTTGCCATTGTATGGAGTACCTCCAATGACATATCCTGTGGGTTGGAAGTTGAAAAGCGTATTCGCATGTTAGGCTGGGCTTCTGCGACCAGTTGTAAAAGTTTTGAAAAATCAACTGCTGTTTTCTGTTGCAGTTCAGTTGCGTTTTTGAAGTCTTTTTTTAACCCACCACCGTACCATAAATAACTATCTACATTTTGACCTAATAATGTAATTTCTTTATAGCCTTTTTCAGCTAAGGACGCCACCTCTTGTAAAATACTTTTTGGGTCTCTACTGCGTTCCCGACCACGAGTAAAAGGAACAACGCAAAAAGTACACATGTTGTCACATCCTCTAGTAATCGTAACAAAAGCACTAACGCCGTTGGAAGAAAGCCGAACAGGAGCAATATCGCCGTAGGTTTCTTCTTTGGAAAGCAGCACATTGACAGCTTCTCGATTGGCTTCAGCTTCTTGGAGCAAGTGGGGCAAATCTTTGTAAGCATCTGGACCTACAACTAAATCGACTATCTTCTCTTCCTCAAGGAATTTGTGTTTCAATCGCTCTGCCATGCAGCCCAAAACACCTACTTTGACCGATTTATTTTCTTTTTTCAAATGTTGAAAATGTGCCAATCGGTTGCGAACAGTTTGTTCTGCTTTTTCACGAATGGAACAGGTATTCACCAAGATCAAATCAGCCTTATCAATGCTGGCTGTAGTTTGGTAACCTTCTTTTTCAAGTATGGAGGCGACAACCTCACTGTCTGAAAAATTCATTTGACAACCATAAGACTCGATATAAAGATTTTTGTTACCTCTATCCGATTGATTCGGGGGTAGGGCCTCTCCATTATATGCCATTGGGTCTTTAAGATTCTCCTTCTCATTTGATAAAACTTTAGCATCTGGAGATGCAAATATATTTGCTTTGTTTCTTATCGTCATTATTATTTAGTTGTACTGCCCCTTGACAATCGGCTTCGCAAAATTAAACAAAGTATCCAAACACTGAAAATTTGTCAGTCAATATGACAGGTTGATTTTCAGATTATTTGTTGAATCATTTATTGTATTGCCATAATTAAGGTTTTAAGATTATGAGTAAAATGAAAAATAATTTATCGCTGCTTTCGTTATCAAAACAGTAATACAAAAAAAAACTAGCTACTTTTACAGCGAAAAAAATCAAGTATGGCTAAGAATCTTGTCATTGTTGAGTCTCCGGCCAAAGCCAAGACCATTGAAAAATATTTAGGGAAAAATTTCAAGGTTGTGTCAAGTTATGGTCACATTTCCGATTTACCCTCAAACGAATTGGGCGTCGACGTTGACAAAGGCTTTGTTCCTAAATATATAGTATCCTCAGACAAGAAAAAAGTAGTTAGTGAGCTAAAATCACAAGCCAAGAAGGCCGAAACAATTTGGTTGGCGAGTGATGAAGATCGTGAAGGCGAGGCAATCGCTTGGCATTTGGCTGAAAATTTACAACTTGATCCAGAACAGACCAAACGGATTGTTTTTCATGAAATCACAAAAAAAGCAATTTTAAAGGCCATAGAAAATCCACGTACGATAGATTATAATTTGGTTAATGCACAGCAAGCACGTCGTGTACTTGACCGTCTGGTGGGTTATGAGTTATCACCGGTTTTGTGGCGTAAGGTCAAAGGAGGGCTCTCAGCTGGACGGGTGCAGTCTGTTGCTGTGCGACTCATCGTCGAGAGGGAGCGTCAAATCCAAGATTTTGTGCCAGAGCAATTATTTAAGACCGAGGCACGATTTGTTACCTCCAATAAAAAAACCATTCGTGCACAATTGATAAAGTCATTTTCTGATGAAGCGACAACGAACGCTTTTTTAGAAAAAAACATAAATGCACAATTTGAGGTCGCTTCCGTAGAAACTAAGCCAGCACAAAAACATCCTACAGCACCTTTCACAACTTCGACCCTCCAGCAAGAAGCTTCTAGAAAACTTTATTTTTCTGTAAGCAAAACAATGACACTCGCCCAGCGTTTGTATGAAGCTGGTTTGATTACTTACATGCGAACAGATAGTGTAAACCTTTCCCAAGAGGCATTACAGCAAGCGCAAAAGCAAATTGAAAAACAATTTGGGGCTGAATATGTAAAAACACGTGTTTTTACCACTAAAAATAAAGGGGCACAAGAAGCACACGAAGCCATACGGCCTACTGATTTATCTAGGATACATATAACGGCAGATGCAGATCAGGTCCGTTTATACGAACTGATATGGAAAAGAACTATTGCGTCGCAGATGAGCCCAGCTCAATTAGAACGCACACAACTTAAAATCCAAGCATCAAACCATGATGAAATTTTCCAAGCGAAAGGAGAGGTGCTTTTGTTTGATGGTTTTCTAAAGGTGTATCTTGAAGGAACTGACGACGAAGATGAAGAGGCCCAAGGTATTCTCCCTGCTGTAGCAGTAGGTGATCGATTGGAAAGAAAAAGTATGCAGTCAACACAGCGTTTTTCCCGGCCACCAGCTAGGTTTACAGAAGCTAGTCTCGTTAAAAAGCTAGAGGAATTGGGCATTGGTAGGCCCTCTACTTATGCACCGACAATCTCTACAGTTCAGAGTCGAGGTTATGTAGAGAAAGGAACCGAGGAAGGTCAAAAACGAGCTTACATGGTTTTGGAATTACATGAGAATGCAATAGATAAAAAAGAACGCAACGAACAAGTAGGTGCAAACAAAGGTAAGCTTGTACCTACTGATATTGGTGGAATTGTCAATGACTTTTTGGTTACAAATTTCGAATCCATCTTGGATTTTGGTTTTACGGCACAGGTAGAACAGCGTTTTGACGCCATTGCTGAAGGGAATCAAAACTGGACCAAAATGATTGAAGGTTTTTATGAAAATTTTCATGAAACGGTTAATCACGTCAAAGAGAATGCCCAACGGGAATCAGGTGAAAGAGTACTTGGAGTGCATCCAGAGCACCAACGACCTATAAAAGTTCGATTGGGGAAGTATGGGCCCATAGCTCAAATTGGAAACCCCGAAGATGACGACAAGCCGATTTTTGCTAGTTTGGCCCCTGGGCAACAACTGGGATCGATTACATTTGAAGAAGCGCTTGAGCTCTTCAAACTCCCAAAAGATTTGGGTGAATATGATGGTGAAATCATCACCGTCAACAATGGTCGTTTTGGACCCTATGTAAAATTGGGTTCAATGTTTGTTTCGCTTCCCAAAGATAGTGCGCCGTCGAGTGTTGACCGAGAGCAGGCAATCGCATTGATTGAAGCCAAGAAGAAAGCAGATGCTCCCATAGCATTTTACGATGAATTGCCCGTATCAAAAGGCGTGGGGAGGTTTGGCCCTTTCCTAAAATGGAATGGTATGTTTATCAACGTCAATAAAAAATACAATTTTGATAGTCTATCCCAAAATGATGTCAATACCTTAATTCAAGAAAAAATTCAAAAAGAGAAAGACAAACTAGTTCAAGTCTGGGAAGATGAAGGCATTCGCATTGAAAAAGCCCGTTGGGGTCGTTCTAATATTATCAAGGGCAAGCAAAAAGTGGAATTAACTAAAGATATAGATCCAACAAAAGTAAGTTTAAAGCAGGCTATTGCTTATCTTGATGCTGCAACACCCAAAAAGAAAAAACCCAAGAAAACTAAAAAATGAGTGTAGACCTTTTAGTGCCCGTTTCCGATGAAACGGTGGCAAGAGTAAACTTACTACCCAAACAAATTATTGGAAAACAAATCCCAATACACACAGAAAAAACAGGTTTACCAGATTTAAAAAAAACAGATATTGCTCTAATTGGAGTTAGTGAAATACGAAATGCTTTTTTCCCCATTTCAAATTACAGTCTTAATGACTTTAGGGTAGCTTTTTACCAACTCTTTCCTGGTAATTGGAATTTGCGCATCATAGATTTGGGCGACTTACCTAGCGGAAATACAGTAGATGATACTTATTTTGCTTTGCAAGAAATATGCACACACCTGCGTCAGATGAACATAATACCTGTCGTTATAGGTGGTTCACACGATCTCATATACCCAATGTATCGATCTTATGCATCGGGAAGTCAATTGGTAAATTTAGTTTCTGTTGACAGTCAATTTGATTTTTCACAACAAGAAGAGCTTATTTCAGGACGTTCTTACATGAGTAAAATAATTATGGAGCAACCCAATATGTTGTACAACTACACAAATTTGGGTTATCAGAGCTATTATATTGCCCAAGAAGAGTTGGATCTAATGGAGAAATTATATTTTGAATCTTATCGTTTGGGTACTTTTTCCAATGATGTATCCTTAGCGGAGCCGCTTCTTCGTGAAGCCGATATAGTAAGTGTAGATATGAAATCTTTGTCATGGCAAAGTACAGGGGATCCCAATGGACTGCCTAACGGAATAGATAGTAAAACAATCTGTGCGTTGGCTCGATATGCAGGAATAAGTGATCGAATAGGGATGTTTGGGTTATTTGAGCTGCCTTCTACGGCTATTTTTCATAAATTATTAGCACAAATTATTTGGTATTTTATCGAGGGTGTAAGTTTGCGTTTTGGTGAGTACCCAGTTCTCACAAGCCAAGGTTTTAAGCGGTTTACAGTGACAATGTCTGATCGGGACTTGGTATTTTATCAAAGTGAAATTAGTGAAAGATGGTGGGTTGAAATAACAAATGAGAACTATTTAGATAATAAATCAAAAACTACGGCGTTATTACCTTGCAACCATCAAGAATATAAAGACGCTTGCAACGATATTTTACCAGAAAGATGGTGGAAAGCCACCAAAAGAGGTTAAAATATCTTACCCAAATCGAACATGAATTGTACTTGGTTCTAAATAATTTGGTGAAGTAACCAACCAGTATGAAAAAATTAGTGCTTTTAGCTATCGTCATTTTATCCATAGCCAGCTGTGGAAGAAAAAATCGAGGCGAACTTATCGGAGTTAGGCAAAAGAAATGGTTCCCTGAAAAACCATACGGAATGACCCTTATTGAAGGTGGCTCTTACATCATGGGTAAATCTGACGAAGATGTAGCGCAGCTGCAAAATGCTCCTGCACGTACTGTAACTGTTCCTTCTTTTTACATGGATGAAACAGAAATAACAAATAGTGAATACAGACAATTTGTATATTGGGTGAAAGACTCTGTTACACTATCTATGTTGGCCCAGCGTGCAGCTGAAATAGAAAAAACACAAGATGATAAAAATAGTATTGGTGAGTATGCATTCGCCGATGCGGATACTTCTAAATTGAGCGAGTATCAAAAATATATGTTGGCCAATTATTACGAAGCTGATCCTGAAAGATATGGTGATGGTCGATCCTTAAATTGGGACCAACAGATTATGTGGGATACCCGCGATTATTTAGACCAGGACTATGCCGAAATGATGGACTCTATGTATCTGCCACCTGATTTGTGGTATAACGGAGAAATGAAAATCGATGTTACCAAATTGGTTTACAAATATACCTGGTTTGATGCTGAAGGAGCTTCAAAAGAATCCAAAAGAACCCGACAACAATTTATTGATAGAAAGCCATTTATTAAAAAAGAAGAAATTGAGATTTACCCAGATACAACGGTATGGATCAAGGATTTCATATATTCTTATAATGAACCCATGCACAATGAGTATTTTTCTCACCCAGCATATCAAGATTATCCTGTTGTAGGTGTCTCTTGGAAACAAGCAGTAGCTTTTTGTAATTGGCGCACGCATTTTAAAAATAGCTATCAAAAATCAAGAAATAAACCACTGGTAAATAATTTCCGTTTACCAAGTGAGGCCGAATGGGAATATGCTGCAAGAGGAGGAATTCCTTCTGGCACCTATCCTTGGGGCGGACCCTACCTTTTGAATGATCGGGGTTGTTTTTTGGCCAATTTTAAACCATTACGCGGGGATTATGCTGTAGATCAGGCGGTCTACACAGTCGAGGCCAAATCTTATTTGCCCAATGATTACAACTTGTACAATATGGCAGGGAATGTAGCCGAATGGACGCGCTCCTCATATGATCCTGGGGCTTATGACAACGTTGCTTCCCTGAATCCAGACATGTCATTAGAATTTGAAAAGCGTAAAGTAGTTAGAGGCGGTTCATGGAAAGACGTAGCGTACTTTTTACGTGTCAGTTCAAGAGACTATGAATACCAAGATACAGCACGAAGCTTTATAGGTTTCCGAACAGTACAAGATTACCTTGGAACCTCGAACGTCAAAATCAAATAATATCATTATTTTTATGCCATTGTAAACTATAAAAAAATGAACGAAAAATCTCTCAACAAACGGTTAAGAAGCAAAATTGCTATGCACATGCTCTTCGGTCTCGGAGGTGCAGTTGTAATTATTGGGGCACTATTTAAAATCCTTCACCTTGAAATTGGACCCATCACGGGTGGTTTGGTTCTTGGTTTGGGTTTAGGAACAGAAGCATTGATTTTTACAGTAGCTGCTTTGAACACAGGCGAAATCAAAGAAGAACACGCAGACTATGTTAAAAAAGTTTCAGGTCAACAAGCCAAAGCTGCACCCAAAGGTGATGGTAGTCTTTCTTCTAAAATCGATGCGTTGATGAAAGAAGCAAAATTGGATGTTGCGTTGATGAACAACTTGGCAAATAGTATTAAAAATCTTGAGGCTACTGCCCAGGCCATTCAGCCTGTTACTTCAACTGTAAATTCTAACCAAGAGTATAGTGACCAATTACAAAAAGCTGCTCAAACGTTAAATGAATTGAATGGCCACTATGCCAAGCAGGTCGAAGCTGCAGGTAGCAATACTGCCTTCAATTCACAAGTTGCACAAAATGCAGAACAACTTAGAGTACAGATGGAAACACTATCTGCGAATTTGGCCAACTTAAACCAAGTATATGGTGGAATGCTTTCTGCTATGAACACCAAATAAAATTTAGCAATGGCAGGAGCAAAAGAAACCCCCAGGCAAAAGCTTATCAGCTTGATGTACCTGGTGTTTATTACCATGCTGGCTCTCAATGTAAGTAAAGAGGTGCTTGATGGTTTTGGACAAATGTTCGTAAAACTCAAAAGCGCCAATACCCGCGTAGCTGAGAGTAACGAAATCTATTATCAGAAGATTTCGGTAAATGCGAAAGAAAAGGAAGGTAAGTGGATTGGTCATGAGCGAACCGCCAATGAAATCCGTAAAACCTCGGATGATTTTTTCAACCGGATTGAAGAAATTAAACAAACAATAACAGAGAAACAAAGAGAAGCTGACCCTGACCTTAAGGAATATTCTCAGATGGATAAAGGAGAAGCTTTAGACCTTTTATTTTTTGATGCCAATGGCGTTTCCCAAGGCGGTACTGAGTTTGTAGATATGATTAATAACTACAAGATGAAAGTCATTCAGGTTTTTGGAAGCCAATTCCCTCAATACATAGAGCAAGTCGAAGGACGCTTTTTTACGGGAGATCAAAATAGTAATATCAAAAATAAAGATGGCCAAGACCAATCTTGGTTATCTGCAAACTATGAAGGTTTTCCTCTAATTTCTTCACTAGCCAAACTCACTATGATGCAAAACGATATTCGTTTGACAGAAAGTGATGTTTTGACCACGCTAATGGGTAAGGAGTTAGAGTTAGAATCTGGTGTTACAGAATCTAACTATATTACCTTACTTAAAACAGAAAAGGGTGCCTATTACCAAGGCGAAACCTTTGATGGAAGTGTTATTTTGGGAAGAAAAGGAGGCGCACAGAATCCCAATTCCGTGAACCTTAAAATGGATGGCCGACAACTAGGCCCGAAGGACTACGATCTGATCGCTGGTGGGGTAAAACTTAAAGTATCCGCAGGTCGACCTGGTGATCATACCATCGAAGGGGATCTAGTTTTTCTAAACGATGGTCAAGAGTCTAAAATCCCTGTAAATCAAACCTTTGCGGTAATTGCAAAACCCAATTCAGCAGTTATTTCAGCCGATAAAATGAATGTTGTTTATCGGGGTGTAGAAAACCCTATGACAATTTCAATTCCTGGGATACCAGACTCCAAGGTTAAAGCGTCTGCCCCTGGATTGAAGAGATCCAAAGGAAGTAAGTATATAATGATTCCTGGAAAGGGTCGTGAAATTACTATTAATGCTAGTGGTTCTCTACCAGATGGTCAAAGAGTAAATACCAAATCAAAATTTCGAATTAAAGATATTCCTGCTCCACAAGGAACAGTTCGTAAACAGACAGGGAATGTCACGATTCCAAAATCGAGTTTGAACGTTGCTTCTATTGGCGCTGTGCTCGAGGATTTTGATTTCGATATTACCCTACAGACTGTAAGTTTTAAATTTAAAGTACCAGGACAACCAACTATCAATGTTCGAGGAAGCAAGCTCAATGATAAAGCTAAGAGTGCACTTCGTCGCGCAAGAGCGGGTCAAACGGTTCAGATTTTTGACATCAAAGTGAAAAATCCTAAGAACCCTAACTACCGCTTCAAAAAGGTTTCTCCTGTGATTTGTGAAATAGTCAACTAAGTCGTTATATCATGAAACCGTTTTTTCATTTACAAATTCTTTTCATAGCAATCGCTTTTAGTAGTGCCCATCTAAATGCGCAGGCCAACTTGCTCAACGCGAGAGTGCCACAAGACATTGGGAAACTGACCGAATATCAGGTTGAGTCTAATGATGTCACACCTATGGCTTACGGATATGTAGATGATAGAGACGTTCTTTGGTCAAAGACGATATGGGAAATCATAGATCTAAACGAACGTGTGAATTTTCCTTATTACTATCCTACGGACACCCTCAATCTGGGGCCCGACAGACGGTCTTTATTTGATTTACTCAAATTAGATTTAAGCCGTGGACGTATAAAGGAAGTTTACAATTCCTCTTATTTTCAGGAGAAACTGACCTATGAAGAAATTCAAGAAAGTCTAATGGCCATCGATACCATTGAAGCTGGATATGATCAGTATAACGCAGAGGGATTTGTTGATCCAGAATACATTAATAAAAGACGTATTACGGCTGCCGAAATCAAACAATACCGCATCAAAGGTACATGGTACTTCAACAAACGCTTGGGAGAACTGCGCTATCGCCTGTTAGGGGTTTGTCCTGTTGCAGCCGATATCAATATCCAAGCCGCTACCGAAGAAGAGGAAGACCTTGTTGAATTATTTTGGGTTTGGTATCCCGATGCCAGAAAAACCTTAAATCAAAATAGCATCTTTAACTCACGGAACTCTTCACAGCCCATTACTTTCGATGTGATGCTGAATTCTAGACGTTTTAATTCTATCATTTATAAAGAAGAAAATGTTTATGAGGATCGTGAAGTAAAAGACTATATTTTTGAGGACGCCCTGCGGCAATTGTTAGAATCTGAACGGATTAAATCTGTTATCAGAGATTTCGAACAGGATATGTGGAATAACTAGCTTGAGAATTATATTCATTCAAAAAAAGCACTGCTTACCGCAGTGCTTTTTTTATTTTTGTTTTGCTATGAAAGTAGATGCTATTGTTGTCGGAATGGGCTTGGCAGGCCTTGCGATGGTTGATCACTTACAAAAAAGGGGTAAATCTGTAATGGTTTTTGACAGTCGGCAAAAAGGTGCTTCTCATCGAGCCGCTGGGGTCTATAATCCCACTATCCTCAAACGTTATACTATGGCATGGGAAGGACCTGCATTACTCAAATATGCTGTTTCATTTTATCGAAAGTTAGAATTGGAATTGGAACAAAAATTTCTTCACCCCTTATCCATAGCACGTATTTTTAGTAGTGTAGCTGAACAAAACATGTGGACCACCGCAGCTGATAAAAAGCAGTTCTCTTACTTCTTGAATCCATCGTTACATCACACAGTACCTCCTAGCATAAAAGCACCTTTCGGTTTTGGTTTGGTTCATCATGTTGGGCGTTTGAATATCCCCAAACTACTTGAATCATATCAAGAAAAGTTAATATCATCAAACAGTTGGCGCCAGGAACCATTTCAATATAATCGTCTCGTTCATAATAAACAGCAGTTATTATATGATGGCATCACAGCGCAGCATTTAATTTTTTGTGAGGGGGTGTCTGCTTGGAACAATCCGTTCTTTAAGGACCTACCCCTGCGCGGATCTCATGGTGATATTATTCGAATTTATGCCGAAGGATTAGATAGTTCGCGCATTTGGAAAAGTGGCCTTTTCATTGTTCCGCAAGGCGAAAATCTATTTTGGGTAGGTGCCTCATTTAACAACCACTGTAAACAGAATATCCCTACCGATAAAGGGCAAGAGTGGCTCGTCCAACAGCTTGAACGTGTGATTAACGTACCCTACGAAATACAATCTTCTGAGGCATGTATTCGTCCAACCATCGGAGATCGTCGCCCTTTACTTGGAACACACCCAGAGTATAATAGAATCCATTTGCTTAACGGTTTAGGATCTAGAGGTGTATTGACTGCACCACAAATGGCAGCGTATTTATGCCGAGCAATTTATGATGAACTGCCTTTGCCCGAGGCTGTAAATTTAGAAAGGTTTTCCAGTTTATGTTAAATGCACAGGATATCAGCGTTTCTTTTGGCGGTACAACTTTATTTGAAAATCTTTCTTTTCGAGTTGGCAAAGGAGACAGAGTGGGTCTGGTCGGCAAAAATGGTGCAGGCAAATCTACCCTTCTCAAGTTATTGGCACAAGAGCAGCAACCCAGCTCTGGCGCTTTTGCGCTAGAGAAAAGCTGTAGTATTGGTTATCTCCCACAGGATATCGATTTTGAAAAAGGACGAACAGTATTAGAAGAAAGCTCTCAAGCCTTTTCGGAAATCATGGACTTAGAAGTTAAGCAAAGCCAAGTCAACGAAGCATTACTTTCACGTACCGATTATGAAAGTGAGGCTTACACCGAATTGCTAACCCGTCAAGCAGAGCTAAATGAGCGTTACGAATTGATAGGAGGCTATACTTATAAAGCTTCTGTGGAAAGGGTACTAAAAGGATTGGGGTTTACTGAAGCCGATTTTGATAAACAGACTACTACTTTTTCTGGTGGATGGCGGATGCGGATTGAATTGGCTAAGTTATTGCTTAAAGATCATGATATTCTTTTATTAGACGAACCCACCAATCATTTAGATATAGATGCAATAGTTTGGTTGGAAGATTTTTTGTCCAAATACAATGGTGCAGTGGTTTTGGTGTCTCACGACAAAGTTTTCTTAGATCAAGTCACCAACCGAACTATGGAAATTATACAACGGCAGTTGTACGATTTTAAGAAATCATATTCTGCTTATTTATTGGTGCGTACTGAGCTTAGAGAAAAACAAAAAGCTGCACAAAAAAATCAGGAGAAAAAAATACAGCAAACCGAACAATTAATCGAGCGTTTTAGAGCCAAGTCTTCGAAGGCAAGTATGGCTCAATCTCTGATTAAAAAGCTGGATAAAATTGAAAGAATCGAGGTTGATCCTGAAGAAACCCAGTCGATGAAGTTGCATTTTCCAATATCAGTTCAACCCGGTAAAATTGTTCTAGAAGCTCAAGGTATAGCCAAAGCTTATGAAGAAAAGCAAGTGCTCTATGCGGTAGACTTATCCATTGAAAGGGGGAGCAAAATAGCCTTTGTTGGACAAAATGGACAAGGAAAAACGACATTAGCCAAAATCTTGGTTGGTGAATTAAAAAGCCAAGGCCAAGTCAAATTGGGGCACAATGTTCAGTTGGGTTATTTTGCACAAGACCAGTCTCAGCAGTTAGACGGTCAGTTGACCGTTTTAGAAACGGCACAGCAAGCTGCAACAGAAGAGAATAGAAAATCCGTTCGCGATGTTTTGGGGGCTTTTTTATTTCGCGGGGAAGACGTCGATAAAAAAGTATCTGTTTTGTCTGGCGGTGAACGCAACAGATTGGCTTTGTGTAAGCTTTTGTTGCAACCTTTCAATGTATTGGTCATGGACGAACCCACCAATCATCTTGACTTGCAATCTAAATCCGTACTAAAAGAGGCACTGAAAAAATTTGAAGGGACTTTGATTTTGGTGTCTCATGATCGAGATTTTCTTCAGGATTTATGCAATCACGTCTTTGAATTTAAAAACCAAAGAGTTAAAGCATTTCTCGGGGGTATAGCTGATTATCTAGAGCAAAAGCAAATGGGATCCCTTCAAGAGCTTGAACAAAAACAAAAAGTAAAATCTGAGAAAAACCAGAATGTAAATGCATATCGTTTACAGAAAAAAAGAAAACAACATCAAAACAAGCTTAGCAGCATAGAGAAAAAAATTCAAGAATTGGAAGAATGGTTTAAGGAGACTGATTTTGAGTTAGAGATCAATTACGAAGAAACCATTCAACAAAAAGATTTTTTTGACATTTATCAGGCTCGAAAGAAAGAGTTAGAATTGTTGTATGTCAATTGGGAGGAACTTCAATAATAATTAATCTAATGTACGAACACCACTTTCAATGTCCCTACTGCTGGGAGGATATTTCAATGTTATTGGATCTCACGCTAGTTTCGGAAGAATACATCGAGGATTGCGAGGTCTGTTGCAATCCGATCCAAATTCATTACACGACAAGTCAGCAAGAGCTGCAAGGTTTTCAGGCAGATTCTATTGAACAATAAATAAATTACTATTGAATTAGTTGCTTATTTTTTGTTGAGTCAACGTCCAGTCAAAAGCCTGTTGGTTATTAATCTCAATATTTTCTGAAAAATTGATTTGACCTTTAGCTAGCTTGTTGCTGCTGATTTCATCCATGCTGTTTGAAATTTTACCATCCTTAGTAATCTGAAGTTGGTCAAGTGTAACATCATTTGAAGAAAGAATGATTTTAGAGACATCCATAAAATTGGCAGCTAAAATATTTTTGATACTTCCTTTTGCTTTTTCATCAATATTGAGGATTCTCTGGTCTTCAGTAGCTGAATGAACGGTGAGTTTTACGTCTGAAATCGAAAAGTTACCTTCAAACGATCCAGGTCCACCACTGATTTCAATACCACTATCAGACTCTTGTCCCAGGATGACAAAAATGTTTTTAAGATTGCCTGTAAAGCCTTCATCTAGATCAATACCGTCATCACCACTGCTGTAAATAATCAAATTAGATGCATTCACATTACCTCCAAAAAATTCAATACCATCATCTTGATTGGCATAAATCTCAATATGATCAATTTGTGTTTTGTTTCCAACACCACTTAGAGTCAGTCCATTGGATTCACTACCTGTACCCATGTAGCTGCCACCGAAACGGATAGAAACATATTTTAAGCTACCGGAATTGTCATCGGTTTGGTCTCCGCCATAATAGCTGCTTGGGTCGCTAGGGTTTAAACCAACATAAAAGGTTTCATTTTCTCCATCTTCAAGTGAAATAGGTGCAGCACCAAGAATGATAATACCCCCCCATAACCCCTTGTTATTTTCACTAAGCATGGTTTGACTGGATTCTTGCACCGTGTTGATGTTATCATCAAGTGATGTAAATACAATTGGGTTTTGATAGGTGCCAACTGCGTTTATTTTCGAACCTCTAGATATAATAAGCATAGAAGCATTTGGATATTCTCCAGGATTAGCTTTTATCAAAGTACCAGGCTCTACTGTTAAAGTTGCACCATTAACCACCTGCACTTGACCATCTAGGATGTAAGTAAATTCTGATTTCCAAGTCGTATCTTTTGTTATTGTACCTTGTACCTTAATTGTTGCTTTTTCGGCAGGAGAACAAGCTGAGATTATAATTGCTACAATAGCTAAAAGTATTTGCATATTTAGCCTTGAAAAAATGCCTTTTGCTTCCATAAAATTTAGTCGTTTGAAGCCTTAAAGTTAAAGAAAGCAATTGTATTTCAAAAAAAAATAATTCAATGCTGTAACATTTGTATTATTTTTATCTAATAGATGCAAGACCCCCATTTACAATGCATTTAACAGCACTCAGATTGCTTATTGTTTTGTAGTTAGACTCTAGATCTAGACCAAATTACTTTTGATGGAATACCTACACAACGACAAATTTGATGCGTATCGTTTAGACGATGCACAACTTTATCTCAAATTTCAATACCAATTGGGCGATTAAGCCAAGGATTGAAGATAACGTTCTGCGTCCAACGCAGCCATACAGCCAGTTCCTGCAGCTGTAATTGCCTGACGGTATTCCTTGTCTTGGACATCTCCAGAAGCAAATACACCAGGCAGATTGGTGTGGGTACTTTTGCTTTTTGTGATTAAGTAGCCAGCCTCGTCCATTTCTAATTGTCCTTTAAATATATCAGTGTTGGGTTTATGACCAATGGCGATAAAGAGACCAGTAATAGAAATTTCTTCTACTGTGTTGTTTTGATTATTTCGAATCCGTAACCCTTCGACTACCGCGTCCCCAAGAACTTCATCTACCTCTGAAAAATAGCGTAGATCAATATTTGGTGTATTGGTTACGCGATGTTGCATTGCTTTGGAAGCTCGCATTTCTCCTTTACGAACTAACATGGTCACCTTATTGCAAATATTAGCCAAATAGGTAGCCTCTTCAGCAGCCGTATCACCCCCTCCAACGATAGCTACATCTTGACCTTTGTAGAAAAATCCATCGCATACAGCACAGGCAGATACCCCACCGCCACGCAGCTTTTGTTCACTTGGAAGACCCAAATATTTGGCTGTAGCCCCCGTACTGATAATAATCGTTTCGGCTTCCACAGCATCACCGCCTTGAATGTAAAGAGTATGAATACCACCCTTTTCCTTAGCTAAATCAACTTTTTCGACATGGGCAATACGAACTTCAGTACCAAATCTTTCAGCTTGTTGTTGTAACTGAACCATCATACTAGGACCATCGACTCCTTCAGGATAACCTGGGAAATTATCAACTTCGGTAGTGGTTGTCAATTGACCGCCAGGCTCCATACCCGTATACACAACTGGTTTGAGGTCTGCCCGTGCGGCGTAGATAGCTGCTGTGTAGCCCGCTGGACCACTTCCTACGATAACTGTTTTTATGCGCTCCATATCAAAATTTATTTTAAACAAATGTAATGGGTTTCCCTTAAGCTCAATTCCTTTTTTCATAACAAATTCTGATAAGTGAATAGCACTTTCTTTTTGTTACATTTGGTATCTCAACAATATGTCTATGAGATTATATGGCTTCTTAATATTGTCATTTTTATTTCTTTCATGTCAAAATAAAGCACAAGAATGGGTGGATGCCAGCGTGCATTTTTATGGCCAAGACCAATGGGATAGGGTAGACATTCGTTTTCGTTTTCGACAACACAACTATGCTTTAAACCGAAGCTTGAAGGGTGTTGTCTATACACGGAAAACCCTTTCTAAACCATATATTGTTGATTCTCTTTTTGATGATGGACGCTTGATTCGATACCAAGATAGTATACCTCAAATTTTATCTGACAGCCTTCAAAAAATCTATGCTGCATCTGTAAATTCAGTCTTATATTTCTTTCAAATCCCTCGCGTCCTCAATGATCCAGCTGTCATCAAGAGAAAACTACCTGATACTCAAATCCAAGGGAATACCTATCACACCCTGGGTGTGACTTTTCAACAAGAAGGGGGTGGTAGTGACTATGAAGATGAATTCCGATACTGGATTGATCCTAAGACTTTTGCAATTGACTACATGGCTTATCGCTATCTTACCGATGGAGGGGGTATTCGATTTCGGGTAGCGAAAAACAGAAGGGATTATGATGGAGCTGTCTTCCAAGATTACAGTAATTTTAAACCCCCATCTGCTGCTATAAAATTAGATGAGTTGCCTCAATTATACGAGTCAGGAAAGCTTATCGAGATATCTCAAATTGAAAATTCTGCAATAACAATCATGAAAGGTCAATAACCAATCGAATTGATTATATAACTGTAGGATGTTCCTTTTCGAGTTGGTACAAAAAGAGAATCCGTGAAATAACTTGTTCTTTTTTTATGTAAGCTTAGACCTGTTTCGGTTTCTTGAATGTCATTGGTTATTAAGCTGTATTTATTATTGTGGAAGACACCTGTCGCCTTGAGTTTTTTGTTGGTTTTGTCAAAGAAAAATGACCAGCGATCATTGGTATTTGGATAATTTACTCGGACTTCTTCAACCTCCCAACCATTAAAAAGTGTGCGTGTTCCTTGATAAGTTTTATTGCCGCCGTCAACAAAAAATTTGAATGGTTGCCAAAAAACAAATTGCGCCCCATTTAACCTGCGTTGTGCTTTTTCCAAAGCAATAGCATCAGAAATTAGACTATCGTTTTTTTGGAGAGTGACGATATCTAAGTCTCTTTTGGCTTCCCATCGAATACCCCCTTGGAACCATACCATCCGGGCACGATTCAGATTAAAATTAACATAGTGTTTTTCAATATTTTCACTTAAAGTATCTCCATCTTGTGACAAAGCCCAGATTTTTTTTTCGTAACTCACATTTTTAATTCTCTTGTGCAGTTCCCCCCCATGCGCATTTATGGCTGCTTGTTCAATTGTAGAAATGACTTGAGACTGCTGACAACTTATGCATAAAAATAAAATACCAAAACAAAGACCCTTATTTTTCATCTGCTGAAGGTACTTTTTTTCTTTATCTTACCTAAAAAATAATCCATGTATCGAATTCTTCTTTGTTCTTTTTCCTTTTTTTTGGTAAATCTAGTGATGGGTCAGCAGTTTACTAAAGACTCTCTGGCGGTTGTATCTGTATTAATGGCACAAGAAAAAGCTTGGAACAATTATGATATAGACACATTTATGGAGGGCTACTGGAAAAGCCCAGATCTTGTATTTTGTGGTGCTTCAGGGCCAGTATTCGGCTGGGAAGCAACCCGAAAACGCTATAAGAAGACTTACAACAGTCCAGAAAAGATGGGGCAGTTGCAGTTCAAAATTCTTCATCTTCAAGCTTTTCAACCCAATGTGATTCAGCTTATCGGTCGTTTTGAGTTGGAACGAAAACCTGTCCCTGCTTCTGGGTTTTTTACTCTACTTTGGCATCGTACCCCGACAGGTTGGAAAATTGTTAGTGATCATACTTCATCTGAGTCTTCCTAAAAATCAAAATAGGTTTCTGGAAAGGGTTCTTTTACGAGCGTAAAATGCCACCACTCTTTGCTGTAGGGGCGAAAGCCAGCTGCTTTCATTACCATTTGTAACAACTCGCGATTGGATTGTTGCTGCAAACTGATCTCCTTACTTTCTATCCAAGATCTAGTTCCAAAAAAATCCCAGGTGCCTCCCATGTCAACTTCTTTGCCCTTATTTTTTCCCGTTGTATAAACTAGTGTGATGTCAACCGTACTCCCCCTACTATGCCCCGATCTTCTGGCGATATAACCACGATCAAAGAGCTCTACTTTATTTATGTTTGGGTAGTAGGTTGCTTTTTGAAGCGTATCGTTTATATCATTAGACCACGCAATAAAGTCGTTCACAGCTTTTTGTGGACGATAGCCATCGAAAAGTTTTATTCCTACACCATAAGATTCAAATTTTAACTGTGCGTTTCGCAGCGCAGTCAATGTTGATTGTGTCAAAACCGCTTTAGGCTTTTGGTATCCATCTACAATGCGTCCCGTAAAATTTTCAGTTGTGCCATATCGTAAATCGATGATGATTGATGGGATAGCGGACTGTACAGATGCAAATCCTTTGGGTATTTTTTGTCCCGTAATGGCATGCGATAATAAAAGTGCCAAAAAACAGCATATAAAAGAGTTCTGTCTCATTCAAAAATTCTACCTGGATTCAATATACCTTTGGGATCAAACAGCTTTTTTAATGACCGCATGATCTCAATTTCAACTCCGGTGCGACTCGTATACAAGTAAGCCTTTTTATGTAAACCAATACCATGTTCGGCAGAAACAGAACCATTGTTCGCTTTCAAGGGTGCATAAACAATTTTATTAATGGCTTCCCGAGTTGTATCACTGTCATCGTCTTTACCGACCATAAAATGGATATTTCCATCAGCAACATGGCCAAAAGCAAAAGCATGACTTACTGCGGGTAAGGCATCAAGCTGACGTTGGATATCTTCAACTAAAACACCAATTTTAGGGATTGGCAGGCTGATGTCAAAGTGCTGGTCAAATTTTCCCTGCGAAGCAAGAATTGATACATCTTCTCTAATTTGCCATAGATGCTTAAGATCTCTGTCTGAATTGACTAAAACAGCATCCACAATCATTTCATTTTCCATTGCTTTACCAATGAGATTTTCCAGTCGATCGTATTCTTTTGCACCATCCATCCCCAAAGATTCTACAAATACATAGTAGGGATAATCTGGAGGAAGTGGCGCTTGTTGTTGATTCAAAACACCTATCATCGTCTGATAGGTATTGCGCCACATCAATTCAAAGCCAGTTAAACTACCACTTAAATTTTTTTCCAAATATTTTAAAAGTTTCACAACTTGGGCATAATCATCAAGACCTACAAAGGCAGAGACTCGTGTTTTGGGGGCTTCCACCAGCCGAAGAATGACTTTTGTAACCACGCCCAGTGTACCTTCTGCTCCAATGAAGAGTTGTTTGAGGTCATAACCAGAGTTGTCTTTTAATACTTTTTTCATGGAGTGAACAATGCGTCCATCAGGCAGCACTACTTCAAGACCTAAAACCATTTGTCGGGTCATTCCATATCTGAAGACCCGCAAACCACCAGCATTAGTAGCAATGGCTCCACCTATCTGTGCTGATCCTTTGGCTCCAAAATTTAGGGGAAGCAGTAAATCTTGTTCGGCAGCAGCATTGATTAAATTTTCAATTATGGCACCGCTTTGAGCTGTAAGTGTTCGACTGTCTGTATCCACCTCCTCGATAGCATTCATCCGATCCATGGCCATAACTAACTGATGGGGCTCTACTTCTGTACTACCAACCAAATTTGTTAGTCCCCCGTGAACCACCACCTCTTGATTATGATCCCAACAGTATTTAAGAATGGCTGACACTTCTTCTGTTGTTTCTGGTAAAATTACTGCTGGAACATCTAATGATTCATCCATTTTCCATACGTGGTAGGTTCTTTGTTCGAGCTCTTTTCCACTTAGGATTTGATGTGGTTGAACAAGGGTTGAAAGCGCTTGATGCAGGGAGTTGGTTGCCATCGATTGAATAATAAATTATTTGTTTTTTGTATTTTTAAAGATACATAAGCATTTAAAGATGAAAAACCCCAAGTCTTAACTTTTTGTTATTGTTGTCTTTTTTGGTTTGTTTTTCGGTGTCACAGTTTCTCATTCCTTTACTTCTTCAACTTGCTCCGATAAAAATATCACGCCTATAGTGGAAGAAACTATTATGGATTTCGTGTATGACTTTTACCACAGAGGTATTCGTATGAGAATTGTCGGCATTTGATATAACTCAATATCGATCAGTTTTCATGAGTAAAAAAGGCTGACTCGTTGAGTCTTTTTTTTTATATTTAAGCAACCATAAACTATTTTCAATGAAACTATTATGCAATTTATTGATATGCATCCCTG
>WTJI01000045.1 GCA_011524905.1 Flavobacteriales bacterium
TCCCAGTTTTCCTTTTCGTCCTTGGACAACACGAAAAGTATCTAAACCTTTGATCCATTTTTTGAGGTGTTGACTATCCAGAAACAATCGTAAAACAGTGTTACGATCTAAAGCAATTATGACAGAATTGACATAGCTCATGGGTATTCGAGTTGGGTTAATCAACGACCAACAGGAACGACCACGCTTGTTGTGTATTGGGAAAGGTCCAAATCGTGGAAGATTCACTTAGGCGTTATGAGCAAGTTAATAAAAAATTACCAACTTTAAACGCGCCACTAAATATGTCCCCTAATTATATGGCTGCAAGGTCTGCCGTAGTATTTTTTTGCGGTAAGCTAGAAGTTCCCATTAAATAAGTGTCTATTTGATGTGCTGCTTCACGTCCTTCAGAAATCGCCCAAACAATTAAAGACTGTCCGCGACGGCAGTCCCCAGCTGCAAAAACATTTTTTTTGGTGGTTTGGTACTGATTTTTACCTTCAATATTTCCTTTCTCATCAAGATGGAGTCCAAATTGTTCTGGGAGGGACTGTTCTGGTCCTGTAAAGCCAAGGGCTAATAAGGCTAAATCGCAAGGCCATTCTTTTTCTGATCCTTCTTTTTCAACCAATTGTGGTCGTTCACCAGGAATTTTCTTCCAAGCTACTTCAACGGTTTGTAATGCTTTGATATGCCCTTTACCGTCATCGATAAAAGCTTTGGTCAGAATACTCCATTCCCGATGACTCCCTTCTTTATGAGAAGAAGATGTTTTGAGCTTAAATGGCCAATAGGGCCACGGATTTTCATCAGTTCGACCTGCTGCAGGTTTGGGCATAATCTCAAAATTGGTCACGCTCTTAGCACCATGGCGATTGGAGGTGCCAATACAATCTGATCCTGTGTCACCACCACCAATAACAATTACATGTCGATCTTGGGCTAGATATTTAGGATCGCGATCGTGTTGCCCGTCAACTGCTTTGTTATTGTGAGGTAAAAAGTCCATCGCTTGGACGACACCTTGTAAATCAGATCCTGGGATGGGTAACGCTCTTTTTACCGATGCACCAGTACATAGTAATACGGCATCAAAATCATGCTCTAATTGTTCAGCACTGACAGTTTTGCCTACTTCTATATTACATTTAAACGCTATGCCTTCGGCTTCTAAAATAGCTAACCTACGATCGATGATCTTTTTTTCCATTTTAAAATCAGGAATGCCATAGCGAAGAAGCCCTCCAATTTTATTGTCACGTTCAAAAACGGTAACTGTATGCCCTGCACGGTTAAGTTGTTGTGCAGCAGCGAGCCCTGCTGGCCCAGAACCGATTATCGCAATAGTTTTCCCAGTACGATGTGTAGGGGGTTGTGGTTTAATCCAGCCTTCTTTAAAGCCGCGTTCAACAATATATTTCTCAATCAATTCAATCGAAACAGGGGGGTTGATGATACCCAAGACACAGGCTTCTTCACAGGGAGCTGGACACAATCGACCTGTAAACTCTGGGAAGTTGTTTGTAGAATGCAGGATATGTAGTGCTTTTTCCCACTCATTTTTGTAGACCGCATCGTTGAAATCAGGTATCAAGTTGCCCAAGGGACAGCCGGAATGGCAAAAAGGGACACCACAATCCATACAGCGAGCCCCTTGGTCCTGTAGTTGTGTGTCTTCGGGAGCAATGGTGAATTCGTTGTAATTATCGATACGTTCTTTGGGGTCGATAACAGGCTCAACAAGCTTTTCAATTTCTTTAAATCCTCTCAGTTTTCCCATTTTATTCCGTCTTTTCTTGTTCTTTTTGTGCCAACATTTCCAATGCGCGTTTGTAGTCTGTAGGCATTATTTTGATAAATTTCTTGCTGCTCTCTGGCCAGTCTGATAAAATGGCTTGTGCCTTTTCGCTTTTAGTATAGTCTTTGTGATTGATCAATAAATTTTCTACTGTTTCTCGATCTTGCTGCGTTAAGTCTTCCAATTCAACCATTTCAAGGTTAAATTTCTTTTCGTCAAAAAGACCATCCTCACTATAAATATAGGCTATTCCACCACTCATACCTGCGGCAAAATTACGTCCAAATTCACCAAGAATAACAGCGATACCCCCAGTCATATATTCGCATCCATGATCACCTATACCTTCGACAACAGCTGTGGCTCCTGAATTTCGAACACAGAACCGTTCGCCTGCTATCCCATTTATGTAAGCTTCTCCTGCTGTGGCACCATATAAAGCAACATTACCAATGATGATATTATTTTCAGCTTTAAATGTGGCTCCTTCTGGAATTTGTGCTACAAGTTTGGCACCAGACAATCCTTTACCAAAATAATCATTGGCATTGCCACTTACTTTCATATACAGTCCTCGGGTTGCAAAAGCACCAAAACTTTGACCTGCAGTACCATTGAACTTCAGACTTAGGGTATCTTCTGGTAAACCAGCGGCTCCATGGATTTTTGAGATTTCATTGCTCAATAGCGCGCCAACAGACCTGTTGGTATTTTTAATATCAAATTCTAGGTGTTGGGGTTCTTTCCTGTACACTGCGGGGTGTGCTTGTTCGAGCATGCTAAAGTCTAGAACCTTGCTCAAGCCGTGGTCTTGCTTTTGGGTATTGTAAACCTGAACATGGCTAGGGACATCTGGTTTGTACAATATGTTGGACAAATCAATACCTTTTGCTTTGTAGTGATCTAAAGCTTTTTTCATATCGAGCTTTTGCGATTGCCCCACCATTTCATCGATGGTTCTAAAGCCCAGGGATGCCATGATTTTACGCAATTCCTCGGCTACGTAAAAAAAGTAGTTGATTACATGTTCGGGTTGCCCTTTAAAATTCTTTCGTAAGTCTGGATCTTGGGTAGCAATACCCACAGGGCAAGTATTTAAATGGCAAGCACGCATCATGATACAGCCCGAAGCGATTAGTGGTGCTGTTGAGAATCCAAATTCTTCGGCCCCCAAAAGACAAGCAACTGCCACATCACGACCTGTTTTCATTTGTCCATCACATTCAAGTACAATTCTACTTCTCAAGTCATTTAAAACGAGCGTTTGTTGGGCTTCGGCTATTCCAAGTTCCCAAGGAAGACCTGCATGCTTAAGTGAGGTTAAGGGTGAAGCTCCTGTACCCCCGTCATAGCCAGAGACCAAGATCACATCAGCTTTGGCTTTGGCGACGCCAGCAGCAATTGTACCCACTCCGACTTCCGACACAAGCTTGACGTTGATTCGAGCTTCGCGGTTGGCGTTTTTTAAGTCATAAATTAATTGCGCTAAATCTTCAATTGAGTAGATATCATGATGCGGTGGTGGCGAAATCAATCCGACGTAGGGGGTTGAATTTCTCACCGATGCGATATAGGGATTGACCTTGGGCCCAGGAAGTTGGCCACCTTCGCCTGGTTTTGCGCCTTGGGCCATTTTAATTTGGATTTCTTTGGCAGAGGATAAATAATGACTGGATACACCAAAACGGCCAGAGGCTACTTGTTTGATAGCACTGTTGCGCCAATTTCCGTCCATATCTGGTTGGAATCGCTTGGGATCTTCTCCACCCTCTCCTGAATTACTTTTCCCACCTATTCGATTCATTGCAATAGCCAAATTTTCGTGGGCTTCTTGGCTGATAGAACCGAGAGACATCGCTCCTGTTTTAAAGCGTTTTACTATAGCAGTCCATGGTTCAACTTCCTCCAATGGGATAGGGTCAAAACTTGAAAATTCAAACAAGCCCCTTAGGGTCATTAATTTTTCATTTTGCTCATTGATCATTTTGGCATAGACATCATAGCTTTGTGGCTTATTTTGACGAACGGCCATTTGGAGTTGGGCGATGCTGTTGGGATTAAGCATGTGTGCTTCTCCGTTGCGACGCCAGCGATAGTCTCCTCCAATTTCTAGGTCCATCCCGCCTAGGCTTTCCGCATCATAGGCTTTTTGATGCCGTTGTTGTATTTCTTTTTCTATTTCATATAAGCCAATGCCTTCAATACGTGATGCTGTGTTGCAAAAAAAGCGATTGACAAATTGCTCAGACAGTCCTAAGGCTTCAAAGATTTGTGCACCACGGTAGGAATGAAGGGTTGAAATACCAATTTTGTTCATCACCTTGATAATCCCTTTTGCAATTGCTTGGTTAAAATTTTGAATAGCTTGGTCAGCAGTCAATCCTTGAATGACTCCTGTGTTAACTTGGTAGTCAATTACTTCATTGACCATGTAGGGGTTGATTGCACTGGCTCCATACCCAAATAGTAAGGCAAAATGATGTGGTTCTCTTGGCTCGGCTGATTCAATGATAATTCCAAAGTCTGAGCTACGCTGTTGCTTTTTAAGGGCATTGTGTAGATGGGCACAAGCCAATAACATAGGAACAGGAGCCATTTCATTATTGACCCCTCTATCTGACAGAATAATAATATTCGTTCCTTCTTCCAAGGCCTTTAGGGTGTCTACTACTATTTTGTCTAAAGTGCTTTCTAGTGCATTTAGGCCTTTGGCTATGGGATAAAGTGTGGATATGGCACTTGACTTGAAGTCTTTATGTTTTATGTACTTAATTTTATCTAAGTCCTCATTAGAGATTACTGGATTTTGGATCCGTAGTTTTTTCGCTTGTTCAGGGATAATCTCAAAAATATTTCTGTCATTACCGATACTTAAGCTCGTATCAGTTACAATTTCTTCTCGGATTCCATCTAATGGCGGATTGGTTACTTGGGCAAATAGTTGTTTGAAATAATTGTACAGCAGCTGCGGACGGTCTGATAGCACAGCCAAGGGCGTGTCAGTGCCCATAGATCCAATAGCTTCTTTACCCTGAACACCCATAGGGGTGATGATGGTTTTTAAATCTTCTTGCGTGTATCCAAAGATTCGCAATCGTGTTTCAAATGCTTCTCCTTCTTCAGGTGTTTTATTCCCTGTATAGGGTACATTTTTGAGTGGTAATAGATTCTCTTGAACCCAAGCCTTATATGGTCTTTTGTTAACTACTTCAGCTTTGATTTCTTCGTCTTTTACGATTCGTCCTTCATCCATATTGACCAAGAACATTTTCCCAGGCTCCAATCGGCCATGCATTTCGATGTTTTCAGGGGCAATATGCAACACACCAGTTTCTGATGACATGACGACATAGCCGTCTTTGGTTAGTGTATATCTTGAAGGACGTAAGCCATTTCGGTCGAGTAAGGCACCAATATACTTTCCGTCTGTAAATGGAATTGAGGCAGGTCCATCCCAGGGTTCCATAATACACGCATTGTATTCATAGAACGCTTTTTTAGCTTCGTCCATACTACTATGTCTCTCCCAAGCTTCAGGAACAAGCATCATCATGACCTCAGGGAGTGATCGACCTGTAGCCAGTAATAATTCGACCACCATATCCATTGAGGCCGAGTCCGATTTACCGGGCAATATTACCGGCAGAATGGCTTTGATATCATCGCCAAATAAGTCACTTTGCAACAATTCTTCTCTTGATTGCATGCGACTGAGATTGCCACGATAAGTATTAATTTCACCGTTGTGGCACATGTAGCGGAATGGCTGGGCCAAATCCCAAGTCGGGAAGGTGTTGGTCGAAAATCGCTGGTGTACCAGTGCCAAGCGCGTAACCACTTTAGGCTCATTTAAGTCACGGTAATAGGCTTTGATGTCTTCTGGAATTAAAAGTCCTTTGTAAATTAGAGTGTGTGTTGAAAAGCTAGGCAAATAGAAATAGCTTGCCTGTGACATCTTGGAGGCCCAAATTTTGTGTTCACTAATTTTCCTGGCAATAAATAGTTTGGTATTGAACTCGTGTTCAGTTAGTTTTTCATTCCCGCGTGACACAAATATTTGTTGGATGTTAGGCTCAGTTTTGGCAGCGATAGCCCCAACATGGCTGGGATCAACAGGAACTTTCCGCCAGCCCAAGATCTGCAATCCTTGTTTTCTTATTTCTGCTTCGAAAGTATCAATACAATAAGCACGTTGGTTGTCTTTTTGTGGTAAGAAAACCATGCCTACGGCATATTCATGTGCCTCAGGTAGTTCAAACGAACATGTTTCTTTGAGGAACTCGTGTGGGATTTCAATCAAAATACCAGCTCCATCTCCCGTTTTGCCATCGGCACTCACGGCCCCACGGTGTTCTAGTTTGTCTAGTATATCTAATGCTTTGTGAATGATGTCATTTGTCTTTTTGCCGTTTAGGCTACAAATAAATCCAGCGCCACAGTTATCGTGTTCGTTTTCAGGAGAATAGAGTCCTTGTTTTTCAGGCAACATACAGTCAATCTTTTCGAAAATAGATGTAAAAATAGCATATTTCCAAATGTTGATTTGGCTTTTAATACATTAGTCTCATGTTTTTGATACATTAACGCTGAAAGGGTTTATCAATTAAGTATTAACCAATTTTTAGCGTTTTTTTTTAAAATATTTAAATTTTAACTTCGCTTTTATGGATACAATTCATTCCCAAAACGATTCTGAACACAAACAATATTCTGTTATTGGCGTTATGTCTGGAACCTCTCTAGATGGGATCGATGTGACCTATACTACCTTTAAAAAAGAAGCGCATTGGTTTTTTGAAATACACAATGCAGAAACGATTTCATATTCAACTGATTGGAAAGACAGATTGGGCTCCTTGACCCAATTTGATTCCAGCACACTCTCAGAAGTAGATGTAGCCTATACCCAATTGCTGGCTGAGGTTGTTTTAGATTTTATTGAAAAGAATAATTTGCCGCATATTGATGCTGTTTGTTCTCATGGCCATACGGCTTTGCATCAGCCTGAAAAAGGGATAACCTATCAAATTGGAAATCGTCCCGAACTAGCTTCGATAGTAGGTCTTCCGCTGGTTTGTGATTTTAGAAAGCAAGATGTTGGACTTGGTGGGCAGGGCGCTCCATTAGTGCCAGCAGGCGATCAATGGCTGTTTCCACAATATGATGTTTGTTTGAATTTAGGTGGTTTTGCAAATTTGACCCTAAACGATAACCATCAATTTATTGCCTATGATGTGGGAGGGTTTAATTTGGTGTTCAATCGATTGGCCCATTATTTTGGCAAAGACTATGACGATAAGGGGGCTATTGCCAGATCTGGGAAAATGTTACCAGATTTGTTTGCAGCGCTTCAACAATTACCCTTTTATTCTCAAACGGGCCCAAAGTCTTTGGGGTTAGAATGGTTGGAGGTTGAGGTCTATCCTCTGCTTAACAATGCTATAGATAAAAATGATGCCATAGAAGATATTATGTATACTTACTGTGAACACCTAACAGACCAGTTGGCGCGCGCCCTTACAAATCGGAAAAATGTATTGTGTACCGGTGGTGGCGCCTACAATCAATATGCGCTAGATCGATTACAAAAAAAAACAACTGCACAATTACATATCCCATCTAAAGAAATCATTGAGTTCAAGGAATCATTAGTTTTTGGTTTTTTGGGCGTTTTAAAGTTGTTAGACCAGCCAAACTGTTTTTCGAGCATTACTGGTGCAGAGCGAGACCATTCATCTGGTATGGTATATTTTCCCTAGAATAATCAATTATTTTTTTAAAATTTAACTATTTTCGACCAATGCAGCCTTGCTGTATTAAGAAAGCTATTATAACATGGAAGTACTTATTATAGGAATATTTGCCCTCGGCTACCTTGCCATTACCTTAGAACATAACCTTAAAGTTGATAAGCTCATTCCCGCTTTGGCCATGATGGCATTTCTTTGGGCCATTGTTGCTCTGGCGCATTTACCCGTTTTTGAGGTAAACACGACCTTGCGAGAACTCGAACCGACCCATATTGAGGAAATACTTTTACATCATTTAGGGAAGACTGCAGAAATTATCATTTTCCTTCTAGGTGCTATGACAATTGTAGAGGTCATTGACTATTTCAATGGTTTTTTTACAATTAAAAACTTTATAAAAACGACAAGTAAAAAAGGACTATTGTGGATCTTTGCTGTCTTGGCCTTTATTCTTTCTGCTATTATCGATAACCTCACGGCAACTATCGTCTTAATCACAATTTTGCAAAAAGTAATTCAAGACAGAAATACCCGAATATGGTTTGCAGGACTTATTATCATTGCAGCCAATGCTGGTGGTGCTTGGTCTCCCATTGGGGACGTTACCACTACAATGTTATGGATTGGTGACAAAGTTACAACTGGGAAATTAATAGCATATTTATTACTACCGTCTATTGTTTGTGTTGTTGTTCCTGTCATTATAGCCAGTTTTTTGCCGGCGTTTCAGGGTCACATTCAGTCTGGAGAAAGTGATGATGAAGCTACGGCACATCCCAGAGGGGCTACCATGCTTTATCTTGGTCTTGCGGCTATAGTTTTTGTTCCCGTTTTCAAGACTGTTACCCATTTACCTCCCTATGTTGGGATGATGCTTTCACTGGCTTTGGTTTCAACATTTGCTGAGATTTTTAGTAATGCAAAAATCAATATCAGTTCGATTGATGAAGAATCTGATGCCCATGCAAGTCACAGCCCAGTTCACAGCTCGCTCTCCAAGATAGAATTGCCTAGTATTTTATTTTTCTTGGGTATTCTCATGGCAGTCGCTGCATTGGAGTCCCTAGGATATTTATTTGTTTTTGCCGATTCCCTGAATGCAGCTATTCCCAATACCGATATAGTGGTGATGTTGTTAGGGGCTGGGTCAGCTGTGATTGATAATGTTCCGCTTGTGGCTGCAAGTATGGGTATGTTCTCTGAACCTACAGACAATCCCCTATGGCATTTTATTGCTTTTTCTGCTGGTACTGGAGGGAGTATGCTCATTATTGGTTCTGCAGCAGGTGTTGTGGCTATGGGGATGGAAAAAATTGATTTTGTTTGGTATCTGAAAAAGATCTCTTGGTTAGCCTTGTTAGGCTTTCTAGCAGGATCTGCTATGTTTATCGTTATGCGAAATTTCTTCTTTTAGACTCAATTTCTAGTTTTTTTCTGCGTTAATAGATAAAAAGACGAATTTATGACCAATACCTTTTTGCTACTTCAACAACCAACTTCGCCCTTACGAACGGAGAAGAAGTTATCCATTTTGGAGCTGATTCAAGACGGTGGACTTGGTGGTCAAATTATCATTGGTCTGTTGTTCTTTCTTCTTTTGATGGTTGTATATATTTATTTTGAAAGGCGTTTTGCCATACGAGCCGCCTTGAAATATGATGCGAATTTTATGCCTCAAATACGATCCTTTGTTGTTAGTGGAAAGATTGACGGTGCCCAGGCACTTTGTATGAAAGAAAACAAACCTGTCGCTCAAATGATTGCCAAGGGTATTTCTCGTATCGGTCGGCCCTTGGAAGATATCAATACTGCCATAGAAAATGCTGGCCGTTTGGAGGTATACAAATTGGAAAAAAATGTTTCCATATTAGCTACCATAGCTGGTGCAGCCCCCATGATTGGATTTTTAGGAACTGTAATTGGAATGATTCTTTCAATTTTTGAAATTTCCAATGCCGGTGGAAATATTGATATGAAACTATTGTCAGATGGTTTATATACCGCTATGACAACTACGGTAGCTGGATTGATTGTCGGGATTGTTGGCTATATATGCTACAATCATTTGGTTGTTAAAATCAATAAAGCAGTCTATCTTATGGAGGCTACTTCACTAGAATTTTTGGATCTGCTGAACGAACCCGCATAGGATGAATTTACGCGGTCGTAATAAAGTCAATCCAGAATTCAACATGTCTTCAATGACGGATGTTGTTTTTCTTTTGTTGATTTTTTTCATGATTGCTTCTACATTGGCCAAGCAATTGAATACCATAGATGTACAACTGCCACAAGCCAAAGGGAAAACTGAGAATCGGAGTACCGTATCAGTAACAATAGACAAATCGGGAGGATTTTTTATCGATGAGAAAAAGGTTTCTAAAGCTGCTTTGCGCGGCCAACTCATCAGTAGATTGACACAAGCTCCCAATAAATCTATTGTGTTGAGAGCCGAAAAAAACGTCGCCATTGAAGAAGTGGTTTATGTGATGAATATTGCCAATCAAAACGGGATTAAAATCGTTTTGGCAGTTGATGCCCAATAAAATGAAATTTCTCCAAACACCACATCAACGGAAATCGGCAGTGCTGACCGCAATTATCGGTATTTTGCTTTTGATGTTGTTATTTGTATTGGGACTGACCTACTATGATCCACCGATTTCATTTGGGATGGAAGTCAATTTTGGCAATAGCAAAACGGGTTCGGGGAATAAACAACCCACAAAACCCATACAATCAAAGCCTGAGCCCATACAACCTGAGTCGGTAGTAGAAAAACAAGTAAGTAAACCTCCAACTCCTTCTCCAAAATCCACAACCAAAGTAGCCACCCAAAAGGAAAGTTCTGTTGCTATTCCCAAGAAAGTTGTAAAGAAAAAAACACCAACACCCAAGAAAACGACACAGCCTAAACCTCAAAAAGAGACGCCCCAAAAACCACCCAAGCCCAAAATTGCCAAATCAACACAACAAGTTTTAAAAAACTTATTCAATGCTCCTCAAAAAAAAGGTGCTATTCAAAAAGGAGAAGGCAATGATTTATCAGGAGGCGATAAAGGGAAAGAAACGGGCAACCCATATGCCAATAGCTATTATGGGAATAGTGGTCTGGGTGGTCGCGGAGGTGGTTATGGTTTAAATGGTAGAAATTTGCAATCCAACGGGAGCGTTGTACAAGACTGTAATCAGGAGGGAACCGTAGTCGTTCGCATAACAGTCAACCAGCAAGGGGAAGTAATTGCTGCCCAGCCAGGGGTAAAAGGTACTACGAATGCCCATCCTTGCTTGCTAGAACCCGCTAGAAAAACTGCTCTGCTACACCGTTGGTATCCTGATGCCAATGCCCCCAGTAAGCAAATAGGATTTGTTGTAATTCAATTTAAACTTGGCGAATAACAAGGTGAATTACCAGGAAACTGTCGAATGGATGTTCGAACAATTACCGTTTTATCAAAATCAGGGTGGAAAAGCATTTAAACCTGGATTGGAAAAGATAACGGCATTTCTAGCCTATCTAGGCAATCCTCAGGAGCGACTAAGAATTATTCATGTTGGTGGAACTAATGGTAAAGGCTCTACTGCACATCTTATGGCATCTGTTTTACAGGAAAAAAATCTTCGGATTGGAATCTACAGCTCTCCCCATTTGATTGATTTTAGAGAGCGAATTAAAATTAATGGCAAATGGATTGAAGAATCTACTGTAATAAAGTTTATCGAATCCAATAAAGACTTTATCAGTAAACATCAAATGAGTTTTTTTGAAATCAGTTTCGCCATGAGTTTGGTTTATTTTGAAAAACAAAATTTAGATTTTGTTTTTGTCGAAGTAGGTATGGGTGGGCGTTTGGATGCTACCAATGTTGTTACCCCAATTTTGTCAGTAATTACGAATATCGGTTTAGACCACACCCAATACTTGGGAACAACCCATACTGCTATAGCTTTGGAAAAAGCAGGGATTATCAAAGCTGGTGTGCCAGTTGTAATCGGAGAAAGTCGCCCTGACACCCATTCTGTTTTTACGCTTAAAGCACAAACCGAAAATGCACCAATTTACTTTGCAGACGCTAGCGCTGCACCGGTCGATTGGACAACCATTGGAATGGACGGCTTGTATCAAATCAAGAATGCCCAAACAGCATATTGTGCTTTGCAGCAGATCAATGAAATACAAATTGATATTGAACAGGTTATCAATGGTTTTAAAGCAGTGTGCCAAAACACCAAATTGTTGGGCCGTTGGCAGCAGATTCAAAAGCAACCGAAAGTTATTGTCGATGTGAGTCACAACAAGGAAGGCTTTGTGTACGTTTCTCAAGCACTTAAGAAAGAATCATACGACAATCTGTACTTAGTGCTTGGCTTTGTTAAAGACAAAGACATTATTCCATTGCTGCAAACACTCCCAAGTGGGGTGAACTATTTTCTGTGCGCACCAGACTTATTTAGGGCTTTACCCTTGGTGGAACTGGAAAAAGTAGCTACTACACTACAGCTTAAATTTCGCACTTTTCCAAGTGTTTGGCAAGCTTTCCAGCAAGCCCAAAATCAGGCTAAAGTGGGTGATTTAATTGTAGTAACAGGGAGTACATTTGTGGTAGGAGAAGTATTAGAAAAAATAAACCAACAATAGGGCTGTTAATCAAAATAATGTATATTTGCCCCACCTAATAAGGGCGCGTAGCTCAGTTGGTTCAGAGCACTTGGTTTACACCCAAGGGGTCAGGG
>WTJI01000061.1 GCA_011524905.1 Flavobacteriales bacterium
TTTCTCAACTGTTCTGATAACTCATCAATAATAATGAGGTCTTTGCCTTTCTCATTTTTACCTTGGTGATAATAGTAAAACCAACAGGCTACAATAAAAGATCCCATCTCGATTGTGCCCTCTTTTTTAAGATTATCTGTTATAGTCTCGAATAGAAACTTTGGCAGTTTAGCTGAAGATTCAGAACAGATTCGTTCTACGGTATCTTTTATGTTTCTATTTCCGAAACGTTCTTCTAATGAATCCTTGTATTCGGATAGCTTAACACCTGGGACTGGGTCTAAAGTTGGAGTCGCCTCCACATCCATGAATTTCCTCATAAACGTACGAAAAACAGGATCCTCCATGCAGGAATTTATAGTTGGATGACCGTGTAATGATCCGGGAATTCCCAAAACAGAATGACCTGCGTTCAGTAATCGAAGTTTCATTTTTTCATAGGGCTTAACGTCTTCAACGAGTTGTACACCGACATTTTCTAATGGCGGTCGAGTTGAAGAAAAATTATCTTCTAAAACCCATTGTATGAAAGGTTCGCAGTTAACAGGCCACCTGTCTATGATACTATATTCATTCTGTAAATAGTTGAGGTCCTCATCAGTTGTAATAGGTGTGATTCTATCCACCATTGAATTGGGAAAAGTAGTATTGTTTAACATCCAGTGGTAAACTTCTAAATCCTGATGTTTTGCGAAGGAAAGGAACATTTTTTTTGCCACATCTCCATTGTGTTGAATATTGTCACAAGACATAACGGTGAATGAAGGGTGTCCTGCTTTCATTCTACGACGAGCGGCTTCTGTTAGAAATCCAAAAACAGTTTTGGGTGTGTTCCTCTGTTCGAAATCATGTTTAACATCCGGGTGAGAAAGGTTGAATTCTCCTGTACTTGAATCAAAATTATATCCTCCTTCAGTAATGGTAAGAGAGACGATTTTTGTTTCAGGGTCAGATAATTTCTTCAAGGCCTCCTCAGGATCCCTGTAGGCCCAGATGAAATTTACTATCGAGCCAATAATTTCGGTTTCTATAGTACTATTAGGATGTCGAGTAATTAAGTTATACAAACCATCCTGATTACTTAAGGTCTCGTAGATTTTTTGATCAGCTTCTCGTAGACCGATACCGCAAATTCCCCACTCAGTATTTTCCCCGCCTGATAGTATTTTGTTGATAAAATAAGCTTGATGGCTTCTATGAAAACCGCCAACCCCAATATGAACAATACCTTGCTTTACTGTTGATCTATCGTACTTTGGATGTTTTACCCTATCAGGCAACCCATTTAATGATGTGCTGTTGAGACTAATCATGATTGGATTGTTTTGGCTGAGCAAAATATGCAGCTACGAAATAAATCAGAGTACAAGCTAAAGCATAGCTATAAAATAGATTCTTGTTGTTTTCATATTCTTCAACATTAGAACTTCCTAAGAAAGTTTTAAAGGCCAAGAACAAGGTCACTGCCAAGGATAATAATGCAATTAGGTTAAGAGGCTTTTGATAAGAGGAAGCATTGTGGTTGTTTTGCTGTTCTTCTTTCTGGTACTGCTCTTCCTGATATTCAGTCACCTTTTCATCCCACTGCTTTAACGCCTCTTCTTCTTTAGGGTAAGCCTTTTTAGCTCCATACGCTCTGCTGAGTAGGGTGTATACAACTATGGTAAGCACCCAAGTAGGTAGAAACAGATAGTAAAATGAAATAACGTCAAGAGCATTTAATCCGAAACCGAATATTAATCCGATTATCCACGAGGCAATAGCTGGTATGCTCTTTTCTTTTTTTTGATAATAAAGCCAATAACGAGTTAATCCAATTCTCGGGAATATCTGGTGCTCGGAAAAAACAATTGCTCCAACGGGTACAACTAAAAGCCCTGCATAGGTCAATAGAGGTAAGATTTGAGTGAATACAAAGGGGAAACACGCGACCACTACCATTACGCCTCCAACAATTGTGGTTATTCTTGCGCGACTAACCTTTGTAAAAACCGACTGTGCAGCCAAACCTGCCCTATAAAGGTTGGTAATCGCTGTGGTCCATCCGGCGATTATGACAATTATGAATCCGGACCATCCCAATGCGTAGTAGGCTACGTCTCCGGGGTCTAATTCAGTAATTGATTTACCCACTATAACCGCTGTCCCCGCACCCATTATACCGGCACTTACCCAAGCTATATAGTGTCCGAAAAGCATTCCGGTGCTAGTTGCTAATCCGTAAACTTTCTTTTTAGCAAACCTCAATAGGGCCATGTCAATTAAACCAAAATGAGTGATTGTATTAGCCGCCCAAGCAAAACCTATGACCTCTAATAGTCCAAGTCCTGGTTCTCCTTCTGCGTTTAAACCGGTCCAAATATTTTGATTTCCTATCGACAAGAATTCATCCCAAGAATTTGGCATAGTACTGCCAAGTACATCGATGGATAGGGCAGGAAGTAAAACCAGAGCTCCACTCACGAACATTGTGAAAAGCCATGGAGCACATAGATTGGAAAACTTAGATACGGCATCAAAACCGTAAATTGAAACGCTCACAACCACAACGCCTACCAGTAGAACTATAATAACGAACCAAAGATTAGTGGGGTACCAGTTCAATTGTGCTGGTATGTTAAAGGCAAATCGAACCGCTGAACTCGATACTGTAACCATTGCCGCAGAAATTACGGTGAAGATGATCACATTTGCCCAGTCATAAAGCTTTGACATAGTGTTCCCAGCAATCTTATTCAAGTAGGAATACAGGCTTAGTCTTGTTTCAACAGCAATTGGTGAGGTAATTAATGTCCAACTAAGTACGGCTAAAAGATTTCCTATGAGTAGCCCTAATAAGATGTCTTTTGTTTTTGCTCCAAGAGCCACAAAGGTTGCTCCTATGACAAATTCAGTTGCGGCTACGTGTTCGCCAGCATAGAGACCTGCGAAGTGCCTCCATCCATGAAGTTTATGATTTGGTA
>WTJI01000012.1:0-18154 GCA_011524905.1 Flavobacteriales bacterium
ATTATATTTAATTATATAGTTTTTTCTGATGTTTAGTAATTTTTACATATGTTTTTATTATAGTTTAGATATTGTAGGATTGTTTGTAGCTTCGCAGACATGAAAGATGTCATTATTATTGGGGCCGGACCGATTGGTTTGGCTTGTGGGATAGCTGCACAAAAGAAACAACTCGATTACCTAATCCTTGACAAAGGAACACTTGTCAATTCGCTCTACCACTATCCTCTCAATATGACTTTTTTCTCAACCTCAGATCGTTTGGAAATTGGCGATGTCCCGTTTATTTCTCAAAATCCCAAACCAACTCGCGCAGAGGCGCTAGAATATTATCGACGCGTAACGCAACATCACCAGCTTCATACCCATCTCTACGAAGAAGTTATGACATTGAATCATGTGGGTAGTCATCATTTTGTGATTCAAACCAATAAATGTACTTACGATACAAAAAATATCGTATTAGCAACAGGCTTCTATGATGCGCCCTACATGCTAGATATTCCAGGGGAAGAACTAGATAAAGTACGACACTATTACTCAGAGCCACACCCCTATTTCAATATGGACGTTGCCATTATTGGCGCTGCCAATTCGGCTGTTGATGCAGCACTTGAAACCTTTCGTAAAGGAGCCAAAAGTGTCACTATGATTATTCGGGAAAAAACTATTGGTGAAAACGTAAAATATTGGGCCAGACCCGATATCATCAACCGTATTGAGGAAGGGAGTATTCAAGCTCACTTTGAATCAGAAGTAATTGACATTAGTTCTGATGCCATTCGAATTAAAACCCCAGAAAAAACATTACACCTTCCCAATGATTTTGTTTTGGCTATGACTGGGTATCAACCCAACTTCGCCCTGTTGGAGTCTTTAGGCGTACAATTTCAGAATGATGCTTACCGAACCCCAATTTATAACCAAAACACTATGGAATCAAATACGAAGGGCGTTTACCTCGCTGGGGTTGTTTGTGGTGGCTTAAAAACGAATAAATGGTTCATTGAAAATTCACGCCAACATGCACCACAGATCATGCAATCTATTGCAGGGAATTAAACATGTTTGGCCAATGCCAATATACTGCCCACATGAATCCCTTCATGGAATAATGAAAATGTGATGGCATCCTCAACACTTGTTAACTCCATTTTAGTTGAAGTCGTGTAGACATCATATGACTTAAAAACTCCAGCCTGATAGTCTTTAACCAATTGTTCATGTGTCACATGAAATAATTCTAACAGTTCAGCTACATCGGTATCAGTAATAGCTGGGCCAGGTGCAGTCCCTTTATTGTAAGCATCAAACCACTTTTGGGGCACCACAGTTGGCAAACCCGAATAGTGATACACCAGTCGTTGCAGAGTAACCAAACAATGAGCTATATTCCAAAATATATTATTGTTGAAACCCGCGGGTATGGTGTTTAACTGCTCCAAAGTAAAATTTTTCAAAAAGCGATTGAAGATCTTTCTGTTGTGCAATAGTATGTCCAATTTTTTTTCCATAACCCTTATCTAGCGCGTATTATTGTATAGTATTTCAAGCTCTGCAGCTGGTAACTCTGCTGCATTACCCCAAAGCTCAACCCCAAAAGGATTGAGGGTACTTGTTGTCGGTACTTTTATGGCCCCACGCCCTTCGCTAAGAAAAGCTTGGCGTAAACGAACTTCCTCGGTAGATGCCCCCAAAACTAAGGCCAAAGATAAATTATCGTAATCTGAAAGTGCGAGTTCACCATCTATCAGTGTTATTTTATTGAGGAGGGTATTAATATTTTCTGTAATTGTAAATTCATAATGTGATGGAATACCTGCGTCTGTGTATTGTAATAGACCACCAAACACATATTTATCTCCATTGGTTACTCCAATCCCAATAGTGTTGTCAACCGAATAATCGGGAATGGGTTCGCCCGAGGGACTCAAGTATAAATACAGTCGCTCAGGCAGATAGAGGCTTGGATTGGTAACATACAAATCAGAAACATAAAACCTAAGATTGGCTTCACTCACAAGTCTGCGATCCTCTTTGATTGATAGAATGGCTTCACGTTGTTCGCTTTGAGTGTCTCCAAAAAGGGAAACATTCGCTAAATACTGCCCCCCTTTGATAATGATCTTTTCAGAAATTTCATTAGTAACCAAAGTAGCTGTTTGGCCATGGGCTTTTTCATGGACAACAGTGCTATAGGTCACACCATCCAAAACAATATTAAAGGTTTCTTCGACCTGAGTGACATAATCATCGGTTAAATCTTCCGTTGTGCCCGCATCATTGTAAAAATCCAGATCATAACTGACTTTTATAACAGCATTTTCAACATCTAAGAGCATCATTAGATCATCAGAAAAATCGTAAGCATCAATGATAATTCCTTTAAAGTGTGTTTGGAAATTATTTAAGTTTCTCAAAGATTCAGACCCTTCTAGGTCAATCAAATTTTCTTGAAAAAAAGCGGCATCTAGGGGAACTCGAATTCTTGGGCTGAGTCGCTCTCCTACCAAGGTTGTTTCATCGACCTCCGTTTCGGGATCATCTTCTGTAAAATTAAATCGAATTTCATCAAAATTCAAGGTTATTTGATCCTCGAATAAGGTCGCCCCCACAAATCCTTGGCTTTCAAAGTCCGTATCATTATAGTAGGGCTTAAGTGTTGCAAAATTGTTGTTTGGGTCGAGTGGACTTAAATAATAAGTTAGCTCTTGAACTTTCAAAGTAAATGATGCATTGGGATTACCAAATAATGAATCTATCTCATATACTTTATTTTCGGGGTCATAAGAACTGTTATCTGTATCTTCATCATCGGCAATACCATCCTGATCAGTATCCTCCGCCAGAGGATTTAATCCAGACTGTGTCTCAATTAAATCAGCAACACCATCTCCGTCAGTATCACTTTGGGGATCATCAGGGTCAATGTCAAAACGATCTATGACGCCATCTTGGTCACTATCGTTTTGGTTATTAAAAAACGGGATCTCCAGATAGACTGACTTTACCGTTTCGTTTTCAGGAATCATGTAGGGAACGTCAGAATCCCCTTCGTCTTCGTTTGCCTGGCTGTAGTTGCCAAATATTGGGCTGGGGTTAATTGAGAGCTGGCTCGTGAAATGCGCTGTGGTTTTACCAAATACTGGGTGATGATAACGGCCTAATTGGCCCAGAGGCAAACCGTCTGTCTGTACTTTTTCCAAGGCCTCTTGGTACACAAACACTGGGTAGGTCTCAGATTGGGTCTGAAAACCATAATTTTCAAACAAGTCAATTCCGACGTTATGAAACTCTTTGTCACATCCAATAATCGATAAAAAAACGATTAGCACAAGACTTCCGAGGCTAGCGATACGATTGGGTTGCATGTAGTTAGGGCAGTATTTTTTCTGTATAAAAATCTACAACCGCTCCTGCATCTTGAGAAACTTTGTAGGAAAGTACGGGTTTTCCAGAAGAGTCAATTGCCTTAAGAACACCTTTAGGCAGTGCTTCTCCTGCTAAAACAAAACCATCTGAATAACTTGAATTAAAAGTCAACAACTGCTCATAAGTCGGTTTTTTAAGGGCTTCTATAACTGTTGAAGTTACTTGATCAAAGGCAACTTTTTTATGCAAATCCCCTGCCAATGCCCCTTCAAACTCCTGGGGGTAAACAGAACTTACGATCTTACTGTTTTCAAACAATGGCTCGTCTTTGTAATACGTTTTCAAATAAAGCGGGAAAAGTGACGTAAACCATCCGTGAAGATGAATAATATCGGGCGACCAATTTAATTTCTTAACCGTTTCGATAACGCCTTTGGTAAAAAACAACATTCTCTCATCATTGTCTTCAAACAGTTCACCATTATCATTTCTGAGGGCTGCTTTCCGTTTGAAATATTCTTCATTGTCAATAAAATAAACCTGCATTCGCTCTTTGGGAATGGAGGCTACCTTAATAATTAGGGGGGTGTCCATGTCGTTGATTACCAGGTTCATGCCTGACAGTCGGATGACCTCATGAAGTTGATGACGTCTCTCATTGATCAAACCATACCTTGGAATAAATATACGTGTCTGACCACCGCTTTCATTGACACTTTTGGGTATCATAAAAGCATTAACTGCTTGTTCAGTTTGCGGAAGATAGGGAACAACTTCCGAAGAAATAATCAGAACCCTTTTGTCTTTCATAAGTTCTTATGAATTTTGGTCCTGCAAAAGTACGAAAATTCACTCAGTAATGGAAATATTCTCTATTTTGCAAGCCTATATCCTTTGCATATGCAGCTTTTTAAAAAGCGAGTAGCGCTACAACAAACCCTTCTCAATTCTTCTGGAACGATTGGTTTTGTGCCAACAATGGGTGCTCTTCACGCTGGACATACTTCGCTTATTCAAAAGGCAACCCATGAAAACAATCTAGTCGTAGTTAGTATTTTTGTTAACCCCACTCAATTTGACCAAGCTACTGATCTTCAAAAATACCCCCAGCAACTGGCACAAGACTTACATATCATTGAAAAAATAAATCCTCAAACACTCGTTTTTGCCCCTTCAATCGAGGAAATTTATGGCGATCAAGTGAGCAGTGATAACTATTTCTTTGATGGTCTAGATCAAAAAATGGAAGGTGCCAGTAGAAAAGGACACTTCCAGGGTGTAGCCACAGTGGTCGAAAGATTATTCCGCATTGTGCAACCCAACACTGCTTATTTTGGGGAAAAGGATTTTCAGCAACTACTTATCATCAAAAAAATAGTGGCTCAAGCAAACTTATCCATCCGTGTTATCGGCTGTCCTATTGTACGAGAAGAGGACGGACTCGCCATGAGTTCACGCAACCAAAGGCTTACTAGCGCACAACGCGCAAAGGCCTCTGTGTTATACAAGGCACTCTGCCAAGCCAAAGAAATTTTTCAAAACCAAAACCTCCACCAGGCAAATGAATATGTTTCTAATTTATTTGAATTAGACCCCCATATGGAACTCGACTATTTTGCCATTTGCAATGAACAGACGCTAACGCTAGCAGAAGATATAAAACAGCAAAAAATACGGGCTTTCATCGCGGTGAAACTGGGTGATATTCGCTTGATTGACAACCTCGCTTTTTGAATATTTTAAATACCTTTGCAGCCATGCTTGTAGAAGTCGTAAAATCTAAGATTCATAGGGTAACAGTTACCCACGCCGATCTCCACTACATAGGAAGCATTACCATCGATCCGGACTTGATCGAAGCGGCCAATCTTCTTGTTGGAGAAAAAGTACAGGTGGTCAATATCAACAATGGCGAACGACTTGAAACTTATATTATTGAGGGACAAAGAGGAAGCGGAGAAATTACGCTCAACGGTCCTGCTGCTCGAAAAGTACAAAAAGGTGATGTAGTCATCATCATTGCCTATGCGCACATGGATATAGAAGCTGCAAAATCATTCTCGCCAGCTTTCATATTTCCAGACGAATCCACCAACAAGCTGGTTTGAAACATTTAAGTAGACTTCTCAAAACAGTCTTGCCCCTATCTATAGGACTTTTATTCATCTACCTTTCCTACCAGTCAACCACAGCCGAAGAACGTCATAAAATCATAACTTCTATCCAAAACGCAGACTACCGCTTTGTGTTTTTATCCGTATTTTTCGCCATTCTAAGTCATTTTTCTAGAGCGTATCGCTGGCAATACCTCTTGAACCCATTGGGGTACCAACCCCGGTTGATCAATTCGCTTTTCACGGTTATGGTTGCTTATCTGGCCAATTTAGGAATCCCCAGGTCAGGGGAAATCCTTCGCGCCACCGCTCTTTCCAATTATGAAAAATTTACTTTTGAAAAAGTCTTTGGGACTGTAGTTGCTGAGCGTGCCATTGATCTGTTGCTTTTGCTGTCGTTTATTGCGCTGTCCCTATTTTTACAATTCGAGTTGATCTGGCAACTCCTTGGGCTAGACCAATTCAACCCATTGTATCTTCTTGTATTGGGTCTTATCGCATTATTCACTTTTTTACTGCTACGTCGACTTGTATGGCAAAGTCAACACCTTTTCGCGCTAAAAATAAAAAAAATTATCAGTGGTTTTTATGAAGGCATTGCTACACTAAAAACAATGGAAAAAAAGGGCTGGTTTATTGCACATACTCTTTTTATCTGGATCATGTATCTAGCCATGTTTTATGTTATCAAGTGGGCCCTCCCTGACACCCATAATATGACTTGGGCGATGGTCATACCTGCATTTGTGGCTGGTGGATTGGCTATCAGCGCTACCAATGGCGGCATTGGAATTTATCCCTACACTGTGGCGTTGGTCTTGGGTGGCTTTGGAATCACTCAAGAAACAGGTTTGGCTTTTGGTTGGATTATGTGGTCTTCACAAACCCTGATGATTGTCGTATTTGGCGCCATCTCTTTTTTTGCACTACCTTTAGTCAACTCGAAATCATAGCAACCGATTCTGGCGATGGCCCAATCAAAAACTTCTTTTTTCTGTCAAAGCTGTGGTACCCAACACACACAATGGCAAGGCCAGTGTCATGCCTGCAAAGCCTGGAATACTTTGGTAGAGGAAATTGTGGAAAAAGAAGTGCCAAAAAGTTGGCAACAATCCAGGCAATCAAACGCTGTGAAAGCACAGCTTTTACAAGAAATTGACACAGACAAAGAAATCCGTATTGACACCAAAGACGAAGAACTTAACAGAGTTTTAGGCGGTGGTATGGTGCCAGGTGCTGTCATCTTGGTAGGTGGCGAACCTGGGATCGGTAAATCAACACTTTTACTTCAGCTGGCGCTGGCTACACAACAAAAGGTGTTATATGTTTCGGGGGAGGAAAGCCAAAAACAAATCAAACTGCGAGCGGACCGGATGAACCAGCAAAATCAGAGTTGCTATGTTCAAAGCGAGACCCACACCAAAAAGATTTTCCAGCAAATTAAAAAAATTACCCCAGAGGTAGTGATTATCGATTCCATACAAACCCTACAAACTGATCGAATCGATAGTAGCCCTGGATCGATAACGCAAATTAGAGAATGCACCGCTGAGCTTATTCAATTCGCCAAGGCATCAAATACACCCGTTTTACTTGTTGGACACATCAATAAAGAAGGCAGTATCGCAGGACCTAAAATCTTAGAACACATGGTAGACACAGTACTTCAATTTGAAGGCGATCGCCACCATATGTACCGGATATTACGGGCGCAAAAAAACCGCTTTGGAGCGACTTCCGAAATTGGAATTTATGAAATGCAGCCCCATGGACTTCGACCCGTGACCAATCCTAGTCGACTGCTCCTTTCAGAAAGCCAACAAATGCTTTCTGGGCAATCTATTGCCGCTGCTATCGAGGGAATCAGACCCTTGTTGGTTGAAATACAAGCACTTGTCAGCACGGCAGTCTATGGTACCCCGCAGCGCAGCAGTACTGGATTTAATACCAAACGACTCAACATGCTACTTGCAGTGCTTGAAAAAAGAGCAGGTTTTGCCTTGGGTAGTAAAGATGTATTTATAAACCTCACTGGAGGGATTCAAATGGACGACCCCGCCATGGACTTGGCATTGGTTGCTGCTATTCTCTCTAGCCATCACGACATTCCCATCACCAAAAAAATAGCCCTAGCCGGAGAAGTTGGGCTGTCTGGCGAAATACGACCTGTTCCCAAAGTAGAACAACGGATGCAGGAAGCTGCTAGATTAGGCTTTGAAACCATAATTACAGCTCCACATAAACAAATCACGCATCAGCCAGCTGGTCTTGAGTGGTTGTCTTTTTCTAAAATTGAAGATATTGTACGCTATCTTTTTAGCTAACTTTACAGTAGACATATTTTTATTCATTTAATCGTATGGAAAAAATAATTAATGATTTTTTGGCACAAGTAGAAAGCCGTAATCAAAACGAACCTGAGTTTTTACAAGCTGTCACCGAAGTAGCCGAAACGGTGCTCCCTTATATTGTTCAGCACGATATCTATTACGGTCAAAATATTTTGTTGCGAATGGTAGAACCCGAACGTGTAGTTTCTTTTAGGGTTGCATGGATCGACGACCAAGAAAAAATACAAGTCAACCGAGGATATCGGATAGAGATGAATTCTGCTATAGGACCATACAAAGGTGGGCTTCGTTTTCATCCATCAGTAAATCTGAGTGTGCTCAAATTCTTAGCATTTGAGCAAATCTTTAAAAATAGTTTGACTACCCTACCTATGGGTGGGGGAAAGGGTGGCTCTGATTTTGACCCCAAAGGAAAATCCGATACAGAAGTGATGCGATTTTGTCAAAGTTTTATGACTGAATTGTTCCGCCATATTGGCCCCAATCGAGATATACCAGCAGGAGACATTGGAGTGGGTAGCCGTGAAATTGGTTACCTTTTCGGGCAATACAAAAGGCTGAAAAATGAGTTTACGGGGGTTTTGACAGGGAAAGGAGTTAGCTGGGGCGGCTCGCTGATACGTCCAGAAGCTACAGGTTATGGCGTGGTGTATTTTACAGAAAACATGCTCAACCACCACAACGAGTCGATAAAAGACAAAACAGTAGTTATATCGGGTTCTGGAAATGTTGCTCAATTTGCAGCTGAAAAGTGTATACAACTCGGCGCTAAAGTTCTTACGCTTTCCGATTCTTCGGGCTACTTATACGATGCAGAAGGTCTAAACGAAGAAAAACTTGCTCACATCATGCACCTAAAAAATGTAGAGCGCAAACGCCTGCATATTTACCTTGAAAAATATCCCAAAGCCGCATTTTTTCCGAACAAAAAAGTTTGGGAAGTCGCTGGTGATATCGCTTTGCCGTGTGCCACACAAAATGAACTCGACATTTCAGATGCCAAAAAATTAGTCGCAAATGGTTGTCAAGCCGTTGGAGAAGGTGCCAATATGCCCTGTACCCCTGAAGCGATTGCCCATTTTCAAAGCAACAATGTATTATATGCGCCTGGAAAAGCCTCAAATGCAGGGGGAGTTGCTGTTTCAGGATTAGAAATGGCTCAAAATTCGCTTCGATATAGTTGGACACGTAAACAAGTCGATGATAAACTCAAAGAGATTATGGCGGATATTCATACGTCTTGTTTGCATTATGGTGCAGGGGAAAATCATATTAATTACGTCAAAGGTGCCAATATTGCTGGCTTTGTAAAAGTTGCAGATGCGATGTTGGCCCAAGGAGTGGTCTAATTCACTACAACCAAGTGGTCACAACTGATGCGATTGTTATTGGAAGTCTCAAGTACAGAGACAGCAGCCTAATTGCTCATTTATTTACCCAAGAATTGGGCTATAGATCCTACCTTTTGAAAGGCATTTTGGCCAATAAAAAGGGGAAGATCAAAGCCTCTTACTTTCAACCATTGACTCATTTATCGGCTGTTGTGTCAGACAAAAATCCAGATCAACTGGGCTATATTAAAGAGTGTAATGTTCTTTACAGTCCACTCCACCAAGCGGGTGAGGAAGTTAAAAGTGCATTGCAACTGTTTTTATGTGAGCTTCTTGCCAATATCCTGAAAGGAGAAAGCGAGCAAAACACCCCCCTATTTACCTATTTAAAAACCACACTTGGCGGATTGGATGCTTTGGATCAATTGGCCAACTTCCATATCAAGTTTTTACTTGACCTAACCAAGTTTCTTGGGTTTTATCCCAATACGAGTGATATGACCGCAGACTATTTTGACGTTGAAGCAGGCTGTTTTACTTTCTTTACACCAAAAGGGAAAGGGCTTGAAGGACAAACTTTATCAATTTTTAAGAAAATTTTAGGCACGAATTTTGATAAGGCAATGCAAATCAAAATGACCAAACAGCAAAGGACCGAAATCTTAGATACGATTTTACTGTATTTTTCGTTCCATTTACAAGGGTTCTATTTGCCAAAGTCATTGCCCGTGTTGCATGAAGTGTTTGAAGTTTTTTAGCGGTATTTTACTCCTCATTTGCTGCTGGCACTCAGCAATGGGCCAACAGTTGCAGGTTGTGGATGAAGAAAATGGAGAGCCCCTTGAAAATGTCGTTCTTTTTTCTACTGACCAAGGGAGGTCAACCCTTACAGACGCTGACGGTAGAGCAGCTTTAGGCATGTTCAAACCACAAGAAACCATCACAATTCAATATTTCGGCTATCAAAGCCAACAATTTGTTTTCGATTCAGATAAAGACAGTTTCCAGATCGCGCTACAACCCGAAACACAAAACTTAAATGAAGTCATCCTATCCGTAGCACGTTCACAAAGCAATCGTAACGAAATTGCTGAAAAAGTTGCTGTTATAAGTGCTGAAACCATTCGTAAAAATCCGATGGGTACTGGGGCAGATTTGCTAACGCTAACCCCTGGCGTAAGGATTCAGAAATCTCAGGGTGGTGGTGGAAGTCCGGTTTTACGTGGTTTTGAAGCCAACAGGGTTCTATTGGTCGTCGACGGTGTGCGTATGAACAATGCCATCTACCGATCTGGGCATCTTCAAAACGCTATAACTCTAGATCCAAACACCATCGAAAGAGTAGAGGTCATGTTTGGGTCGTCTTCTGTTGGCTATGGTTCTGATGCCCTGGGTGGGGTCATCCATTACTATACTAAGACTCCCGTTCTCAATGCTGAAAAAAAAGTTAAAGGGCGAATGTCCAGCGAGTTCAATTCGGCAAACCAAACTGGATTGTATCACGCCTCAGCAGAAATCAGCAATAAAAAATGGGGGAGTTATACCAGTATCAGTTTTTCTCAATTTGGCGATATTAAAATGGGACAAAGAAGAATACACGGCTATGCTGACTGGGGTCTCAGTAATCTCTATTCTGAAAATACGAGAGATTTTTTCAAAGCCGAATCAACACCCAATCCAGATCCCAATATTCAAAAAAATACTGGCTACACGCAATATGATTTACTTCAAAAGATATTGTTTCAATTGCCTCAAAAAAAACAATTACTCTTAAATTTTCAATTCTCTACCTCCTCCGATATCAATCGATTTGATAAACTCAATGAATTACGCAACGGCCAACTGCGATTTAGTGAATGGTACTATGGACCACAGCAAAGGCTTTTGTTGTCTTCACAGTATAAAATATTCCCTGAAAAAGCAGCACTACAAAGAGGAACCCTAACCCTGGCTTACCAAAATGTGATGGAGTCACGCAATAAAAGACGGTTTGGTAGTTTGACCCGTACTGCTCAAGAAGAAACCGTCGATGCCCTAAGTATCAATGGAGATTTCAGTACTCAAATCAATAAAAAACACCACATAAATTATGGCTTTGAAGGTGTCTACAATCATGTTTATTCAAGAGGATATGCGCAAGATCTAATCACAAACGGAAATTCAATCGCCCAATTGGGTTTGCCATTAACCATTCCTAGCCGTTATCCTTCTGATGGTAGTCAAACCCAAACCTATGCGCTGTATGGGAATTGGATTTGGAAATATGCTCCTGCGTGGACCTTTAATCTAGGTTATCGCCTGACCAAATACTTTCTCTATGCGCGTTGGAAAGAAATGGCACTAATCGATAGTTTACTCAGCGAAGTTTCTCTCGAACCGGAAGCCCTAACTTGGACACTTTCCGTTGTACACAAACCCTCTAAAAACTGGCAATGGAATCTTTTACTATCCAATGGATTTAAAGCTCCTAATGTGGATGATATAGGAAAAATAAGAGAAAATAGTGGCTTTTTGGTCGTACCCAACGCCTTCTTAAAACCCGAATATGCCTATAATTTTGATTTGGGTTTTCGCTATGAAAGTAATGACAAGAAAATCAACCTAGCGCTCAGAAACTACATCACTCTGGTTTCACGTCATATCGTTCGTTCAAATTATATTGTTTTCTCCGATACCACTACTGAAGATGAAAACACCATTTTGTATGACGGGGAAGAATTGCCCACAGTTGCCAACAAAAATTTGGGAAATCGATGGGTTTATGGGTCGGCTATAGACGCGTCAATCAAACCAAATCCCTACTGGTCTATCCATGGAAATCTCACTTATACGGGGTCAGATATCCATGATCGCTATGGTCCTATGCCATCAATTGCTCCATTATTTGGATCACTCCAACTGGCTTTTCAAAAAAATCGATGGCAAATACGTGGCAGCTTACAATTTAGCGATGCCAAGGATCCAAGCACCTACAGTTTTGGTGGTGAAGACGGCTTAGAAGAAACCCCTTTGATCAACCCTAACGCTGTTGCGCTTATCGATCAATTTGCTGGGTCACCTGCGTGGAACGATTTTTCTGTTCTGGCTAACTATGGCTGGAGTGAGCAAGTCCGGCTGAAGCTAGGTGTTGAAAATATTTTCGACATTCATTACAGAACTTTTGCTTCGGGGATATCTGCCCCAGGGAGAAGTTTTCGTTTCGGTATTCAAGTAGATTTGTAGTCCCCTGCCCATATGGTACTTTTCTTATTGAAATTGATTATTTTCGCAGGCGAGCGAAAAGCGTCTAAATCATGGCATTTAAGGAATACAAGCAATTAAACCTCCCTGCCCTAGCCGATACTATTCGAGACTATTGGGAAGCCGAGAATATCTTTGAAAAAAGCGTGAGCAGCCGAGAGGGGCATCCGCCTTTCGTTTTTTATGAAGGTCCACCTTCAGCCAATGGTATGCCTGGAATTCATCATGTTATGGCAAGATCCATCAAAGATATTTTTTGCCGCTACAAAACTCAAAAAGGCTTTCAAGTAAAACGAAAAGCAGGTTGGGACACCCATGGCCTGCCTGTTGAACTCGGGGTTGAAAAAGAACTAGGCATCACCAAAGATGAAATTGGAAAATCCATCAGCGTAGCAGAATATAATGTTGCTTGTAAAAAAGCTGTTATGCGTTATACCGATGTTTGGCACCGACTTACAACTCAAATGGGATATTGGGTAGATATGGATGATCCCTACATCACCTACGAGTCTAAATATATTGAAAGTGTTTGGTGGCTTCTCAAACAAATTCACGACAAGGGTTTATTGTACAAAGGCTATACGATTCAGCCCTATTCTCCTAAAGCTGGAACCGGTCTCAGTTCACACGAACTCAATCAGCCTGGCACCTATAGAGACGTAACCGACACCACTGTTACGGCCATGTTCCAAACCCATAAAGAAAGTCTTCCTGCTGCTCTTCAGTCGGACTCAGACCTTTTTATACTGGCTTGGACAACCACACCTTGGACCCTACCCTCTAATACCGCCCTTACAGTTGGAAAGAAAATTACCTACACTATCATTCAGACTTATAATCAATACACTCATTTACCTATTCGGGTATTATTAGCCGAAGCTTTGGTGGGCAAATTGTTTGGAAAAATATACAATGCTGTCGCAACTCAATCAGAATTAGAATCCTACGATAACTCACAAAAACAAATTCCATATTGGGTAGAAACACAAATACAGGGCGAAGCACTGATTGGGATTCGCTACCACCAATTGTGGGGAGACGCTCCAAAACCTAGTGAGAATGCTGAAGATGCATTTCGAGTAATTGCAGGGGATTTTGTCACTACTCAAGATGGTACAGGCATTGTTCATACCGCTCCAACTTTTGGGGCTGATGATGCCAAAGCGGCAAGCGAGGCCATTCCTCCCGTCCCTCCACTACGTGTAACTGACGAAAATGGCAACAAAGTTCCTTTGGTCGATTTGCAAGGAAAATTCCGCCCTGAACTCAAATCTCTTGGGGGCAAGTATGTAAAAAACGAATATTATCCAGAAGGACAGGCTCCAGACAAATCTGTAGATGTTGAGATTGCCATTCGACTCAAAGAACAAAACCGTGCCTTTTTAGTAGAAAAATATGTACACTCTTACCCCAACTGTTGGCGAACCGACAAGCCCATTTTATACTATCCCCTTGATTCGTGGTTTGTGAAAATGACTGCTGTTCGCGAGCGCATGGTCGAACTCAATCAGCAAATCAATTGGAAGCCCAGAGCAACTGGAGAAGGCCGATTTGGCAACTGGCTTAAAAATGCCAATGACTGGAACCTTTCCCGTTCGCGTTTTTGGGGCATTCCGCTCCCCATTTGGCGATCGGAAGATGGGCGTCAACAAAAAGTCATCGGCTCAATGGATATGTTAGTCCAAGAAATAGAAAAAGCAATGGCCGCTGGTGTACAAAAGGAAAATCCATTTAAAGCATTTAAACGAGGTGATTATTCCCAAGCCAACTATGATACAATCGACCTACACAAAAATACCGTTGATCAAATAACGCTAGTAGCTGAAGATGGGCAAACCCCGTTGGTACGGGAAAATGACCTTATCGATGTGTGGTTTGATTCAGGTGCGATGCCCTATGCACAATGGCATTATCCATTTGAAAATAAAGAAAAAATCGATCAAGCAACTGCTTTCCCTGCCGATTACATCGCAGAAGGTGTCGACCAAACGCGAGGTTGGTTTTACACCCTCCATGCTATTGGCTGTCTTGTTTTCGATCAAGTCGCCTACAAAAATGTTGTTTCCAATGGGCTCGTCCTAGATAAAAATGGTCAGAAAATGTCCAAAAGATTGGGTAATGCAACCGATCCTTTTGAAACCATTGAAAAGTATGGCCCCGATGCAACTCGATGGTATATGATTGCGAATGCCAATCCTTGGGACAATCTAAAATTTGACCTCGAAGGGATTCAAGAAGTACAGCGAAAGTTTTTTGGCACACTCTACAACACTTATTCCTTTTTTAGCTTGTATAGTAATCTTGATGGATTCCAATTCGAACAAGCCTATCTTCCTCCGACAGAACGAACAGAATTGGATCGATGGATATTATCTGAATTGAATACGCTGATAGGTCAAGTTGATTCAGCCTATGATGACTATGAGCCTACTAAAGCAGCAAGAGCCATTTCAGAATTTGTTCAAGAAAAATTGAGCAACTGGTATGTTCGGCTTAACCGACGTCGTTTTTGGAAAGGGGACTATGGAACAGATAAAATCGCTGCTTATCAAACACTGTACGAATGTTTATTGACCGTGGCCAAGCTTATGGCGCCTATTGCTCCTTTCTACTCGGACCACTTGTACCAAGACCTGATTGCCAATACGAAATCAGAAAGTCATGACTCGGTCCACCTAAGCGAATTCCCAAAAGTCAATACCTCTTGGATTGACACGGCTTTGGAAATGCAAATCAATCAAGCCCGATTGATTGTTTCACTGGGACTTTCCTTGAGAAAAAAAGAACAAATCAAAGTACGTCAACCCTTACAAAAATTGATGATCCCTGTCAAAAATGAAACAGAGAGAAAAGCATTATTAGCCGTTGCAGACCAAATCAAATCTGAAATCAATGTCAAAGAATTGGAATTATTGGACGATGCCTCTGCTGTACTGGTAAAGGAAATCAAACCCAATTTTAAAACCCTAGGCCCAAGATTTGGAAAAGAGATGCAATTGGTCACTAAGGCAATCAAAAATTTGACTGACACACAAATTAAAACTATCGAAGAACAAGGTAAACTCGATATAATAATCAATGAAAAAAATAGTACTTTAGAACGCTCGGATATTGAGATTACGACCAAAGACATTGAAGGTTGGTTGATTGCAACTGGCAATGGAATGACAGTAGCTTTAGATATCACGCTCAACCAATCACTCATCGATGAAGGTATTTCTAGGGAATTGGTCAATCGTATTCAAAACCTCCGAAAAGATGCGGGACTTGAAGTCACCGACAAGATTGCTGTTCAAGTTGTACAGCATGACCTATTAGAAAAAGCAGTAGAAGCCAACAAAGCATACGTTATGGAAGAAACCCTCAGTGATACTCTTGATTTTGTTCCTACGCTCTCTGATGGGCAAATCCTTGCTTTTGACACCATAGAAACCACTATCGTTTTAAACAAATTATAGTCATGAGAAAAACAGAGAAAACACGTTATTCTGATGCCGATTTAGCCGAGTTCAGGGTGCTTATCGAAGAAAAAATAGAAAAAGCCAGAGCCGATCTTGAACTGCTTAAAAGTTCCTACATGAACGACGGAAACAACGGAACAGAAGACACGGCTCCAACATTTAAAGCTTTTGAAGAAGGTTCGGAAACCATGTCCAAAGAGGCCAACACCCAATTGGCGATACGCCAAGAAAAATTTATTCGGGATTTGAAAAATGCACTGGTCCGAATTGAAAATAAAACCTATGGAATTTGCCGGGTTACAGGTAAGTTGATCAACAAGCAGCGACTGTTGTTGGTGCCACACGCTACGCTCAGCATTGAAGCCAAAAATATTCAAAATAAATAAGGCGTTTTTTATTTTTTTGGGACTGTTATCTGTTTCTTTAACAGCGCAGTCCTCCCGCCAATATGCTTGGTCTGCTACTGATTTACAATTGGTTACCCTGAATGTACCCTTCTGTGGTCAGTTGCAATTACAATCTCACGCCAAAAACACAATTGAACTTAGCTATCAATCTGAAGGAGAATATCAAGACCAAATGGGAATTCGAGCCAATCTAAACGGCCTTACGCTTGGTCTAAATGAGTATCGAAACCCGCTATTCCAAAAAAGACAAGATAAGTTAGCCGCACATAAAATTGTTGCTAGTCGCCTTCGAATGCTTCTTCCTACACATTTAGAAATCGATCTTCAGATGAAAAGTGGCCAACTAACCGTTGATGGACAATTTGAGCAGATTCAAATCCAAATGGAGGAGGGCAACTGCTTGTTGACCCTTTCACAAACGGATGGACGTTTACTTACCCGGTCTGCTACTACCCTTATTTATCCTAAGCAAATGAAAGTGACAACTGTAAGTCAAACCCTCAGCTGTAGTACCAGTAAAACAGAGCACCGTTTTGAGATAATCACCCGTTCTGGATCCATCAGTTGTATTTCAGAATGATATGCTTATTTTTGAATACAATATTAGCCCATGATCAAGCTTTCATTCCGCCCCTTAAATGGACTAACTGCCATCCTATTTATCGGTGTCCTTCTGCTTATTGACCAATGGGTCAAAATATATATAAAGCTCAATTATCCACTAACTTTGTACGGGCAGGATGCTATTGTAGATTGGGGCTTTTTTAAACTGCTCTTTGTAGAAAATAAAGGCATGGCAATGGGTACACGACTGGATACCATTCTCCCCTTTTTATCAGAGAAAACGGCAAAATTATTGTTGACTTCTTTCCGCCTGCTGGCCATTATAGGGCTAGGCTACTGGTTGTGGGACAGCTTGCGACAAAAAAACAATACTGTATTACCTTATGCATTAAGTTTGATTTTTGCCGGTGCCCTTGGCAACATTGTAGACTCTGTCTTTTACGGAGTTTGGTTTACTAGTAGTTACGGACAGGTGGCCAACTGGGCTTCTGGTTCGGGCTATGCCCCCCTATTTTTTGGCCATGTGGTTGATATGCTGCAGTTCCCATTGGTTGAGTGGACTTGGCCTGAATGGCTGCCTTGGATAGGTGGAGAACGCTATTTGTTCTTTGAATATATTTTTAATGCTGCTGATTCATGGATTACGATTGGTGTCATGCTCCTTTTGATCTTCAACAAGAAAATTTTTCCCCCTCAAGGTGAAAAAATCCAAGTCTGATCTTGGGTTACATAAGCATCCAAAGCGACATCATAAGAATCAATACCCGCAATAGCTGTTAGAGGTGGGAAAAAGCCTACTCCTATAGTAAATACATCGGCCCTGCATTGTGCCAAAAAACGATCATAAAAACCTTTCCCATAGCCTACTCGGTGTCCTTTTTGATCAATGGCCAAAAGAGGAACAACAACCACATCTAAATCAGTTGGATGAATCGTTTCGCCTTCAGGTTCGGGAATGCCCCATTTATTGGTAGTGAAATCTGTGCCAGGGGTCCATATGTGATGTGTCATAGAGATAGATGCACTCACTTTGGGCGCAAACACTTTTTTCCTATTTTCCCACAATCGATCAACCAATGGTAAAGTGTCAACTTCAGACTTTGCCACTATTGAAACATAAACATGAATGTGCTGCATTTTATCATCAATAATTGACATAATTCGATTGCCAATCGCAACACTATACCCTTTTCTTTGAGTTTGAGTAAGTCCAGTTCTAAGGCTTTGATACTGTTTTCTTGCTTCTCTTTTGGTCACAAACCCAAATTACATAAATCATATGTGAATATAAAATGAAGAATAAACTCATTCTTT